>NZ_BCRO01000065.1 GCF_001552635.1 Actinomadura hibisca NBRC 15177 | reverse complement strand
TCGCGTGATGGTCGAGGTATTTGAGACAGGATCTGGGGCCGGTGCCCTGCGAGGCGCGGTACGGGACGGCTGTCCGGACTCCCAAGGGGCCAGGGCAGCCGTTCCGGCTCCGGGGCGGGACAAGGGGCCAATGACCTGTCCCGCTGACGGATTTGTGAACTTTGCCGTAGCGCTTCCGCTGTCGGCGTCAAACGTGATGTCGGTGATGAAAGGGGCAGAACGCCGGTCCGTGCGGGTCCGCCGCCCGGCCGGGCAGGGCGAGCGGGGCATTGGTCTAGACAGACAGGTCTAGACCCCCACCGGGGCAGGTGCGCTCCCCCGTGCGGGGGAGGGCGACTCACCCGCCCGTTCCACGCGCCCGGTGGCAGGTCACAGGGCCGGGATTCGATAGGGTCGGAGGCGGGGGAGACCCCTGTTCCACCGTAGTTAGCGGGCCCGGATCGCACCGGGCGAGACGACGTACGAGGAGAGCCGTTCCGTGACCATCCGAGTAGGCATCAACGGGTTCGGCCGGATCGGCCGCAACTTCTTCCGCGCGGTCAAGGCGAGCGGGGCCGACATCGAGATCGTGGCGGTCAACGACCTGACCGACAACGCCACCCTCGCCCACCTGCTCAAGTACGACAGCATCCTCGGCCGCTTCCCCGAAGAGGTGAAGGCCACCGCGGACGAGATCATCGTCGGCGGCCAGGCGATCAAGGCGTTCGCCGAGCGCGACCCCGCCAACCTCAAGTGGGGCGAGCTGGGCGTGGACGTGGTCGTGGAGTCCACCGGCTTCTTCACCGACGCCACCAAGGCGCGCGTGCACGCCGACAACGGCGCCAAGAAGGTCATCATCTCGGCCCCGGCCAAGAACGAGGACGTCACGATCGTGATGGGCGTCAACGACGACTCCTACGACCCGGCGGCGCACACGGTGATCTCCAACGCCTCCTGCACCACCAACTGCCTGGCCCCGATGACCAAGGTCCTCCAGGACACCTTCGGCATCGAGAAGGGCCTGATGACCACCATCCACGCCTACACCCAGGACCAGAACCTCCAGGACGCGCCGCACAAGGACCTGCGCCGCGCCCGCGCCGCCGCCCTCAACATCGTGCCGACCTCCACCGGCGCCGCCAAGGCGATCGCGCTGGTCATGCCGGAGCTGAAGGGCAAGCTGGACGGCTACGCGCTGCGCGTGCCGATCCCCACCGGCTCGGCCACCGACCTGACCGTCGAGGTCGGCCGCGAGACCACCGTCGAGGAGGTCAACGCCGCGGTGAAGGCCGCCGCCGAGTCCGGCCCGCTGGCCGGGGTGCTGACCTACACCGAGGACCCGATCGTCTCCTCCGACATCGTGACCGACCCGTCGTCGTGCATCTTCGACGCCGGCCTCACCAAGGTCATCGGCAACCAGGTCAAGGTCGTCGGCTGGTACGACAACGAGTGGGGCTACTCCAACCGCCTCGCCGACCTCGTGAAGCTCGTCGGCTCCCAGCTCTGATCCGCCCCTCCGCCGTGCCCGCCCCGCCGTCCCCGCGACGGCCGGGCGGGCACGGCGGCTGTGTATCCGGAAGGACACCGCGTTTCGATGCGCACCATTGACGACCTCGACGTCACCGGCAAGCGGGTGCTGGTCCGCACCGACCTGAACGTCCCCCTGGAGGACGGCAAGATCACCGACGACGGCCGCATCCGGGCCAGCGTGCCGACGATCAAGGCCCTGCGCGACGGGGGCGCGCGCGTCATCGTCTGCGCCCACCTGGGCCGTCCCAAGGGCGAAGTGAAGCCCGAGTTCTCCCTGGCCCCCGTCGCGGCCCGCCTGGGCGAGCTGCTGGGCTCAGACGTCGTCTTCGCCACCGACGTGGTCGGCGACTCCGCCCGCGCCGCCGCCGAGGGCCTGGCCGACGGCCAGGTCGCGCTGCTGGAGAACCTGCGGTTCGAGGCCGGGGAGACCAGCAAGGACGACGCCGAGCGCGGCGCGTTCGCCGACGAGCTGGCCGCCCTCGCCGAGCTGTACGTGGGCGACGGCTTCGGCGCCGTGCACCGCAAGCACGCCAGCGTCTACGACGTCCCCCAGCGCCTCCCGCACGCCGCCGGCGGCCTCATCGCGACCGAGGTCGCGGTGCTCAAGAAGCTCACCGCCGAGGTCGAGCGCCCCTACGCCGTCGTGCTCGGCGGCTCCAAGGTCTCCGACAAGCTCGGCGTCATCGACAACCTCCTCGGCAAGGCCGACCGCATCCTCATCGGCGGCGGCATGGTCTTCACCTTCCTCAAGGCCCAGGGCCACGAGGTCGGCAAGAGCCTGCTGGAGGAGGACCAGCTCGACACCGTCCGCGAGTACCTGCGCCGCGCCGAGGAGAACGGCGTGGAGTTCGTGCTGCCGGTCGACATCGTCGCGGCCACCGCCTTCGCCGCCGACGCCGACCACGACGTGGTCGCCGCCGACGCGATCCCCGCCGACCGGCTCGGCCTGGACATCGGCCCCGAGTCGGGCAAGCGGTTCGCCGCGCGCCTCGCCGACGCCAAGACCGTGTTCTGGAACGGCCCGATGGGCGTGTTCGAGATGGAGCCCTACTCCCACGGCACCCGCGCGGTCGCCCAGGGCCTCATCGACTCCGGCGCGTTCACCGTGGTCGGCGGCGGCGACTCGGCCGCCGCGGTCCGCCGGCTCGGCTTCGACGAGAACGCCTTCTCCCACATCTCCACCGGCGGCGGCGCCAGCCTCGAATACCTCGAAGGCAAGACGCTGCCCGGTCTTCAGGCACTGGAGGACTGACCCCCATGGCAGCCAAGGCACCGGCCCGCAAGCCCCTGATGGCCGGCAACTGGAAGATGAACAACAACCACTTCGAGGCGATCGCGCTCGTCCAGAAGCTGGCGTTCGGCCTGAAGGAGGCCGACTTCGACGCGGTGGACATCGCGGTGCTGCCGCCGTTCACCGACATCCGCTCGGTGCAGACCCTGGTCGACGCCGACAAGTTGTCGATCGTCTACGGCGCGCAGGACGTCTCCGCGCACGAGTCGGGCGCCTACACCGGCGAGATCTCCGGCGCGATGCTGGCCAAGCTCGGCTGTTCCTACGTGGCGGTCGGCCACTCCGAGCGCCGCCAGTACCACGGCGAGGACGACGCGCTGGTCAACGCCAAGGCGCGGGCCGCGCTCAAGCACGAGATCACCCCGATCGTGTGCGTCGGCGAGGGCCTGGAGGTCCGCGAGGCCGGCGAGCACGTGGGGCACTGCCTGAGCCAGGTCACCGGCGCGCTGCAGAAGATCCCCGCCGACCAGGTCCGCACCCTGGTGATCGCCTACGAGCCGGTCTGGGCGATCGGCACCGGCAAGGTCGCCACCCCGCAGGACGCGCAGGAGGTCTGCGCGGCGATCCGCGCCCAGGTGGCCGACCTCTACGACGCCGAGACCGCCGACCAGGTGCGGGTACTGTACGGCGGGTCGGTGAAGGGCTCCAACGTCGCCAGCATCATGGCGCAGGCCGACGTGGACGGCGCGCTGGTCGGAGGCGCCAGCCTGGACGCCGGGGAGTTCGTCAAGATCTGCCGGTACCGCGACCTGCCCGCGTGAGCAGAACTGATCAGTTCTGATCAATTCGGGCGTGTCCCGGGGGTTCTTGCCGAACCAGCGGGGAGTTCGTCGTACCCTTCGTGCTGGACGGGTAAACCGTCCGGCTCGATCCTCCGTCCTTGCATACGACAAGCCCCGCGTCAGCGGGGGTGGCCAGAAAAGGCGCTGAACTGTGATCATCGCAACGTCCATCGTGCTCATCGTCACGAGCCTGCTGATGGTGGTCCTCGTCCTGATGCACAAGGGCAAGGGCGGCGGCCTGTCCGACATGTTCGGCGGCGGCATCTCGTCCTCCCTGGGCGGCTCGTCGGTGGTGGAGCGCAACCTCGACCGCCTGACCGTGGGCACCGGCGTGATCTGGTTCGCCTCGATCATCGTGCTCGGGCTGCTGTTCAAGAACTAGGACCGGGCCAGCAGGACACCGGCCGAGCAGGCCGTCAACACGTACGATCGCCGCGCCGCCGGCCCGCACCCCCAAACGCGGGCGCGGACCAGGGCGCGGCACACCGAGCGAGGAGTAGTCCGTGGGTAGTGGCAACGCGATTCGGGGCAGCCGTGTCGGGGCCGGCCCGATGGGAGAGGCCGAGCGCGGCGACGCGGCCCCCCGCGTCTGGGTCACCTTCTACTGTGCCAACCGGCACGAGACCCGCCCGAGCTTCGCGACCGACGTCGCGGTCCCTGACACCTGGGACTGCCCGCGGTGCGGGTTCCCGGCCGGGCAGGACAAGGACAACCCCCCGGCGCCGCCGAAGACCGAGCCCTACAAGACGCACCTCGCGTATGTGAAGGAGCGGCGCAGCGACGAGGACGGCGAGGCCATCCTCGAAGAGGCGCTGGCCAAGCTGCGCGAGAAGCGCGCCGCGGTGAAGCGCGCGCTGGAGGCGGCGGGTCGAGGCTGACCCGCACGCCCCCTACGGCACGGCCCGGCATCCCCCCGAGGGACGCCGGGCCGTGCCGCGTTTCCGGCCGTCCCGCCTAGGCCGGGACGGTCTGGGCCGCCGGAGCGGCGTCCAGGCGGCGTCCCACGCGCCGCCCGACGTTCTGCATGGGACGCTCGACGCACCGGTAGGCCAGCTCGCTCAGCGCGATCAGCAGCGCCAGGAACAGCAGCAGGTAGCCGGGGTCGTCGCCGTCGGGACGGCCGACGGTCGCGTCCAGGCCCATCAGCAGCACCGGGTGCAGCAGGTACACCGAGTAGCTGATCACGCCCAGCCGGACCAGCGCGCGCGGCATCCGGCGGTGCCGCAGCGCCAGGCCCAGCCCGAACAGGGCGGCGGCCAGCACCACGGCGGTGAGCCAGGCGCGCTTGACGCCCCACTCGGTCATCTCCGGTCCCCAGGCGTGCAGCCGCCACGCCCCGCCCGCCAGCGCCGCCGCCAGCACGCCCGCCGCCGTCAGCGCGGCCGTGCGCACCCTGATCTGGCCGCGCTCGGCCCGGTAGACGGCGGTCCCGGTGAACATGAACGCCAGCAGCACCAGGCCCTGCCAGGGGTCCACCCGGCTGTTCAGCAGCACCAGCACGGCCGCCAGCGCGCCGCCCAGCAGCGCGCCCGCCGTGCGGGTGCGGGGCAGGCAGGCCAGCACGATCGCGGCGGCCATGAGCACGGCCGCGCCGATCGCGACGGGGGTGACGCCCGCGTTCCGGCTGAGCGCCGCGGTGGGCAGCACGACCGCCAGGGCCAGCCCGGAGCCCGCCAGCGCCAGCGCGATCGGGGCCGAGCGCCGGTGCAGCCGCACCGCGAACAGCGCCACCACGATCAGGTAGAACGCCATCTCGTACGACAACGTCCACAGCACGTTGATCGCGCTCGGCACGGCCAGCAGGTCCTGGAGCATCGACAGGTGCGCCAGCGTCGCCGCGACCGGGTCGAAGTCGCGGTCCAGGCCGTCGCGCAGCCGCGTCACGCCGGTCAGGTGCATCACCAGCAGCGCCGCCAGCGCCACCACCAGCAGCGGGTGGATGCGGAACAGGCGGCCGGTCCAGAAGCGCCGCACCGAGCCGCCGCGCTCCAGCGAGGCGGGCACGATGTAGCCGCTGACCACGAAGAACACCAGGACCCCGGCGACGCCGGGGTCGATCCACTCCAGCATCGCGCGGCGGAACCCCGGCACGTAGTGGTAGGCGGCGTGGTGCAGGGCCACCGCGACGGCGGCGACGCCGCGCAGGGCGTCCAGCCAGCCGAGCCGGGCGGCGTCCGGGCGCGGTCCGGCGGGAGCCGGGACGGGAGGCTCCAGGACCGCGGCCGACGGCCCTGGGCGAGGCTGCTCGGTTCTCACCCAGGCGACCTTAGCGACCCGCATGATCAACCGGGCGTAAAGAAACCGCTCGCCGCCCCGGGCGCCCCTGCTTGTATGCTGTCCGGCACGCGACTGGCGCAGTCAAGGTGGAGTCGACCACCGGGGAGCGATCCCGTCCGCACACCGCGCGCCTGGGTGTTCGGGCCCCCTGACCGGGGGTGCCCGCAACGCGCCCCCGGCGTCACAGCGCGGAGGCGGACATGCACGAACCCACCCTGACCCACCTGCGGGCCGAGGACCCGGGCCTGGCCGACCTGGTCGAGGCCGAGGCGCGGCGGCAGTACGAGAAGATCCGGCTGATCGCCTCGGAGAACTACGTGTCGCGGGCGGTGCTGGAGGCCACCGGCACGGTCCTCACCAACAAGTACTCCGAGGGCTACGCGGGCCGCCGCTACTACGAGGGCCAGCAGAACGTCGACCCGATCGAGCTGCTGGCGATCGACCGCGCCAAGGCGCTGTTCGGGGCCGAGCACGCCAACGTCCAGCCCTACTCCGGGTCGCCCGCCAACCTGGCGGTGTACCTGGCGTTCCTGAACCCCGGCGACACCGTGCTGGGGTTGTCGCTGCCGATGGGCGGGCACCTCACGCACGGCTGGTCGGTGTCGGCGACCGGCAAGTGGTTCAACGCCGTGCGCTACGGGGTGCGCGCCGACACCGGCCGCGTCGACATGGACGAGGTGCGCGACCTGGCGCTCAAGGAGCGGCCGAAGCTGATCTGGTGCGGCGGCACCGCGATCCCGCGCACCATCGACTTCCCGGCGTTCGCCGAGATCGCCCGGGAGGCCGGTGCGGTGCTGGCCGCCGACGTCGCGCACATCGCGGGCCTGATCGCGGGCGGCGCGCACCCGTCGCCGGTCGGGCACGCCGACGTGGTCACCACGACCACGCACAAGACGTTGCGCGGCCCGCGCGGCGCGATGATCCTGTCCACCGCCGAGCACGCCGCCGCGGTCGACAAGGCGGTCTTCCCCGGCCTCCAGGGCGGCCCGCACGACCACACCACCGCCGCGATCGCGGTGGCGCTCAAGGAGGCGTCGGGGCCGGACTTCGGCGACTACGCGCACCGGATCGTCGCCAACGCGCGGGCGCTGGCGGCGGCGCTGCTGGAGCGCGGCTACGACCTGATCTCCGGCGGCACCGACAACCACCTGATCCTGATCGACCTGACGAACAAGGGGGTGGCGGGCAAGCCCGCCGCGCAGGCGCTGGACCGGGCGGGGATCGAGCTGAACTACAACGCGGTGCCGTTCGACCCGCGCAAGCCGTTCGACCCGTCGGGCCTGCGGCTGGGCACCGGCGCGATCACCACGCGCGGGCTGGGCGTCGAGCAGATGCCGCGGGTGGCGGCCTGGATCGACGAGGTCGTGCAGGCCGCCGCGCGGCAGGACGAAGCGGTCGTGGAGCGTGTCGCGGGTGAGATCCGCGAGCTGATGGCCGCCTACCCGATGCCGGGCTGGGCGCCCACGCCGTAGGACGGGTCGGCGGCGTTGGCGGCGGGGTCCGGCACGACGAAGGGGTGCTTCCCGGCGGGCACTCCCGTGCGGGCCTCGCCGTCATCGGTCCGGTACTCGATGGTGAACGGGACGCCCTGCGCCCACATGGGGTGCGGGCCGTCCATCAGGTGGAAGTGCAGGTGCGGCTCGGAGGAGTTGCCGGAGTTGCCGACCTCGCCGAGCTGGTCCCCGGCGCGCACCCGGTCGCCGGGCCGGACCCGCACCGAGCCGCGCCGCAGGTGGGCGAAGACGCCGTACACGCCGTCGCCGAGGTCGAGGATCACGTGGTTGCCGAGCACGAACCGGGCCGGCGACAGCGTCAGCAACGACCCGATCGAGCGGAAGACCATGCCCTCCACCATGAGGTAGATCAGGGCGGGCCAGGAGTTGCGGCTCCAGTGGTCGCGCTGGTGGCGGCCGACCGCGACGACCGTGCCGTCGGCGGGGGCCAGCACCGGCCGCCCGAACGCCGGGAACGTCGCGGGACGGGCGGCCAGCGGCCAGCCGACCAGGGCCTTCCACTCGCGCGCGGGGTCGGGGGCGTGGACCAGGTCGATGGCGTAGGACTGGCCGAGCTCGTGGGTGCCGTGGCTCGGCACCTTGTCGGCGGGGCTGTTGACGGCGACCCAGCGCCCCTGGACGGGGCTGCGCAGCGCGACGGGCGCGCGCTCGCCGAGCCGGACGGGCAGGAGTTGCGGGATCGTGCCGAGCAGGATCAGGACGAAGCCCGCCAGCCCGAGCCGGGGGACGGTGGTCAGCCATCCCACGAGGATCAGCAGCAGGCCCGCCACGGCGATCGGGGTTCCGCATCGGATCAGGACGGCGAAGAACTTCATGTCTCCAGAATTACGTAAATCCGGAATCCTGGCAAGTGTGGAGCGGCCCGCCCCTGCTCGGCGGCGGCCCGTCGGCTACTCGGCGGCTACTCGGCGGCGGGACCGCCGGACGCGCGGCGCAGCACGGTGATCATGCGCCAGGCGGCCGGGTCGGTCAGCGTCACCTCGGCGAAGTCGCCGTACTGCGCCACCACCTCCAGCGCGCCCGACAGCCGGATGGCCGCGATCAGCTCGGTGGCGCTCCAGAACCGGTAGGGCACCACGTCCCGGATGACGCGGGTCGCGCCGCCCTCGGTGATCGACATGGTCACGTGGTCGTCGGCGATCTGGGTCACCGGGTCCAGCCGGTCGGTCGGCTCGCCCCACCGCACCGCGGCGTGCACGGCGTCGATGCCGGTGCCGCGCTCGACCGTCCAGCCGGTGCTGACGCTGGGGTCGTCGCCGAGCCGGTCGCGGGGGTGCGACATCTCCAGCACGTACAGGCCGTCGGCGGTCAGGTGCTCGGCGGCGCGGTCCAGGTGGGCGGTGAAGGCGTCCAGGGTCATCAGGTGGGAGGTGGAGTCCAGCATGGTCACCACCAGGTCGAAGCGGCGGCCGAGCGCGAAGGAGGTCATGTCCTCCTGCACCACGTCCAGCGACAGGCCCGCCTCGGCGGCGGTCCGGTCGGCGTAGGCGCACATCGCCGGGTGCAGGTCCAGCGCCGTCGCGGTCAGGCCGCGCCGCGCGAACTCGCGGGCGTGCTCGGCCGGTCCCGCCGCCAGCTCCAGCACGGTGCGGGGGAGCGCCGCGCCGACGCGGTGCCGCTTGCACCAGTCCAGCAGCACCTCGACCTCGGCGGGAACGTCGCGGAACGAGCAGGCCAGCTCGTACGCCCAGGGATCGTCATAGATGCCGGTCACCGGCCCAATCCTGCCAGCGGAATGGTCATGGGCGGGTAAGGCGGGCCGGGGCGGGCGCGGGCCGCCCGTCCAGCCGCAACCGCACCTCCAGGATGCCGGGCTCGTCGGAGGGGCGGACCCGGCCGCCCAGCGAGGTGAGCAGCCGCCGCATCCGGGTGTTCTCGCCGAGCAGCGTCGCGCGCAGCTCCACCAGGCCCCGGTCGCGGCCCACCGCCAGCAGCAGTCCGGCCAGCGCGCGGCCGAGGCCCCGGCCCTGCCAGGCGTCCTCCACCAGGAACGCCAGCTCGGCCACGCCCGGGTCCAGCACGTGGATCAGGTGCGCCAGCGCGAGCAGGGACCCGTCGGGCCCCTCGGCGACGAGGGTGAGACCGTGCGCGGGCTCGCAGAACAGCTCCAGGGCGCGCTGCGGCGGGCAGGGCTTGGCGCTGAAGTAGCGCATCCGGCGGCTGTCGAGCGAGCAGCGCTCGTGCAGGGCGCGTACGGCGTCCAGGTCGCGCGGCTCGATCGGGCGGACCAGCACGTGCGTGCCGTCGTTCAGCGGCAGCCGCCGCGAGGCGGGCCGGGGCGGGGTCGCGGGGAGCGCGGCGCGCACCAGCGCGTCGGCGCGCGCGGCCTCGGTCGCGGTGAACGGCAGGCCGGGGCGGCGCAGCAGCACCCGGCGGTGCCCGGCCGGGACGGTCAGCTCGTCGGGGCCGCCCGCGTCGGTGCCCGCGTGCGTCCAGGACGCCTCGGCGGCGCGCAGCAGCTCGGCCAGCGCCTCCGGCAGCGCGTGCGGCTCGGCGCGCAGCCGCGCGGCCAGCGTCAGCGCGCGGGTGGGCTCGTCCATCAGCTCGTGCGGGCGGGCCGGGACGACGGCGGTGCGGACGCCGCCCGCCTCGCCCAGCGCGCGGCGCAGCGCCTCGGCGTCGGCCCCGCCGGGCGGCACGTTCACGATGAACTCGTCCACCACCCCCTCGGCGTCGAGCTGGACCGACAGGCCCAGGATGTTGGCGCCGCGCCGGGCCAGCGCGGCGGTGAGCAGGGCCAGGCGACCCGGCCGGTCGTCGATCTCGGTGCGGATGCGCAGCAGCGGCATGGAACGTTCCTTCGGGTCGGCGCGGCGGAAGCCCTCTCCGGCACGATGGCCCGCTCCTGTTACGGAACGGATACGTCATCGTGAGCCCGGGGTTTCACCTTGCGCGCGGGTCTTGAGAGGTTCCCGGCGAGCGCCTACCGTGCAGTGGTGATCGACCCCTTGGGCGGTGCGCGCCCCGACGAGCAACACCGGCGCGACGGCCGGCTGCCCCTGCTGGCGCCGGGCGTCCTCAGCGAGCGGCAGCGCGCGGTGTACGACGCGCTGACCGGCGGGCCGCGCGGCGACCGCCGGGCCGCGCCGATCACCGACCGCGGCGGGCGGCTGCTGGGCCCGTTCAACGCGATGCTCTACAGCCCGGCGGTGGGCATGCCGCTCCAGGAACTGGGTGCGGCGCTGCGCTTCGAGACCGCCTTCACCGGCCGCGAACGCGAGATCGCGACGCTGGTGGTGGCCGCGCACTGGCGGTCGGACTTCGAGTGGCACGCCCACGAGCGGCTCGGCCGCCGCGCCGGGCTGACCGAGGCCGAGCTGACGGCGCTCCGCGAGGGGCGTGCGCCGTTGCTGGCCGACGCGCGCGAGCGGGTGGTGCACGAGGCGGCGCGGCAGCTCGCCGCCGAGCAGGACCTGACCGACGCGGTGCACACCGAGGCGGTGGCCACCCTCGGGCGGACGGCGCTGGTCGAGCTGGTGGCGCTGGTGGGGTACTACGCGGCGCTGGCGTTGCAGATGCGGGTGTTCCGGGTGGGCGTGCCTGAGGGGGACGCGCCGCCTGAGTGGGGGAGCGAGGCGTGAGGATGGATCAGGCTGCCTCCGTCGGCGAGGTGGTGCGGGCCGCGCCCGAGCGGACCGCCGGGATCATCGCGGCGGGTCGGCGGCAGTCCGTGCGCGGCCTGCGGTTGCCGCGTCCGGACGCGCCGCTGCTCGAAAAGGCCGGGTCACACCGCCGGTCCGTGCCGGGCGGGGTGGACGCCGAGATCGCCCACCGGCTGGAACCGGCTCACCGGCGGCAAGGGCCGGACGCCGCGTCCGCTGACCCGACCGAACGGTTCGGGACGCGCCGCTCCGGCGACCCGGACGGCGGGGCTGTGGAGTACGTCGCAGATCGGTGTGTGCGGCGCGCGTCCGGCGACTAACGCACCAGTTCGAGCAGGTCGCCGTCCGGTGTGGCGGTGACGGCGACGGAGCCGTCCCCCGCGCAGCTCTTGCCCTTCGCGGGCGGGTGCTCGCAGAAGCGGACGGTGCCCGTCAGGCGGCTCATGGTGCCGCGCTCGTAATACCAGATGCCGTGGTAGGTGGCGGGCACCGCGTCGGGATAGATCGGGCGCAGCCTGGCGATGGCCGCCGCGTGGATCTTCTTGGTGAACTCCTGCTGCTCGCGGAACGGGCGGACGGGGCGGAACGAGGACGGCGTCGGCTCGGCGACGCCGTCGCGCACCTGGTAGACGGCGGCCTGGTAGGTGTGGCCGAGGAGAGGCAGCACGACCTTGGTGCCGGTCATGTGCAGCAGCGTGGGCGTGCCGGGCCGGGCGGCGGGCAGGCGGCGGGCCCGGTCGGGGGAGACGATGCCCACCGTCACCGACGCGCCGGTGGGCGGCTGGCCCGCGTCGGCGCGGGCGCGCGTCCAGCGGCGGACGCAGCCGCCGAGCTCGGCGAGCAGGGAGGGCGCGGTCGCCTCGGTGGCCTCGGCCGCGATCCACGGTTCGGTGATGCCGGCGCGGACGCCGACCACCGGGTGCCCGCACGCCTGGAACGCCGGGGCCAGCAGCCGCCAGTCGGCAGCGTGTTTGCGGGCCTGGACGAGCACCCGGGTGAGCTTGCGTTCGCAGGGCGCGCCGTCGCACTTGCCGTCGTTGATCTGGAAGCGCACGAAGGCGTCGGGGTCGCCGACGACGGCGAAGGTGACCTCGGTGACGAAGACCAGGCGGCGCGCTTCGAGCAGCTTGAGCTGGCCGGGATAGAGGCGTTCGGCCACCTCGACGGCCTGCTTGCGGTCGTCGGCGGTGGAGCCCAGACCGCATCCGGTGGTCACGCCCGCCAGCAGAAGCAGCGCCGCCGTCGTCCTGGTGAGTCGTCGCATCGTTCCTCCCGTGACGACCGTAGGGAAGGGCGGTACGGGCGGGTATGGGCGCAGGTACTCACTTGGGCGGGACAGAATACCCGGGTTCTTCGGGACGTCATTGCGGATCTCGTTGTTGAATGATTGTTTGGCGACAGAAACCGTTGCATGAGCCACAATGTGCTCATGAAAACAGCGCCGCTCGCCCCCGGCTTCGGCAATGGCGGGGTGTCGTACTGGTATCGCGCGCTCGGCCGCCCGGACGCGTGGGAGCCGCTGCCCGGGTCGCGCACGGCCGACGTGTGCGTGGTGGGAGCGGGCTACACGGGCCTGTGGACCGCCTACTACCTCAAGCGTGCGCGGCCTGACCTGCGGGTTGTCGTGCTGGAGAAGGAGTTCGCGGGGTTCGGGGCGTCCGGCCGCAACGGCGGCTGGGCGGTGGGGGAGATCGCCGGATCGCGCGAACGGTACGCGGCGCGGCACGGGCGGCCTGCCGCTGTGGCGTTGCAGCGGGCGATGTTCGCCTCTGTGGACGAGATCATGCGTGTCGCGGCTGTTGAGGGCATCGACGCGGACATCACCAAGGGCGGCGTGCTGACCGTCGCCCGCAACAGTGCACAGCAGGGGCGGCTGGCGGCTCTGGTGGAGGAGAGCCGGGACTGGGGTTGGGGCGAAGACGATCTGGTGTTGCTGGGGTCGGGTGAGCGTCTGCGCGTCGAGGGGGCGACGGGGGCGGTGTGGAGTCCGCACTGTGCGCGCGTGCAGCCCGCCGCGCTCGTCCAGGGGCTGGCCAGGGTGGTGCGGGCGCTGGGCGTGGAGATCTACGAGCGGACGCCCGTCACCGAGCTGCGGCCCCGGTCGGGAAACGTCCCGGCCGCCGCCGTCACACCGTTCGGCGAGGTCGCCGCCGAGCACGTCATCCGTGCCACCGAGGGCTTCACCGCGACGCTGCCGGGCCATCGCCGCGATTGGCTGCCGATGAACAGCTCGATGATCGTCACCACGCCGCTTCCGGCCGAAGTGTGGAAACGGATCGGTTGGGAGGGCCGCGAGCTGCTGGGTGACATGGCGCACTACTACATGTACGCGCAGCGGACCGCTGACGACCGCATCGCGTTCGGCGGGCGCGGCAAGCCGTACCGGTACGGCTCGCGCGTGGACGACGCGGGCCGCACCGACCGCGCCACCGTGGACGCGCTGTGGGAGACGCTGACCGGCATGTTCCCGGCGGCCCGTGACGCGGCGGTCGAGCACGCCTGGTCGGGCGTGCTGGGCGTGCCGCGCGACTGGTGCTCGACGGCCGTGGTGGACCACCGCACCGGCCTCGGCCACGCGGGCGGCTACACCGGCCACGGCGTGGCCGCCTCGAACCTGGCGGGCCGCACCCTGCGCGACCTGGTGCTGCGCGAGGACACCGAGCTGACGGCGCTGCCGTGGGTGGGCTGGCGGGTGCGGCGCTGGGAGCCCGAACCGTTGCGCTGGCTGGGCGTACAGGCGATGTACCGGCTCTACCGCGTCGCCGACGCGCGGGAGGGGAGGAAGGGGGCGACCTCACGCCTGGCCCGTGTCGCGGATATGATCACCGGCCACTGAGAGGGCGGGTGTCCATGCGATCAGGTGGGGAGGGGCGGCCTTCGCGCTGCCTCTACATGGCCCCGGCCGAGCCGGGGCCGGGCGAGGTGGGGACGCTGGCCGAGCCCGGTCCCTACGTCAGGGACGTCGCCCGGCTGCGGTACGGCGTCCTGCGGAACTACGCCGCCGAGCTGGTCGTGTTCGGCGGTGTGGTGGACGGGACGAGGCTCGCTCTGATCGGGGCGCCCGACGGCCTGACCGCGGCGTCCTCCGAAGCGCCCGTGGAATCGGACCTCGACTACTACGCGCTCCTGCTCATGAGGCATGCGATCGACGGCCGCCTCGGGGAAGGGATGCCGCCACCGTACGAGGTGGTCGTCACGGGGGCGCTGGAGGACGGGGTGCTGCGGCTGGGGCCGCTCCGGGTGGAGTTCCTCGCCAGGACCCTGTTCCGGAGCGAAGGGACTCTGGTCGCCGCGGCGATCTCCGTCGCCACCGCGGGTCACTGAGCGGCGGCGCCCTCCTGGCCGAGCAGCGCGGCGATGTCGCGCAGGCACTCCTCGTAGAGGGGGCCGAGGTTCGGGTAGACGAAGTCGAACTGGTGCAGGACCTCCATGCAGAGCAGGCCGTAGAGCCTCATCCAGCACGCCATGAAGATGTGGAGCGCGCCGAGCGGCAGCTTGCGGTCGAAACGGGCGGCGTAGGCGGCGAGCTGGTCGCGGACGGCCGGGTCAAGCTCGTCGTCGGCCGCGATGGGGAACGGGGCGCTCTTCCACAACTCCTGGAACGGCTCCAGCAGGACCTGCTCGAAGTCGTACCCGGCCAGCTCGCGAAGTGAGCCGGGCCTCTGTTCGCCGGCCGGTGGGGTGGGCGCGGCGAAGATCCAGCCGAACTCGGCGGGATGTGCCACCGCCCAGGCCCGCAGTGCCCGGCACGCGGCCATCATCTGCCGGGCGGGCTCGTTTTGGGTGTCGCGCGCGGTCCGCATGGCGTCGGTGAGGTCGCGGTAGAGGTCGGCGGTTACCGCGCCGACCAGCTCGTCGCGCCCGGCGTAGTAGTGGTACAGCGCGGGGCCGCTCATGCCCAGCTCGCGCGCGACGGCGTTGATGGTCACCGCTTCCGGCCCGCGCTCGACCAGCAGCGTGCGTGCGGCGGCGCGGATCTCCGCCAGCGTGCCTTGGCGCACCCGTTCCCGGCGACCGGGCCCCGGCGGCGTCATGGCGTCCCCTTAACGATCACGTTGACATCCTAGGGCATCTATGTTTCCTTAATGCCTCTAAAGAAATTTAACGAGTCAAGGGGAACGGGATGAGAGCGATCATCGTGGGCGGCGGCATCGGCGGCCTCACCGCGGCGGCGGCCCTACACCGGCGCGGCTGGGAGGTGGAGGTGCTGGAGCGCGCGCCCGCCTTCACGGAGGTGGGTGCGGGGCTGATGGTGCAGCCGAACGCGCTGCGGGCGCTGGACACCCTGGACCTCGGCGACACGGTCCGCGCGCAGGCCCCGTCCGGGCCGCCCGGCGGGTTGCGAGAGCCGGGCGGCGGCTGGCTGACGCGTCCCGACGCCGCCGATCTCCAGCGGCGCTTCGGGCAGTGGGTGATGCTGCACCGCGCGGACATGCTGAACCTGCTGCTGAAGAAGGTGCCGTCGAACGCGCTGCGCTCGGGTGTCGAGGTCAGGGAGGTCAGGCCGGAGGACGGCACGGTGCTGCACTCCGAGGGCACGTCTGCTGGCGATCTGGTCGTGGGCGCGGACGGGCTGCGGAGCGTCGTGCGGCGGAGCGTGTGGCCGGACGCGGTTGCGCCGCGTTACGCGGGTTACACGACGTGGCGACTGTTGGTTCCGGCGCATCCGGTCGAGGGGCTGGTGGAGACGTGGGGGAGGGGCGAGCGGTTCGGTTACGCGCCGTTGCCGGACGGTCGGATCTACTGCTACGCGACGTTCCGGGCTCCCGAGGGGCGGTTGAGTGACCTGGCGGAGGTGCGGCGGCGCTTCGGGAAGTGGCACGACCCGATCCCGGCGCTGCTGGCGTCGGTGGAGGAGAAGGACGCTCTGCAACACGACACCTACGACCTGTCGTCGCTGCCCAGCTATGCCAAGGGCAAGGTGGTGGTGCTGGGCGACGCCGCGCACGCGATGACGCCGAATCTGGGTCAAGGCGCGTGCCAGGCGATGGAGGACGCGGTGGTGTTGGCGGCGGCGATGGCGGACGGCGGCGGCCCGGTGGCGTATGACAAGGCGCGTCGTGCCCGCACGCAGATGGTGGTGCGGCAGTCGAGGCGTCTGGGGGTGATGGCGCACCTGAACGTGCCGGGGCTGACCAATGTGCGGAATGCGGCGATGAAGCTTTCCCCGGCGTCGGCCTTCGTCAAGCAGGTGGCTCCGGTTGTGGGGTGGAAGCCCGAGTAGGGCGGGGGTCAGGTTAGGGGGCAGGCCAGGAGGCGCTGGACGTCCTGGTAGGTGGGCAGAGGCGGGGCGTCGTCGCCGGTGATGGCGAGGGCGGTGGTGACGGCGGCGTGCAGCGCCGTCCGGTAGAGCAACGAGCCGCAGCTCACCCGGCGTACGCCCAGGTCGGCCAGTTGTTTGAATGAGGTGCGGCCTGGCAGGTGGAGCACGTTCAGCGGTAGCGGTGACGCGGCGACCAGGGCGCGCACGTCGCCGTCATCGGCCACGCCGGGCACGAAGACGCCGTTGGCCCCGGCCGCTGCGAACGCCTCGATCCGCCGCAGGGCTTCGGGAAGGCGACCGGCGTCGAGCCAGTAGGCGTCGGTGCGGGCGTTGACGAACAGGCTCGGGGCGGCGGTCTTGACCGCTTCGATGACGGCGGCCTGGTGGGGGAGAGGGGCGAGGGTGCCGTCGGCGCGGCCGTCCTCCAGGTTGATCCCGGCGATGCCGAGCGAGGCGAGTTCGGCGGCCAGCGCCGCGACCTCGCCGGGGTCGGTGGAGAAGCCATTCTCCGCGTCGATGGACACCGGCACCGGCAGGCGGGCGAGGGTGCGGGCCAGTGCGAGCGTCTCGGCCCGGGTGCCGCCGGTGCCGTCGGGCTTCCCGGCCGCCGCCGCGACACCGAGGCTGGTGGTGCCGACGGCGGCGAAGCCCGCTTCGGCGAGGGCCGCGCCGCTGGCGAAGTCCCAGGCGTTGGGGAGCAGGAGGGGTGCGGGGCCGTCGTGCAGGGTGTGGAAGGCGGAGGTCATGCGTTGACGGTAGGGCGCGGACGTTTCGACGCCGGTCGAATCGGGCGGAGGTCAGCCGGGGAAGTCGGCCCACACGGTGGTGCGCGCGCCGTTGGCCCGGTGTCCCCAGCGCATCGCGAGCGCGGCGACGATGTGGAGGCCACGGCCGGTCTCGTCGTCGGGCTCAGGTTGGAGTGTGGGGCGGGCGCCGTCCGCGCCGTCGTCGGTGACCTCGGCGCGGAGCACGCCGTGGCCCTTCCAGAGGGCGACGGTGAACTTGCCGCCGTCGCCGGAGGCGGTGTGCCGGATGCCGTTGCCCGCGAACTCGTCCACGACCAGCACCATGTCGTCGAGCAGTTCGTCACCGGGCGCGAGGTAGGCGGGGACGAGCGTGTCGCGCAGGAAGCTGCGGGCGTGGGCGACGGAGCGGGCGGTGCCGGGCAGGGTGAGGGCGGCGAGCAGGGTCATGTCGCAGTTCATGCGGCGGCCTCCATGGCGATGCGCCGGGCCGCGTCGTGCAGGCGCTCGGCGGCGAGTTCGGTGCCGCGCCAGACCAGCCGCCAGCGCCCGCTGAGGCAGACGGCGAGGATCGGCTCGTGGTGGCCGTCCCGGCAGGGGACGTAGAGGACGGGCTCGGCGTGGTAGGGGAAGACCAGGAGGGTCGAGGCGGGGATGGCCCGCAGTTCCCATGCCAGGCGGACGAGCAGGGCGTAGCGGGCTTCGCTGGGGGGCATCATCGCCGTCTCCTCCGTTCGATGTCCCGCCCAGCGTCGTCGCAGCCCGTGACGGTCTCAATACATTCGTCGCATGAGTGATGCATCGGTTGGCGAAGGATCGAAAACTGAAGTATCAGGAACCAAAATCCCTGACTTTCACGAAAGCGATTGATCCGGCGACGCATCGTGACGAGAGTAGAGGGATGTCCCCAGACAGCCGAGGGTTGTACCGACGGCGGAGAATCGGGGCCGCCCTGCGGCGCTTCCGTGAGGAACGCAATATGACGCAGGAGAGGGCCGCCCGTTTGCTGGACCGGTCGCCCGCCTCGCTGAGCGAGTATGAGAACGGGCACAGGGCCATCCGCCCGCGCGATCTGGCTCAGATCCTCGACGGTTACGGCGTCAGCGACGCGAAGGTGCGCGCTCACCTGCTGGAGCTGGCGGGTAAGGGACGCCAAGAGGGATGGTGGCAGGGATTCGATGAGCGGCTGGAAGCGGGCATCATCGACTTCGCGTCCATGGAATCGGACGCTTCGCGGGTCGGACTCTATGATCCGCAGTTGGTGCCCGGCCTGCTGCAAACCGAGGACTATGCCAGAGCCGTCATTTCAGGCTCTGGTGAGGATATGCGGTCATCTCGCGACATCGACGTTGAGGTCGAGTTCCGGATGCGGCGTCAGCACATCCTCGAACGTGCTGACCCCCCGCGCCTTACGGTGGTGCTCGGTGAGGGCGCTCTATTGTTGAGAGTCGGTGGCCCCGCAATTATGGAAGGGCAACTGCGCTACCTGCTCGCGATGGCCGCGCGGCCCGAAATAGACCTTCGAGTGCTGCCTTTTGGGGCCGGTGTGCATCCGGGTACGAACGGGGCCTTCACCATCATGGATCTAGGTGTGGGTCAAGAGGAACTCCAGGTGGTGACGGTGCACAGCCTGACCCGGAGCTGGTACATCGACGAGACGCCGGACATCGAGCATTACCGTAAGGTTTTCAGCCGCCTGACCCGCATGGCCATGTCGGAAAGCGATACCGTCGCCATGATCCAGCGGATAGTATCCATCTATGAATGAACCGCGTGTCACCAAGGGGCACTGGCGCAAGAGCAGCCGCAGTGCAGGCCAGGGCACCGAGTGCGTGGAAGTCGCGAGCCTAGCCACGAGTCGCGGCGTTGCCGCACGAGACTCCAAAGACCCTTCCGGTCCGGTGCTCGCCTTTCCCTCCCCGGCATGGTCGGCCTTCCTCTCCCAGGTCAAGCAGGGGGTCCACGACCTGGCGTGAGCCGGGTGCCAGGTGAACTCGATCGGGCCATCATGCACGCGCTGCGCATCGACGGATGCGCGTCCAATTGCGCCGTCGCCACAGTCATCGGCATCCCCAGGAACACCGTGGACCCGCAGCGGACGGAGAACGCGCCAGGGCGCCCCCACATGATGCTGGGGCGCCCTGGATGCTGCGGCCTGGAACCCGGGAAGGGTTAGAGGCGGGGCTGGCCGTAGTACTGGCCGACCTGGTCGTGATAGTCGCGGTTGCCCAGGTGGGTGTCCTTGTCGAACTCCGGGGAGTCCTTGATCTGGTCCTTGGTCAGCGCTACGTAGACCTTGTTGTCGTCGTGGTCGACGTTCTTGATGGTGCCGGCCGGCAGCAGGACCTCCTTGCCGAAGATCCACACGCCGGTGTCGACGACGATGTAGGAATCGCCGACCTCCTCGGAGTGCTTGTCGACCTTGCCGATACTGCCGTCGGTCGCCTCGACCTTGTAGCCGACGATGTCGGTGCCGACCTGGTGACCGCTGGTGGCGTTGTAGTCCCAGACATTGTCGCTCGTCATTGAACGTCCTCTTCCTGTGCGCGGCCGCACCGCAGATGCGATGCGCAGCCGCTCTACCCCCATCTGCGGCCCTTATAGCTGGAGGGGGCTGGCGTGAGGGGTGTCGAGCACGACGATCGCGAGTTCAGGAGCGGGGTGGAACTGGCGGTTTGGTGCGGGGAACCCGCGCGGACCAGGGCCGCCGGAGTCGTGCACCAACCCCCGCGCGGCTGGGCCAGGTGCGGCTGTGACGCTTTTAACCTCGCGCGAATTGGGGTCGTTGGGTACGTGCACCAGCCTCGCGCGGGGCTGGAGTTGTTGGGCACGTGCCCTAACCCCGCACGGGCTGAGGTTGTTGGGCACGTCTCCCAACCCCGCGCGGGCTGGGGTTGTTGGTCGGGCGCGGGGCGCGGGGCTGGGGTTGGTGGTCTGGTTCGGAAAACCCGCACGGGCTGGGGTTGGTGGGCACCTGGATCAACCCCGCGCGGGGCTGGGGGTTGTTGGTCGGGTGCGGTAAACCCGCGCGGGGCTGAGGTTGGGTGGGCCCGTGTAGA
>NZ_BCRO01000064.1 GCF_001552635.1 Actinomadura hibisca NBRC 15177 | reverse complement strand
AACCACCTCAACCCCGCGCGGGTTTTCCGCACCCAACCAACAACCCCCAGCCCGCGCGGGGTTGATCCAGGGGCCCAACAACCCCAACCCGTCCGGGTTTGTGCACCCGACCGGCGACCTCCGGCGCGCGCTTTCCTTTCGGCCTACCGCCCGGCGGCCCGCAGCGACCTGACCGATCCCGGCTCACCACACGCGAAGGCGCACGCCTTCCTGGACCCGACAGGGAACCCCTCACACAAAAGCCCCCGAACGAGTCGGGGGCTCTTGCCGGGGTGGGTCACTTCGAGAGGTCGAGCGCCCCTACCCGGATGCTTTTGCACAGGTCCGCCCATGTCGTCCGCTGAAGACGAAGCGATGGGCCGCCCGGGTCAGTGCTGTCCCGAACTCCGATGGACCTGGTGAGATCGGCCAGCTCGACACAGCTTCCGTTCTCGTTGCTGTGACTGCTCTTCCGCCACCTGGCGCGGGATAGTTCCGACTGCGGCACCCCGCACCTCCTTCTGCGTTACGTCAGTTGCTCTGCCGTCTCCACGAGTAGGGCACGCGACTCGTCCGGGTCGAGTGACTTCGCGATGAGATGGTTGAACATCAGTGTATAGCGTTCGACCTCGGCGTCGGTTTCCAGGTAGAGAGCGCTGGTCTTGCTCTCCAGGTAGACGACACCGGGGGTAGGGCTGTCCGGAAAGCTCAGCATCTCGAACGAACCGTCCATTGCCGTGTGCGCTCCGGCCCGGAACGGGAGCACTTGGACGTTGACGTTGGGCTCTTCGGCCATTTTTGCGACGTGCAGCAGTTGTTCGCGCATCACCACGGGTCCCCCGACGGCTCGCCGGATCACTGCTTCGTTCAGAACGATCCAGTAATCCGGCGGATTCTCGCCGGTCAGGCGTTGCTGGCGTTCGGCACGGAGTGCGATGGCCTGCTCGACGTGGTCCGGTGGCCCGACGACCGGAGCGGCCTGGATGAAGGCCCGGTGGTAGCCGGGCGTCTGGACAAGGCCGTGGAACAGCTCGGCCTCGTAGACCTGGATCTTGGTCGCGTCCGACTCCAGCCCCAGGTAGGTCTCGAACCACGGCGGTACGACGTCCTTGCTGAACGCCTCCCACCATCCCTTCTTCCGGGCTTCCCGGGTCAGCTTGAGCATGGCTTCGCGCTGTTCGGGCGGCACTTCGTAGATCTCTAGAAGGATCTTCAGGTCGGCCGGGCGAATGCGCCGTTCGCCGCGCTCCCATCGGCTGAGCGTGGACGGGCTCCAGTCGCCACCGGACAGCTCGATGACCTGGTCGATGGTCAGGCGGCGCTCAGCGCGCAACTTTCGCAGCGCGTAGCTCACGCGCCGTCCCCGGACGGTCGGGTTCGGACGAACAGGCATGTTTCCCACCTCTCTGGCAACTTTGCCAGCGGCAATATTGCCAGACGCCATTACCACGTGTCATGCTCGCCAACAGCATGTCATCCCATCACGGTCAGCTACGGCGGGATCGCGAATCTCGGGCGGGCAAACGACATCGGCGGTGATCTCTATGTCTCAGCAGCAGATTCCCGAACACCTTCGCCCGGCGCGGGCGCACCCGGTGGACGATCTGCGGGTGCGGTGGCGGCAGGGCGGGGACCTCTACTCGACGGGTCGGCGGCTGAGCGCGCTGATGCGGCTGATGGGCGATCTGCGGCTGGTGAGCGTGGGGTCGTCGCTGCACATCTCGGGGGCCGGGGAGGCGGTGTTGCTGGTACCGCGCCCGCCGGATAAGCCGCTGGCCGTGCTGTGCGGGGGCTGCGGAGACGGATGGGTTTTCCAGTGGGGCAGCGGGCGGACCGGGTGGGTGCAGGACTCCATGGCCGTGGCGGTCGAGATCCGGGCGGCGTTGTCGTGAGGGGCTGCGGGGGCGGCGACGTGGTGTCGGCGCGGATCGTCTACAGCACTCCGGACGGCCCGCCGGATGTGCGGGAGGCTCGGGCGTTCGTGCGTGACTGCGCCGTGGCCTGTCTGGGCGACGGATCGTCTCTGGTGGACGACGTGGCGCTGATGGCGTCCGAGGTGCTGACGAACGCGGTGCGCTACTCGGCGTCGGGACGGGCGCACGGCACGATCGGGGTGCTGGTGCGCGCCTCGGTCAAGCGGCTGCGGGTGGACGTGCGCGACGACGGTTTCGCCGCGACGGTTCCCACGGTCGGCGCGGGAGGCCTGGACGCGCAGGGCGGACGGGGCCTGCTGCTGGTGGCGGCGTTGGCGGACGACTGGGGTGTGCAGATCGGCCCTGGCTCGCAGCGCGCGGTGACGGTGTGGTTCGAGGTGGCGGCAACCTCCGGCTAGCGGACGACCGGGCGCTTCCCCTTGCGCTTGATCTTGATCTCTCGCATGTCGGTCACCGCGATCCGCAACACCTCGTGCGGGAAGCCGTACGACTCCAGCGCCGCCAGTGCCTTCAGCCCGGCGGTGTCCTCGTCGTCGTCAGGCTCGGCCGGGATCTGGACCCGGAAGCTGAAGACCGCCAGTGTGGCGTCGGCCGCGAACGCCCCGGCCTCGGTGAAGGCGATCTGGAAGGCGTCGGCGTCACCGCGCAGCGCGGCGCGCTGCGGGTCGGTGAGGTCGCCGAACTTGCCGCGGATCGTCACGCGGAAGGCGGGGGCGGGAGCAGGGGCGGGCGTGGTCATTCGAGCTCCTTGGGTGCGTAGGTGAGGACGCGTTCGCCTAGCAGGTCCTCGATCACGTCTAGCAAGGCGAGCACCGTCTCGGCGATCGAATTAGGCGCCTGCCCCGCCTGCGTGCGCGCTCCGATCTCGCTCAGCACGCGGGCGTGCAGCCAGCCGATCTGGCTCGCGACCAGGGCGGGCAGCGGGTCGTCGTCGGCCGCGCCCGTCTCCTCCCGCAGCAGCGCCGCCAAGGCGTCGTCCATCTGCCGGGCCAGGTCCTCAAGGCGGGCCGTGAGGGTGGGGGCGGCCCGCACCATCTCCAGGAAACGGCCGAAGTCCTCGGTCAGGCCCAGCGCGCGTTCGCGGCGGCGCAACTCCTCGCGCAGGCGGCGCAGCACGGCGGCGGCGGCCGGCTCCCCCGGCGCGCGCTCGCGCACGATCCCGGCCAGCCGATCCGCCGACGCCTCGTCCGGCGGCAGTACCAGGTCTTCTTTGGCCGCGAAGTAGTTGTACAGCGTGTTGACCGAGACCTCGGCCGCCGCCGCGATCTCGGCCATGGTGACCTGCTCGAAGCCGCGCGCCACGAACAGGGCGGTCGCCGTCTCCGCGATGTGCGCCCGCGTCCGGCGCTTCTTCAACTCCCGCAGTCCCTCGGCCATGCCCGTATCCTAACCGCATTCCAAAGTTGTAATGGATTGCAAGTTTGCAACGCGTTGTGGTTTCCTCTCGGCATGGCCGTCATCACCGTCCGGGGCCTGACCCGGACCTTCACCCTCAAGAGCGGTCCCGTGCACGCCGTGCGGGGCCTCGACCTGACCGTCGCCGACGGCGAGATCCTCGGCTTCCTCGGCCCGAACGGGGCCGGGAAGACCACCACTCTGCGCATGTTGACCACGCTGCTGCCGCCGTCCGGCGGCGAGGCCGAGGTCGCCGGGCACGACCTGCTCGCCGACCCGGCGGGCGTGCGCCGCCGCATCGGGTACGTCGCGCAATCCGGCGGCCTGGACCCGGCCTGCCCGGTCCGCGAGGAGTTGGTCACGCAGGGGCGGCTGCACCGGCTGTCCCCGGCCGACGCCCGGGAGCGCGCCGCCGAGCTGGCCGCCGACCTCGGCCTCACCGAGTTCCTGGACCGGCCGACCGGCGCGCTGTCGGGCGGCTGGCGGCGGCGTGTCGAGATCGCGCTCGGCCTCGTCAACCGGCCCGCCGTGCTGTTCCTGGACGAGCCCACCACCGGCCTGGACCCCGGCGGCCGCGCCGAGTTGTGGGACCTGGTGCGGCGGGTGCGCGCCGACCACGGCACCACCGTCTTCCTCACCACCCACTACCTGGACGAGGCCGAGACCCTGTCCGACCGGATCGTCGTCGTGGACGCCGGGGCGGTGGCCGCCGAGGGCACCCCCGCCGACCTGAAGGCCCGGTACGGCGGCCCCACCCTGCAGGACGCCTTCCTGGCGATCACCGGCCGCGCGCCCGTCGCGGTCTGACCGAGGAGTTCCCCTTGCCCACTCTGCTCACCGACACCGGCGTGGTCTTCGGCCGGTGCCTGCGCTCAACGTTGCGCTCCAAAACCAGCCTGCTGTTCGGGATGTTGCAACCGCTGCTGTTCCTGGGCCTGTTCGGGCCGCTGCTGACGCGGCTCGACCTGGGCTCGTCCGGGTCGTCCTGGCAGCTCTTCGTGCCGGGCGTGCTGGTCCAGCTCGCGCTGCTGGGCGGCTCGTACGTCGGGCTCGGCCTGCTGATGGAGCGCCACACCGGCGTCATCGACCGGATGCGCGCCACCCCCGTCCACCCGGCGGCGCTGCTGCTGGGCCGCACGCTGCGCGACGTGGTGCAGCTCGTCGTCCAGTCGGTGCTGCTGGTGCTGCTCGGCGTCGTGCTCGGATTGCGCGCCCCGGTCGCCGGGGTGCTGCTCGGGCTGGCCCTGGTGGCGGTGCTGGCGGCGGCGCTGTCGGCGCTGTCGTACGGGCTGGCGATGCAGGTGCGGACGACGCCGGAGTTCGCAGCGCTCGCCAACACCGCCGTCATGCCGCTGATGTTGTTGTCCGGGCTGCTGCTGCCGATGACGCTGGCCCCGGGCTGGCTGGACGGGGCCTCGCGCGTGGTGCCGTTCCGCTACACCGTGGACGCGGTGCGGCAGGTCTTCCTGGGCCACTACGCCACCGGGACGGTCGCGGTCGGCGCGGCGGTCACCGTCGCGCTCGCGGCGCTGTGCCTGTGGGCCTCGACGCGGCTTTTCCGCAGCTAGCCCCACTCTCACCTGGGGAAAAGAAATTCCTGTGCCAAAGTGTCGATCCGTACGCCCGTCGTTCGACGCGTAGGCAGAGGGGCCGGACCGACCGGCGCCCAGGCGAGAGGACCTCCCATGCGTTTCATGATGATGACCACCGGCGGCGCCGACACCCCGCTGACGCCGGTCGCGCAGGCCGAGATGGGCGCGTTCATCGAGGAGATGAGCAAGTCCGGCGTGCTGCTGGCCACCGGCGGCCTGGACCCGCGCGGCACGCACCTGCGCGCCGAGGGCGGCAAGGTCACCGTCACCGACGGCCCCTACAGCGAGGCCAAGGAGGTCGTGGTCGGGTTCGCGCTGATCGAGGTGCGGACCAAGGAGGAGGCGATCGAGGTGTCCCGGCGCTTCTGGAAGATCGTCGGCGACGGCGAGGGCGTCATCCAGCAGGTCTTCGGCCCCGAGGACATGCCCGGCCAGTGACGGGGGTTTGCGCCGCGCCCGCCTCCGGTGCTCTGATCTGCGGCATGACGAGTGCGCAGCCGGCCGACGCCGTCACCACCGCGGTCTCCACCGCGTGGCGGCTGGAGTCGGCCCGGATCATCGCGGGCGTGGCGCGGCTGGTCCGCGACGTCGGGCTGGCCGAGGAGCTGGCGCAGGACGCGCTGGTGGCGGCCCTGGAGCAATGGCCGGAGGCGGGCGTGCCGGACAACCCGGCCGCCTGGATCACCGCCGTCGCCAAGCGCCGCGCGGTGGACCGCATCCGGCGCGAGCAGAACTACGCCGGGAAGCTGGCCGAGATCGGCCACCGCATGGAGACCGCCGACGACACCGCCTTCGACGCCGTCCTGGACGACCGCATCGAGGACGACGTGTTGCGGCTGGTCTTCACCGCCTGCCACCCGGTGCTGCCCACCCCGGCGCGGGTCGCGCTGACGTTGCGGATGCTGGGCGGCCTCACCACCGACGAGATCGCGCGCGCGTTCCTGGTGCCCGAGGCGACGGTGGCGCAGCGCGTCGTGCGGGCCAAGAAGACCCTCGCCGACGCGAACGTCCCGTTCGAGGTGCCGCAGGGCGCCGATCGCGAGGCCCGGTTGTCGTCGGTGCTGGAGGTCGTCTACCTGATCTTCAACGAGGGGTACGCGGCCACCGCCGGCGACCAGTGGTTGCGCGTGGACCTGGCGCTGGAGGCGCTGCGGCTCGGCCGGTTGCTGGCGGGGCTCGCGCCGGGCGAGCCGGAGGTGCACGGCCTGGTGGCGCTGATGGAGATCCAGGCGTCCCGCTCGCGCGCCCGCGTCGGCCCGGACGGCGAGCCGATCCCGCTGCTGGAGCAGAACCGGGGCCGCTGGGACCGGCTGCTGATCGAGCGCGGCTTCGCGGCGCTGCTGCGCGCCCGCGAGCCGGGCCGCCCGCCCGGCCCCTACGTGCTCCAGGCCGCGATCGCCGCCTGCCACGCGCGGGCGGCGTCCGCCGAGGAGACCGACTGGGCACAGATCGTCGCGCTGTACGGCCTGCTGGCGCGGTGCGCGCCGTCCCCCGTCGTGGAGCTGAACCGCGCGGTCGCGGTCGGCATGGCCGAGGGCCCGGAGAAGGGCCTGGCGATCGTGGACGGGCTCGCCGGGGAGAAGGCCCTGAAGGACTACCACCTGCTGCCGGGCGTGCGCGGCGACCTGCTGGAACGGCTCGGCCGCCGGGACGAGGCGCGCGCCGAGTTCGAGCGCGCCGCGTCCCTCACCCGCAACACCGCCGAGCGGCGGGCGCTGCGCAAGAGGGCCGACAGGCTGGGGTGACGCGCCCGGAAACGTGGGTCGGGATGAGCACGGAGGCGCGCGGGGTTTTAGATTGCCGGTATGAGCTTGCGCGCGGTGACCACGATGACGCCCGCCAACTGGATCGAATCGGCGATCACGACGTTCGACTCCACGGTGACGTCGCTGGTGCCGCGCGGCTTCGACGCGTACGCGCGCGTCCTGCACCCGGCGTCCGCGCCCGACGACCGGCCGGTGCCCTGGGCGGAGATCGCGGCGTGGGCGGGCCGGGAGCTGACGCCCACCAGCCGGTTCCGTGAGGTGTCGCGGCCCGAGCCCGACACCGTGACCGGCCCCGCGCCCTGGGACGGCGACCCCTCCGGGGGCGAGCTGCCCCCGCGGACCCTGCGCGCCCTGCTGGACGTGCTGGCCGCGCACACCGCCACGACGGCGACGTGCTGGTTCTGCCTGTGGGACGGCTACGGCTGGATCGACGGCGCGGGCGTGGTGGTGTTCGCGTCGGCGAAGGCGGGGGCCCCGCCGGCGCTCCCGGCCCGGATGCCCGCCGCGTTCACCCCGGAGGTGCTGGACGGGCCGCGCGTCCGCCTGCCGCACCGCGACTACCTGCTGCTGACCGGGCCGCTGGCGGCGGCGGCCGACATCGGGCACCGGGTGTTCGGCTCGTTCTTCCCGCAGTCGCCGAACCTGTGGTGGCCCGGCGACCGGGCCTGGTGCACGGCGACCGAGATCGACCTCGACTCCACCTACGTGGGCGGCTCGTCCGCGCTGGTCGCGGCGCTGCTGGACGATCCGCGCCTGGAGGCGCTGCCCGTCGGCGCGGGCGACCCGATCGGCTGATCCGGACGGCGCACGGCCCGGGCGGGGGTGTGGGAGGAACCCGCCCGGGCCGTGTCCTTGAGGGAGGTCGGATCAGCAGTTGCCCTTGGCGGGCTTGCCCTCGAAGCGCTCGCCGAGGAAGTTGGTCACGTCACCGGCCGCGCCCCAGTCGGTCGACAGGTGCTCGGTCGGGTAGGTGTTCTTCCAGGTGGTGTT
Organism: Actinomadura hibisca NBRC 15177; assembly: GCF_001552635.1. Classification (GTDB taxonomy): domain Bacteria; phylum Actinomycetota; class Actinomycetes; order Streptosporangiales; family Streptosporangiaceae; genus Spirillospora; species Spirillospora hibisca. Next base: position 76,835 of record NZ_BCRO01000064.1, on the reverse strand, counting down.
GATGCCGGCCTTGCAGTAGGCGGCGCGGGTGGCGTCCTCGGTCTCGTGCGGGATGATCTCCTCCAGCCAGCCGCGGTACTGGAAGACCGGGAAGCCGATCTTGTACTGGGCGGCGGAGGCCGGGGTGCCGATGTTCACGCCGAGCTTCTGCCGGTCCACGACCTCGCCCCACGTCACGCCGTTGGGGCCCTTGAGCGCGTAGATCTGCTCCAGGGTCAGCTTGTCCTTGGAGAAGTTCTCGACCCGCGCGCCGAGGAACACCGCGAGCGTGCCGTACAGGCAGTTGCTCCTGACGTCGGCCACGGCCTTCTTGCCCTGGTCGTTCATCAGCTCGTTGAACGGCATCTCGGGGTAGGCGGCGCTCAGGCCGACCAGCGCGTCGGCCAGGAACCCGGCGAACGCGCTGCCGTTCAGCGCCTTGGCGGTGATCTTCAGGTCGCCGGGCACGCCGCCGGCGGCCGCGCCGACCACGTTCAGCTCCGGCGCGTAGGAGGCGGCGAGCTGCGCGCCCCACAGGGAGGCCGCGCCGCCCTCGGAGTAGCCGGAGATGCCCACCTTGCCGTCGGCCTGGAGGGAGCCGCCCGGGACCTGCCGGGAGGTGCGCACGATGTCGAGCAGCGCGTGCCCGGCGTTGGCCCCGACCATGTAGGTGTGGACCTGGCCCTGGAGGTAGCCGACGCCGTCGGTGGCGGCGACCGCGTACCCGGCCTTGAGGAACAGCCCGACGTTGCCGCCCTCGTACATGTCCACGAACTGGCCCGCGAGCTGCTTGGAGAAGGCGCACTGCGGGCCGGAGCCGAGCGTGCCGGGGTTGAACGCGACGGTGGGCCGCGAGCCGCCCTTGGTCCAGGGCGCGGTGGGGATCGCGACGGTGCCGGTCACCACGTTCTTGGCGCCCTTGGCGTCGGTGGAGACGTAGCGGACCTTCCACGCCTTCATCGGGATGTCGCCGGGGACGTTGGACAGCTTGACCTCGCGGCAGCTCAGCAGCTCGCCCGGGTTCCCGGTGACGGCCGTGGGCGCGGCGTAGATGTCGCCGTCGCTGGCGGTGCACCCCTGGGGCGCCGCCGCCGACGCCTGCGGCACCGCGGCCACGGCGGGCGCGACGAGCGCGGCCCCGGCGGCCAGCGTGGAGAGCAGAGCACGAACTTTCATCGCCACTCCTGGGGTGGGGGAGAAAGTGAACGCTGACGACTTTCACCCACCTCAAGGGCGGACAGAATGCACTCCGCCCACACAAGCGCGGCCGCTTTTAGCAACTCGGTCACAAGCCGGGGACGACGCCCGTGGTGGGGCGGGGATCACCGCCGTCCCCGCCCCGCCGGCCGGATCGCCGCCCGTCTCAGCGCACTGTGCGGAAGAACGCCCGCACGTCCTCGGTCAGCAGGTCGGGCACCTCCATGGCCGCGAAGTGCCCGCCCCGGTCGAACTCGGTCCAGCGCGTGATGGTGTTGGCGTGCTCGGCGTACCGCCGGATCGCGACGTCGTCGGCGAACACCGCGACGCCCGTCGGCGTCGCCGCGCGCTCGTGCGGCCAGTCGCCGCCGTGCATGCTCTCCCAGTACAGGTGCGCCGAGGAGCCGATCGTGCCGGTGATCCAGTAGAGCATCACGTTGGTGAGCATCTGGTCGCGGTCGATCGCCTTCTCCGGCAGCTCGGCGGTCGGGAAGGTCCACTCCTTGAACTTCTCGGCGATCCAGGCGAGCTGGCCCACCGGGGAGTCGTTGAGGCCGTAGCCCAGCGTCTGCGGCCGGGTCGCCATGATCTGGAAGTAGCCGTTGCCGTCGTCCATGTAGTCGCGGAGCCGGGCCAGGCTGCCCCGCTCGAACTCGCTGAGCGACGCCGCCTCCTCCTCGCCCACCTCGCCGAACGGGATGAAGCCGACGCTCGCGGCGTTGACGTGCACGCCGACGACCTTCCCCTCGGCGACCCGGCCCATCTCGGGGGCCACGAACGCGCCGAAGTCGCCGCCCTGCACGCCGTACCGCCCGTAGCCGAGGCGGTCCATCAGCCCGGTGAACGCCCGCGCGACGCGCCCGGTCGTCCAGCCCGGCTCGGTCACCGGGCCCGAGAGGCCGAAGCCGGGCAGCGACGGGATGACGAGGTGGAAGGCGTCGGCCGGGTCCTCGGGGTCGGTCAGCGGGCCGATCATCTTGAGGAACTCGACGATCGACCCCGGCCAGCCGTGCGACAGCAGCAGGGGCAGCGCGTCCTCGTGCCGGGAGCGGACGTGCAGGAAGTGGACGTTCTGGCCGTCGATCTCGGTGACGAACTGCGGCAGTTCGTTGAGCGCGGCCTCGTGCGCGCGCCAGTCGTAGCCGGTGCGCCAGTACTCGGCCAGCTCCCGCAGGTAGTCGGCGGGGATGCCGCGCTCCCAGCCGGTGCCGGGGATCTGAGGGTTCCAGCGCGTCGCCGCGATCCGGCGGTGCAGATCGTCGAGGTCGGCCTGGGGGACGTGGAGGCGGAAGGGACGGATCTCGCTGGTCGTTCCGGTCATCGAGCACTCCTCGAAGTCGTTCCGACGTGTCTCCAGAATAGCAGAACGGAATGATTCGTTCCAGTGTTCTGGTTCAGGTAGCGGCGTGGACCGGCGGCACGCGGTGCGCCCAGGGCAGGGCCTCCTCCAGCCGGGCGGCCATGCGGAAGAGCAGGTCGTCCCGCCCGTACGGGGCGACGAACTGCACGCCCACCGGGAGGCCGTCCGCCGTCTGCCCGAGCGGGAGGCTCATCGCGGGCTGGCCCGTCGCGTTGAACAACATCGTGAACGGCCCGAACGTGAAGAGGCCCTCCAGCCACCCCGTCGCCGTCTGCTCGGAATCGTCGTAGCGGAACGTCCCATGCGGCTGGGGCGGCAGCGCGAGCGTCGGTGTGACCAGCAGGTCGTGGCCGGTGAAGAAGGCCCCGACGGCGCGTGACAGCTCGTTCTGCACGCCGAAGCCGACCACCAGGTCCAGGGCGCTGCGCCCCCGCACCTCCTCCACGACCGTCCGCGACACCGCCTCCATCCGGGACGGCGTCTCCGGCGGCCCGAACAGCAGGAACGGTGCGGCCACGTCCACCAGCTGCGTCCGGGCCGCCGCCACGATCGCCTCGCCCGAGACGTCCGGGCTCGCCTCGACCACGTGGTGCCCCATCTCCTCCAGCAGGCGCGCGACCCGCCCGACGACGGCCGCGACCTCCGCGTCCACCGGCACGCCCGACCAGGCGCGCGTGGTGACGGCGATCCGCAGAGCGCCCGGGTCGGCGGCCGGTTCGGACGCGTACGGGCGCAGCGGCGGCGGCGCGGTGTACTTGTCGCCGACGCCCGCGCCTTGCACGAGATCCAGCAGGAGCGCCGCGTCCCGGACGCTCCGGGTCAGCGCGAACTCGTAGACCATCCCGAACCCGTGCTCCCCCGCCCCTGGCCCGTACGGCACGCGCCCCCGGCTCGGCTTGAGCCCGACCAGCCCGCACGCCGACGCCGGGACGCGCAACGACCCGGCCCCATCCCCGCCGTGCGCGACCGGCACGGCCCCCGCCGCCACCAGCGTCGCCGCCCCACCGCTCGACCCGCCGGGCCCGCGCTCCAGGTCCCAGGGGTTGCGGGTGACGCCGTAGCGGGCGGACTCGGTGGCGAAGGAGATGCCCATCTCCGGCATCGTGGTGACGCCGAGGGTGGCGAGCCCGGCGGCGCGGAAGCGGCGCATCAGGTCGGTGTCGCCCGGCGCGACGACGCCCTCGATCGCGCGGCTGCCCGCGTGGAACGGCACCCCTTCGGCGACCGGCCCGCTGTCCTTGATGAGGAACGGCACCCCGCCGAGGGGCCCGTCGCCGTCATGCGCGAGCGGCTGCGGGAACGGCGGCCCGGTCAACCCGTTGAGCTGCGGGTTCACCTTCTCCAGCGCCCGCCGTGCGGCGTCCTGCGCCTCGGCGGCGGTCACCTCGCCCTTGACGATCAACCCGCGCAGGCCGGTAGCGTCGTGGTGCGCGTACTCGTGCGGTTCCATGTGCGCCCCCAGGGCGGGACCCGTGCCGAGCAGCGCCCGCCGCAGGCCGCCCTCTTCCGTCCACGGGTCGTCCGAAGCCGAGTGTCGGACGACCCCGCGCCCACGTCCACCGGATTTCGACCTGGAGACCTTGCATGAGCACCCGTTCCCACGTGGTGACCGGCGGCGGCCGGGGCATCGGCCGCGCGGTCGTCGAACGCCTCGCCCGGACCGGCCACGTCGTCGCCCTCGAACGGGACCCCGCCGCCCTGGAGTGGGCCGACGGCCACCCCGACGTGACCGCCGTGGTGGGCGACGCCACCGACGAGGCCGCCGCCGAGCACGCCGCCGACCTCGCCGAGCGGGTCGCGCCGCTGGCCGGATGGGTGAACAACGCGGCGGTGTTCCGGGACCTGTCGCTGCACACCTCCTCGGCGCAAGAGGTGCTGGCGCTGGTGGACGTGAACCTCGGCGCGCCACTCACCGGCTGTGCCACCGCCGTGCGCCGGTTCCTGGCGGCGGGCACGCCGGGCGCGATCGTGAACGTCACCTCCCACCAGGCGCAGCGGGCGGTGCCGGGCTGCACGCCGTACGTGACGGCCAAGGCCGCGATCGAGGGGCTGACGCGCGCGCTGGCCGTGGAGTACGGGCCGCGCGGCGTCCGGGTGAACGCCGTCGCGCCGGGCTCGGTCCGCACCGAGCGCTACGAGGACTTCCTGACGCGGCTGGGCCCGGTGGAGGCCGCCCGCGTCGAGGACGAGATGGGACGACTGCACCCCCTCGGCCGGGTCGCGCTGGCCGAGGAGGTCGCCGCCGCGGTCGTGCACCTGCTGTCGGACGACGCGTCGTTCATCAACGGCGCGACCGTGCCGGTGGACGGCGGCCGGTCCGTCCTGGCCCGTGACCCCGAGGCCCACGAGGGCTGACCCGCCGCCGGTGGCCACTTGCGGTCACCGTCGGTCACCTCGGCAGGCGCGCGGCGGGCCCGTATCAGGCGCGCGGCAGGTGTGCGGCGCGCTCGTGTCGGGCGCGCGGCAGGCGTGGCAGGTGCGGCAGGTGCGGCAGGTGCGCGGCGGGCCCGTGTCAGGCGCGCGTCAGGTACGCGTGCAGGCGGCGCGCTTCCGCCAGCATGTTCGCCGTCCCCTTCCGCCCCGCCAGCTCCGCCACCGCGGGTAACGCCCCGCGCGCCTCGCTCCACCGCGCCGTCCGCGCGCCGAGGGCGACGAGCCGGGCGAACGCCGCGACCGGCCGCTCCCCCGGCTCCGGCGTCAGGTCCGCCAGCATCGCCGCGACCGTCTCCCACACCTGGCCGTGCGCGCCACGGCGGGCGAGGCGTTCCAGGGCCGTCACCACGCGCGCCAGGCCGATCCCGCCGTCCCGCACGCGGCGGGCCAGCGCGTGCCCGAGCGCTCCGGCGGGCAGGTCGCCCCGCGCCGCCATGATCTCCAGCGCGTCCTGGCCGCGCTGGTCGCCGCCCAGCTCGGCGGCCGCGTACCAGGCCAGCGCCTCGTCCCACGCCCCGCGCCTGATCCCGCGCCTGGTCCCGCCCCGCTCCCCGCCTCCGGCCAGCAGGTCGCACAGCAGGACCGGATCGGTGCGGTCGGCGGGGCCGGGGTCGTCGGGGTGGGTGATCAGGTAGGCGGCGGCCACCTCCGGATGGGACGGCAGCGCGTACGGCCAGAGGTGCCGGTTGGGGCTCGGCCGCTCCGGCCGGGGCCGCTGCGGCGTGCGGAACACCTCGTCGATCAGGGTGAGGCCGGTCCGCCGGGCCCGCAGCGTGAAGCCGGGCCGCCCGCGCTTGGCGAACGACGCCTCGACGGCGACCTCCGGCGGATCGGCCAGCCACCGGGCGACGACCTGCGCCGCCGACAGGGACAGGGCCCTGGCCCGCCGGGCGGCCTGGACGTCGCCCTCGGCGGGCAGGCGCAGCAGCGCCTGTTGCAGGTCGGCGGGATAGGGCTCGACGCCCGCGTCCTGGTGCGCGGCCAGCCGTCCCATCAGGACGGTCGGGTCGAGCCGCCCGGTGGGCTCGGTCGGCGTGGCCAGCAGCACCGGCGGGACGAAGCCGGTGTCCAGCCCCCGTTGCAGCTCGGCGCACCGGTGCAGCCACAGCAGGTCGATCGGCGACGCCCGCCGCTCGCCGGGCATCCGGTCGAGGAACGTGCTGCCGGGCGGGACGTCGAAGGGCGAGACGGGCGGCCGGGCGGGCCCGATGTCGTGGCCAAGCAGCCGCCGGGACGCCGCGAGCAGCCACTCCCGCTCGGTCGGCCACACCGCCAGGTCGTCGGCCCACCAGCCCAGGCCGGTCCGGAACACCGGCTCCAGCACGGCCGCGAAACCGTCCCGGTCGTCGTGCGCCAGCCGCACGAAACCTGCCATGAGCTGCTCGGCCATCGACCACGACGGCTGCTCCAGCGTGATCAGGTGCGCGAACCCGGCGGCCGTGGCGATCGACGGGTAGAGCGGGACCGGCTCGGCGGCCACCACCCTGGGCAGGTCCGGCGCCGGCCGCTCCTCCTCGGCCACCTCGCCGCCGAACCGCTCCGCGAGCTGCGCGCCCAGCTCCGCCGGGAGCAGCGGGACGGCCTCCCGCAGCCCGCGCTCGGCCGCCGCCCCGACGTCCGGCGGCAGCTTGAGCGCGACCCGGACGGCCTGCCGCTGCACGACCGGCGAGGTGTGCCCGAACGCCCGCGCCAGGAGCACCGCGCACTCGGCGGCCCGTTCCGGGTGCCGCCTGACGGTCTGGTCCAGCCAGCTCAGCCCCGCCCTGACCAGGCCCGCTTCCCGCCGCGACAACGCCGCTTCCAGCGCCGCCACGACCTGCGCCGCCTCCAGGTCGCCGTGCCGCCGGAGCAGGTCGAGCGCGTGCGCGGCGACCTGGCCCGACGCCGAGGGGAGCATCCGCAGGTAGTCGTGCGCGTGCCGGGGCACGTCCGCGTCGGTCTCCAGCCGTTGGTGCAGCTTGAGGAAGAACCACGGCTCGGTCGCGGAACCGCCGCCCCGCAGCAGCCGCCGCACGCAGCCGTCGAGCAGCGCCGCCCGCTCGGCCGCGCCCTGCTCCACCATGTCGGACAACGCGTCCAGCCAGCCTTCCCGCAGGTAGAGCCAGTGGCCGGTGCCGCCCGCCTCGAACAGGCGCGGCAGCAGGTGCGGCAGCAGCGGGTCGTCGGCGCGCCAGGGCCCCTCCGCCGACCACGCGATGACCAGCGGATCGTGCGCGGGCGGCTCGACGCCCGTCCGCCGCAGCAGCGCCAGCGCCAGGTCCCCGTCGCGGTGGTCGGGGCCGCGCAGGTTGCGCGTGACGCGCCGCGCCAGGTCGGCGAGCCATTCGGCGGGCCGGTCCTCCCACAGGTCGAGCAGCCGCCCGGCGTCGCGGTGCCGCCTGCGGGGCGGGTTGAGGTCGCGGCGGTTGAGCCAGGACGCGACGGCCGCCGATCCCGCGATCGTCCCCGCGCCCGCCGCCCGGAACGGCTCGACGTGCCGCTCGAAGGCGTCCCAGCGCTCCCGCCGGGCGCGCACCGCGCGCAGGTGGCCGGGCAGCGCGCGGGCGACCTCGCGGCGGCCCGCCTCGTCGAGCACGCGCACGGCCTCGGCCACCGGATCCGCCGCGCCGGCGTCGACGAGTGCTCGGATCTTTCCCCACCCCATGGCCCGGCCTCCCGACGGACGTCCGCAACGACGAGATCATGGTCACACGAAGTACCGACGAACTTCAGAAAGAGCACGCAACCCCCGGGCCGCCATCGGGATAGAGGGAGCGTCAACACCTTCGACGCGGAGGTACGCCCCATGAAGGGACACACCGGCCCATGGCCCTGGCAAGAGCGGTGAGCCATCCCCTGGAGGAGCTGGACGACGCCCGCGTCGTCGCCGCCTCCCTGGACGACCCCGAGGCGTTCGGGGAGCTGTTCCGGCGGCACGCGCCCCGGCTGCACGCCTACCTCAGGCGGCGACTCGGCCCGAGCCTCGCCGACGACGTGGTGGCCGAGACGTTCTCGATCGCGTTCCGGCAGCGGGCGCGGTTCGACGGCCGGGCCGAGTTCGGCGCGTGGTTGTGGGGCATCGCCAGCAACACCGTCGCCAAGCACCACCGGAGCGAGACCCGCATGTACCGGGCGTTCGCCCGCACCGGCGTGGACCCCGCCGAGGACGGCGTCGCCGACCTGGCCAGCGGCCGGGCGACGGCGGCCGCGCTCGGGCCCCGCCTCGCCAAGGCGCTGGCGTCGCTCGGCGCGGTCGACCGCAACGTCCTGCTGCTGCTCGCGTGGGGCGAGTTGTCCCAGGCCGAGATCGCGGCGGCCCTCGACCTGCCCGTCGGCACCGTCAAGTCCAAGATCCACCGGGCCCGGACCAGGCTCCGCAAGGCCCTTCCCCAGGAGAAGCACGATGGATGAGCTGGACGCCCTGCGGCAGGTGCGCACGACCCTGGCCCAGGAGGAGCACCCCGACCACATCGCCCTGCGCACCGGCTGGCGCCCCGGCGACGACGCCGCCCCGCGCCGCGCTCCCGGCCGCGCCCCGAACCGTCGCCGGTTCGCCCTGGCAGGCGTCGCGGCCGCGACCGCCGTCGCGGCGGGCGCCGTGGCCGTGGTGGCGCTGCCCTCCGACGGGCGGGCCCCCGCCCCGAGCCGGTCCGACGCCGGGGCCGACCTGCGGATCCTCGACCGCGGCGACGTCCTGCTCGTCGCCGCCGACAACGCGCAGAAGGCCACCGCCCAGGGCAAGTACTGGCTCACCCAACGCGTCACCGGCAACGTTTTCGCGATCGGCAAGCGCCGGGCCGACCACTACAAGGTCGAGTCCCGGATGCGCTACCGGACCTGGGTCGGCGTGGACGGCTATAACGCCACCGCCCATGACGAGCTGCCCGGCCGCCCGGTGACAGCCCGGGACGAGGCCCGGTGGCGGGCGGCGGGCTCGCCCACGGCGCTGAACAACGTGCCTGACGGTCTGGGGAGGATCGTGCTGTTCATGCCGGGATCCACCTTCGGCAGGACGCCGCCGTGGGGCGGCCGCGACCGCGACTGGACCTTCCACGGCCTGTCGCTCAAGCAGGTCGGGGCGCTGCCGACCGATCCGAAGGCGTTGGAGAACGTCCTGCTGGGTCTCAAGGGCGACTGGCGCGCCGCCGCTCCCTCCGATGGCAGGGACGCGCCGATACGCGCCCTGCGCACCGCCGAACGTGTCCGGGCGCTGAGCGAGGCGGCGGGCGAGCTGCTGTCGTACGCTCCCGCCCCGCCGAAGGTGCGCGCGGCGGCGTTCCGGATGATGGCCGGACTGCCCGGCATCAAGGTCGAGGGCCGCGGCGCCGACCCGCTGGGCCGCCCCGGCTCGGTGATCACCCTGCCGGTCACCTCGACCGTCCCGCTGGGCTTCACCACCGCCAACCAGCAGCTCGGCACCTACCGTCGCCAGTGGATCGTCGATCCGTCGCGCGGCCTGCTGCTGGCGATCCGCAACGTGGTCGCCGTCCCGCCGCACGGTTCCCGGAAGATGCCCCGGGGCGACGACGGCAGGCCCCGGCGGGTGACGGTCGCCGACACGCCCGACCGGTTCCACAAGCCGGGCGAGGTGGCCTCGTACGAGGTGTTCGAGAAGACCGAATGGACGAACGCCAAGCCGTACTAGACCCTCCGTTCCGCCCGGCCGTCATGGACCGCCGGGCGGCCGTCAGGAGTCGGGGGTCAGGTACTCCAGCGGCAGCGGCTGCGCCGGGGCGTCCGCCGCCGGCGTCTCGGCGCCGCCGCACAGGCCCTGCTCGACGTGCGCGCGCAGCGCGTTGTCGATCGGGTGGGCGATCGGCCGCCCGGCCGCGTCCAGCCGCTGGTACTTGGTGAGGTTCCAGCCCACCGCGATCTGGCGGGTGCCGTCGGCGCTGGTCAGGGCGCGGGTGCCCGCGCCGAAGACCGCGCCGTCGTGGCCCCAGAACGTTCCACACGGCAGGTCCATGGAGACCAGGCCGAGGCCGTAGCGGACGCCCCGGCCGCCCGGCGCGGGGACGGTGCGGCGCATCTCGGCGAGGCTCGCGGGCGTCACCAGGCCGCCGGTGAACAGGGCGCGGTAGAAGCGCGTCACGTCGTCGGTGGTGGACACCAGCGCCCCGGCCGTCCACGCGTACGACATGTCGAAGGTGCTGTAGTCGCGCGGCGGCCGGGCGCGCCGGTGCAGCGACTCGTACATGCCCGAGTGCGGCCCCTTGATCTCGGGGCCGGTCGGGAAGGCGGTGGCGCGCAGCCCGGCGCGGCGGATGACGTTGCGGGTGATGTAGTCCTCGGCGCGCTCGCCCGAGACCTTCTCCAGCAGCAGCCCGGCGATCAGGTCGTTGGTGCCGGAGTAGGACGGGCCGCTGTCGGGCGGGGTGACCAGCGGCGAGTTGACGGCCTCGGACACCAGCGTGCGCACCGGTTGGCGGCGGAGGCGGCCCTCGTCCAGGCTGCGCGGGGACCGCTCGGCCAGCGACGGGAAGGCGGTGGTGAGGTGGTCGGCGACGCCGCTGGTGTGGTTGAGCAACATCCGCACGGTGATCTGGCGGCCGCGCTCGCCGTAGATCACGTTGGGCAGGTGGGCGGCGATCGGGTCGTCCAGCCGGAGCCTGCCCCGCTCGACCTGCTGCATCAGCGCCGTCGCGGTGAAGGTGGCGGTGACCGCGCCGACGCGGTGCAGCATGCCGGGCGTGACCGGGCGGCGGGTGCGGGGGTCGGCGACGCCGGACGCGCCGTCCCACTCCTGGTCGCCGACGCGGGCGGTCGAGTACAGCCCGTACATGCCCGCCGCCCGCGTGGCGTTCAGCGTCGCGCGCAGCCGGGCGGCGTCGAGGACGGGCACCCGCTGCGGGACGGCCTCGAACGCGGGCGCGGGCTCCGGGCCGGCCTCGGGGTTCTGCGCGGAGGCGGCGGACGGCGCGAGGGCGAGCGAGGCGAGCAGCGCCGCCGCCGTCGCGAGGCGTCTGAACCGGCCCGCGCCCATCCCGCAACTCTCCCGCCGTGTTGATCCCGTCCGACCGCGCCGGACCCGACCTTCATTGTCCACGCCGGACGCCGGACGCGGCAGTCGTTCGGGCCGCCGCGCCCTGGGACGTTGATCACGCCCGCGGACCGCCGGAAGATCGGTTTCAGGGCTCTGACCTGCGAAGACAAACCGGCCCGGCGATATCCGCCGGGCCGGCGGTCACACGATTGTGACCTTGTCGATCAGCCGCCGTCACCTGCGGCGGGCGCTCACACCAGCAGGTCGGCCAGCGCGCGGCGGCTGCCGGGGCGGCGCAGCTTGCTCATCCCCTTCGCCTCGATCTGGCGGATGCGCTCCCGGGTGACGCCGAAGGCGCGGCCCACCTCGTCCAGCGTCTTCGGCTCGCCGGTGCCCAGGCCGAACCGCAGCGCGATCACGTCGGCCTCGCGCTCGGTCAGCGCCTGGTCCATCACGCGGTCCAGCTCGCCGCGCAGCAGGCCGGAGGCGACGGCGTCGGCGGGGTCGGGGGCGTCGGTGTCCTCGATGAGGTCGCCGAACTCGCCGCCGTCCCCGCCGTCGCCGATGCGGACGTGCAGCGACACCGGCTCGCGCGACTGGCCCATCAGCCGCTCGACCTTCTGCGGCGTGAGGTCGAGCGCGGCGGCCAGCTCGGCGGTCTCCGGCTCGCGGCCGAGGTCGGCCACCAGCTGCCGCCGGACGCGGTTCATGCGGTTGACGACCTCGGCGACGTGCGCGGGCAGCCGGATCGTGCGGCCCTGGTCCGACAGCGCCCGGGTCAGCGCCTGCTTGATCCACCAGACGGCGTAGGTGGAGAACTTCAGGCCCCGGCGGTGCTCGAACTTCTCCACCGCGCGGATCAGCCCGAGGTTGCCCTCCTGCACCAGGTCGGTCAGCGGCAGGCCGCGCCCGGCGTACCGCTTGGCCTGGGAGACCACCAGCCGCAGGTTGGCGCGGACCATGTGGTCCTTGGCGGCCGCGCCGTCGGCGGCGATCTCGGCGAGGTCGGCCCGGTCCTCGGCGCTGAGGCCGGCGCGCGTGTCCAGGCGTTCCCGCGCGAACAGCCCGGCCTCGATGCGCACGGCCAGGTCCACTTCCTGCTCGGCCGTCAGCAGAGGTGTACGGCCGATCCGGGCGAGGTAGTCCTTCATGGGGTCGGCGGACGGAGCGGCGGTCGGGGCGGCGGGGGTCGCGGCGCGCAGGTTCAGGGTTCCTCCTCGGTGGTGACGCGACCTAAACTTATGACGGACCCATCGATATGTCAAGAGTATTTTTAGGTCAGTTCTATGGCACACTGTGGCCATGGGCGAGACGAAGATGGGCCTGCGGGAGCTCAAGAAGGCGCAGACCAGGGAGAACATCTCCCACCAGGCCACCCGGCTGTTCCTGGGGCGCGGTTTCGACCGGGTGACGATCGCCGAGGTCGCGGCGGCCGCCCAGGTCGCCAAGATGACGGTGACCAACTACTTCCCGCGCAAGGAGGACCTGGCCCTCGACCTGCACGAGGTGTTCACGGCCTCGCTCGCGGCGACCGTGCGCGGGCGCGCGCCGGGCGAGTCGGCGCTGGCGGCGCTGCGCCGGGCGTTCCTGGCGTCGGTGGCGGCGCACGACGCGGTGATCGGGTTCTCCGGCGAGCCGTTCGCGCGCATGATCGTCGAGAGCCCGGCGCTGGTGGCGCGGTTGCGCGAGTTCCACGAGGAGCGCGAGGACGCGCTGGCCGCCGTCCTCGCCGAGGAGACCGGGGCCGGGCCGGACGAGATGACGCCCCGGTTCGCGGCGGCCCAGCTCGGCGGCGCGCACCGGGTGTTGTTCAACGAGGCGCTGCGCCGCACGCTGGACGGCCAGAGCCACGAGGAGATCGCCGCCGCCCTCGCCGAGGACGGGGCGGCGGCGTTCGACCTGCTGGAACCCGCGCTGGGCGGCTACGCCGTCAGGGCGTGACCGCCCGGCGCGGCCGCATCGGTGCCCGGGACACGACGCCCGGCCCCGCACCGCGAGCGCGACCGAAGGTCTGCCGTGGCGGGCCGAAGCCGAAGGCGGGGCCCGATGCGGCAGATCGCGAAGCGATGCAGCGCTCGCATGCTTTCCGGTCGGTTTGCGAGCCCCGGGCGGGCAAGCCGGGCCGGAAGGCCGTCAGACACTGATCGTCAGCAGCAGGTCGCCGGCCTGCACCGGCGTCGCGGCGGGCACCGCGAGGCGCGTCACCGTCCCGGCGACCGGCGCGGTGATCGACGCCTCCATCTTCATCGCCTCGATCGTCGCGACCACGTCCCCGGCCGCCACCGTGTCGCCCTTGGCGACCCGCAGCGTCACCGAGCCGTCGAACGGCGCGGCGACGTGGCCCGGCTCGTTCGGGTCGGCGCGCTCCACCGGCGGCGCGTCCGACACCACCGACCGGTCGCGGACGCCGAGCGTGCGGAGCTGGCCGTTCACCGTGCAGATGACCTGCCGCACGCCCGCCTCGTCCACGTCGCCGACCGCCTCCAGCCCGGCCAGCACGCGCACGCCCGGCTCCAGGTCGAACGCGACCTCGTGGCCGGTGCGCAGCCCGTACAGGAACGGGCCGGTCGGCAGCACCGACAGGTCGCCGTAGGCGGCGCGGGTCTCGCGGTACTCCTTGGCCGGGCCCGGGAACAGCAGCCGGTCCAGCGTCTCGCGGGCGTCCGGCCCGGCCAGCGCCTTCTCCTCGTCGCCGGTCAGCTCGGCGCGCGGCGGCGTGTACTTGCGCGCCCCGAGCGCCCGGCCCCGGAACGGCTCGGGCCAGCCGCCGGGCGGGTCGCCCAGCTCGCCCGCGAGGAACCCGATCACGCTGTCGGGGATGTCGTAGCTTCCGGGGTCGGCGGCGAACGCCTCGGGGTCGGCCCCGGCCGCCACCAGGTGCAGCGCGAGGTCGCCGACGACCTTGCTGGACGGGGTGACCTTCACCAGGCGGCCCAGCATCCGGTCGGCCGCCGCGTACAGCCGCTCGATCTCCTCGAACCGGTCGCCCAGGCCGAGCGCGACCGCCTGCTGCCGCAGGTTGGAGAGCTGGCCGCCGGGGATCTCGTGGTCGTAGACGCGGCCGGTCGGCGCGGGCAGGCCCATCTCGAACGGCGCGTACAACCTCCGCACGGCCTCCCAGTACGGCTCCATCGCGGTGAGGGAGTCCAGGTCCAGGCCGGTGGCGCGGTCGGTGAAGTCGGTGTGCGCGACGATCGCCTGCAACGGCGGCTGGCTGGTGGTGCCCGACAGCGGCGCGGCCGCGCCGTCCACCGCGTCCACGCCCGCCTCGATCGCGGCGAGGTAGGTGGCGAGCTGGCCGCCCGCCGTGTCGTGGGTGTGCAGGTGGACGGGCAGGTCGAAGCGCTCGCGCAGCGCCGTCACCAGCGTGCGGGCGGCGGGCGCGCGCAGCAGGCCCGCCATGTCCTTGACGCACAGGACGTGCACGCCCGCCTCGACGAGCTGCTCGGCGAGGCGCAGGTAGTAGTCGAGCGTGTAGAGCTTCTCGGCGGGCGACGACAGGTCGCCGGTGTAGCAGAGCGTGCCCTCGACCACCGCGTGCGTCTGGAGGACGGCCTCGATCGCGGGCCGCATGCGCTCGACGTCGTTCAGCGCGTCGAACACCCGGAAGATGTCCACGCCGGTGCGCGCCGCCTCGGTGACGAACGCGCGCGCGACCGAGTCGGGGTAGGGCGTGTAGCCCACGGTGTTGCGGCCGCGCAGCAACATCTGGATGCACAGGTTGGGCGCGGCCTCGCGGATGGCGCCGAGCCGGTCCCACGGCGATTCCCCTAGGAAGCGCAGCGCGACGTCGTAGGTCGCGCCGCCCCACGCCTCCAGCGACAGGAGTTGCGGGGTGGTCCTGGCCAGGTGCGGCGCGGCCTTCAGCAGGTCGTACGTGCGCACGCGCGTAGCCAGCAACGACTGGTGGGCGTCGCGGAAGGTGGTGTCGGTGACGGCCAGGGCCTTCTGGGCGCGGAGCCGTTCGGCGAACGCCTTGGCCCCCAGCGCCAGCAGTTGGTCGCGCGAGCCCTCCGGGAACGGGCCCGACGCGTCCAGCTCGGGCAGCTTGGTCGCCGGGTCGAGGTCGGTGGGGGCGTCGCCGTGCGGCTTGTTGACCGTGACGTCGGCCAGGTAGCGGACCAGGCGGGTGGCCCGGTCGCCGCTGGAGCGCGCGGTGAGCAGTTCGGGGTGGTCGGCGATGTAGGAGGTGGTGACGCCGCCCGCGATGAAGTCGGGCTCGTCCAGCAGCGCTTGCAGGAACGGGATGTTGCTGGACACGCCCCGGATGCGGAACTCGGCGACCGCGCGCCGCGACCGCCGCACCGCTTCCTCGAACGTGCGGCCGCGGGTGGTCAGCTTCACCACCAGCGAGTCGAAGTGCGGGGTGACCACGGCCCCGGCGTGGGCGGTGCCGGTGTCGAGGCGGACGCCCGCGCCGCCCGGGGAGCGGTAGGCGGAGATCTTGCCGGTGTCGGGCCGGAAGCCGTTGGCGGGGTCCTCGGTGGTGATGCGGCACTGCACCGCGAAACCCGACACGGTGACGTTGTCCTGGGCGATGCCGAGGTCGGCGAGGGTCTCGCCACCGGCGATGCGGAGCTGGCTCTGCACCAGGTCGACGCCGGTGACCTCCTCGGTCACGGTGTGCTCGACCTGGATGCGCGGGTTCATCTCGATGAACACGTGGCGGCCCCGCTCGTCCACCAGGAACTCCACGGTCCCGGCGTTGACGTAGCCGATCTCGCGGGCGAACGCGACGGCGTCCGCGCACAGCCGGTCGACGACCGCGCGCTCCAGGCGCGGCGCGGGCGCGATCTCCACGACCTTCTGGTGGCGGCGCTGCACCGAGCAGTCGCGCTCGCGCAGGTGCACGGTGTAGCCGGTGGCGTCGGCGAGGACCTGCACCTCGATGTGGCGGGGCCGGTCCACCGCCTGCTCCAGGAACACCGTCGGGTCGCCGAAGGCGCTCTCGGCCTCGCGGCGCGCGGTCTCCACCGCCGCCTGCAACTCCTCACGGCGGTCCACGCGGCGCAGGCCGCGCCCGCCGCCACCCGCGGCGGCCTTCACGAACAGCGGGAAACCGATCTCGTCGGCGGCGGCCAGCTCCTCGCCCGGCTCGGGCGTCGCCGATCCCAGCACGGGCAGCCCGGCGCGGCGGGCCGCGGCGACCGCCTCGATCTTGTTCCCGGCCAGCCGGAGCACGGCGGCGGGCGGGCCGACGAAGGTCAGGCCGTTGCGCTCGCACGCCTCGGCCAGCTCCGGGCTCTCCGACAGGAACCCGTAGCCGGGGTAGACGGCGTCGGCGCCGACGCGCAGCGCGGTGGCCACGATGCCGTCCACGTCGAGGTAGGCGCGGACGGGGTGGCCGCGCTCGCCGATCTCGTAGGCCTCGTCGGCCTTCTGCCGGTGGAGGGAGAGGCGGTCCTCGTGCGCGTACACCGCCACGCTGGGGATGCCCAGCTCGTAGGCGGCGCGGAAGGCCCGGACGGCGATCTCGCCGCGGTTGGCGACGAGCAGCTTTCTGATCACGTTGTGACTCCCAGGAGACGGACGGAATCGTCAGGGGGCGGCAGGGCGTCACCGGCGACGGCCTCCCAGAGCTCAACGCTGAGCGCGCCCCAACATAACGCGGGGGATGTCGGCTTTACGAGAGGTGTCTACCCAGGCAGCGGCCCCGCGACGGCGGGCGCGCGGAAAACGCCCGCCAAGATCGCCTGGCGGTCCGGCCCCGCGCGGACGGCTCAACGGCTCGGACGACGCCATAGGCTGTTCGCCCGGCTTTACATCTGCTTGACGACCGCTCGGAGGAGGGATTACGCGGTGCGGCTGCCCGAGCACCTGGAACTGCTGATCACCGACGAACCGGTCTTCGACCTGTACGCGCACGGCCCCTGGCGGGTGCCCGACGGCCTGTACGACGACATCCGCGCCCGGATCGACAAGCTCGTCGGCGACCCGCGCGGCGCCCGGCTGACCACCGACCAGCACGCGCTGCTCACCCCGCCCGCGCCGCTGGTGATCGGCGACCTGGTCGTGCTGGTCGACTTCCTGTGCGGCGCGTCGGCGATCAATGCCGGGACGCACTCGCTGCTCCAGTTCCAGCTGTTCAACCGGTACCGGCGCGAGCCCGGCGAGCCGCTGCGGCCGCTGCTGGGCTGGGGCGTGACGACCGGCGCGTTCCGGCCGCTGGAGTGGCTGGAGGAGGCCGACGACCAGGGCGTCGCGCTCGCCCTGGCCCGCGAGGCGCTGGACGTCCTGGAGGGCCTGGAGCCGCTGGAGCGGCGGCGGCAGGCGCTGATCAAGCTGTTCGACGCCTCGCCGCCCGCCCTCGACATCAACGCGCCGCTGGAAGAGCAGCGCAAACTGTGGGTCGCGCACGCCTCCGACGAGATCCTGGCCGACCTGCCGGAGCTGGCCGGGCCCGTCGGGTACCTGGAGTGGGTGTGCGCGGGGCTGCTGCCCGTCCACGAGCGCCTCTCCCAGATCGCGCCCTACGACGAGGGCGCCGCCGACCTGCTGCTGCACCTGGTGGCGCAGAGCGGGTTGACGCAGGTCCCGGCCGAGCTGGGCGCGGTGGTGCCCGAAGAGCTGTACGGCGAGCTGCTGGAACGTTTCCCGACCGTGCGCGCCGCGTTCGAGCCGCACGCCTGGTACGAGAAGACGCGCTTCTGGCTGGCCCGCGCGATGGCCGCCGGGGAGATCGACGCGTGCCGGGCGTGGCTGGACATGGCGATGCGGCTGACCGGCGCGGTGCAGGGCTTCCCCGAGGAGGCCAAGTTCCCCGAGCCGGAGTGGATCCCGGTCGGCGACTTCCAGGCCGACCTCCGTCGGCTGTTCGCCCCGCGCCGCACCCCCGTCAACCCGCTGGCGGGCACGGCGAAGAGCACGCCGCGCAACCGGCGTCCGCGCCGTCCCGAGCCCGGGGCCGAGCTGGTCGGGCAGCCCGAGCTGACCGCCGCGCTCGCCGGAATCGCGCAGGGCTCCAGCAAGCCCGTCCGGCTGATGATCGTCGGCCCGGACGGCACCGGCAAGCGCGACGCCGCCCAGGAGGTCGCGCGCCTGCTGGAGGACCGGCTCATCGGCGGCCCGACCCTGTGGTTGTCCGACAGCTTCTTCGCGGGCAAGGACGTGTCGGCGGCGACCCTGCACCTGTACGCCGACGCGCGCGACTCGGTCGGGCACCGCCTCATGGTGATCGACGGGCTGGACGCGCTCTCGCACGACCCGCGCAGCGGCGAGGCCGTGCTGGAGGAACTGCACCGGGCCCTGGACGTGCAGGACGACCTGCACGTGGTGGCGCTGTGCGAGCCGGGCGGCGACGAGCGCGTCCGCGAGGTGAACCCGGGGCTGGCGCTGCACTTCGAGATCGCGCGCACGCACCCGTTCGCCCCGGCCGACCACGCCGAGCTGTTCGCGCGCGCCCTGCACAAGCGCGGCGCCCGCGCCCACAAGCACGCCCTGACGGCCGCGGGCCGGGTCCTGGCCGCCGCGCCGCCCGTCCGCAACCTGCGCAACGCGCGCCTGGCGCAGCGCTTCGCCGACGAGATCCTGACCGCCGTCCGCGAACGCACCGAGCCGGGCGGCGAGCTGGTGGTGAAGCGCGCCGACATCCCGGCCGCGTTCCACCCGGCCGGAACCCCCAGCGACCCGGACGCGGAGCTGGCGGCGCTGACCGGCCTGCACTCGGTCAAGCAGGAGATCGAACTGCTGACGGCGGCGGCGCAGGCGTCGGTGCAGCGCCGCGCGGCGGGCCTGCCCACCCCGTCCCGCACCCGCCACATGATCTTCACCGGCAACCCGGGCACCGGCAAGACCGAGGTGGCCCGCCTCCTGGCCCGCCTGTACAAGGACATGGGCGTCCTGTCCTCGGGCCACCTGGTGGAGGTCTCCCGGTCCCAACTCGTGGGCCAGTACCTGGGCGAAACGGCCGTCAAGACCCGCGCCGCCGTCCAGCGCGCCGTGGGCGGCGTCCTGTTCATCGACGAGGCGTACTCCCTGGCCCAGTCCGACCTGGGCGAGGACTACGGCACCGAGGCGATCTCCGAGCTGGTCAAGATGATGGAGGACCACCGCGACGATCTGGTGGTGATCGCGGCGGGCTACGAGCGCGAGATGGCCCGCTTCGTGGCGGCCGACCCGGGCCTGGCCTCCCGCTTCCCGACCACCGTGCGTTTCCCGGACTTCACCGACGTCGAACTGATCGAGATCTTCACGGGGATGTCGGCGAAGGCGGGCCTGGTCCCGGCTCCCGCGGCCCGCGCGAAGCTGGCCGACCTGCTGCGCCGGGCCCCGCGCGGCCGGGCGTTCGGCAACGCGCGCCTGATGCGGAACCTGTGCGAACGAGCGGCCGCCCTCCAGGCCCGCCGGGTGAGCGCGATCAAGCGTCCGACCCCCGACAACCTGGCCGAACTGCGCGCCGAGGACATCCCGTCGTCCCTCACGGGCGTGGGCCGGGCCCTGCCGCCCGCCGACCCGATCACGACCCTGGACGGCCTGATCGGCCTGCGCCAGGTGAAGGCCGAGGTGCACAAGCTGATCGCCGAGGCCCGGAGCGCCGAACTACGCCGAGCCGCAGGCCAACCAGCGGTCTCCCCGACCCGCCACATGGTCTTCACAGGCAGCCCCGGAACAGCGAAAACAACCGTGGCCCGCCTGATAGCAGCCGTCTACGCCCAACTGGGCCTCCTGTCCTCAGGCCACCTGGTGGAAGTCTCCCGAGCCGACCTAGTAGGCCCGTACCTGGGCCAGACAGCCCCCAAGGTCCAAGCGGTAGTGGAACAAGCCCTGGGCGGCGTCCTGTTCGTAGACGAGGCCTACGCCCTGACCGGCGACGCCTACGGCCAGGAAGCGATGGCGACCCTCGTCAAACTGATGGAGGAGTACCGAGGCGACCTCCTGGTGATCGCCGCAGGCTACGAACGCGAGATGACGGCGTTCCTGGCGGCGAACTCGGGCCTGGAATCGCGCTTCCCGAAGCGCCTGTCGTTCCCGGACTACACCGACACCGAACTGGTGGCGATCTTCGAACACCTGGCCGCGACCGAGGGCTTCACCCTGTCCCCCGACCTGCCTCCGGCACTACGCGGCGTCCTGCGAACGCTGGGCAGGGGCCCAACGTTCGGCAACGGCCGCCTGATGCGGAACCTGCTGGACACGACGATCGCAGCCCAAGCCCAGCGCCTGACGGCAGAACACACAACAGAAGAAGTACGCACCCTGCACGCGCAAGACCTCCCAACAGACCTGAAGAAATCAACCCCGACCATGGGCTTGTACCTCTAAAGGCCATCAGACTCCCCAATCCACAAGATCTGACTAAACTCGTCGCGATCACGGCTTGCTGGGGAAGCTGAGGGGAGACCGGTGTCCGGTCGGGACTGGCAGCATGAGGTTCTGCAGGAGCTCGGCGCACTGGAAACCGGCCTGGTCCCGCCGTCCCCAAGACCGGAGACCAGACCGCTGGCACGCCCGCTACGCATGCCGACAGCGACGTTCGAGACCTTCGCCAAGCCATCCGCACCCGCCGCAGAGGCGACAAGGCCGGACCGCCCCACCGTGCCACCTCCACCACTGGCCCACCCCGGCATCCCATTTCCAGCGCCCCAGCCAGCCCCCTCGGTGGACGCCACCAGACCCGACCCTCGGCATTCCGCTCCCACCGCACCACAACCCAGGCAACCTCCGGCGGAAGCCACCAGGCCCGACGCACGAACCCCCAATCCCCCGACGCGGCAGCCCGACCAACAGGTCACCCCGGACCGCAAGCCGCCCCACGGCGACAACCCGCTCAAGCGGCTGGGCCGCGGCATGCGCAGGATGAGCGGCGCATCGGCGGTCGGCGGCCTGCGAGACCAGTCGTCGCTGGCGACACGCCTGGGCCGCCCGGTGCCCTCCTGCCGCCGGATCGCGGTGACGAGCATGCGCGTCGGCACAGGCAGAAGCGTCACGGCCATGCTCCTGGCCGGGATCATCCAGCAGCAGCGCGAAGACCGGGTCATCCTGGTGGACGCCGCCCCCGGAACGAGTGCGATCCCGGCACGCCTGGAAGTGACACCACCAAGATCCCTGCACGAGCTGGCCACTGCACGCCCCCGCTCCTGGGAAGAAGCGTCCGGCTTCCTGGCCAAGCCACAGAACGGCCCGTGGGTCCTGTCCCAGACGACCATCGGCACGCCGCTGAGCTACGACACCTTCCAAGCCGCCGTAGGCCGCCTCAGCCGCTATGCCGCCGTCTCAGTGATCGACTGCCCGGCGGGCCTCACCTCGGACCTGAGCCGCGGCATCCTCACCTCGGCACACGCCCAGGTCCTCGTGGCGAACAACGCCGCCGACGTGCAAGAGGCCCTGACGTGGTGCCGAACAACCAACCACACCAGCCTGCTCTCACGCACGGTGGTCGCCCTGGCCACCCGCTCCCGCCGAGCGACCACCGAGACCAAAGAAGCCCAAGGTCTCCTAAGCAACGCAGGCATTCCCTACATCCGCCTTCCGCACGACCGGCACATAGCAGCAGGCTCGGCCCTCGACCCCGTCCGCACCGCCACCACGACCCGGGACGCCGCAGCCGCCCTGGCCGTGACCGCGTTCGACCTGTCCCTCATGGAGAAGACCTCATGAGCCGGGAACTGATCGCGCTGCTCGCCGAAGCCCCGGAAATCCACGACGCCCTCGCCAACACCCCCGACCTACAGGACAAGGCACTTTCCATCTCCGGCAACACCGGCCCGGTCCACCTGTTCGACGCCACCGGCCGCCTACTCGTACGCCTGACCGAACCGCGACGCGTGGCCGCCCCTGGAGAAGCGGAACGCCTCCTGGGAATCCCGGCCCCCTGCCCCCACTGGTGGGTAGAGGTGAGATCAGCCGCAACCATCCCGCAAGCAGAACTACTGGCCTGGCTCTGCGCCGACGCGCTGGTCGCCAAGCACGGTGGACAGGTCTGGAGCCCGACGGCCCCATGAGCGACATCACCACCACAGCCGCGGACGTACTGACCGACGACGCCGCGATATTCCTCATCGACCGCCAAGTGGTACCGCTCAGCCCAACCCTGTCCCAGGCACTCCACGCCACGGACCCACCCCGAGCCCTCCAGCTAGTCACCCCCACAACAAGCCGGCTGACCCTGCCCCTCCACGCCCTGATCACCGCAGGACGAGCCGACTGGGTGGTACGCGAAGAGAGCGGCTACTACACAGGCTTAACCGGCCAGCCACTCCAATGGACCGGCAAGGCGTTCACACCGATCCCCGACGCCCCGAACTACGCGAAGGGCTTCGCCCAACACCCCAGCGAGCCCCTGGGCACACACCTGACCCTGACCCTCCAGGCAAAGCACCCGACATCAACACTGCTGGGCGCCCTAACAGAACACCTGATGCAGGCCCTGACCGGCGGACCCCCCACAGGCTGGGGCACCACCGAACCAACCGAGCACCCCTGGAACCGAACCGACCTGACCAGAACGGCCCGAAACAGCCAGGCCCTCCAGACCATCACAACAGGAAACGCCCACCGCCCCGCCACAGCCGTCACCAGCTACACACGCACACAAGCCGAGACGACCGAATCAACAACCCTCACCATCGGCTACCACCCCGGCGAAAGACCACCCCTGGAGCGCCTACCAGAGATGGTCAGCGCGATAGCAGCCGACCAGAACCTGGCATCCATCCTGCTGCAAACACGCCTGGGCCGCCCCGACCTGACGATCGAACCCCGCTGGTCAGGAACATCATCTCCCGTGGCATTGGCCATGAAGGGCTCCTACACGGCCCCACCGGAGTTCCCCAGCACCCGCTCAGGCCCCATGACGTGGTTCACCCTGGGAACCCAAAACACCAAAGCAACCTGGCAGACGTACCGCCACCTAACCCAGACCCTCACCCCTGCCACGCCACCGAGAACTCCCAACAGCACAGACAACCGTTAAGCAGCATCAACCTCCGCGGAACTACCGCACTAAAAGGTGGCCGCAGGAACGATATTCCTGCCTCTTATATAGAAGACCGCATCGACACTCACCCTCTTGAATCAATCATATTTTGAGTCATCTATTTCCGGCCGATGCATTCGTCTCTCTATTCCTTTAGCGCGCTCGGTCGCCTCAACATCCGCCTTGGCATAAAGACCAGCTGCCTGATACAAGGCTTCTCGAAGGCTGATGAGGTCCCTATTTGCAGCATGCAACTTTGCCATGCACTCACTGTGGGCCATGCGATAGGCGGCCTCTGCAGGAGCGCCATACTTGCCAAGCGCGCCAAAAGCCAGCCAGGCGCCGTCCACTGAGTTCACCGCATCCACCCACTGGTTTACCGCCTCGTTCACGGTATCGCCAGCATCAATAATGCGCTTGGTGCCTTTTATTTCATAATAATTGGCCATCAAATGCCCCCTTTGACGCTAATTGTTATCAAATTCTTTCGACAGCAAAGCGTCCTATACTATTCGCGACTTCGGGAAGATTTTGCGACACTTTCCCCTTAATGTCCCCGCAAATTATATGAATGACCACATAACCTTTCCTCGCCACAATGGAAAATCCCTCCCCTCCTTCCTTCCAGCACGACTCATCTGCGTTTAGTTCAATTTCACGACAAGAGCCACCCGTGGCGAAAGAGTGAAAGTTTCCCTTTGCGAAGCTGAAGGGATCATTACCCTTCACTGTTTTTTTCTGAATCATTGCCGACACTCTAATGAAACCAGATGACACTTTCTCTTTTTGAGGGGGCCAGACACATTCGGAAGAACTAGGTGTCTGTTCGTCTGAGGCAAGTGCGCCAGCGGCTGACCCGACCAGACGTTTTGCCGTTTTTCCATCAACAAGTCGGCAGACGTCAGGCATCCTGGCGCCCGTGTCACTCACCTCAGATGGGATATGTTGCGAATCGCGAGACGGTTGTGCCGATGTTTCAGATGAATCAACATCACAGCCCAGAGTGGAGACGGAGAGACATGCCGCTATACACCAAGAGGAAAGAGTCTTGTTCGATAGACGAAAATATTCTTTCTCCATCACTTTTGCTTCCAATTCTTTGGAGTCTGAATTCCGTCCGGAACTGCCCCGGGAACTTTTACTGATTTAACCATTCCACCAAGTTTGGTAATTTCCCCTGTCCGCTTGTTAACTATTTCCTGAACCTCACCCCTTCTTCTTATCGAGCCAGCTATCCAAAGTTCCAGGCATGCATGAAGCGCGTGCCATACCCGCCCATTGGTGTCGCCGTTCGGAGTTTCAAGATCTTTATGATAATTAATCGCCTTCTCGACGGTCTGGCTCAGCTCTTTGTGGCCCTCGTTGTACTTCTCAACGATTTTATCGTGCGTTTCAATGAGTGCATTACCTATATCTCGAAGGGTTTTTTCATTCTCTCCTGCGACATGGATTACTTGTTCGGTCATATGTAGCTTAAATCCTTCGTATGCTTCCCCTTCCCAGTACATTCCCACTGTAATATACGCTTGTTTCAATACTTTGGTGGAGTCACTGAGCAATCCGGCAGCGGCGTACCACGCGTCTGCGGCTTTCCGAACCGCACCTGGATTAGGTTTCATCTTCTCCAGATGTTGGCATTCTTTCATCACTTCAGTCGCTAGCGCCACGGAAGCCGCAATGTCGATAAGAATGCCTGCAGTTGTAGGGCCCGATTGTACAGCGGAGCTGGGTTCGGGGGCTGGTTGCCGGCCCCGGCCGCCCCCACCATTGCGTGGAGCAGGTCTTGCATTCATGGAATTCCTCTTTTCCTACTAAATCCGTAGGCTAGATGCTGCCTTCTCTAAATCTTCCCTCATGAGCTGTCTTGCACGTTGGCGAGCTTTCGCTACAGCATCGAGCAGTCGGCCTGGAAGCATGCTTTGGTCAGAGTGCTTCAAATTATCTATATTTAGTCTAACTTCAATAATTTGACCATTTCCATTAACTGACACCGTCCCGATGCCAGCTTTAATCTTCTCCTCCACGTGCCGATTTCTGGCTACCTCTTCTGCTTTGATCAACTTCTTTGCATAGTCAGCTCCAGCCTGCTGAATCGCATCCATCCGCTTCTCTGCCTCATCAAGTGACGCCATCAGCGCCTCTGAGCGCGCTTGAGCGACGTTACGCTTACCAGCATTCACCTATGAGCCCCTTTCTGCGGGCAAGAAATATCCAACCTCTCAGGTCCCGCCTATTTTCTCTCTCGCCGATATCTCTATTTCGCGAGCTCGGGTATCGACCTCATTAATCAAGCGCACCAACTCTTCTTCCAGAGATCGAATAAAAGTAGAGTCGAACTGCAGACTTTCAAGTTTTAGAGAAATAATTTCGCCAAAACCGTCTGCTTCGATTTCCAAACCAGTTCGAGTGGAGACAAGGTTGATGGCTTGAGTAGAGATCGCCAGTTTTATTCGATCAAATCTTCTTTTATTCTCTTCGGCAATTTTACTCAATTCTATGAGTTCTTCTTCTGGCTGCCCCTTGCCCTCACCCACCGTCTTTTCAAAAGGATCTACATGAACGTCATTGAGGGCAAGCGGAGATGGCGATTGCCTTGCTG
The DNA here is from genome assembly GCF_001552635.1 of Actinomadura hibisca NBRC 15177. Classification (GTDB taxonomy): domain Bacteria; phylum Actinomycetota; class Actinomycetes; order Streptosporangiales; family Streptosporangiaceae; genus Spirillospora; species Spirillospora hibisca. Next base: position 51,391 of record NZ_BCRO01000064.1, on the reverse strand, counting down.
CACTTATATTTTCCAACAAAGGCATCGAATCATTCTGTATTACTTCTGCAGCTTTCTCATTATTGGCCCGCTCTGCCGCCTTAAGCAGTCTTTCGCTCGCATCTTCTGGGTCCAGGGGAGCGCGCCGAACATCCTCGTTAATCAGATCACCCAGCCTCCGCTTTTCTTTAGACATCTTCATGCCCCCCACCTTTACGCCGCATGATCTTTATGACCTCTCTTATGGACTCGAAAGCAGGCCATAGCTGTGGCAATAACCCCCGTCAGGGAGGCGGCAATCACCCATACGAGCGAAGTTTCAGAGTCAGGTGCAGGCATTACCTTGCCTCGTTCCGCTTCCGGAGTTATGGGCTGTTTAATTTTTGGTCCTGGATGCTTATAGCCCGGAACACGGTCGTAGACGGGGTTGGGGGCGTTCGAGGGGACCTTGTCGACTATGGCTCGGTACGGGCGGACCAGGCCGTAGCCCGTCATGTCGTCCCAGCCTTTCGGGCCTGTGTCCTTGGCGGTTGCCAGAAGGCGTTGGACCACCTCGCGGGCTGGCATCTTCGGGTAGCGGGAGCGGATCAGGGCGACGACGCCCGAGGTCAGGGCCGCGGCGGCGCTGGTGCCGGCGCTGCCGCTCTTGAGCTCCCCCTGATGGTTGATGTCGCTGATCTGGTCGGCTGGTGCGGCGACGGCGACGTATCGGCCTGGAGTGGTCTTCCACCACGGCTTGACCTGACCATTCAGTCCGCCGACCGCCACCACACCGGCGCAGTTGGCGGGCCAGCTCTGCCAGGCGGCGACCCTGCTCTCGTTCCCCGCGGAGGCGACCAGGACCACGTCCTTTTCCACCGCGTAATCGACCGCCTGCTGCAGTTCTTCGGGGCACGGGCGCTCGGTGGGCCATCCGATGGACATGTTGATGACCTTGGCGCCATGATCGGTCGCATAGCGGATGTCTTCGGCCGTGCCCAGGTAGGAGATATGTTGATTGACGATGGGCAGCAGCTTGGCCTTGGGCGCCACTCCCACCATTCCCGTGCCGTGCCCTTGGCCGACGATGAGAGAGGCCATGCCGTTTCCGTGGTCCGGATCGTCGTGGTAGATCTTGACGGGTTTCTTGTCACGGGCCCCTGGATTGACCACCGGGAGGATGTGCGCACCTCGGAAATCGGCCAGCGCCTTGTTCGGACCGTCGTCATCGACCAGTGCGACGGTGACCCCTCGCCCGTCAGCGAGTGGCCAGACCTTCTCTTGCAGTTCCCACCATGAGAACCAGTACAGCTCCCGGTTCGGAGGAGGAAGCGCGAAGGCCGGCGGCGTCGTCGCGCAGCTCAACAGCAGGACGGCGAAGGTACCGCCTATCCCCTGAACGGCTCTGCGCACTCTGCTCTCATCCTCCTTGTGTCCCGGAGCGGGGTGCCGGCTCCTCAGTCATCCTCGGGCTTTCCGATCACGCGGGGCGCCTGGGGCTCCTCGTCACTCCAGACGTCCTCTTCGTGGAGCCACGTCGTACGTTCGGCCTCTTCTCGGCGGCGCTTGCCGGGTCCCGCTCCGAACCGTGGACTCCCCGCAGTGGAAGGCCGCGGGTTCGCACGTGAAGCCGCACTCCTGCCGCTACCAGGTGCGGCATTGGGGCGTCCGCCGATGACGCCTCCGGGCCTGGTCGCACCGCCCACCCCGTTCCCGGCAGCCGTGGGACGGGACCCGAGGCCACCTGTTCCAGGGCGCGGCGCCCCAATGACTCCGCGGCCTCCTCCGTTCGGGCCAAGCGGCGGCGTGCCCGGCTTGAGCCCCGGTCCTCCCGGGCCCAGCCCAGGAGACCGCGGAGGACTCGTGCCTGCCGGTCCAGGTAGCGGCCCGACAGAAGGAAGGCGTGGCGATGCTGTGCCCGGTGGTCTCCCGCCGACCGGGGGGAGACGGGGGTCGGGAAGTTTAGGAAGGGAGGCTCCGGGTTTCGGGCTCGGAAGAGAAGGACGGGGCCCTGGATACGGTCCGATTCCACCAGGGGGCAATGGTCCGGTTCCCGGTGGCAGCAGACCGGGGCCCGGAGGCGGCGGAGGGCTGGTGAGTCCGGGTGGCATCGGATTCGGCCCAGGTCCTGGAGGCGGTGTCACCCCAGGATGGGCCCCTTCCAGGTCCGTTGGCCCTTTCCCCGGTGATTCCGGCTGGTTTCCTCCCGGCATATGGGGCGTTGCCGGCGGCTCCTGCGGGACGGAAGGCGGCTCCTGCGGGACGGGAGTCGGAAGTTGCGGGACGGAAGGTTGCTCCAGAGGGAGGGGCAACCTCGGATTCGGAAGCCCGCTCCCCTTGTCCCCGGTGCCCCCGCTGGGCAGGTTGACACCACCCCCGGGGCCGCTCGGGCTGGCTCCCGGACCGCCGCTTGTTCCTGGCTCTCTTCTGTCGCGGGCTTTAGGAAGATCCATGGTGACCGAAGCGGGGATCTGCGAGTAGGCGGCGTCCAGTGCCTTGTTCAGTTGAGCCAGGCGCTGGCGGGCCTCCTCGTCGAACTTCGCTTTCAGCTCGGGCTTCACCGCCAAGGCAAGCGTGGGATCGTTCGGCGACGTCGACTTGTGCTGGTCCACCGCTTCACCGGCGGCTTTCATCGCGTCCCTGAACTTCTGCGCGGCCGCCGACAGTTGCGCGGCGCTGTGCTCCAGCCGCTGGATGTCGGAGCTCGCCGCTTGCGCGGCGGAGCCGACGCTCCACGCGCTCCTGACCCTGCCCCGGTGCCCGGCGAGCCACGACTGGGCGTCGCTGAGGATGCTGGACAACGCGTTGTAGGTGTCCGACAGGCCGTGCAACTGCGTGGAGTCGGCAGCCGAGAGCATGGCGACGATCTGATGGGAGTCGTACGTCTGTGGATTGCCCTGCCCGACCGCCCCGGTTCGGACCGGCATCGTGTTCCCACGACCCATGTGCGGCTCTGCCTCCTTCAGCGTTCCTGCCGGCTAGTTCTGGCTCTCGCGGGTCGGCTCGGGCACCAGTCCGCGTCCGACTTCCTCATGCCTCTGCCGAGCGCCCGCCTCGTTGAAGCTGTAGTTCCTCGTGGCCGTGTTGAGCGCTTGGACCAGCACCTCGTAGGAACCCAGGAACGTTATGAGGCAATCGACCATGTTCTGGTGGGCATCGTCGACGCTCGTCCCCAGTGCGGTCGCCACGTCCCATCCACCGATGGTCCCGGCCGTCGACCGTCCGCCGACGTCCTTGGGGATGGCCATCAGAGCATCCAGTTCCTGGCGCATCGCCCGCGCGATGTTCCGCATCTCCGATACGTCGTACGCCGTTTCCTTCGGAGCCATCCGGCCGCCTCCCAGGGCTCGCGTCAGCCGCCGAACATGCCGGCGTTGCGGTTCTCCGTCGTCCGGTAGCCGTCGTGCGAGTCGCCCAGCGCGGTGCTCATGTTCCGCACCACCGCGGCCAGTTCGGCGCCGGCGGCCTGCCACTGCTTCTGCATGACCTTGTACGCCTCGTCGGCGTCGCCCTCCCAGTCGGCGAGGGTCGCGCGGATCTTGGCGTCCAGCTCGTCGATGGTCGCCATGTACTCGGAGTGGGCCTTGGCGAAGCTCGCCTGGGCGGCCTGCATCCCCGGGAAGTTGACCCTGGTGTAGGACATCTGCTGCTCCTTCGGATCCGGTCGGCTCAGCCGTTGATGAGGCCGTTGAGCTTCTTCACCCGCGCGACGGTCTCGCTCTCGTTCGCCGCGTAGCTGACGCGGGCGTCACCGAGCTTCTGCTGGATGGTGTTCAGGTCCGTCAGGATCTTCACGAACTGGCGGTCGAACTTCTGGAAGACCGCGACGAAGGCGCGGGACGCCTCGCCCTCCCACTGGCCGGCCAGGGTCTGCTGCTCGCTGGTCAGGGTCTGGCGGTTCCGCTTCAGGCGCGTCTCGGCGTCCTCGATAGCGTCGCCGGCCTTCCGCATGCTCTCTTGGCTGTGCGCTGACAGATTGGCCATGTCAGTCCTCCTGATCGCTCGCCTGCGGCATCACGACGATCAGCCCCGTCCCGTAGCCCAGGCCCCCCGGCATAGGCGTGGCGAAACACCCCGTGACAATGATCAACATGGATCGTAGGGACCGGCACACCGATTGTCCATATATTCACCTGACAACGGTTTTGCCACTTTCATTACAGGTGTTCTGACGGGCGGCGACGCAACCGCAGGAGCCGTTCCCAGGTCAGGAAGTGGGGACGGGACGCGCTGCGGCCGCAGATGACAGCGGTGGCCCCTCCCGGAACAGTTGCAGCAGGCCAGCGGGAACAGGCGCCGCCTTCGATACCGAATAGCCGAGTTTCTCCACGTCAGCCGTGGTCGGAACGGGATAGCGCATTCCCTGCTCGGTGATGAGCGCGAACGTCGACGGTGCCTGACCGCTTCCGGTCAGCGTGCCGACGAACGTCCCGCCACCCGGGATGAAGACCTCGTCCAGCCCGCCACCGGCTCCGGTGGCCGGGCCGCCCGGCAGGTTCCCTCCGATGGTGAACCGGGCGTCCGCCGAGAGCTTTCCGGTGTCCCGGTACACCGCGCACAGCGGCTCTTCCGGAGAGAAGGGCGCGGGGCGGGGCGGGCTCTCCGGGAGGTCGCGGCTGTAGAGCGAGGTCGGGGACGGGCGGGCTCCCGCCTGGCCGGGGGTGATGTCGCGTTGCGGGCCCGGACCGTCCGCCGCTTCGAGGAGCAGCCGGGCCTGGGTCTCGGAGATCGCGGCCAGCCCGTCGGCGAGCTGGACGTACCAGCGGTCCGCCGTCCCCGCGATCGCGGCCACGTGGAAGACCTGGCCGACCTTCGCCTCGGCGTTGTCCGGGCCGGTGGTCCTGGTCCCCCGCTTGGGGACGTCGGGCGCGGCGAAGTCGGGGCCCTGCGGCAGGCCGTTCAGCCAGCGCGGGTCGATGGGGGTCGGCGGGGACGGCGCGAGCATCCGGGCCCCCTGAGGGGAGATCCGCATCCGCTTGTTCCGCCACACCAGCCACGTCTGCTCCGCCGCCTGCACCAGAACGGCCTGGTCGTCGCGCAGCGGGCGGCCTCCGACGTCGCGGCCACCGATCAGGGAGACCGTCGAGTCGCCCGTGGTCCCGCCGGAACGGCGCACGCACACCGACCACGGGCTCTTGGTCAGCCTGCCCGGTTCGGGCAGGGACTCGGGGGCGCCCGGGATGCCGCTCAGCGGGCCGCGCGTGTACTTGGCCAGGGACCGGCTGGAGACCATCTTGCGGGTCATGGTCGTCTCCGGCATCGCCAGCCGGGCCGAGGCGTAGTTGACGAACGGGACCAGCCTGCGGTCCCGGGCGCTGAACGCGTAGGTCGCGCCCGTCTCCTTCTCGATGATGAGCAGGCCCGGCTTCTCCAGGCCGCGCGCGCCGCCCTTGAAGATCAGCCCGGTGACGCCGAAGCCCGCGGCGATCAGCACGACCACCATCACCCCGCAGAGGGCGCCGACGCCGGTGCGCCGCAGCGGTGACTCCGCCGCGCCCGGCCTGCCCTGGAGGAGCGCGAGCGCGACGCGCTGGGTCATCAGGCGGTGCGCCTGGTAGAGGTCCTTGCGGGTCTGCATGACGGGGGTCCTCCGGTCAGCCGGACAGGCCGCGCAGCTGGGTGTAGAGGTGCAGCAGGCCCATGGCCAGTGGGAACAGGCTGATGATGAGCGCCAGGTCGAGGATGTCCCCGGCCCTGCCCCAGAACGGCGACGGCTTGTGGGCGGGCAGCCGCAGGGCCAGCACGAGCGTGAGCGCCACGGTGAGCAGCAGCGGCACGATCACGATCGGGACCGTCTCGGCCGGCGGCAGGACGAGCACCTGGCGCAGGCCGAGGAGGGCGAATCCGCCCAGGCCCGCGCCGAGCATCCAGAGGCGCTGCGGGCGGCCGTGGAAGACGCGGGCACGCAGGATCAGCACCAGCCCGAGGCAGAGGCTCATCGTCACCGGCAACCATCCGCCCACGGTGGCCAGGCTGAGCTGGGCGCCCAGTCCGGCCAGTCCCACCCCGGCGACCAGGGCGGTCGTGAAGCGGTCGGCCTCCCGGGTGCGGCGGAGCAGGGACGGGCCGTCGAAGGTCTGGGAGTTGCGGAGCTCGTCGGCGTTCTCGGGGACGGGCGGCAGCGGCAGGCGCGCCAGCCGGAAGGCCAGGGACGGGATGAGCGCGGTCAGCGCCAGGCACAGTGCCGCCGTCAGGGCCGCGACGCCGTGCGGCGCGAGGCCGAAGGTCTGCACGGACAGCGCCGCCAGCGTCCCCAGCAGTGCGGTGAGGCCCACGCCCAGGAAGGCGGGCAGCCCCTCGACGATGGTGAAGGCCGCCGCCACCGCCGCCAGCGTGACCGCGCCGAACGCCGTCATCAGGTGCAGTGCGCCCAGATCCAGCAGGCTGACTGAGCGGGCCGGAACGAGCAGCCCGCCGAGGAACGCGTACGGCAGCGCGCTGAAGCCCAGGACGGCCCCGGCCTGCGAGTCCCCCACCGCCCGCGACAGGACGACCCCGGCGACGAGCAGCGCGAGGGCCACCGTCCCGGCGGTGATCGCGATGAGCCCCCACGCGGGCCCCGACAGTGCCAGTCCGGCCACTCCCGCGGCGAGCAGCGCGGCGCTCGCCTGCAAGCCGAAGCGCCGGGTCGTCTCCGGGCGCCAGCGGTCGGAGTGCTCGTTGACGCCGGTCGCCACGACGTCGGCCACGTCGTCGAAGACGATCTCGGGCAGCTGGGCGAGGCCGGGGCGGAAGTAGAGCAGCTCGCCGTCGCGGACGTCCAGTTGCGCCAGCGTCTTCGACTCGTCGAGCGGCGGCTCGTCCAGCCGTTGCAGCACCCACCCCGAGTGGGCGAGCCCGGCGTCGGCCATGTTCGGCCCGATCACCTGGAGCAGGGTGGGGAGCACGTGGGCCAGGGGAACGTCCGCCGGAAGGGAGAGGTCGATGCGGCGGTGCGGCGCGACGACGCTCACGCGGCACAGGTCGGCCTCGGTACTCGTGTTCACACAGCCTCCGGGTCTCCAGGGCCGCCCAGGCCGTTGACCGGCGTTTTCCCGCCGCGGCACGTCGCGCGCAAAAGGTCGATCTTGGTTCCGGCGGACGATGATACTTTGACCCGCGTTGCTAATGAACAGTTAAGTAGGTGCCGGTAAGGGCGGGATGGGACGGTTCACTGTTTCCGCCGGTGCGCAACTCCTGCTTTGACATCTGAAAGAACGCAGGTCAGTAGCGCTTTTCGCAAACGGGGTCAGGATGTCGGGGGCGCGTGCCGCCCGCGGGCCGAGAGGGAATTTCAGTGGGCGTTGTCCTCCTGCGGCGACCGGAGCGGCGGCCCCCGCCGCGGCTCCCCGAGGGCGAGATCATGCTGGAGCCGCCGCCCGAGATCCCCGAGACGGTCGGCCAGGGCTTCGCGAACGCCCTGATGTACCTGCCGATGGCCGCCAGCGGCGGGGCCATGGGGCTGATGTTCATGGGCGGGGCCGGCGGCGCGGGCGGCGGGAACCCCATCATGTGGGTGGCCAGCGGCCTGTTCGTCCTGTCGATGGTCGGCATGGGGTTCGGGCACATGGGGCACGGCGCCGGCGAGCGCAAGCAGCAGCTCAACAGCGCCCGCCGGGACTACTACCGCTACCTCGACCAGATCCGGGCGCGGGTGCGCCGGGCCGCCCGGCAGCAGCGCGAGGCGCTGGAGTGGGCGGGCCCCGACCCGCGGACGCTCTGGTCGCTGGCGATGAGCCACCGCCTGTGGGAGCGGCGCCCCGGCGACGAGGACTTCGGGCAGGTCCGGATCGGGCGGGGGCGGCAGCGGCTCGCCGTCGACCTCATCGTTCCGGAGACCAGGCCGATCGAGGACCTGGAGCCGATGTGCGCGGGGGCGCTGCGACGGTTCCTGCGGGCCCACTCCACCGTGCCGGACCTGCCGGTCGCGGTGTCGCTGCCCGCGTTCGCGCGGATCGTGCCGACCGGCGACGCCGACTCGGTGCGGTCGATGGTGCGGGCGCTGGTCGCCCAGCTCGTCACCTTCCACTCCCCCGACGACGTGCGCGTGTCGGTCTGCGCGTCGCCCGAGCGCGCGGCGGAGTGGCAGTGGGCCAAGTGGCTGCCGCACTGCCTGCACCCGGCCGAGCAGGACGCGGCCGGGCCGGTCCGGCTGGTCGCCGGCTCGCTCGGCGACCTCGAACGGCTGCTCGCCGAGGAGCTGAAGGACCGGCCGCGCTTCACGCCCGGGACCGGCGCCGACCACCTGCCGCTGCACGTGGTGGTCGTGGACGGCGGGAGCGTCACGCCCGACGCGCAACTCGGCGCGGACGGCATCAAGGGCGTGTGCGTCATCGACCTCGACGGGGCGGTCGCGCCGACGTCCGAGGCCACCATGTTGCGGCTGCACGTCACCCCGGACGGCCTGGAGATGCTGGAGCGCGACCGCACCGGCAAGGACGTCGCCGGTCCGCTGGGCCGCGCCGACCGGTTCAGCACCGTCCAGGCGGAGGGGCTGGCGCTGCGGCTGGCGCCGCTGCGGGCCGGGGCGCCCGACGAGCCGGAGGGCAACCTGCTGGCCGGGAACCTCACGCTGACCTCGCTGCTCGGCCTGCCCGGGGCGCACGGCATCGACCTGACCGACACCTGGCGGCCCCGGGCGCCGCGCAACCGGCTGCGCGTCCCGATCGGCCTGGACGCCGAGGGCCGGCCGGTGGAGCTGGACATCAAGGAGTCGGCGCAGGGCGGCATGGGCCCGCACGGCCTGCTCATCGGCGCGACCGGCTCCGGCAAGTCGGAGCTGTTGCGCACGCTGGTGCTGGCGCTGGCGATCACCCACTCGTCGGAGACGCTCAACTTCGTGCTCGTCGACTTCAAGGGCGGCGCGACGTTCCTCGGGCTGGAGCACCTGCGGCACGTGTCGGCGGTCATCACCAACCTCGAAGAGGAGCTGCCGCTGGTGGACCGCATGTACGACGCGCTGCACGGCGAGATGGTGCGGCGTCAGGAGTGGCTGCGGGCCGCAGGGAACTATGCCTCGCTGCGCGACTACGAGAAGGCGCGCGAGCAGGGCGCGGCGCTCAAGCCGATGCCGACGCTGTTCGTGGTGCTGGACGAGTTCTCCGAGCTGCTGTCGGCCAAGCCCGAGTTCGCCGACCTGTTCGTGATGATCGGACGGCTGGGCCGCTCGCTGGGCGTCCACCTGCTGCTGGCCTCCCAGCGCCTGGAGGAGAGCAAGCTGCGGGGGCTCGACTCGCACCTGTCGTACCGGATCGGCCTGCGGACGTTCTCGGCGATGGAGTCGCGCGTGGTGCTGGGCGTCCCCGACGCCTACGAGCTCCCGCCCCAGCCCGGCAACGGCTACCTCAAGGTCGACGTCAGCGACATGACGCGGTTCAAGGCCGCGTACGTGTCCGGCCCGGCGAGCGAGGAGCCGCAGGCGAGGGCCCGGTCGGCGGGCGGGGGCGGGCAGCGCCGCATCCTGCCCTACGGCATCCGGCGCATCGCCCTCCCGGCCGCTCCGCCGCAGCCCGCCGGGCGGCCGGAGGAGAAGGAGTCCGGGGACAGCCTGTTCAAGGCCGTCACCGGCCAGCTCACCGGCCAGGGGCCCGAGGCGCACCGGATCTGGCTGCCGCCGCTCGACGTCCCGCCCACGGTGGACGGGCTGCTCCCCCCGCTGGCCGCGACGCCCGAGCACGGCCTGACCACCGCCGGATGGGACGGCCGGGGCCGGTTGGCCGCCGTGGTCGGCGTCATCGACCGGCCCTTCGAGCAGCGCCGCGACCCCTTCTGGGTCGACCTGTCGGCCGCCGCCGGGCACGTCGGCATCGCGGGCGCGCCGCAGACCGGCAAGTCGACCATGCTCCGCTCGCTGATCGCCTCGCTGGCGCTGCTGCACACCCCCGAACAGGTGCAGTTCTACTGCCTGGACTTCGGCGGCGGCACGCTGAGCGCGCTGGCCGGGCTGCCGCACATGGGCGGCGTCACCAACCGGCTGGACGCCGACCGCGTGCGCCGGACCGTCGCCGAGGTCTCCACCCTGCTGGAGCAGCGCGAGCAGCGGTTCACCGACCTCGGCATCGACGGGATCGCCACCTACCGGCGGCTGCGCGCCGCCGGGGAGATCCCCGGCGACGGCTTCGGCGACGTGTTCCTGGTGGTGGACGGCTGGACGACGCTCCGCCAGGAGTACGAGCAGCTGGAGGACACCGTCACCGAGCTGGCGCAGCGCGGGCTCGGCTTCGGCGTGCACGTGGTGGCCACCGCCGGGAAGTGGTCGGAGTTCCGGATGGGCGTCCGGGACGTGTTCGGCACCCGGCTGGAGCTCAAGCTCGGCGACTCCTACGAGTCGGAGATCGACCGGCGGCTGGCCGAGAACGTGCCCGAGGGACGTCCCGGCCGCGGCCTCACCCGCGACGGCCTGCACTTCCTGGCGGCGCTGCCCCGGCTGGACGGCCGGGGCGAGACCGGCGACCTGGCCGACGGCGTCACCAAGCTGGTCGAGGCGGTCGGCGGGGCCTGGCAGGGCCCGAAGGCCCCGCCGGTGCGGCTGCTGCCCGCCGTGCTGCCCGCCTCGGCCCTGGCGGAGGTGCCGGCGGCCAGGTGGCGCGTGCCGGTCGGCATCGACGAGGACGCCCTGGCGCCGGTGCAGCTCGACTTCACCGCCGACCCGCACTTCGTGGTGATCGGCGACACCGAGTGCGGCAAGAGCAACCTGCTGCGCCTGCTGGCCGAGGGCGTCGTCGCCCGGCACACCCCGGCCGAGGCGCGGCTGCTGTTCGTCGACTACCGGCGGGCGCTGCTCGACACCGCCGACACCGAGCACCGCGTCGGGTACGCCGCCTCGCCCGCGGCGGCGGCGGAGCTGGTGCTCGACCTGGTGGACGCCCTGAACGAGCGGCTGCCGCCCGCCGACCTCACCGCCGAGCAGCTGCGCGACCGGTCGTGGTGGAAGGGCGCGGACGTCTTCCTGTTCGTCGACGACTACGACCTGGTCGCGACGGCGAACAACCCGCTGCTGCCGCTGCTGGACCTGCTGCCCCAGGCCCGCGACATCGGCGTCCACCTGATCGTGGCGCGGGCGATGGGCGGCATGGGCCGGGCCCTGTACGACCCGGTGCTCGTGCAGCTCAAGGACACCGCCACGCCCGCGCTGACCATGTCGGGGAGCAAGGAGGAGGGGGCGCTGTTCGGCGAGGTCCGCCCCATGCCGCTGCCGCCGGGGCGCGGGACGCTCAGCGACCGGCGGTCCGGGGCGCGGCTGATCCAGACGGCCCTCCGCGAGGGCTGAGGGCCGGTCCCGGGGTCAGCGGCGCGCGCCGATCGTGCCTCCCTCGGTGCCGATGGCGACCGGTTCGTCCTCGGCGCGGCGGGCGGCGGGGTCGGCGCGGCCGGGACGCCAGCCGCGGCGGCGTCCCATCGGCAGGACGAGCCCGGCGACGGCCACGAGCGCGGCACCGGCGAGGGCGGCGCCGGTCGCGGCGGTCGCGATCGTGCGCGTCCGGCCGTCCTCGGGCGCGGGGGCGGCCAGTTCCGCGGACGCCGCCCGCCGACCGGCGGGACCGCTCCCGTCCTCTCCCGGGACGACGGCGGTCACGGCCTGCACCGGGTTGACCATGCCGCGGCCCGTGGCGTCGCCGGTGTTGCCGTCGGCCGTCGCCAGGATGCGCCGCACGACCTGCGGCGCGCCGAGGCCGGGCCGGTGGGAGCGGACGAGGGCGGCCACGCCGGAGACGTAGGCGGCGGCGTAGCTGGTGCCCTCGGCCTGCGGGTTGTATCCGCCGTCCGGCCAGGGGACGGTGATCCCCTTTCCGGGGGCGGCGACGTCCACCCGGGACCGCGTGCTGGACGACTCCGCGCGTCCCCCTTCGGGCCCGAGGGCGGCCACCGAGAGCACGCCCGGATAGCTCGCCGGGTAGGCGGGGCCGTCGTCCCCGTCCGCGCGCTGCGTGTTGCCCGCCGCCGCCACGATCACCACGTCCTGGGCCAGCGCGTCCTTGACGGCCTGTTCGAGGTCGGCCGAGTGGCGGGCCCGGATGGAGAGGTTGACCACCTTGGCGCCACCGGCCACGGCCGCGCGGATCGCCCGGGGCAGCCGGTCGCCGCCGGACTCGTCGCTCTGGGCGTTCTGCTGCTTGACGACCAGGAGCTTCGCCTCGGGCGCGACGCCGCTCAGCGGGACCTTCCGGTCGCTGAGATCGCGTCCGGCGATCAGCCCGGCGACGCCGGTGCCGTGCCCGGCGCAGTCCTTGCGGCCGGTACCGGTCAGATCGACGACGCCGGCGACGCGCCCGGACAACATCGGATGGTCGTCACCGACGCCGCTGTCGACAACCGCGACGGTCACGCCTTCGCCCCTGGTCAGGTGCCAGACCCGTTCGTAGCCGAGCCGCTTGCGCGCCCATGACTCACCGATCGTTCCCCGGTAGCCGCGTGGCAGGTCGCAACGCGCCGGTGGCGGCGGGGGCGGAGTCGCCTTCTGCGTGGTGGACGGCTTGGGCGTAGGGCTCGGGGCGGCGGACGTGGGAACGACCGGCCAGGCCAGCGTGAGGAACACGCCCGCCGCTACGACTCCTGCTGCGCGCATCGCCGTCTCCATCGGGGATCGGGAGGATCGGCGCACGACTGTAGACGATCTCTTCCAGGGGCGGGCGGCCTGTTCCGGGGCCCGATCGTGTCGGTGGTGGCGGCTAGCGTGGGTGATCACTCATGGACTACAGGGAACTGGACGCCGGGCTGCTGGAGCCTGTGCGTACTCATGTCGGGCAGGTTCGGCGGGCGCTTGAGGCGGGGTCCCCTGCTGACGCGTGGGCATCGTTGATGGGGGACGATCCGCGGCGCGCATTCCGGCATACCGTCGCCTGCTCCAAATGCCGGGGCAAGGGGCGCACCGGCGGTTACAGCGGTGATCCCGACGAGTGGGAAGAGGACGCCTGGTCGTGTCCTGCTTGCCGGAGCACTGGTGACGCTCCTGAATCGCCCGTGGTCGCGGAGCCGTTGGAGGCGCACGTCTTGGCCGTCGCCACCGCGCCGGAGGCCGCCGTCCGGGCCGAGGCGCTGGGGCGGGAGGTCGCCGCGCTCGTGGTGCCGTGGGGTGTTCCGGCCGCTGAACGGGTCGTGTGGCGGGTCGCCTCGCCTGCGGCGCATCGGCTGGGGGCCGTCCTGGAGGGGCTGCCCGATCCGGCCGGGGAGTTGTTGTCGCTGCTGTTCAGCGTGCACTGGCGCGAGGAACTGGCCGACGTGCGGGCGGGCGTCGTCTCCGCGCATCGGCCTGGCACGATGCCGATTCCCTACACCACGGCCTGGAGTCAGGCCGCCGAGCACGCGGCCTGGCTCGCGGCGGCCGAGCGCGGATACACCGTGCCGCACGAGATCAGGACCTACCTGCGAAGCCGGACACTGACCGGACACGCGCAGGCCGGGATGCCGCTGGCCGACCTGCCCAACCCCTACGGACCGCTGCTGGGGCTGTGGCGCACCGGCTTCGCCCTCGACCGCATCGACGACGGTGACATCACGCTCTACGCCGCGCCCTTCCCTTGATCAGGGGGTGCGTTTGCGGATCTCGTTGATGAGTTTCTGCATCGGCTTCTTCTGGTCGGGTGGGCCGGTGAGCTGGACGGCGACCGCCGTGTCCGGGGCGCCGCCCTTCTTTGCGGCGAACACGTGGCTCATCGCCACGCGCACCACGCGCTCGTCGTCCTCGTCGCGGCCCTGCACCTCGGCGTACATCGTCGTGGAGTCGGTGCGCCGCCAGTCCTCCTCGTCCACGGCGATGTTCCTGCGCAGCGCCTTGCGTTCGGTCTCGCCGCACGGGGTGGGGCACTTCTGCACCGCCACCATGCCTCCCGCGCCGCTGCCCTGCGCCGGGAACGTGCCGCCCTCGTCCACGCAGAGCCAGCGGCCGTCGAACGGTTTCTTGTCGCCGCGCAGGCAGCCCCAGTCGCCCGGCGCGTCGAACTCGAACGGGAGGCCGTCCAGCTTCATGTGGTAGGTCTCCTCGCCCTTGCCGTAGGTCGGTCCGGCGACCGGGCCGGGCGGGCCGTCCTTGGGCGACGGCGTCGCCGAGGGGCGGCGGGACGGCGTCTCGATGTCCGGGGGCAGCTCGCGCGTGGTCGGGGCGGGCAGGGAGATCGACGGCACCCTTTCTTCGGGGTCTGGCCACAGGACCAGTAACGCGATCAGCGCGGACGCCAGGACCAGCGCGCCCAGGCCCACGGCCGTCGCGACCCCTGTCGGGCGGGACGGCTCCGGCTGCCAGTCCGCTTGCGAGGGCGGGGCCGTCCAGACGGGCGCGGGCTGGGCCGTCCAGTGCGGCGCGAAGGCCGGGCCTTCGCCGGGCGGCTCGGGCGCTGCGGTCAGCGCCGCGTCGTCGAGCAGGCCCAGCGCGGCGTCGGCCGGTCCGCCCGGCTCGTGCGGCACCGCCGCCCACGCCACCGGGCCGTGCGACGCGGCGTCCAGCACGCCGGGCAACGCGCCGCACGCGGCCGCCAGGCGTTCGCGGACGGCCGGGTCACCGGCGGCCGCCGGATGCAGGACGGCGATCGCCGCCGGTTCGCCGTGCGACCCGGCCCCGGCGAAGACCGCCCCGGCGGTGTGGTCGGCCAGCCGGGCGCGCAGCCGGAACGGGCCGACCTGCTCCGGATCGCCGGGCCGCAGCGGTTCCTCGCGCAAAGTCACAAGACTCCTCTTCTGCCGCAGGGGCGGACGAACGGGAGACCATCGTCCCCTACCGACGAACAGCCGCGAATCATCACTTGCATCCTGTACCGGGGTACAGGCTTACCGTCGAGACATGGAGCTCAAGCAGACGGATCAGGACGACGGGTGGGCGCCGCAGGCGTGCACGCTGCCGACGGCCGAGCGGCCGTTGCGGATCGGGGAGTTCGACGCGCTGTTCGCCGAGGCCGTCACCGAAGTGCGCCGGGTTGCGCCGGGACGGGTCCGGATGCGGTTGCGCGCCGAGCCGGAGTTCGCCGGGCGGGCGGCCGAGCTGGCGGCGCGCGAGACCGGGTGCTGCTCGTTCTTCACCTTCACTCTGACCGCCACCGGCGGCGGGCTGGAGCTGGAGATCAGTGCCGCCGACCAGCACGCCCAGGTCGTGGCGGCGCTGGCCGAGCGTGCCGCCGAGGTCGTCGCGTGACCGGCCTGCGCAGCGGGCAGGTCGCGGCGGCGGCCGGGGTGAATCCGCAGACGTTGCGCTACTACGAGCGGCGAGGCCTGCTGGCCGAGCCCGGCCGGTCGCCGGGCGGGCACCGGCTGTACCCGGCCGAGGCGGTGACGCTGCTGCGGGTGATCAAGACCGCGCAGCGGCTGGGGTTCACCCTGGAGGAGGTCGCCGACCTGCTGGAGGCCGGAACGCACCGGCACCGCGACGCCGGGCTCCGGGAGCGGGCCCGGGAGAAGCTGGCCGAGGTCGAGCGGCGCATGGCCGACCTGGAGGTCATCCGCGCCACGCTGCGCCAGGCCGTCGACGCCGGTTGCGACGACCTGCTGACCTGCGCGGACGAGCCGCACTGCCCGCTGCCGTTCACCGACCTCGTCCGGCCCTGAGTACGCTCCCGATCATGACGGTCCTCCGCTCCCTGGCACTGTTCCTGCTGGCCGCCCTCGCCGAGATCGGCGGGGCCTGGCTGGTGTGGCAGGGCGTGCGCGAGCACCGGGGACTGTTGTGGATCGGCGCCGGGGTGGCCGCGTTGGGCGTCTACGGGTTCGTGGCCACCTTGCAGCCCGACGCCAACTTCGGCCGCATCCTGGCCGCGTACGGCGGGGTGTTCGTCGCCGGATCGCTGGCCTGGGGCATGGTCGTAGACGGCTTCCGCCCCGACCGCTGGGACGTGCTCGGCGCGCTGGTGTGCCTGGTCGGCGTCGCCGTCATCATGTACGCCCCACGCGGTTGACGCACTTTGAAGCCGAGCGCACTCTTCTCCCCATGACCGATCTGCGCGACAGCATCGCCACCGTGCCTCCTTGGGCCTATTTCCTCGGCACGGCCGTGCTGACGACGTTGCTCGCGGCCCAGCTCACCGCCCTGTTGCAGCCGGACCCGTCGCTCCGTGCCGTCTTCGCCACCGGTGCCGCGTTCGGGGTGCTGTTCGCCGCCGCGATGACCGCCGTGCTCGTCCTGATGCGCCGCCGTGAGCAGGCCAGAATCGGCCACCTCAGCCGCGGCCAGCTCATCGACGTCACCCGCGCCCTCCGCACCGGCGAGCCCGCCGCCGACCCGGGCCTGGACACCGCCACGCTCGCCCAGGCCCGGCACCGACGCGACCAGCTCCATGTCGCGCGCCGCCGCAATCCGTGGCTCTACGGCGCGCTGGCGGCGCTGGGCGTCCTGAACGCCGTGCTCAACGACGCCCCCGGCTGGTACCTGGAGACCGCGCTCTTCCTGGTGCTGATCGTGCTGACCTTCGTGAGCACTCCCCGTGCCCTCGCCCGCCTGGACGCCCTGGAGACCGCCGTCCAGGCCCGCTCTCCGGCGGCCTGAACAGGCGGGTCAGCGGGAGTTGCGCCGGATGCGGACCATCAGGACGCCCGCCGCCAGCAGCGCGATGCCCGCGCCCGTCGCCAGGCCCGCCAGGAAGCCGTGCATCGAGTCGCCCCACAGCACCGACGCGACGATCAGCGCGACCAGGAACGCCACGTAGCAGCCGAGGAACGCATACAGCCGCCGGCTCCAGAACAGGCGGCGCGACGGCGTCTCCGGCACGTCGGCCAGGGTGCCCGCCGGGCCCTCGGAGGCCGCCTTCGGACGCTTGAAGTACTCGAAGTACATCCACGTCCCGCACGGTTCCCAGCCGTCGGGGGCCAGGCGTTCGGTCAGGGCGCGGCGGCCGACGCCCAGGACCGTCTCGCGCCGGTACTCCCAGCGCAGCGGGCCGTCGGCGGCGCGGCGGCTCACGAAGCGGCCCAGGTGGTCGATGCGCTCGACCTCCCAGCCCTGGTCGCCGTACCGGTCGAGGAGGGCGCGGTCCTGGAACGCGTCGGCGGTCCACACCCACGTCTGCGCGGCCGGGCCGTCCTCGGGGGCGGGGGCCTCGGCGCGGCCCGGGGACAGCTGGGCGGCGAAGATCTCGGCGGGGCCGAACTCCTCCTCGGGGTCGGCGTCCGACTCGGCGGCGTAGGCGGCCAGGTCGTCGACCGTGCCCGCCGCCTCGTCGGCCGGGACGCCGCGCTCGCGCAGGTGGGCGGCCAGTTCGTCGAAGTAGGCGGCGGTCATCGGATTCCCCCCTCGGCCAGCAGCGTGCGGACCGACTCGTCGAACGCCAGCCACAGGCCGCCCTGCTCGGCGAGCGTCTCGCGGCCCTGCGGCGTCAGCGTGTAGTAGCGGCGGCCCGGTCCCCGGTCGGCGGCCCGGAACTCGGCCGCCACCAGCCCGGCCTCCTCCAGCCGGTTCAGCACCGGGTAGAGGGTGCCGCCCTTGATCTGGCCGAGCCCGGCCGCGCCGAGCGACTTGGCGATCTCATAGCCGTAGCTCTCGCCCTCGGTGAGGCTGGCGAGCACGAGCAGGTCCAGCACGCCCTTGAGCCAGCTCGCGCGGCGGTCGGTGGCCATGGTCCTCGTTCCTGGTGACGGCACGGGCAGGGACGCAATCTAGCCGTTCCGGACGGCCGGACGGGGCGCGGGAGCCAGCGCCAGGCTCCGGACGTCGATGGCGATGTGCACCAGGATCGGCACCAGCAGGCTGCCGGTGGACAGGTACATCATGGTCAGCGCGTAGCCGGGCAGCGCGACCACCAGCACGTTCCGCCAGCCCTGGTACAGGTGCCCCACCGCGAAGACCACCAGCGCCAGGACGGCCGCCCCCTTGAGCGGCAGGCCGAGCACGCCGACGCCGAGGGCGATCAGCATCCCCCGGTAGACGACCTCCTCGCAGACGCCCGCGGTGATCGCCATGCCCAGCCCGGCCCAGCGCTCGCGGGGGGTGCGCGGCAGCAGCGCCTCGAAGCCCGCGGACTGGCGCTCGGTCAGCCTGCGCAGCCCCGGCAGGCGCCCGGACCGGCCCGCCCACCAGAGCAGCAGGCCCAGGACGACCATGACGGTGACCATCCCGGTGACGGTCCCGGCGACCTCGCCGGGGTCGCCCGCCACGGCCAGGCCGACGTCCGCCAGCCCGACGCCCGGCGAGACCGCCACGATCACCATCGCCAGCCCGGCCAGCGTCCAGGAGGAGGCCATCCAGAGCCGCAACGTGCGGATCAGGGCGCGGGGGTCGCGGTCGCGGCGGCGGGCCAGCCGGTCGTAGCTGATCTTGCCCAGCAGCGGCTCGCCGACCAGCACGCAGGCGGCCAGCAGGACGGCCAGGACCAGGCCCGGCGTCGAGAAGTCGGGGGAGATCGACATGGTGGCGCTCCAAGCGGGGGGTAGTTGCCCGAACGATCTAAACGTTAGAGCAAGCTAGGTAGAAATACAACCTAGGTTGGAGCGCCTCACCATCAGCGGGCCCGGTGCCGCTCGTAGTGGCGGCTCACCCGCGCCCGGTTGCCGCAGCCCGGCGAGCACCACGCGCGGCGCGGATGCCGCCGCACGAAGAACAGGACGCACCCGGGGCCGCCGCACGCGCGCAGCGCCGACCGTTGCGGCCCGCCGAGCACGTGGACGGCCGACGCGGCGATCACCGACAGCGCCGCGTCGGGCGGCGGCGCGGCGGTCACCTCCTGCACCAGGGGGACGGCCGCCCAGGAGAGGCGCGGCCAGCTCGGCGCGGTGGCCGCGGCCTCGTTCAGCGTCGCCAGGGGGATCGCGGGCGGCGGCGCGTCGTTCACCAGCGCGCGGGCCAGCGCGCGGACGGCGTCGCGCAGCCGCACGAACCGGAACAGGTCGCCGTCCCCCAGCGCGCGGGCGGCGGAGAAGGCCAGCTCGCCGGGGAAGTCCCCCGCGTGCGCGCGCAGCCAGGCGGCCAGCATGGCGGTCGTGGCCAACCCCTCGCGCAGGTCGCCGCGCACGGTGTGGCGGGTGTTGCCGAACTCGACGGCGAGGGGCTCACCGAGCGCCGGGGCCACCCCGATCTCGATGCGGTCGGGACTCACGGCGGTCATGATGTCACCAACCGTGAGCGTCCGTCCGGCCGATCGTGAGCCCGGGGAACGGGCGCCCCCGCGGAATAAAGGTAGATCGTTTGCCGTTGCAACTACCGCACGCACCACCCGCCCCATCCTTCCCACGCCCCGGAGGCAGCCCATGCGCAGCAGCATCCCCAGGCCACGGCCGACCCAGGACCATTCCGGCGTGCGAACCCGCTCCCTGCGGGCCCTCGCCGTCGCCGCCCGGCTGGAACGCCACCACGCCCCGGAGGGCCCGCCGGGCCACCGGGACGGGCACCGCCCCGCGCGGCGGACCCCCGACCCGGCCTGACCTGACCTGCCCGCGGCGGCGGCCCCTGGACCCGATGTCCGGCGGCCGCCGCCGCGGCTTTTTCGCCGACGGTCGACGGTCCGGTTTGCGAAGGGCATACCCTCTGCTGGCTAATAGTCTTGGAAATTCCGGGACCAGGGCGACGGAAGGCAGCGGTGTGAGCGACAGGACGATGCCGGACGCTCACCCGCTGCGATCAGGTGATCCGACGCGGCTGGGCGGCTACGAGATCCTGGGCCGGCTCGGCGAGGGCGGCCAGGGCGCGGTGTTCCTGGGACGGCCGGTGGCCGACGGCGGCTCGCGCTCCTCGGCGCACGTCGCCATCAAGCTGCTGCACGCGGGCCTGACCGAGGACGACTCGGCGCGGGCGCGCTTCGTGCGGGAGCTGGAGGTGGCCAAGCGGGTCGCCCGGTTCTGCACCGCGCAGGTCCTGGACGCCGACGTCGAGGGCGACCAGCCCTACATCGTCGGCGAGTACGTGCCGGGGCGGTCGCTGCACCGGCTGGTCCAGGCCGAGGGGCCGCGCGCGGCCGGGGCGCTGGAGCGGCTGGCGATCAGCACGCTGACCGCGCTGACCGCGATCCACCAGGCCGGGATCGTGCACCGCGACTTCAAGCCGCACAACGTCATGATGGGCCCGGACGGCCCGCGCGTGATCGACTTCGGGGTGGCGCGGGCGCTGAACGCGGCCGGCGAGACCCAGAACGTCGGCACCCCCGCCTACATGGCGCCCGAGCACTTCACCGGCGGCGAGGTGGGCCCGGCCGCCGACATGTTCGCCTGGGGCACCACGATGGTGTTCGCGGCGAACGGGCGGCCCGCCTTCGGCAACGACGACATGGCCGCGGTCATGCACCGCATCCTCACCGGCGAGCCCGACCTCGGCGACCTCACCGACCCGCTGCGCGGGCTGGTGCTGGCGTGCCTGGCCAAGGAGCCGCGCCTGCGGCCCTCGGCGCGCCAGGCGCAGGAACGGCTGGTGAACGCGGCGACCGGCATCACCCCCGCCGCGCCCGCGTCGGCGCCCGGCCCGCCGCCCCCGTTCCCGGGAACGTTCCCACCCGCGCCCCTTCCGGAGGCGTCCGCCCAGGCGTCCGGGGCCGCTCCGCCGCACGGCGCGACCACACCGCACGGGACCACCCCGCCGCACGGGTCGACGCACCCGCACGGGGCCGTCCCCCCGTACGCTTCCGCGCCCCCGCACGGGATCGCCGTGCCGCCGCCTCCCCAGATGCACGGCCACACCGCCCCGCAACCGCCCGCACCGGCGTCCTCCCGGCGCGGCCGTCTCGTCCCGGTGGCCGCGGCGGTCGCGGTGCTGTCGGTGCTGGGCGGCGGCGCGGTGTGGGCGGCCACGGCGCGTTCGGGTGACGACAAGGCCGACCAGCGCGAGAGCGCCGCCACCGCCGGGCAGGCGGCCTCCGGGGAGTCCCAGAACGGCCAGGCGGGCGGCTCCAAGGAATCCAAGGACCCCAAGAAACGGCAGCAACAGCAACAGCAGCAGCCGCCGAACAAGCAGAAGCAGCAGCAGAAGGACCAGAACGGCAAGGACACCAAGGGCGACACCAAGGAGTCGAACAAGGACCAGGCCGGCGGAACCCCGTCCAACGACACCGGCGGGAACAACGGCACCACGCCGACCGCCCCGGAACCGGCCAACAAGTACACGCCGCAGGCCGCCTGCAACACCGCGGGCAAGGGCTCGGGCTACTACGTGCAGCGCTCGGTCGCCGGATCCGGCGGAACGGCGTACCTGCTCTACAACGGCACCTACAACTGCGCCGTCACCATGAAGACGGTGAACGTGGGCAAGCGCTCGTCGGTGTCGGTGTGGATCCAGAAGCAGGGCGGCGGCCGGATCGCCGACGGCGGTTCGTTCGAGTGGTACGCCGGGCCGGTCTTCGTGTCGGCGCGCAAGACGTGCGTGCGGTTCGGCGGGAACGGGGCCGCGGCCCCCTACGGCAACTGCGGCTGAGCGCCGCCCGGCCGGGAGCCGCCCCCGCCCCGGAGGGCGGGGGCCGCGGTCAGTTGTTGGTCGAGGCGATCAGGTGGTCGAAGTCGCCGTCCTTGGCGCCCAGGATCAGCGCCTCGATCTCGTGGCGGGTGTAGATGAGGGCGGGGCCCTCGGGGTGGCGGGAGTTGCGCATGGCGAACCGGTCGCCGGGCAGTTGCGCGATCTCGACGCAGTTGCCCTGGGAGTTGCTGCGGGCGGACTTCAGCCACCGCGCCCCGTGGAGCTTGGTCGCGGGCATCCCGTTGTAGGTGCTGTCGGTCTGGAGCATCATGTCTCTCTGAGGAAATCACCGAGAAGCTCGACGGTGCGCTCGGGCGTCTCGCTGTCCACGCACAGGCGTTCCATCGCCTGCAGGTAGGTGTCGACGTCGTCGCGCTTGTCGAGGTACATCGCGCCGGTGAGGTTCTCGACGTAAACCACGTCCGGCAGGTCCTGCTCGGGAAAGCGCAGGATCGAGAACGCGCCGCCCTCGGCGGCGTGGCCGCCGAACCGGAACGGCATGATCTGAATGGTCACGTTGGGGAGTTTGGACATCTCGATGAGGTGCTCGAACTGGCCGCGCATCACCTCCGGCCCGCCGATGGGACGCCGCAGCGCCCCCTCGTCCAGGACCGCCCACAGGCGCGGGGCGTCGGGCGCGCTCAGCCGCTCGCACCGCTGCATCCGCAGCTCGACCCGCTGGTCGATCTCGTGGTCGGCCGCGCCGGAGTTGCCCAGCCGGATCACCGACCGCGCGTAGCCCTCCGACTGGAGCAGGCCGGGGACGAACTGGAGCTCGTAGGTACGGATCATCGCCGCCGACTCCTCCAGGCCCACATAGGTCTGGAACCAGTTCGGCAGCACGTCGTTGTACCGGTGCCACCAGCCCGGCGTGTTGGCGTCGCGGGCCAGTTGCAGCAGCGCCTCGCGCTCGGTCTCGTCGCTCACCCCGTACAGGGTGAGCAGGTCGTCGACGTCGCGTTCCTTGAAGCTCACCCGGCCCAGTTCCAGGCGGCTGATCTTGGACTCCGACGCGCGGATGGTGTAGCCGGCGGCCTGCCGGGTCACGCCCCGCTGCTCGCGCAGACGGCGCAGTTGTGATCCGAGCAGGATCCGGCGCACCGTGGATCCGCTTCCCGGCGTCTCTGGAGTCACGCCCAACCTCCCGGCTTCCTGGCGGACAGCGACCTTAGTGTGCCACCGCCCCTGGGTGTCCCGCCGCCACCTCCGATCATCCGCCACCGCCGTCCGTGGGCTCTGCTCATCTGTGGAAAACTGGATGCACGTGCATTGGGCCTTGCATTCGCACGCTACGATGCGCAGGATAACGCACGAGACTTCCGAGCCATGGCTGCACAACGAGATCACTCTGCGGGGTCGCGGGAATGACGTCACGCCACGCGTACGACGACACGCGGTGGAGCACCACGCGATGGAGCGCCCCGGCTCCGGCGGAGGCACAGGACCTGAGCGTGCACTCGACCCCCGTACCCGAATCCTCCGGCCTGCCGGCGCGGCTGGACGGCGCGCTGCGCTCGCTGGCGGACCTGACCGGCCCCACGGTCTCCTTCGACGTCCACCCCGACCCCGAGTCGGTCACCGAGGCGCGGCACTTCGCGCTGTCGCGGCTGGCCGACTGGGGGCTGGCGGGCCTGGTGGACGATGTCGGCCTGGTGGTCTCCGAGCTGGTCACCAACGCGCTGCGGCACAGCTCCTCCTCCCCCTGCCGCCGGCTGGACGACTACGCGGGCCACACCTACGCCGCCGACCCGCTGTCGTCGGCCCCCGCCGCGATCCGGCTGCGCATGGTCCACGAGTCGCGCTGGTTGTTGTGCGGGATCATGGACACCAGCCCCGCCGCGCCGCGCCGCAAGGAGCCGGACTACATCGCCGAGACCGGCCGCGGGCTGCACCTGGTGGACTCCTTCAGCGTCCGCTGGGGCTGGCGCGCGCTGCCCTACGGCAAGATCGTCTGGGCGCTCTTCCGCGCCCCGGCCTGACGCCTTTCACCGCCCGGACGACCCCGAACGCCCTGCCCGCTTTGCCCGGCTCACCGGGATTCCCGTCCCGGCCGCCGCGTAGGGCGTTGTCCGTCCCGGCCGCCCCACCAGGCACAACTAAATGGGACCAATGCGTATAACCCCCTCTCCGCGGGGTATACGGCACTTCCACCACGAGCAGCGGACTGGGAGCACCTGTGGAATTCTCCGTCGAGCACCGGACCGAGCAAGATCTCACGGTCGTCACGATCAGCGGGGAGATCGACGTCTTCACCAGTCCCCGGCTGCGCGAACTGCTGCTGGACATCATCGACAACGGCGGCGTGCACCTGGTGGTGGACCTCAGCGAGGTCACCTTCCTGGACTCCACCGGCCTCGGCGTGCTGGTCGGCATCTACCACCGGCTGCGCGCCCGCGACGGCTCCATGTCGTTCATGGGGGTCAACGACCGGGTCCGCCGGGTCTTCCACGTCACCCAGCTCACCAAGATCTTCGTCCTGCACGACTCGCTGGCCGACGCCCAGGCCGCGCACCGGGCCGCCTCCCAGCCGGCGTCCTAGCGCCCGCCGCTCCCGTAGTCCCCGCCGGCCCGGCGCAGCCGGGCTGGAGGACCGGCCGGTAACGGTACGGTTGAGGAACAGATCAAGCCCGCCGCATGGGCTTTTCGCCAAGGCGCGCGGGGCTGTCCGTCAACCGATCCACCGACCGGACGGGAGCGCTCCGTGGCAGAACAGCCGCTGCATGAGCACACGCTCGGCAATGGGCTGCGCGTGGTGGTCTGCGAGGACCACGTCGTACCGCTGGCCGCCGTCAACATCTGGTACGGCGTGGGCTCGCGGCACGAGGTCGCCGGCCGCACCGGGCTGGCCCACCTGTTCGAGCACCTGATGTTCCAGGGCTCGGGCAACGTCGCCGAGGGCGAGCACGCCGCCCTCCTGGAGAGCGCCGGCGCCACCTTCAACGCCAGCACCTCTTTTGAACGCACCAACTACTACGAGACCCTGCCGGTCAGCCATCTGGAGCTCGCGCTCTGGCTGGAGGCCGACCGCATGGGCGCCCTGCCCGCCGCGCTCACCCAGGCCAACCTGGACAACCAGCGCGACGTGGTGAAGAACGAGCGCCGCCAGCGCTACGACAACCAGCCCTACGGCACCGCGTTCGAGCGGCTGTGCCGCCTGACGTTCCCGCCGGGGCACCCCTACGCGCACACCCCCATCGGCTCGATGGAGGACCTGGACGCCACCACGCTGGAGGACTGCGCCGACTTCTTCCGCACCTGGTACGCGCCGGGCAACGCGGTGTTGTCGATCGTCGGCGACGTCGACCCGGAGGCGACCATCGCCGCCGTCGAGCGCTACTTCGGCGGCCTGCCCGTCGGCCCCACCCCGCCGCCCGCGCGCCCCGGCGACCTCGGACCGCTGACGGAGGTGCGGGTGGAGAAGGTGGCCGAGGACGTGCCCTCCCCCGCCTACTTCGCGATGTTCCCGCTGCCCACCGACGGCGGCGCCGACATCGAGGCCGCCGAGCTGGCGGTGGAGATCCTGGGCGGCGGCTCCGGCTCGCGCCTGTACGACCGCATGGTGCGCCGCGACCAGATCGCCACCGAGGTCTGGGCGGGCGTGACGCGGCTGGCCGGCGGCCCGTCGCTGGCGATCGTGGACGCGATCGGCCCGGACGCCGAGAAGATCGCGGCGGTGCTGGACGAGGAGATCGCCCGCTTCGCCGAGGACGGCCCCGACGCCGACGAGACCGCGCGCGCCACCGCGCAGGCCGAGCGCAGCTTCCTGGAGCAGACCGAGACCGTCACCGGCCTCGCCAACGGCCTGTCCCAGAACGCCACCCAGTTCGGCGACCCGGCCCGGGTGTTCACCGCGCCGGGCCGCGCCGCCGCCGTCACCGGCGACCAGATCAAGGACATGGCGCGCCACTGGATCAAGCCGGGCGCCCGGACCGCGCTGACCTACGGAGGTGCTTCGTGACCGAGCCGACCGGCCAGGCCCTGACGTTGCAGCCGCGGCCCGTCCCGGGTCCGGTCCCGGCCTGGGCGTTCCCGACCGGCGAGCCCGGCCGGGTTCCCGGCGGCCCGGCGACGCTCCGCTGCGACCTGCCCGGACGCCGCCTGGCGTCGGTGCGGCTGGTGCTGAACGCGGGCGCGGGCCGCGAGCCGGTGGGGCGCGAGGGCGTCGCCACGCTGGCGGCGCGGGCGCTGCTGGAGGGCACCGAGCCCGGCGGCGGCACCGCGCTGACCGCCGCGTTCGAGCGGATCGGCGCGAGCCTGTACGCCTCGGCCGACCTGACCGCGCTGCGCATCGCGCTGGACGTGCCGGTCACCCGGCTCGGCCCGGCGCTGGAGCTGTTCGCCACCGTGCTGCGCGACGCGGCGCTCGCCGACTCCGACGTCACGCGGCTGGTCCGCGAGCGCCTGGAGGAGATCGCGCAGGAGGACGCCGACCCGGGCACCCGCGCGATGCGCGAGCTGCGCGCCACGATGTTCCCCGAGCAGGCGCGCGCGCACCGCCCCACCGGCGGCACCCGCGAGTCGATCGAGGCGATCAGCGGGGCCGACGTGCGGGCGTTCTTCCGCTCGGCGGTGCCCGCCGAGGCGACCGCCGTGGTGGCGGGCGACCTCACCGGCACCGACGCCGACGCGGCCCTCACCGCCGCGCTCGCCGGCTGGACCGGCGACGGCGAGGCGCTGCGCGCGCCCGACACCGTCCCGCCGACCGCCGGGCCGCGCATCGTCGTGGTGGACCGGCCCGGCTCGGTGCAGACCTACCTCAGCCTCGGGCACGGCGTGCCGGACCGGTCGCACCCGGACTGGCCGCTGCTGACCGTGGTGTCGCACGTGCTGGGCGGCGGCCTCACCTCGCGGCTGAACGCGGTGCTGCGCGAGGAGAAGGGCTACACCTACGGGGTGCGGGCCGGGCTGCTGCGGATGCGGCACTGCGGGCTGTTCATCACCCAGGGCTCGGTGCACACCGAGGTCACCGGCGACGCGGTGGCCGACGCGCTGACCGAGCTGCGCAGCGTGCTGGTCCGCCCGATCAGCGACGACGAGTGCGGCTCGTCGGTGCGGGCGCTGGCCGACCGCGCCCCGGCCGAGTACGAGACGGCGCGCTCGGTCGCGGCCGAGCTGGCCGACACCGCCGCCACCGGTCTCGGCGCCGACTACACGCGCCGCTACCTGGCGGCCGTCCGCGCGGCGACGCCCGAGAGCGTCACCCGCGCCTACCGCGAGCACGTCGACCCCGAGGCCCTGACGGTCATCGCGGTCGGCGACGCCGCGCAGATCCGCGAGCCGCTGGAGAAGCTGGGGTACGCGCCCGTCGTGGTCGTGCCCGCCGAGTGACACCTGCGTGACCTCGCCGCCGTGACCGGGGGTCGTCCCCCGGTCACGGCGGCGCGGCCGCTCCCCCGCCGAGGGGTTTTTCACGCCGGATGTCCCGTGTCGGGCGAACCGTGGCATGGTGGTGTCCGTCTGACTTGCGAGCGGGGAACGGCCCCGTCCGGGCGAGAGGGGTACGGCCGGTGTCCTACGGGCAGATGGCGGGCGGATACGGGGGCGGCCCCACCGTCGAGACGATCCTCTCGGAGCCGCACTGTCGGCCGGGCGGCGTCGTCGCCGGGAAGGTCCACCTGCGGGGCGGCGCGCAGGCCGCCGAGATCCGGCACGTCACGCTGGCGCTGATGCCGCGGATGCGCGACGCGCGCGGCGGCCCCGAGACCGCCGGGCCGGAGGTCTACCGGGGCGCGCTGACGCGGGCGTTCCGGCTGGAGGCGGGGCAGCGGCGCGAGCTGCCGTTCTCGATCCCGCTGCCGTACGAGCTGCCGTTCACCACCGTGCTGGGGCGCGAGCTGCCCGGCTTCACCATCGGGCTGTGCACCGAGGTCGACGTGATGGGCTCGCCCGACCCGGGCGACATCGACCCCATCTCGGTGGAGCCGCTCCAGTCGCAGCAGTGGGTGCTGGCGGCCATCGCGCGCCTCGGCTTCAAGATCCAGAACGTGACGTTCCAGCGCTCCAAGCTGCGCGGCATCCCGCAGCAGCTGCCGTTCCACCAGGAGATCCACCTGAAGCCGCCGCCCCAGTTCCAGGGGCGGCTGGACCGGGTGGGGCTGACGTTCGCGGCCACGCCGCGCACGATGGCGTTCAAGCTGCGCGCCGAGGACCGCGCCGACGACGACCCGTCGTTCGGCGCCTTCCAGGTCGGCCACCCCGAGACCGCCGAGACCGACTGGACCGCCAAGATCGGCCACTGGCTGGAGGCGGCCGCGCTGCTGCCGCGCGGCGGCTCGCCCTACGCGTCGGGCGGCTCGCCGCTGCCCCCACCGGGCGGCGCTCCCCTTCCCCCGCCCGGCGGCGCGCCGCTGCCGCCGCCCGGGTCGCAGACCCCGCAGCCTCCGCCCGGCCACGGCGCGTACCCGCCGCCGCCCGGACAGCACAACACCCCGATGGCCCCGGCGGCCTACGGCGGCGGCCAGTTCCCGCCGCCCGCGCCCGCCCCGGGCCAGCAGGCGCCGATGCCCGGCCAGGGCACCGTGCCGCCGCCGGGCGTCCCGACGCCGTACGGGCACGCGGCCCCGCCGCCCCCGTCCTACCCGCCGCCACCGAGCCACCAGGCGCCGAGCTACCCGCCGCCGCCGAGCCACGGGGCACCGGCCTACCCGCCGCCGAGCCATGGCGCGCCGTCCTATCCGCCGCCTCCGGGCCACGGGCAGCACCACGCGCCGCCGCCCGGTTACAACGTGCACCATCACCCGGGCGGCCACCACGGTCCCGGCTGGGGCGGGGCCGCCGCTGCGGCGGGCATCGTCGGTGGCGCTGCCGCGGCGGGCATCGCGGGCGGCATGGCCATCCACGGCGCGGCCGACGCGGTCGGCGCGGTCGGCGGCGCGGCCGTCAACGCGGCCGGGTTCGCGCAGAACGTGGCGGGCTACCCGGCGGCGCAGTTCGGCGACCAGGTCGTCAACCAGGTCGGGCAGGCCGCGATGGGCTTCGCGGGCGACCAGGTGCGCGGCTACGTCGGCGAGCAGGCCGGGCAGTGGGCCGCCGACGGCTTCGGCGAGGCCGCCGGGGACGTGGCGGGCGAGGTGGCCGGCGGTATCGCCGAGGCGCTGGGCGGGTTGCTGGGCGGTCTGTTCGGCTGACCGCACGGCTGCGACCCTTGGGGCTTTTCGGACGAGATCCGCGGCACGCTCGGCCAATCCGCCCCCCGGTGGTTAGGGTCGGAGGCGCAGCCGCCCCCCGGAGGAGCAACGTTGACGACCGTCGTGCTGGTCCTGCTGTGTCTGGCGATCGCCGGACGTGAGCTCTACCTGGCCTCCGACAAACGTCTACCCCGCGCGCAGGAGGAGTTGCGCGAACTGCGCGCCCAACTCGCCGACCTGACCAAACGCCACGAGTCGCTCCAGGCCGAGGTCACCGGCCCCGCCATCGAGCCCGCGCAGCCCGCGGTGCGGCCCGCCGCGCCGCCCGACGACCTGCTCGACCGCGTCGGGGCACTGGACGACCGGGTGGAGCGCCTGGAGGAGGACTTCGCCGCGCTGTCGGGCGAGTTCACCGGCCTGGAACTGGACCGCGACGCGCAGCGCGCCCTGGCGCGTTCCCTGGACGCCGCCGAGCAGGACGTCGCCGAACTCCAGCACGAGATGCTGGACCGGCTCGCCCGGCAGGAGGGCGTGGTGCCGGGCCTGCTGCTCAGCGAGGAGGGCGAGGCCGAGGCGCTGCTCGCCGACGCGTACGAGCGGTGCGCCGCCGAGTACGGCCTGCACGTCCGCGTGCGCGACCAGCGCACCGCGCAGGCCGCCAACGGCGGGTACTGGGGCACCGCCTATCAGATGTCGGGGCGGCGCGCGGACGCGCTGTCAGAGGAGCTGTTCGCCTACGTGCGCGGCCTGTACGACCCGCAGGACCCGTCCGCTCTGGCGGCCCTGCTGACGGAGCTGGCGCACCTGCGCGGCGGCGGGATCGCGCGGCTGGGCCCGTTCACGGTGGTGCGCACCCCGAACACGCTGCTGTGCGGGCTGCTGCCCGACTCCGACGAGCCGGCCGAGCCGTGGGAGCTGGCGTCGCGGCTGCGCGACCTGCCCGAGGACGTGCAGTGCGACCTGACCTGGCTGCGCACCGACGACTGACGGGCTGAAGCCTGTCTCAAAGACCTCAGGCGTCGCGCGAGTGACTAACTGGCCCGGCGGGGCGATGCCGGAGGCGAGTCCCGCCGGGCCAGATCGCGAAGCGATGTGGCACTCGCCAAGGCACGGTCAGCGGGCGAGCCGCCAGGCGAGCCCGCTGGGCCGGGACTTTGAAACACGGGCTAGAGCCGCACGAAGCGCGGCTCGGCCACCTCCGTCCGGTCCACGCCGAACGCCAGCAGGCAGCGCGGCGTGCGGGCGACGTCGATCTGGAGGCACAGGCCGAGCCCGAGACCCGGATCGACGAGCACGACGCGGCGCAGCGCGCGCAGGGCGCGGCGGGCGCGCACGCGGGTCTCGGGGCGCAGCGGGTCGTGCAGCGTCCGCGTGACGACGCGTCCCGCGAAGCGCCACAGGGCGACCGAGTCCAGCACGCGGCCCCCGGCGGCGGTGAGGTCGGCGACGATCACGACGCCGGTGTCGTCCTCCTCCGGCGCGCGGACCTCGCGCGGCGTCTCCCCCGGGCCCTGCGGGCCGCCGCGCGCCCGGTGGTAGCGCAGCGGGTCGAGGGTGTCGATGACGAACGCGCCCGCGTAGGGCCGCGTGGCGCGCGGCCGCGCGGCCCGGGGCGGGACGCCGAGGCCGCGGTGGGCGCTGAGGTCGAAGACCATGCCCGCCGGGTCGGCCCAGACGGGCAGCCCGAGCTTCTGGGCCCCGGCGCGGTCGAGCCCGCCGATGGCCTGCCAGACGTCGCCGGTGCGCCCCGACAGGGCCGCCATGCCGAGCCCGGGGAAGGCCCCTTCGAGGACGGCGAGGGTGGCCTGCCACGTGGCGCTGCCGACGAACTCGGCGATGAAGGCGTCCACCTGGGCCTTCTGCCGGACGGGCCCGTCGGTGTCCCGGGGCGGCTCCATGGCGAGCCCGTGCCGGGGCAGCCGGACGGGAGGGGGCGTCCCGTCCTGAGCAGGCTCGTCAAAGCGCGGCCGGACCTCGCTGGGCGGAGTGACCGCCCAGGACGCGGCAGGCGCATCCGCCGAATCAGGCCGCGTCTCCGAAAGCGCACTGGCCCCGACGTCCAGGGGCCCAGGCTCCGCCTCCGTCCAGGGAGAGAACGCCCCGGCATCCGGCTGCTCAGCCGGTGCGCCCGACTCCACGCTCCGCCAGCCGTAGGAAGACTCCGGCACCCCATCCGCCCGGGTCTCCGAAGCCTCAGAGGGCAGCTGCGACGACGCATCCACGTCCGACCAGGTATCCGCTGGCCCGGACGACGGCTGCGACGACGCGCCTGAGCCTGCTTCCCGCCAGGTGTGCGACGACTCCGGGTGCGTCCCCGGCCCAGAACCCGACGGCCCGGACGGCGGCTGCGGCGTACCCGCACCCGCGTCCGACCACGTGTACGACGACTCTGGCGATACACCGGTCCCGGAGTCCGACGGCCCGGACGGCGGCTGCGACGCGCTCACGCCTGCGTCCGACCACGTATACGACGGCTCCGGCGACACGCCTGCCCCGGATTCCGACGGCTGCGACGGCGTGCCCGAGCCTGCCTCCCGCCAGGTGTACGACGGATCCGAAGGCGTCTCCATCCCGGAGTCCGGCGGCTCTGCGTGTGTTCTTGGTCCAGCGGCCAGCGGGTCGGATGGGGGTTGCGGGGGTGTGTACGGCTGGGGTGGGGGTGGTGTTGCTCTTGACCAGTCGTCCTGGTCGGCCGGGGCGCTCGGGGGCTGCACCGGGATGTCCGGGCGGGTGTCCGACGGGCGTTGGGGAGGCTGGTCCGCCGACGCCTCGGGGGCGGGCGTCGTCCTCGGGTCCGGTGGTTGTACCGGCGTCCAGTCGGACTGGTCCCTGGGCGGCTCGAAGCGGCCCGCCACGCGCACGTCGCCCGGTTCCGGGACCGGGCGCTCCGGCGGCGCGGGGCGCGGCTCGTCGGGTTCCTCGTCGGGGCGGGGCCTGTCGCGGCGTCCGAATCTCACGGGTTCGATCCTGCGTCGGCGAGGGCGCCCACGGCAAGGCGCCGGCGATCTCCGCGCGTCACACCGCGTCCTGCGCGCCGAACAGCGCCGTGCACAACGACTCCAGCCGGTCGGGCCCGTCCTCGGCGGCCAGCACGGTCAGCACCGGCTCGCCGTCCACGGTGTCCTGGCGCAGCCGCACCGACACCTCGCGGCGCATCGGCTCGGCGACGCCCTGGGCCGCGGCGACGTCCTGGAGCCCCACCGAGACCAGCTCCGGCAGGTCGACGACCAGCGGTTGTTCCCCGGCGGGCAGCTCGTCCAGCCACAGGTCCAGCACGCGGCGCGCCAGGCCGTTCAGCAGGCGGCCCCACGGCTCGACCAGCGCGGGCGGGACATGCTCGGTCTGGAGTTCGGGAAGGCCGAATCTGGCCAGGCCCTTGGTCGTGAACCAGAAGCCGTGCGGCCCCGCCGTGTGCGGCAACAACATCCAGTCGGTGAGACGGATCTCACCGTCCGGACCGGGCAGCGACTCGGCCAGCCGCGCCGGGGCGAGCACCTGCGGGGTGAACACGTCCACGACGGGCGCGCCGGTCTCCGCGCCGACCGCGCCCGCCACCGCGCGGGCCGCCCACTCGTGCGCGGGCGGCCAGCCCGGACGGTAGGCGGCGCGCACCGCCAGCAGGTGCGTCGCCGACGCCACGGCCGCCAGGTCGGCGGCGGTCGCGCCGTACAGGCCCAGCAGGTCCGACGGCAGCGGCGGGAACGCGCCGGTCGCGCGCAGGTCCAGCGTCAACATCGGGCTGGCGAGCATGCCCAGCACCAGGTCGCGCAGCGGCGGCGCGACCCGCCGCGCGACCTGCTCCCGGGCCAGCTCCCGCGGGTCGGCGGGAGGCTCGGCCAACGCGACGGCGTAGATGCCGTGCAGCGTCTCGGGAACCGGCAGCGTCAGACTCTCACCCAACTGGACACCCCCGCCCGGCGCGGGTTCGGCGAACCCGCTCGACACTACCGATCAGATCGGAAGTCGACCTTGGAAAGAATCTGTCGGGGAAGCGACAATTTCCTACCAACCGGGGCAGGCGGGCCTTGGGCACCGGGCGGTCAGTCCGGCAGCGCGTGCTCGAACCAGACCACCTTGCCCCGCTCGGTGCGGTGGGTGCCCCAGCGCGCGGCCAGGTAGCTGACCAGCTGGAGACCGCGCCCGGACTCGTCGGTGCTGGTGGCCCGGCAGAGCACCGGCAGCTCGTCGCCGTCGTCGGACACCTCGCACAGCAGCGCCCCGCCCCGGATCATCCGCATCCCGATCTCGCCCGCGCCGTGCACCAGCGCGTTGGTGACCAGCTCGCTGACCAGCAGCTCGACGGTGTCGGTCAGCTCGTCCAGCCCCCAGGCGGCGAGCCGCTCGGCGGCCTGGGCGCGGGCGCGCGGCACCATGCTGGGCTCGGCGGGCAGCCGCCAGGTCGCCACGTCGGCGGCCGGGATGCCGTCGCAGCCGACCGCCACCAGCGCGATGTCGTCGGCGGGCACGGCCTGGCCGAGCGCCTCCAGCACCGCGTCGCAGGTGGCGGCGAGGTCGGTGGACGCGCCCGCGAGCTGGCCGCGCAACGCCTCCATGCCCTGCTCGACGTCGCGGTCGCGGCGCTCGACCAGCCCGTCGGTGCACCAGACGAGCCGGGACCCGTCGGGGATGTCCAGCTCGACGGTCTCGAACGGCTCGCCGCCCACCCCGATCGGCAGCCCCGCCGGGATCGGCAACACCCGGCTCTCGCCCGCCGGGTCCACCAGCACCGGCGGCAGGTGCCCGGCGTTGGCGAACTCGACGCGCCGCGCGACCGGGTCGTACACCGCGTAGGCGCAGGTGGCCACGCAGTCGTCGCCGAGCCGCCGGGCCAGGCCGTCGAGCTGCTGCAGGAGCTGGTCGGGGCGCAGGTCCTGGGCGGCCAGGGTGCGCACGGCGGTGCGGAGCTGGCCCATGACGGCCGCCGAGGTGAGGCCGTCGCCCATGACGTCGCCGACCACCACTCCCAGGCGGCAGCCCGGCAGCGGGATCGCGTCGAACCAGTCGCCGCCGACCTGCGCGGCCTGCCCGGCGGGCCGGTAGCGGAAGCACACCCGCGCGCCGGGCACCTCGGGCGGGCCCGCGGGCAGCAGGCTGCGCTGGAGTTGCTGGACGAGTTCGACCTCGCGGCGGTACAGGCGGCCGTTGTCCACGCAGAGCGCGGCGCGGCGGACCAGCTCGCCGATGGTGGCGAGGTCGTCCTCGTCGAAGCCGGGACGGCCCGGCCGCCGGGTCAGCGCGCACAACCCCAGCACCTCGCCGCGCGCGACCAGCGGCAGGATCAGCAGCGCGCGGCCGGTCAGCAGCGGCCGCAGGTCGCGGCCGGTGTACAGCAGGCTGATCTGCTCGGCGCGCTCGGCGCTGATCAGCGGGATGTGCAGGCCCCGGCCGCTGGTCAGCGCCGTGGTGCACGGGCTGTCGGGCGGCGGGGCGGCGATCTCGTCCTCGGGCAGGGTGTCGTCCCAGCGGCCGGGGCCGTCGTCGTGGACGACGGCGACGCGGCGCAGCCGGGCGGCGCCGTCCACGGCGGGCCGGTCGCCGGCGGCGGCGACGCGGTCCAGCAGGGAGACGTCGGCGAAGTCGGCCAGCGCCGGCACCAGCACCTCCGCCAGGACGCGGGCGGCCTTGAGGTGGTCGGCCGCACCGCCGATCCGTTCCCCGGCCTCGCCGAGGAAAGCCAGACGCTCGCGCACGGCCATCGCCTCCGATCTCTCCGGGCGGCGCGGGTGGGGCGGGATCGGGCCCAGGGCGCCGCCGGCGGCCCGGGGTCTGATGCGCAGGGCGCGCGGCATGCCGCCCCAGTACGGGACGATCGGCAGCCGCGCGACGACGCTGAGGTCGATCGCCGGGTACCCGGCGGCCAGCACGCTCGCGGTGACGCGGGCGGCCGTCGCGGACCCCATCGGGGGCAGCAGCCCGGCGAGCCGCCGCCCGAACCGGGCGGCGTCGCCGTCGCCGACCCGCGCCAGCGCGGGTTCGACGTGCAGGACGTGCAGCCCGGTGCTGGCGGGCAGCGGCCCGTCGCCGGGGTCGGCCACGAGCACGTCGCCCATGCCGAGGCCGGGCCCGTCCTCGCGGAGCCGCCGCAGGTCGGCGGCCACCGCCAGCAGGCGCACGTCCGCGCCGGCCTCGCCCGCCTCCCCGGGGCGGTCGACCGGGTAGACCCACCAGGCGACCTCGGCGGGCTCGCCGTCGTCGACGCGCGGCACCGCGTACGCGCCGCACCAGGCCCGCGCGGACGGGCCGGGCTCGAACGCGGCCCGGTGCTCCGGCGGCAGCCGCAGCAGCGCGGCCAGGGGACGCCCGGCGGCCTGGTCGCCGGTGACGCCGAACAGGTCGGCGGCGGCGCGGTTCCAGTGCCCGACGCGGCCGTGGCCGTCGACGGTGATCACGGCCATGCTCGTGACGCCGAGCAGGTGTTGTTCCAGGAGGCGGGGGGCGTGCTGCTGGGCCCGCCCGCCGTCCGGCTCGTCGGCTTCGGCCGCTTCGGCGGCCTCGTCCGGTGTCGTTACGGATGTTCCGGTGCCTGCGGCCGACGCCGTCGGCCGCCCTTGAGCGATAACCACGCGGACCCCTCCCTGGGCGGCGGTGAAGTTAATGCCCCCGACAACCCGCGGTAAAGAGGACGTTACCTCGCGTGAGGGCGCTGCGCTGGCGGTCTGACGAACTGGCCGCACTCGGGATTCCCGCCGCACGGAACGCCTTGCCGAGCGCACGTGCTGCCGCACGTGCACCCGCGGAAACCCCTGCGTTGAGCAGGCACGGCCGGTCGGCGCATAATCGGGTGAGCGCTCACTCAAGGGGTACGAAAAAATCATCTGTCCGGCGTGCCGACGTTCCGGCCGCACGGCGGCGGGAGCGGGGAGGGGACGCCCATGGCGGCGGTGGCGGAGCCGATGCGCGAGCGCATCCTGACGGCCGCGATCACGGTGATCGGGCGGCGCGGCGTCACCGCGGCGACCACCAAGGAGATCGCGCGCGCCGCCGGGGTCTCCGAGGGCAGCCTCTACAACCACTTCGCCAGCAAGACGGCGCTGTTCGCCGCCGCGCTGGCCGAGGTGACCGGGACCGCCCGGACGGCGATGGCCGAGCTGCTGGGCGCGGTCGGCCGCGACACCGTCGAGGCCAACCTGACCCGGCTGGCCGCCCGCATGGTGCGCTTCTACGGTGAGCTGCTGCCGATGACCGGGCCCGTCCTGGCCGACCCCGACCTGATCGCCTGGCTGCGCGCGGACGGCCCGGCCAAGAGCGGCGCGCCCGACCGTCCCACCGGCCCGAACGTGCCAGGTGGCCCGCCCGCCAGGACGCTCGGCGGCACAACCGACCGTCCCACCGGCCCGGACGCGCCGGGCGGCCCGCCCGCCGGGACGCCCGGCGGCGCGCTGGCGGGGCCGGTCCTGGGCCACGCCGCGCTGATCGGCTACCTGGAGGCCGAGCAGCGCGCAGGCCGGATCTCCGCCGACGCGCCCGCGCCGCTGCTCGCCGCCGCGCTGCTCGGCGCCTGCCAGCAGCACGCCTTCCTCGTCCGGCTCGCGGGCCCGGAGGCGGTGGCGTCCGGGGCGCGGCTGCCCGCCGATCCCGAGGAGTACGCGGCGGATCTGGTGCGTGCGCTGCTCGACGGCCGCGCGATGTGATCATCATCGAGACGTCCCGGCGCCGATTCCGGAGCACACGTCCCGCGAAGTGACCGGATGCGGCTATCGGACCCGATGCCGCATTGACACCCCTCCGTCCCCGGCAGACGATCACGCCGCCCCCGTTGTGATCCACGCCAGGGAGGCGCGATGACGCGCAGTCTTTTCCGGCGAAGAGCCACCACCGTCGTGGCCGCCGCAACCCTCCTCCTCGGGACGCTGTCGGCGGTCCCGGCGCAGGCGAAACCCCCGCTGCCCGCCCCCGGGGCCGCGGTGGACGTCTACACCGGCGACCTCGGCGCCGACCAGATCGCCCTGCTCAACGCCTCCGGCGTCGACCGCGAGGACGTCACCTTCGCCAAGTCGGCCGCCAAGGGCAAGGCCCGGGTGGAGGCCGTGCTGAACAGCACGCAGGCCGCCAACCTGATCAAGAAGGGCCTCGGCCTCCAGGTCAAGAAGCCCGGCGGCAAGGACCTGACGGCCCGCGCGAAGGCCGCGCAGAAGGTGTTCCGGCCCTACAGCGGCGCCGGGAACATCCGCGAGGAGATCCTCAAGGTCGCCGCCGACCACCCCGGCATCGCGACGGCGGTGGACATCGGCACCTCCGTCCAGGGCAAGCCGATCACCGCCATCCGGGTCAGCAAGGACGTGGCCGGGCTCAAGGACGGCCAGCGGCCCGCGGTCGTCTACCAGGCCGACCAGCACGCCCGCGAGTGGATCACCCCGGAGATGGTGCGGCGGCTGCTGCACCACTACGTCGAGGGCTACGGCAAGGACGCCGACCTGACCAAGATCGTGGACACCACGGACCTGTGGTTCGTCCCGGTGGTCAACGTGGACGGCTACGACCTGACCTTCCAGCCCGGCTTCCGGCTGTGGCGCAAGAACGCCCGCGACAACAACGGCGACGGCCGCATCACCACCGGCGACGGCGTCGACCTGAACCGCAACTTCCCCTACAAGTGGGGCTACGACAACGAGGGCTCCGACCCCTCGCCCATCGGCGAGACCTACCGGGGCAAGGGCCCGGCCTCCGAGCCCGAGACCCGCGCGCAGACCGGCCTCTACGCGCGGCTGAAGCCGAAGTTCCTGGTCAACTGGCACTCGGCCGCCGAACTGCTGCTGTACGGCGTGGGCTGGCAGGCGCTCACCCCCAGCCCCGACGACCTGATCCACAAGGCGATCGTCGGCGACGTGGACCGGCCCGCCGTGCCGAACTACACCCCGCAGCTCGCCGCCCAGCTCTACACCACCAACGGCGACACCGACGGCGAGGCCGACAACCGCCACGGCGCGCTGTCGATCACCCCGGAGATGGCCACCTGCGTCACCGCCGCCGGGTACGACCCCGACGACGCCTACACGCCGCAGAACTGCGGCAGCATCTTCGAGTTCCCCGACGACGAGGCGCTGATCTCGCAGGAGTTCCGCAACAACCTGCCGTTCGCGATCGCGGTCGGCAAGTCGGCGCACACCCCCGACAACCCCGTGTCGCCGGTGGGCAAGACCGTGCCCGACTACGACGTGGACAAGTTCGCCACCTCCTACGGCTCCACCCAGGAGGTCGCCTCCGTCGTCCGCCGGTCGCTGGCCAACAAGGACCTCAACTACCGCATCAACGGCGGCCCGGTCCGGCACGACGGCGCGCGCGAATGGCGCGGCGGCGAGCGCTTCGGCGACGAGAACGACCACTACTTCGCCGAGTATCGAGGCAAGGTCAGCGGCCAGAAGGCCGGGGACAGGGTCGAGGTGTGGTTCTCGGGCAACAAGGACGGCAAGCGCGTCGAGAGCGAGCACTTCACCTACACCGTCCGCGACCAGGCCGACGCCGACGTGCTGGTGATCGCCGACGAGGACTACAAGGGCGTCAACCCCACCTACCCGGCGGGCACCAACGCGCCCAAGTACGCCCAGCAGTACGCCGACCTGGTGAAGTCGGCCAAGCACAAGCCGCAGGTCTGGGACATCGACAAGGACGGCGTCCCGCACGACCTCGGCGTCCTCAAGCACTTCAAGGCCGTGGTCTGGTACCTGGGCGACAACCGGCTCACCCAGGACGCCGCCGACGACCCGGTGCAGACCTACGAGGGCCCGGCGCACGACGCCCAGGTGGCCGACCGCGCCAAGGACCTGCTGCTGTCGGTGCGCTCCTACCTCAACGAGGGCGGCAAGCTGCTGCACACCGGCGAGACCACCGGCTACACCGGGCCGATCAGCGGCAAGGCGGGCGGCGGCATCTACTACGGCCTGAAGGGGCACCCCGAACGGCCGTGTGTGGTCCGCTCCAACTACCGCGACGACTGCGAGCTGCTGTCGGACGACTTCGTCCAGTACTACCTGGGCGGCTACGACCGGCAGGTCGTGGGCAAGCCGACCGACTTCACCGGCGCCGGACGCCCGTTCGAGGGGGCCAAGGCGGGCCTCGCGGGCACCGCGTCCAACCCGCTGAACGAGGCGGGCGGCTTCCAGGTGACCTCCACCGTGCTGCCGCCCGACCAGTTCCCGCAGTTCAGGAGCTGGAAGGCGGGCGACTACCTCGGCGCGGCCGCGCCGTTCGAGCCGATCGAGGGCCAGTGGTACATCGCGGGCCCGCACCAGAACGGCCTGTACCGGCGGCTCACCCGCACCGTCGACCTGACCTCGGTCACCGCCGCGCAGGCCCCGGCGTTGCAGGCGCAACTCTCCTACGCGACCGAGGGCGGCTACGACCACGTGCTGCTGGAGGCCCGGACGGCGGGCGGCGACGACTGGACGACGCTGCCCGACAAGAACGGCCACACCAGCAACCGCGTCCCGACCGAGTGCGAGGGCGCCTACTTCATCAACCAGCACCCGCACCTGAAGCACTACCTCACCCAGGGCAACCCCTGCGGCAACACCGGGACCACCGGCCAGTGGAACTCCATGACCGGTGACTCCAACGGCTGGGTGCCGGTCGCCTTCGACCTGTCGGCCTACGCGGGCAAGAAGGTGGAGGTCTCCTTCGCCTACGTGAGCGACCCCGGCTCGGGCGAGCCCGGCCTGTTCATCGACGCGACCAAGGTCACCACGACCGGCGGCCAGCTCGACGCCGAGGGCTTCGAGTCCGGCCTCGGCCCGTGGACGATCGCGGGCGCGCCCGAGGGCAGCCCCGGCAACCCGACGGAGTTCGTGCGCACGCAGGCCCTGCTCGACTCGACCTCGGCCGTGGCGACGCGCGACAGCGTGCTGCTCGGCTTCGGCATCGAGCAGGCTCGCACGCCCGCCGAGCAGCGGGACCTGATGGCCAGGGCCCTGCGCCACCTGCTGGGCTGACGCCCGGCAACACCCCCTGAGCCCAACTCCCTGACCCCGACCCCTCTGACCTCCGATCCCGATCCCCGTCCCCGAAGGCCCCCGGCCGCCTCCACCGGTCCGGGGGCCTTCGGCTTGGGCGGTTTGCGGCAAAAGAGGGGTTTTATACCGGTCAACGGCAGCAAACGCGACAGAAGTTCATGTTTTGTGACCGACGTCACGCAACCCCGGGCCCCCTCCCGCGCGTCTTACCTAACGAGAACAACCCACCGACCACAGTGACGCGCCCGATCGCGCCGAGCCCGCGACGTCCCGGACCGACGGGGTCGCCCTGGCAGCAGCCGTCCCGCGCGCACGCCCGGCCCACCCTCCATGCGCGGCCGGGACCCCCGACTCCGGAAGACCCCATCTCCGTTCGCGCCGCCTTTCCGGCCGAACCCGTCGGGATCGGTGGAACGTACCTCTGCACGGGGGGCGGCACGTCCGCCCGACCCGCGCGCGCCCCCGGCGCGCGCGGGCGCACACCGGCTCCCGAGGGAGCCATGATCCACGGGGGGAACGACGATGTCGGCTGTCACCATGCCCGGCGAGACCCGCTCCGAGAAGAAGATCCGCATCTCCGAGACCGAGCGCTCCGAGCGGTACGAGCGCGACGTGCTGCCGCTCGCCGACCCGCTGTACGCCAGCGCCGTCCGGATGACCCGCAACAGCGCCGACGCCGAGGACCTGGTGCAGGAGACGCTGATCAAGGCGTACTCCAACTTCCACCAGTTCCAGGAGGGCACCAACCTCAAGGCGTGGCTGCACCGCATCCTCACCAACAACTTCATCAACACCTACCGCAAGAAGCAGCGCGAGCCGCAGCGGGCGGGCTCGGAGGAGCTGGAGGAGTGGCAGATCGCCCAGGCCGAGGCGCACTCGGCCGGGTTCCGGTCGGCCGAGTCCGAGGCGCTGGACCGCATCCCCGACCAGCGGATCGCCGGGGCGCTGCGGGCCCTGCCCAAGGACTTCCGCGACGCGGTCTACCTGGCCGACGTGGAGGGCTACCCCTACAAGGAGATCGCCGCGATGATGGGCACCCCCATCGGCACGGTGATGTCGCGCCTGCACCGGGGCCGCAAGCAGCTCCGGGAGGCGCTGGCCGCGCACGTCCTGGCGGCCTGAGGGCGCTCCTCCACCACTTTCGGTGCCGGACTGGCTACATTGGGCGACGATCTGGCCGTGATCTCCGGGAGTCCCCATGCCGCACCTGGTCGCCACCGCCCTCACCGGCGCCGCGCTCGCCCTGTCCCCCGTCCTCGCGCCCGTCGCGCCCGCGGCGGCCGACCCCGTCCCGGCCACCGAACTGCGGCTGACCCTCACCTACCCCGGCGCCACCACCTCCGGGACGCGGACGGTGACGCTGACCTGCGGCCCCGCGGGCGGCAAGCACCCGAAGGCCGCCGAGGCGTGCGCGGAGCTGGCCCGGTCCGGCGGGCGGTTCGAGCACGCCCACGGCGACGGGTTCTGCACGCTGGAGTACGCGCCGGTGATCGCCGAGGCGGAGGGCCGCTGGGCGGGCCGCCCGGTGCGGTTCCGGCGCGAGTACTCCAACGGCTGCGTCATGCGCGCCTACACGGGCACCATCTTCGCGTTTTGACCCTCTCTTGGGCATAGGGTCACGCGCCCGGGGTAGAGCGCCGCTGATGCGGCGGGTGACGGACGGGCGCGGAACGGGAAGGGTGTGCGGGACATGGCACGGAGAGTCAGCGACGTCATGACCGCCGATCCCCGGGCCCTCCCGCTCGACGCGACGTTGTTCGAGGCCGCGCGGGTGATGCGCGACGCGGGCATCGGCGACGTGCTGGTGACCTTCGCCGGGCGGCTCTGCGGCATGGTGACCGACCGCGACATCGTGGTGCGCGCGGTCGCCGAGAGCCGCAACACCGCGCTCACGCCGCTCGGCGACGTCTGCACCGCCGACCTGATCACCGTGGGACCCGACGACGACACCGACACCGCCGTCCGGCTGATGCGCGAGCGCGCGGTGCGGCGGCTGCCGGTGGTCGACGAGGCGCACCGGCCCGTGGGCATCGTCACGGTCGGGGACCTGGCGCTGGCCGGGGTCGGGATGGACGGCGACGGCCCCCTGCCCGACATCAGCAAGGCCCCGCCGAACCTGTAATCCGCCGCGCCGCCGACGCCGCCCACCGTGCGCCCGCCGCACGCGCCCGGCGCACCTTCCCTCCCGGACACCCTCCCCGCCGCCACCGCTCTGTACCGACGGGTACGGGAACGCTCCGGGCGAGGTACCGTCAAGTCGTGCCGACAACCGACGCCGTCCTGACCGATCAGCTCGCCCTGGAGATCGCCCGCCTGGGCGTGGTGGGCGTGTCGTCCGACGTGGGCACGCTGCACCGGGTCACCGAGCTGGCCGCCCGCGCCGTGCCCGGCTGCGCCGGGGCCTCCAGCGTGCGCTGGGCGCTGGCCGACGACCAGCGGCCCGACCCCCTGGCCTCGGCCGCCAGCCACCCCGACCTCGCCGAGGTCGTCGACCGCCAGCTCGCCCGCGGCTCCGGCCCCGTCTTCGACGTGGTGCTGCACCGCCGCGCGGTCAGCAGCGACGACATCCTGGCCGAGACCCGCTGGCCCGAGACCATGCCCGACATGTTGCGGCGCGGCGTGCGCTGCTTCGCCACCTCTCCCCATCTGAACGGCCAGGTCATGGTGACGCTGACGCTGTACGGGGTGGCGCCCCGGTCGCTGGCCCCCGACCAGCAGGCCCTGGCGGCGCTGCTGGTGGCGCAGGGCAGCGCCGCGGTGTCCAACTCGCTCCAGTACGACCGGGTGCAGCGCACCGCCACCCAGCTCCAGGAGGCGGTGGAGGCGCGCGCGGTCGTCGACCAGGCCAAGGGCATCCTGATGCACGCGCTGGGCTGCGACGCCGAGCAGGCGTTCGCCGAGATGCGCCGCGTCTCCCAGACCCGGCACGTGAAGCTGACCGCGCTGGCCCAGCGGATCGTCGGCGACCAGGGGCTGCTCTGAGGACCAACGGGCGGGATGACCAGCGCCTCTTTGGTACTGAACTAGGCCGTATGCGCGCAACGGGAATAGGCTGCGCACGGCGGTCCACCGGAGACCGGCGGCGTGCGGTCCACCCCTGGGGAGAGGTTTGATGCCCGAGCAGCTCGAACCCGAGACCATCATGCGCGAGATCACCGATCTCGAAGGGCGCATCGGGGAGCTCCGCCAGGCCGCCGACCTGCCGCAACCCGACCTGCGCGCCACGCTGGACGCCGCGCTGCTGGAGCTGGAGCTGGCCCTGACGGCGCTGCGCGCGATGGGCGCCGAGCAGGGCGGCGCGGCCGGGGCGGGAGCCGCCGCCGAGACCGAGCGCCGGGTGCTGCGCACGGTGTTCCAGGACGCGCCGGTGCCGCTGTTCCTGCTGGACCGCGACAACAGCGTCCGCCGCGCCAACCGGCAGGCCGCGGGCCTGCTGGGCACCTCCTCGGGCTACGTGTCGGGCAAGCAGTTCACCGCCTTCTGCGACCTGGCGACCCGCGCCGCGCTGCGCTCCCAGCTCGCCGCCGTCGTGCGGACCGG
Source organism: Actinomadura hibisca NBRC 15177 (assembly GCF_001552635.1). Taxonomy (GTDB): domain Bacteria; phylum Actinomycetota; class Actinomycetes; order Streptosporangiales; family Streptosporangiaceae; genus Spirillospora; species Spirillospora hibisca. Next base: position 8,495 of record NZ_BCRO01000064.1, on the reverse strand, counting down.
GCGGCGGCTGCGCGTGCCGGTGCGGTTCCTGGGCCGCGAGCACCCGGTCGACGCGGTGGTGACGCTGGCGCGGGTGTGGATCCGCGGCGAGCCCGACCCGATGGTGATCGCGGCCGCCGGGCCCACCACCACGCCCACCGACGACCCGGCCGCCCCGGCCCCCGCCGTCAAGGCCGAGCCGGCCGACGACGAGGCCGTGGCGACCATCGTGCACCGGATGGACGTGCTGGCCACCGCCAGCGAGCTGCTGCTGGACGAGCCGGTCTTCAACGAGACCGTCGCGGTGCGCCGCTGCGCCCGGCTGCTGGCCGCCGAGCTGGCCGACTGGGCGTTCATCGACCTGACCGGCGTGGAGTCGGGCCCGGCGGTCGGCGGCCCGTCCCAGCAGGCCGAGCGCCGCCTGAACAGCGCCGACCCGCCGCGCCGCCAGGTCGTGATGGGCCCGGCCGACGACGAGCGCGCGCACGAGGCCGCGCGCATGCTGGAGGAGCTGGACCCGGCCCCCGACACCCTGCCGCACACGGTGTGGCGCACCCGGCAGAGCGCGCTGCGCCCGCACCTGGAGGACCTGAACCAGCTCGGCACCGGCCCGGACGGGCAGCCGGTCTGCGCCAAGATCGGCGCGACCTCGGTGCTCTGCGTGCCGGTGGAGGACGGCGACCGCTGCATCGGCACGATCACGCTGGCCAGCCGGGGCGAGCACGGCCCGTTCGACCTGACCGACCTCGGCGTGGTGCAGCGGCTCGGCCGCTACCTGGCGCTGGTGATCCGCGCGGCGCGGCTGTACCGGCGGCGCGCGGAGGTCGCCGACTCGCTCCAGGCGAGCCTGCTGCCCAAGACGCTGCCCGCGATCCCCGGCGTGGAGCTGGACGCCCGCTACATGGCGGCCTCGCACGGCGGCGAGGTCGGCGGCGACTTCTACGACGTGTTCCGCACCCCCGGCGGCTGGGGCCTGGTGCTGGGCGACGTGTGCGGCAAGGGCGAGGACGCGGCGGCGGTCACCGCGACCGCCCGGCACGGCGTGCGGCTGGTGTCGCGGTGGAAGAGCGACCCGACCGAGGTGCTGGCCATGGTCAACGAGACGCTGCTGGAGGAGGACCGCTTCGTCACCGCCGTGCTGGCGGCGCTCACCCCCACCGAGTCCGGCGTCACCGCCGCGCTCGGCCTGGCCGGGCACCCGCCCGCGGTCGTGGTCCGCGGCGACGGGGTGATCCGCTCGGCCTCGCGCGGCGGCGTGCCGCTCGGGCTGTTCGAGGACTTCGAGGCCGGGCTCGACACCATCGAGCTGGTGCCCGGCGACACGCTGTTCCTGCACTCGGACGGGGTGCTGGAGGCGTGCGACCTGATGCGGCAGGAGTTCGGCCAGGAACGGCTGCTGGACACGCTGGCCGCGCACGCCGCCGGTTCGGTGCAGTCGATGCTGGACGCGGTGCAGCGCACGCTGCTGGAGTACTGCGACGGCGACCTGCGCGACGACGTGTCGATGCTGGCGCTGCGGGTGTTGCCGCCGACGCTCGGCTGACGGCCCGCCGCCCGACACCCCACCCGTCGCCGGAATAACCCTGTTTCGCCTGGGTATCGAGCGGGCATGGCCACCGCCCCGAACCCCCGAAACGAGACCGAGCACGAGCGTCTCGACCGCCAGCTGATGGAGTTGTTGCAGGGCTTCCGCGTAGCGGTCACCGGCGTGCAGGTGCTGTTCGCGTTCCTGCTGACGGTGCCGTTCGCGACCCGCTTCGGCATCGTGGACGGCCCCGGCGAGGTGTTGTTCTACGTCGCGCTGTTCGGCGCGGCGCTGGCGTCGATCTGCTTCATCGCGCCGGTGATCCAGCACCGGGTGTTGTTCCAGGCCGGGCAGAAGCCGCTGCTGATCCGGCGCGCCAACCGGTTCGGGATCGCGGCGGCCATCGCGCTGGCGGTGTCGATCACCGCCTCCACCACGCTGATGATCGAGACGCTGCTGGGCGGCTGGCAGGCGGTCGTCACGGCCGCGGCGGTCGGGCTGCTGGCGTCGTGGACCTGGTTCGTGCAGCCGCTGCTCACCCGGCGCGCCGCCGCCGAGGACGAGCCGCACAGCAACGGCGACGCCGACCGGCAGGACGCGCGCGACACCGCCGAGGAGGCCGAGCGCCAGGACGAGGCCGCCGACGAGCTGGAGGCCGCCGAGCACGTCCTCAAGCCGGGCGGCGCGGGCGGCTCCGGCAGCACGACCGCCCGCTGACCCCTCCCCCGGAAAGCCGGAAGCCCGCGAGACCTTAAGGTCTCGCGGGCTTCACGATGTCCGGATCAGTACGCCTTGCCGAAGATCACGCGCTTGCCGTAGGCGGACGGCTGCCCGCACTTCACGCACGCGCCGGTCTCCTCCGGGGCCTCGGCCGGGATGACCCGGGGCGTGGCGGCGGTGTCGGCCTTGATCTCGTCCTCGCACTCGGCGCGCCCGCAGTGGAAGGCGCGCGCCCAGCCGGTCTGCACCTGCTCGGCGAAGGCGTCCCAGGAGTCGACCGTGGCGGTGCGCTCCTCGCGGAACGCCTCGGCGCGGGCCAGCAGGAACGACTGGAACTCCGCCAGGATGCCAGGTAGCAGCTCGGGCACCTTCTCCAGCGGGATCTGCTCCTTGCCCTGCCCCTCCACGACCGGCAGCCGCCGCGCGAGCGTGGCGACGCCGTTCTCGATGTCGCGCATGCCCAGCTCGATGCGGACCGGGACGCCGCGCATCTCCCACTCGTTGAACTTGTAGCCCGGCGACAGGTTGCCGCGCTTGTCGTCCACGTGCACGCGGATGCCCATGGCCTTGATCGCCGCGCCCAGCCGCCGGGCCTCGGCGGCGGCCTGCTCGCCCTGCTCCTTGCGGCCGATCGGCACGATCACGACCTGGTAGGGGGCCAGCCGGGGCGGCAGCACCAGGCCCTTGTCGTCGCCGTGCGTCATGATCACGCCGCCGATCATGCGGGTGCTCATGCCCCAGGAGGTGGTGTGGGCCAGCTGGAGCTTGCCCGCCTCGTCCTGGTACTGGATCTCGAACGCCTTGGCGAAGTTGGTGCCGAGGTAGTGCGAGGTGCCGGCCTGGAGGGCGCGGCCGTCGCGCATCATGCCCTCGATCGTGTAGGTGCGGACCGCGCCGGCGAACCGCTCGCCGGGGGTCTTCTCGCCCGGCACGACCGGGATGGCGGCGAGGTCGCGGGCGACGGCCGCGTAGGCGTCCAGCGCCCACATGGTCTCGCGCATCGCGTCGTCCTCGTCGCTGTGCGCGGTGTGCCCCTCCTGCCAGTAGAACTCGGTGGTGCGCAGGAACATGCGGGGCCGCATCTCCCAGCGGACCACGTTGGCCCACTGGTTGAGCAGCAGCGGCAGGTCGCGGTGGGAGTCGATCCACTTGGCCATGTACTCGCCGATGACCGTCTCGGAGGTCGGCCGCACCACCAGCGGCTCCTCCAGCTCCTTGCCCCCGGCGACGGTGACCACGGCGAGCTCGGGCGAGAAGCCCTCGACGTGCTCGGCCTCGCGCTTGAGGTAGGACTCGGGGATGAACATCGGGAAGGCCGCGTTCTCGTGCCCGGCGTCCTTGATCCGGCGGTCCAGGTCGGCCTGGAGCAGCTCCCAGATCCGGTACCCGTACGGTCGGATGACCATCGTCCCCCGCACCGGGCCACGGTCGACGAGCTGGGCCTGCACGACCAGCTCGTTGTACCAGGCGGAGAAATCTTCGCTCTGCGGCGTCACACCTTCACGACTCACGCCCCCGAGGGTACTAACGAACGCCGCCCGCCAATAACGCAATGGGCCGATGCCCCGCCCACTATCATCCGCGAATGCGCTGGTCCCAGATCTTCGTGCCCACGCTCCGCGACGACCCGGCCGAGGCGGAGGCCCCGAGCCACCGGCTGCTGCTGCGCGCCGGATATGTGCGCCAGCTCACCTCCGGCCACTACTCGTTGCTGCCGCTGGCGGTACGCGTGCGCGCCAAGATCGTCCAGATCGTGCGCGAGGAGATGGACGGCATCGGCGGCCAGGAGATGTCGCTCCCGGCGCTGCACCCGGCCGAGATCTGGCAGCGCACCGGGCGCTGGGACACGATGGGCGCGGAGATGTTCCGGCTGCGCGACCGGCGCGGCGCGGACCTGGCGCTGGGCATGACGCACGAGGAGATCTTCGCGACGGTGGCGCGCGAGCTGGGCTCCTACAAGCGGCTGCCGCAGCAGTGGTACCAGTTCCAGACCAAGTTCCGAGACGAGCCGCGCCCCAAGGGCGGGCTGCTGCGCACCCGCGAGTTCACGATGAAGGACGCCTACAGCTTCGACCTCGACCGGGAGGGCCTGGACGCCTCGTTCGAGCGCTACCGGGCCGCCTACCTGCGGATCTTCGCGCGGCTGGGGCTGCCCGCGCTGCCGGTGGAGGCGTCCAGCGGGTCGATGGGCGGGGCCGACTCCACCGAGTTCATGTGCCCGGCCGAGACCGGCGAGGACGTGATCCTGCACTCCCCCGAGTGCGGCTACGCGGCCAACGTCGAGAAGGCCGTCGCCCGGCTCCCCGAGATCACCGACGGCCCCGGCCTCCCCGCGCCCGAGCGGTTCGACACGCCCGGCGCGCGCACGATCGACGACCTGGTCACCGGATACGACGCGGCGGCCGACCGGCAGATCAAGACGCTGGTCCACGTGCTGGACGGCCGCCTCACGCTGGTGCTGCTGCGCGGCGACCACGCGCTGAACGAGCAGAAGCTGGCCGACGCGACGGGCGCGGCGGCGATCCGGCCCGCCGAGGCCGAGGAGATCCGCGCGGCGCTGGGCGCGCTGCCGGGCAGCCTGGGCGCGGTCGGCGTCACCGAGCTGCCGATCCTGGCCGACGAGGCGCTGCGGGGCCGTCGCGACATGTTCACCGGGGCCAACACCGACGACGTGCACCTGCGCGGCGTGGATGTCGGGCGCGACATCGCCGTGGACACCTGGGCCGACCTGCGCGAGGTCGCGGCGGGCGAGCCGTGCGTGCGCTGCGGCGCGCCGCTGGAGGCGCTGCGGGCGATCGAGATCGGGCACATCTTCAAGCTGGGCGACAGGTACGCGCGGGCGCTCGGCGTCGAGGTGCTGGCCCCCGGCGGCGTCCGCGTCCCGGTGATCATGGGGAGCTACGGGATCGGGATCGAGCGGGCGCTCGCGGCGATCGTGGAGACCCACCACGACGAGCGCGGGATCGTGTGGCCGCTCGCCGTCGCGCCGTTCCGGGTCGCGGTGGTGGCGGCCCAGAGCGACGACGCCGAGGTCGCGGAGGCGGCCGAGTCGATCTACACGGCGCTGGCCGCCGCCGGGGTCGACACGATCATCGACGACCGGGCGGAGCGGGCCGGGGTGAAGTTCCGCGACGCCGAACTGACCGGCATCCCGTTCCGCGTCACGGTCGGCCGCCGGGGCTTGGCCGAGGGCGTCGTGGAGATCACCGAGCGCGCGTCCGGCGAGACGGCAAAGGTGGCGCTGTCCGAGGCGGTCCCGCACCTGCTTACCCTGGTCACCGCCTGACCGGCGGAAAACCGCTTGCCCGCCGGGGCCTGGCCTGCCGACACTCGAAGGTCGGAACGTTCGAGGGGGAACACCGTGGGGCACGTCGAGGTCGGCCACGTCAGCCATGTGCTGCCGGACGGGCGCATACTGCTGAACGACGTGTCGTTCCGCGTCGGCGAGGGCGTGACGGCCGCGCTGGTCGGCCCGAACGGCGCGGGCAAGACGGTTACGGGATTGTGACACTCCTTCGGGGCAGCGTTAGCCCTGGTCAAGGCGGTGACGGTTGGGGCGGACGGATGCGGGCTTGGTCGGGGCGGTGGGCTGCTAGCCTCGCCCGGCTCCGGGCTGCGCCTCGCTGCCCGCTCTAGGCCCGGTGCAGCCCGCCGGAGGGGTCCCCGACCAAGAACGCATCCGGCCGTCCGCGCGCACGCTGTACCACTGGGGGTGGTACTTGACGTTCTAGCCGTTGTCCCGCCTACCTGGTTTGGCGGGGCGGCGGCTTCGTGCGCTGGCCGGGTCGCACAGCTCTTATGGGCACAGCTAGACGCCGGAGGCGGCATCCGTATAAGGGGCGGGGGTCGGGGTTGGTTGGGAATCCCTAAAGCGGAACGATGCGCGCCGACTGGGGCGTTGAGCGGGGGGTTGATGGCGCATGGCGGAACGGGCCGGGCGACGCCCCCGGAGGGACGCCGCCCGGTGCTGGGCTACTGGCTGAGCTGCTGCCAGTAGGTGAGAAGCTGCTGACGCTCGGTGGGGTCGGTCACGCGCGCTACGAGTTCGGTGGCGAGGGTGATCAGGTCCGCGTCGCTCATGTCGGGGTCGGCGAGGTCGCGCTGGTCACGGGGGCGCATCGCGTCGTAGAGGCACAGTGCGGCGGTGCGGGCTTCGGGGCTGGCGTTCCAGAACATTGCGGCTCCTCCGGGCTCGTCGGTGTGCCCGCAGGGCTGCCGGGCGGCGGCGCGCCGGTCACGGTGGAGCGCCCCGCTGGACGTACGACCGTGACCGGCGCGCCGCCGTCTGGTAGGGCTTGTTCCGCACCGACGCGCACGGAGGGGCCGTCATGTGAAGGTCAGCACCGACGTCCGTACCGCCGTGCCTTTGAGATGCGATGCGGCCCCGTGACCAGCGCGACCGGGAGGGGCGGCGCGGACCTGATCACCCTTACCGGTGGCCGGAGGTGGCTATGGCGCGTGGTGGTGCTGGTGCGGGGGTATCACCGGGGTCCGGTGCGGCGGAAGGGTACGCATATGGCGATGCGTGTTCAGTTCACCTCTCCCCAGACGTGGGGCGGGATCACCGATACGACGTTGACCGTGGACGCGGCCCGCTTGGTGCTGCTGGACGGCAACGATCAGGTGGTGCTGGACGTCCCGGCGGACGTGGTGCGGCAGATCGATCGGGGGGCGACGGCGCGGACGAACCGTTTGCGGGACGCGCATCGCAATCACGGGCGGGCATGGCGCGATGACGAGCGGGCAGAGCTGCGGCGGCTGTGGGCTGAGCCGGTGCCGCGTGAGGATCTGATCTCTACCTTCGGCCGGTCCTGGAACTCGATCGCCTCAGAAGCGCGGCGCTTGCGCCTGGGTGAGCGGCCGACGCCGGAGAGCTGAGCGCATCGGGCAACGCGCGCGCGGCGGGCGAGCGCGGGCGGCGTCGAGCGGGTGAGGGCGGCAAGCGGCGGAGGACGCCCCGACGCCGTTGGGAGGCGCGGCGAACGCGGCCGACCGCGACGGGCGCGCGGGCGTGCCCGCGCGGCCCGGAGGCGGGTCGGTGCGCAGTGCAGCCGCGCCGATCCGGCGGGGACGGAGGGGGCGGACCGCTGGCGCGCGATGGCCGATCCCGCGAACGGCGGCCGACTGCGGGAGCGGCGGCGCGCGCGGCGGCAGTGGTGAGCGGCGGCGTCCCGGCGGAGGTGCCCGAAGGGTGACGCGGGGGTCTGCCTAGGGTCCTGGCACTGGGGTCAGGACCGGACGACCCCGCGCGGCGGAGCGTCCGGACGGCGGACGGGGAGGGCGCTTGCGCCCGACCCGGCCAAGCCGGATCGGGCGCAACGTCGCGCGCTTGACCTGGTAGGGAAACTTCTCACACATCAGGTGAGATGATGGCTGCCCGCCTTGATTCTGTGGATCAAAGCGTCCCACGCCTGAGGATCAAGGCTTAGGGAAGGCCCGGACGGGTGCTTGCTGTCTCGGATGGCGATGCCGGGGCGCACGTTGGCAACTTCCACGCACTCACCTCCGGCTCCGTTGCTGCGGCTGCTCTTGCGCCATACGGCGGTCGTCAGCTCTGGCGCGGACATGCCGTGGTCTCCTCTGATAGGTCAGCCCAAGCTGTCAGCGGTGCGCCCGATGAAGTCGATGGACGCCTCAGGGGGCAGCGCGGACGCGCGTAGGTGGTCGATTACCAGCGTATACCTCTCGATATCGGCTGGATCTTCCAAGTACTGGCTGCTTGTCAGGTCTTCGATGTAGATGATGCCTGCGTCGTTCGGTTCGGGGAACTGCAAACGGATGAACGACGTCCCCATGGACGCATGTGCTCCATGTCCGAACGGCAAAATCTGCAAGGTGACGCTTGGAAGGGTCGCAACTTCCTGGAGATGGCGCAACTGAGCACCCATGACGGCGGATCCGCCGACCATGCGGCGCAAAACGGCCTCATCCAGGATGGCCCAGACTTCCAGCGGGGCGGACCCTGTCAGCAAGGCTCGCCGCGTGGCGCGTGCCCCAAGCTGACGCTCGACCTCTTCGGTTTCGACGTTGGGGCGATGCGCACGGATAACGGCAGTGGCGTACTCGTCGGTCTGCATCAGGCCGGGAACTAGCTGGTTGTGGTAGATCGTGAGGGATTTTGCTCCATCCTCAAGCCCTACGTAACTCTGGAACCACTGGGGAAGCGCATCGCCGTACGTCTTCCACCAGCCTTTGTGGCTCGCCTGGCGGCTGAGAGTTTGCAGCGCGCGGCGCATCTCGTCGTCCACCTCGTAGGTATCTAAGAGTCGAT
>NZ_BCRO01000063.1 GCF_001552635.1 Actinomadura hibisca NBRC 15177 | reverse complement strand
TCCGCCCCTGCACCCCTGGTCGCGGGCTCCGCCTCCCCGGCTCCTGTGGCTTCCGCCGTTTGTGCTTCCGGTGTCTTACGAGGTCGTTACGTGATCCCTGAAGGTAATGGTCCTGCGCGTAACTTGGGCTCGTGAAGTCACCCGATGCACCCCGGAGCAGGCGATGAGCGCATCCGGTCACGTTCTCGTCGTGGACGACGATCCGACCGTCGCCGAAGTCGTCGCCCGCTACCTGGAGCGTGACGGTCACCGCGTCGAGTGCGTGGCCGACGGGCGCCAGGCGCTGCGCCGTGTCCTGGACCGGCCGCCCGATCTCGTCGTGCTCGACCTCATGTTGCCCGGCATGGACGGCCTGGAAGTGTGCCGCCGGCTGCGCGAGACCTCCCTCGTGCCGGTCGTCATGCTCACCGCCCTCGGGGCCGAGACCGATCGGCTGGTGGGGCTGGAGACCGGGGCCGACGACTACGTGACCAAGCCCTTCAGCCCCCGCGAGCTGGCCTTGCGTGTTCGCTCAGTACTGCGGCGGGCGCGTGCCGTGCCCCCGTCCGCCGGGAACGCGGGCATCCTGCGCGACGGTGATCTGGTCGTGGACGTCGCCGCGCACGAGGCGTTCCGCGGTGGCGTGCGGCTCACGCTCACGGCCCGGGAGTTCGACCTGCTCGCCTTCCTCCTGCGTCACCCCCGGCGCGCCTTCACCCGCGACGAGCTGCTCGACCGTGTCTGGGACTGGTCGTTCGGCGACTCCTCCACCGTCACCGTGCACGTCCGGCGGCTCCGGGAGAAGATCGAGGACGATCCGGCCGCGCCCGGCCGCATCGTCACCGTCTGGGGTGTCGGCTACCGCTACGAGCCGACGGGGGAACGGCCGTGATGCTCTCCGTCGCCGACCTGTTCTGGGTCGCCTGGTACGCGGCGCTGGCGGCCGGGCTGGTCGCCGGGGCCGCCCTGTGGCTGCTGCACCGGTGGCGCGGGCGGTCGGTCGCGGCCCAGCTCGCGGTGGTGGGCGCGGCGACGGTGCTGGCGACGGTCTCGGGCATCGTGGTGATCGCCCTCATGATGCTGATCAACGACCATGACCTGACCGTGGTCCTGTCGGTCGTGACGGCCTCCGGCCTGGTCGCGATGGCGGTGTCGATCCTGCTGGGACAGCGGCTGGTGGCGGCCAACCGCGTGCTGGTGGACGCCGTGCGCGCCGACGGGTTCAGCGCGCCCGCCACCCGGCTGCCCGCCGAGCTGGCCGAGCTGTCGCGCGAGCTGGAGGCCGCCTACGCGCGTCTCGCCGACGCGCACGCGCGCGAGCAGGCCCTGGAGGCCAGCCGCCGCGAGCTGGTCGCCTGGGTCAGCCACGACCTGCGCACTCCGCTGGCGGGACTGCGCGCCATGGCCGAGGCGCTGGAGGACGGCGTCGTCGATGACGAGGCCACCGTCCGCCGCTACCACGGGCGCATCCGGATCGAGGCCGACCGGCTGACCGGCATGGTGGACGACCTGTTCGAGCTGTCGCGCATCCACGCGGGCGCGCTCCGCCTGTCCCGGGAGCGCGTGGGCCTCGCCGACCTGGTCGCCGAGGCCGTCGCGGGCGCCGAGGCGCTGGCACGTGCCAAGGGCGTGCGGCTGCGCGGGGACGTGCGCGCCGGGCTCCCGGTCCAGGTGGACGCGGGCGAGTTCGGCCGGGCCCTGCGCAACCTGGTGGTGAACGCCATCCGGCACACCCCGAGCGACGGCACGGTGGAGGTGCGCGGCGAGATCGACGGCGGGCAGGCCCTGGTGACGGTGGCCGACGCCTGCGGCGGCATCCCCGAGCAGGACCTGCCGCGCGTGTTCGACGTCGCGTTCCGCGGCGAGGCCGCCCGCACGCCCGGCGGCGGGGCCGGGCTGGGGCTGGCCATCGCGCGCGGCATCGTCGAGGCGCACGCCGGGGAGATCGGCGTCGCCAACACCGGACCCGGCTGCCGGTTCGTGGTGCGCCTGCCGGTGTAGGGGCCCTATGTCGACAAAACGATAAAGCCACCCAACGTTGTGACCAGCACCTCAGAGGTGATCTGGGTCATTTCATCGGCTGTCCTGCCGTGGGGCGCCGGGCTTCGATGATGCTCTGACCAGGCATTATGTCACTCCCTGTGGTCTGCGTCACGCTTGATAAGCGAATCCTTACGCACGGTAGCGTTCCGCCCAGCTATTGGACGTGGCGTGCCATACGGCCGCCGTGAGCTGGAGGTGTGACGGTGCGTTCGCGTGTGGCGGGTGCCCTGGCGCTCAGTGCGGTGGTCGGCGGCGGCACGCTGGCGGGGGCCGTGCCCGCGCAGGCCGCCGCGCGGGTGGCCAAGCCGTACGACTTCAACGGCGACGGCCTGCGCGACCTCGCCGTCGGCAGCCCCAACGGCACCGTGGGCGGCAGGCGCGCCGCCGGGTTCGTCAGCGTCGTCCCCGGCGCGCGCACCGGGCTCGACACCCGCCGCAAGAAGGTCATCAGCCAGGACTCCCCGGGCGTTCCCGGCGCCGCCGAGACCGGCGACCACTTCGGGTACTCGCTCGCGTCGGCCGACTTCAACCGCGACGGTTACGCCGACCTGGCCGTGGGCGCGCCCGACGAGGACGCCGGCAAGCACACCGACGCGGGCGGCGTCACCATCCTGTGGGGTTCCAAGAACGGGCTCGGCCGCGCCACCGTCTACGGCGAAGCCCGCACGCCCGGCCACCGGCACCGGTTCGGCGAGGCCCTGGCCGCCGGTGACATCCAGGGCGACGGTTCGCCCGAGCTGTTCGTCACCGTGCCCGGTACCAGCACCTACACCTGGATCCACTTCGGCTCGCGCGCCCGCGCGACGGTCCTGGCCGGGGCCCGCTCGGCGCGGGACGTCAACCAGTCCTGGCTGGCGTCCGGCGACATCAACGGCGACGGGCGCGGCGACGTCGTCTACGCCTGGCACGACGCCGACGACCCCGAGGTCGGGCACCGCCGCGGCTTCACCGTCTTCCACGGCACCGCCTCGGGCGGCTTCACGCGCGGCCGCACCGTCTACGCGACCGTGCACTCGCTCGCCGTCGGCGACTTCGACGGCGACCGGCGCGCCGACGTCGTGGTCGGCAACACCTACGACTCGCCGTCCACCGGCGGCCGCGTCACCGTGCACCGGGGCACCCCGTTCGGCCTCGGCGGCTCCTACGCCCTGGACCAGCGCACGCCGGGCGTGCCCGGCACCGGTATCAACGAGGACAACTTCGGCCAGTCGGTCGCGGTCGGCGACGTCAACCGCGACGGCCGTGCGGACCTCGCCGTCGGCGCGCCCAAGGTGGACATCGGCCGCACCTTCGACGTGGGCCGCGCGTTCCTGCTGCTGGGCTCCCCGTCCGGGCTGACCGGGCGCGGCGCGCAGGCCGTCACCAAGAACACCGGCGGCATCCCGGGCACGGCCCGGCCCTACGCCCTGTTCGGCTTCCAGGTCTCGCTGCTGGACCACACCGGCGAGGGCGCGGCGGACATGTCCGTCGGCGCGCCCGACGAGGACGGCGGCAACGGCAGCGTCACGCTGGTGCGCGGCGGCGCGTCGGGCCTGTCGCTCAAGGGCGCGGCGGCCGTGGCGCCCGCCTCGCTGGGCGTGCGCGGCAAGAAGGCGCAGCTCGGCGGGCGCATCGGCCGCTGACCTGCATCACACGGCGGCCGCATCGGCCGTCAGCCCCGCGTCACCCGGCGACCGCATCGAACGCTGATCCACATCACACGACGGGCGCGTCGGCCGCCGACGCCGCGTCAGTGGTCGATCATCTCGTCGATGGTGCGGAACGTCGGGCACGGCCAGCGCCACATGCACGCGCGGCAGCGGCGGATCGGGCTGTCGGGGTCGCTGGTGATGCCGCCCGCGTCCTGCGGCCGGTGCAGGTCCAGCAGCCGCAGCCCCAGCTCGGCGAACACCAGCACCTCCTCGCGCGCCTCGGCCAGGAAGGTCAGGTCCTCGCGGGCGAGTCTGGTGCGGATCGGCACGAAGCCCGACCGGTTGACCAGCCGGGACAGGTACTGCGTCGAGGCGCGCCAGGAGCCCGCCTTCTCCGCGCGGGTGCGGACGCCCTCCAGGCGGTCGCGCAGGCGGAGTTCCCGGGGATCGGGTCCCCGGTCGAGATGGTCCTGGTATCGGTCTTGTCTCATGTGCGGTCCGTCCCCCCATGCGTGACCGCGGCCGGTCCGTGCTTCTCGCACGGGTTCCAGAGTCCCGCACTCGGACGCGACGCGCGGCCGAATCAGGCAGTTGCCCGGCGGCGCGCGGAAGGCGTCCTGGGGCGGCTGTACCGATGTGTCCGTTCCGTAACGGGACGTAGTTCACAAAGCGGTGTACTGCGGAGACGTCCCCATGACACGGGACTTGGCGAACTGCCTGGCTCCCCGGGCGTTCGCCCGATAGTGTGCCGGACGTGGAGCTAAACATCTCGACTTCGTCTCAGGGGGGTCACGCCGTCGTCACAGCTAGCGGCGAGCTGGACCTGTACACCGCACCCAGGCTGCAGGCCGCTCTGGCGACACTGTTGCGCGAGGAGACCGACCGCATCGTGGTCGATCTGAGCGGGGTGGAATTCTGCGACTCGACCGGCATGAACGTGCTGCTGTCGGCGATGAAGCGGCTCAAGGAGCGTGGCGGCCTGCTCGAACTCGCCGCGCCCCGGCCCGCCGTGAAGCGCATCCTGCAGGTGACGGGGCTGGACACGGTCTTCACCGTGATCGACGCCGTGCCCGCGCCCAACGCCGGGTGATCCGTCCGTAACCGATCGGCGGCCCGCGGGGGATCTCCTCCGCGGGCCGCCGCCGTTCCTCCCGGCGGCCCGCCCGGACGCGCACTACCATCGCCGTATGCAGGAAGTAGCGGTGATCATCCCGGCGAAGGACGAGGCCGACCGCATCGCGGCCACCGTCAAGGCCGCCCTCGAACTGCCCGGCGCCGACCTGGTCGTGGTGGTGGACGACGGCTCGGCCGACGGCACCGGCCGGGTCGCCCGCGACGCCGGGGCCCGCGTGGTGCGGCACAGCCGCAACCGGGGCAAGGGCGCGGCGATGGAGACCGGCGCCGAGGCCGTCGCGCTGCTGGACGAGGGCCGCGACGAGCCCCGCCACCTGCTGTTCCTGGACGCCGACCTGGCCGAGACCGCGCGCGAGGCCGCGCCGCTGGTCGAGCCGGTGCGCGCCGGGACCGCCGACATGACGATCGCCGTCTTCTCGACGACGGTGAAGCTCGGCGGCCACGGTTTCGTCGTGCGGCTGTCGCGCGACGGCATCGAGCGCGCCACCGGCTGGACCTCCACTCAGCCCCTGAACGGCCAGCGCTGCCTGACCCGCGCCGCGTTCGAGGCCGCCCGCCCGCTCGCCGCCGGGTTCGGCGTGGAGACGGCGCTGACCATCGACCTGCTGCGCCAAGGCTTCCGCGTCACCGAGGTCGAAGTGCCGCTCGCGCACCGCGCCACCGGCACCGACTGGCACGCCCAGGTCCACCGCGCCCGCCAGTTCCGCGACGTGGCGCGCGCGCTCGCCACCCGCGAGCCGGTCGTGGTCGAGCAACTGGCCCGCCTCCGGGGCGGCCGCTCCCGGTGACGCCGGGCACCGACCCGAACGCCGACCCGAACGCCAGCGCGGGTGCCGACGCGGGCACCGACCCGAACGTCGGCGCGGGTGCCGACGCGAGCGCCGCCCCGAACGTCGGCGCGGGTGCCGACGCGAGCGCCGCCCCGAACGTCGGCGCGGTGCGGCCCGGCCGTCCCGGAAGCGCCGAGCGCGCCGGAAGCGCCGAGCGTCTCGGCCGTGCCGGACTGGCCGCCATCGCGGCGAGCCTCCTGTCCTTCCTGTTCACCGCGCTGCTCGGGCCCTCCGCGTTCGAGCCGTTCCTCGCCGCCGACCCGGGCCTGCCGCCCTACTCGCTGAACGCCGAGCCCTCCCCGTACCTGGTGATCGGGCTGGTCGTGCTCGGTGTGCTGGCCGGGACGGCGGGTCTCGGCGCGTGCTTCGTCGCCGTGCGGCGCGGCTGGACGTGCCGCACCCGCCCCCTGGTCGTGGCCGGGCTGCTGGCGGCGGTCGCGTTCGTGTTCATGCCGCCGCTCGGGTCCACCGACCACCTGAACTACGCCGCCTACGGGCGCATGGTCGTCCTCGGGCACGACCCCTACGAGACCGGCGCGAGCAAGGTGCCCGGCGACCCGGTGATCGGCGCGGCCGAGGAGTGGCGCGACACGCCGTCGGTCTACGGGCCGCTCACCACCGCCGGGCAGGCCCTCGCCTCGTGGGTCGGCGGCGACTCCGTACGGCTGACGGTGTTCGTGCTGTCGGTGCTGAACGTGCTCGCCTTCGCGCTCACCGCGCTGCTTCTGCACCGCACCGCGCGCGACGACCGCGCGCGGTTGCGGGCCGCCCTGCTGTGGACCGCCAACCCCCTGATGATCTTCCATCTGGTGGCGGGCGCGCACAACGACGTCCTGGCCGTCGCCCCGATGGTGGCGGCGCTGACGGTGTTCCGCGCCGGGATCGGCGGGGCGCTGGCCACCGGCGTGCTCGTCGGCGTCGGCGCGGCCGTCAAGCTGCCCGCCGCGCTGGTCGGCGGCGGGCCCGCCTGGAACCTGCTGCGCGCAACGCGCGGCCGGGACCGTGCCTTGCGCCTGGCGGTCCTGGTCGGCGGCGCGGCGGTCACGGCGGGCCTGGCGTTCTGGGCGGCCGGGCCGCACGCGCTCGACCAGGTCCGCAACGCCTCCGGGATGATCTCGTTCGCGACGCCCTGGCACCTGGTCGACCTGGTGTTGCCCCGCTCGTTCGTCAAGGTCGCCTGGGTGCTGCTGATGCTCGCCCTGCTCTGGCTGCTGTACCGCGCGCTGCCCGGCGAGCGCGACGAGCCCCGACGCGTCGCCGCCGCCCTCGTGCTGGCCTGGCTGTTCGCCGCGCCCTACGAGTTGCCCTGGTACGACGGGTTCGGCTGGGCGGTGCTGGCGCTGCTGGCCTGGTCGCGGTTCGACTGGCTGCTGCTGGCCCACACCGCCGTGCTCAGCCTCGCCTACCTGCCCGCCCGCGACCCCAAGCTGATCGGCCTGCCGGGCTGGCTGGAGTGGTTCCTGCCGTCGGTGCTGCGCTCGGTCATCGCTCCCGTGCTGCTGACCGGGGTGCTGGCCGTGCTGGTTCGCTGGTGTCTTCGGGCCCGCCGGTCTCCAGCGTCCGCAACACCGCCGCCAGCGCCAGCGGACCGGTGAGGCACAACGCCACCGACAGGATGATCACGCCCGAGTCGTTCACCAGCGTGCCGATGACGCCGGTGGTCAGCGCGCACAGCAGCGCCGCGCGCATCGTCGGGTAGCCCTCGTAGAGCCGCGCCAGCGGGGCCAGCCGCCACCGCGCGGGATCGGCCAGCACCAGGTAGGCGAACACCACCACGGCCGCCAGCACCAGCGCGATCGGCCACCAGCCCAGCGCCCCGATCATGGACTGGAACTTGCGGACCACCACGCCCCAGGCGTCGCCGCGCACCAGGTCCTGCCAGAACTTGCCGAGGTGGGTCGGGTTGTCGCTGCGCGAGTTCAGGAACGAGATGAACAGCACGATCGCGAGCCCGGCCACGCCGAACAGCCCCAGCTTCCACCAGGACACCCGGCGGCCGGTCACCATCAGCCCCAGCATCGCGAACACCGGCACCATCGCCAGCACGCCGCCGAAGTCGCTGCCCCACATGGGCAGCCCGTCCACCGCGACCGCCGCCACGCCGACCGCCGCGACGGCCGCGACCGCCAGCCCCTTGCGCCCCTGCCGCAGCGGGTAGTGCGCCAGCCACGCCGCCGACAACACCGACGCCACCGCGAACAGCGAGAACGCCTGGTTGCCGAACCCGTAGAACCGGCCAGCCACCAGCGCCGTGTAGCCCATCAGCGAGTTCAGTTGCAGTCCGGAACCGGTCATCACGTCGACCGCCAGCAGCACCGCGGTGACGCCCGTGACGACGAGGCCGGGCGCGACCACCGACCGCCGCCACGGGCCCGCCAGCGCCAGCGCCGCGATCAGCGCGCTGAACGCCACCACGGTCGTGACCAGCACCGGAGTCGGCCGCGGCGCCTGCCACCACGGCACCAGGCCCGCCATGAACGACGCCGCCGGGGCCGCGCCCGCCATCAGCGCCACCGCCCGGACGGCGCCCAGCACCCGCCCCCGCACCTGCGGCGAGTCGCGCCGCCGCCGCAGGATCAGCGCCCCGATCAGGTACGCGACGATCTGCGTGCCGCCCAGCACCCAGAAGAACGAGCCCTGCACCTTCCGGATGGCCTGCGCGGCGACGTTCTCGTCCACCAGCATGTCGAGCTTGTCGGGGACCGACGCCTTCGACGCGTGGTCCTCCCAGCGCGAGCCGACCGCGTCCACCGGCTGCGGCAACCGCAGCTCGGCCAGCGCGGTCGCGGTGAGGTCGGTGAGGGTGACCAGGCCCGGCTGCCGGGTGGCGCTGGACGACAGGAACCCCGACGGGTAGCCCGGCCCGGTGGCCATCGCGACCCGCAGGTGAGGGCGGCCCGAGGTGTCCGCCAGCCCCGCCAGCAGCACCGTCGTGCCCGCCGGGACGGCCGCCAGCACCTGCGCCACGCGGCGGTCGGCCGCCGTCACGGCCGCGGCGCGCTCGGCGGGCGACACCGGCACCTGGTCGCCCTTCACGTCCACGCCGGCCGCCAGGTAGACGCGGAACAGCTCGTCCACCTCGACGGCGGTCAGCGGGCACCGCGACCAGTCGGCGGCGGAGGTCTTGTCGGGGGACTCGGCGTAGCGGTCCACCCGGCCGCCCTCGTCGGCGAGACCGAAGACCGCGCCCGGCCCGACCGCGAACGTGCAGGCGCCCGAGTTCTTGACCGCCTGCCCCAGCAGCCCGACGCGCGCGTGGTACTTGGTGCCCGCGTTGTCGGTCTTGATCGTGTCCCAGCCGGGGGCCGCCGCGCCGCCGCCCGGCACCGGCTGCGGGGCCGACGGCAGCGCGCAGTCGCCGTGCGCGAGCCGCGCCCGCTGCCCGGCCGACACCGTCAGCCAGCCGTCCATCGGGCAGGTGAAGGGGACGGTGGTGCGCACGCTCAGCCCGGCCGCGCCGCCCTGCCCGGTGAGCCGCCACAACGCCGGCGCGCCGCGCTCGGTGACGTCCATCCACATCAGGCCGGGCACGCCGATCACCACGACCCGCCCGTTCGCCCGTTCGGCCGCCTGCGCCCCCGGCGCGACCAGCAGCAACGCGGCGAGCGAGAGCAGGACCGAAACGAGCGTGCCGACTTTCGCCCCCCGTTGCGCCATGCGTCAAGGTTAGTGGGCGGCTTACGCCAGGATGGGGACATGCGTGGAGGTACGGAGGTCCGCGGGGGCACGGGCGCCGGCACGACCGGGGCCGCGGCCGGGGGCGCGGGACGGCGGACGCCGGCGGATCTGCTGATCCTGCTGCTCGGCGTCGGCGTCGCGCTGCTGGCGGTGTCGCCCATCGTGACCAAGTGGCTGACCAACCCGCCCGACCAGCGGATGGTGGACCTGGAGGTCTACCGCGACGGCGGGCGCGCGATCCTGCGCGGCGCGCCGCTGTACGAGGTGCTGACCCAGCCGCCGCAGCTGCTGCCGTTCACCTACCCGCCGTTCGCGGCGGTGCTGGCGGTGCCGTTCACGCTGCTGCCGTGGTGGTACGCGCAGGTCGCGTGGACGGTGGTCATGTACGCGGCGCTGCTGGTGGTGGTCTGGTACTGCTTCCGCGACCTGATCCGCCGCGCCGGCCGCTGGGCGCCGCTGGCCACCGGCGTGCTGTTCGGGATGTCGGCCTACGTGTGGTCGGCGTTCGACCAGATCCGGTTCGGGCAGGTCGGGTTCATCCTGATGGCGTTGTGCCTGGCCGACTGCACCGCGCGCAGCGCCCGCTGGCCGCGCGGGATGCTGGTCGGCCTGGCGGTGGCGATCAAGCTGGTGCCGGGCGTCTTCCTCATCTACTTCCTGATCACCGGGCGGCGGGACGCGCTGGCCAACGCGGTGCTGACCGCCGGGGCCGCGACGCTGGCGACGTTCGCGCTGCTGCCGTCGGACTCGGCCGACTACTGGTTCGGGGCGCTGCTGGAGGGCGGCGACCGCACCGGCGCGATCGACGGCACTACCAACCAGGCGGTCAACGGGATGCTCGCGCGGGTGGTCCCGGAGGGGCCGCTGCGGTCGTTGTTGTGGCTGGTCCTGTTGCTGCTGGTCGCCTACGTGGGCTTCCGGCTGTCCCGGCGCGCCACGCTGACCGCCGACGAACTGGGCGCGGGGGTGCGCCCGGCGCGTCCGGTGGGCGGCACCGACCTGCTGCGCGCGGCCGACCGGGCGGCCGGGCCGGGGGCCTACAGCGCGCTGCTGGCGGGCGTCGCGATCGTCGGGTTGTTGTCGGTGCTGCTGTCGCCGGTCGGCTGGATCCACCACCTGGTGTGGATGATCGCGGTCATGGGCGCGCTGGTGGGCGACGGCCGTGACCTGCGGCGCTGCGTGCTCGCCGGGGTCCTGTGGGTGGCGTTCCTGTTCCCGCTGCCCTGGCTCGGCACCACCGTGGTCGCCGCCGGGGAGAGCCTGGCCTGGAAGATCCCGGGGCAGATCCTGCGCGACGCCTTCGGCCTGATCTCGCTGGCCATGATCTTGGTGCTGGGTGTCTGGCTGGTCAACAGGGTGCGACCCCGGGGTGATGGAGCGGAACCTTCGCGCGAGACCCCCGGGGTCGGTACGCTCGCCCCGTGATGCTCATCGCGGTTGCCGTCGCCGGCATGGTCGCCGGGGTGGCCGGACTGTCCATCGCGGTGGTGGCCCACAACCGCGTCAACCAGGCCGTCGCGGAGTGCACCGACACGCTGCGGCGGCAGTTGCAGGCCGCCACCGGCGCGGTGGACGCCCAGGCCCTCCGGGACCTGGCCATCGTGCACTACGACGCGCTCAAGGAGATGTCGGGCCACCGCTCGTTCTCGCTGGCGCTGATCAACTCCTCCGGCGACGGGGTGGTGATCAGCTCCATCAACGGCCGGACCGAGACCCGCACCTACGCCAAGGTCGTGCGGGACGGCCATCCGGTCGAGATGCTCTCGCCCGAGGAGAGCCAGGCGCTGCGCGCCGCGCGCCTCGGCAAGGGCCCGGTGGTGTCGATGGACGATCCGCTGCCCGATTTCGGGGGGAACGGCCGCGCCTCCACCGCGCGCGCCTGACCCGCCCCGGGCGCGTAAACTCGTCACCCTGACACCGTGCGCTCCTCGCGGGGGCGGAGGAGTGAGTTCCACATGCCACAGCGATACGCCTATCTCGGGCCGCAGGGGACCTTCACCGAGGCCGCGCTGCGCTCGTTCCCGGACGCGGCGGGGGCCGCGCACCTGCCGTACGCCACCGTGCCCGCCGCGCTGGACGCCCTGCGCCGCGACGAGGTGGACGCGGCGGTCGTCGCGCTGGAGAACTCGGTCGAGGGCTCGGTGCCCACCACGCTGGACGAGCTGACCACCGGCGAGCCGCTCCAGATCGTCGGCGAGGTCAACCTGCCGGTGTCGTTCGCGCTGCTGGTGCGGCCCGGCACGGCGCTGGCCGACGTGAAGACCGTCGCCTCGCACCCGCACGCGCAGCCGCAGTGCCGCCGCTGGCTGGCCGAGCACGTGCCGGACGCCGAGTGGCGCGCGGCGACCTCCAACGCCGAGGCCGCCCAGCACGTCGCCGACGGCCACTACGACGCGGCCCTGGCGGGCTCGTTCGCGGCGGCCCGGTACGGCCTGGAAGTGCTGGCCGAGGACATCCACGACGTGGCCGACGCGGTGACCCGCTTCATCGCGCTGCGCCGCCCGTGCGTGCCCCCGGCCCCGACCGGCATGGACCGCACGACGGTGGCGGCGTTCATCGGCGAGGACCACCCGGGCGCGCTGCTGGAGATCCTCACCGAGTTCTCGATGCGCGGCATCAACCTGACGCTGATCCAGTCGCGGCCGACCGGCGCGGGGCTGGGCTCGTACCTGTTCTGGATGGACTTCGAGGGCCACGTGTCGGACGCGCGGGTGGGCGAGGCGCTGATGGGGCTGCGCCGGGTGTGCTCGGACGTGCGGTTCCTGGGCTCGTACGCGCGCGCGGACCAGGTGCGCCCGGAGATCCGGCGGGGCACGCACGACGCGGACTTCACCGAGGCGTCGGCCTGGCTGGAGTCGGTGCGCACGGGCCATGCGCCGTGACCGAAACGTGTCCTCCCACCGCTCGTAACGCGTAAACCGAAGATCATTTAGGCGCGTCACCTCCATATCCCCCATGGAGGTACGTTGCGCCGCTTGTTGTCCCTCGCCACCGCGCTGACCCTCGTTCCGGTCGCCGCGCTGTCGGCGCCCGCCCTCGCCCATGCCGACCAGGCCCGGCCCGCCGCCGCGTCGCGCCAGGCCGTCGCGCAACCGCTCGTCGGACCGCCGCACGCCCTGGACGCCGCCGGCACGCCCACCCGGCAGCCGGTGGGACCATTCCGGGTCCGCGTCAGCCTGACATCCCGGCAGGCGATCACCAAGGTCGAAGGCTGGGTCCACCGCGTCGGCGAGACTGACCCCGTCATGAGCCTGGGCTCGTTCCGCATGACGAAGGAAGGGCCGCCGACCTACACCCTGTGGGAGTCGGACGCGCCGGTGGACCTTCCGGTGGGCGACTACACGGTGGTCGTGCGCGCGCAGAACGCCGGCGGCCTCACCGGCGAGGGCAGCGACCAGGTCCAGCGGCGGCTGGCCCCCGCCTTCGCCGAGATGAAGGCCACCCCGGGCACCGTCACCGTGGAGGACGACCGGACCGTCGTCACCGGACGCCTGCTGCACGACGGCAAGCCGCTGGCGGGCCTGGACGTGCGCAGCGACCGCGACCTGGCCCTCCGCACCACCACCGACCAGGACGGCCGGTTCCGCCTGCCCTACCGGGTGCACGGCGGCGGCTCGTATCGAGTGGTCACCGAGGGCGACGCTCGTTACGCGCGCACCGACACCGGCCTGGACGTGACCGTCCGCGCCCTGCCGACCCGCGTGACCCTGACCGTTCCCGCCGCGCCCACGGTCGGCGACCGCATCACCCTGACCGGCAAGGCCGAGCGCCTGTCGGGCACCTGGGGACCGCTGGCCGCGCGCACGATCACCCTGCGCCACTACGGCATCGAGTCGGGCCTGGACACCGACTACCCGGTCAAGACCGGCGCGGACGGCCGCTACTCGCTCACCCTTCCCGCGCCCGCCCCCGGCTACTGGAAGGCGCTCGCCGGAGGCACGGGTTACCTCCTCTCCACGGCCCGCGCCGCGCACGCCTCGCTCCACCGCACCCGGCTGGACGAGTTCGCGCTGACGCCGCGCACCGTGGACCCCAACGGCACCGTCACGATCAAGGGACGGCTGGCCCGGCAGAACGCCGACGGCACCTGGTCGCCGCTGAACGACCACAACGTGGAGGTGCAGCGCTCCACCGACGGCAAGCACTGGAAGTCGTGGGACTGGGCGTCCACCAACGCGCAGGGCCGCTTCACGACCTCGTTCGTCGCGGAGACCGACGCGCGCTTCCGGCTTCACCACACGGGCAGCGGTCACCGTGACGCCTTCACCGCGCCCCTGACGCTGGACGTGCGCAACGCGACCGCCGTCAACGGCTTCAACGCCTCGCCCGAGCCGGTCCGCAAGGGCCGCACGGTGACGCTCGCCGGAGCCCTCCAGCGCAAGACCGACAAGTGGCAGCCGTTCGGCGGCCAGCCGGTCTCCTTCTACTTCCTGCCCAAGGGCTCCACGAAATGGACCTACCTGGGCAAGGCGACCGCCGACAAGTACGGCCGCTTCCGCAAGGGCTTCAAGGCGACCAAGGACGGCACCTGGCGCGCCTACTACGGCGGCACCGCCACCTACGCCAAGACCTACCGCGACGACTACGTGGACGTGCGATGAGAATCCGGGCACACCGCTTCCTGGCGGTACTGACGGCCACCCTGCTCGCGCTGACGGCCCTGGTCGTCCCAGCGCGCGCCGAGGGCGAGGTCGTGTTCTCCAAGGCCGGCGGGACGGTCAAGGACAAGGCGACCGGGGAAACCCTGATCGGCACCCGCGCGGCCGCGCCGGGCGGCGTCGCGAGCGTCACCCTGCACCTGCGGCTGCGCGGCCAGACCGCGCCCTACACGAGCGTGAAGCTGAAGTTGGGGTCGGGCAGCGCGACGGACGGTTCCTGGTGGACGCCGGAGAACGTCCGGCTCCAGCGAGGCCGGACCCTTCTCGACGCCGAGGCCGTGACCGCCTCCGGCGAGAAGACCGTCAAGGCCGAGATCGGTTCCGTGGACTACACGCCGGTGCGGTTCCTGCTGGACACGCCCTCCGCCTACAGCGAGGCCTCCAGCACCAACCGGCCGGAGGGCCCGACCACCGTGACGTTCGACGTCGAGACCGCCCTGCCGGTCGCGCGGACCGAGGCGCGGGTGTACCGGTCCGGCGGCGCCGAGCCGCTCGCGGTGATCACCGACGTCACCGAGTACCGCCGGTTCGACCGCGGCGACTACGACCTGGTGATGTACAAGACGACCCGGCCGCTGGACCTGCCGCCCGGCGACTACGAGGTGGCCGTCAGCGCCTGGAACGGGGCGGGCGACCAGAACGACACGGCGCGCGTGCCCTTCCGGCGGCTGATGAAGCCCGTCTTCACCGGGCTGGCGGCCGACCGCACGTGGGCCGACGCCGACCACCCCGACGTCGAGGTGACCGGGACGCTGGTCGAGGAGGGCACGCAGCGGCCCATGGCCGGCGCGCGGATCGAGGGCAGGGGCGAGACGGCCACCGTCACCGACGCCGCCGGCCGGTTCCGTGTGCGGTCCCGGGTGTACGACAGGAAGGCCCGGGTGTACTCCAGCTCCGATGAAGAGAACGGGAGGATCGCCTCGGCCTCCGGGGAGGTCCGGGTCGAGTACAGGGCGCAGCTCACTCTCCTCACCGCCGCGTTCAGCCCCGCTCCGAAGGTCGTCGGCGAGACGGTGCGCGTGACCGGCAAGCTGACGCGCCGCACCTCCAGCGGGACGTGGGTGCCCTTCGCGGGCGAGACGGTCCACCTGGCGGGACCGGACGGCAAGCGGCTGGCCTCCTCGGTCACGGCCGCCGACGGTGGTTTCTCGGCTCCGGTCGTCGTGACCTGGAACCCGACCTATCAGGTCACCTACGAACCCACGGGTAAGGACTACTCCCGGTCGTCGGCGGTGCTCCCCACTAAGGGTCCGCTGCCGCTGATGTACCGGACGAAGGTCGAAGGCGTGAACGCCGGACCCGAGCCGGTCGCGATGGGCGGAACCGTCACCATGGCGGGCCGGGTGACGCGGCAGATCCCGGGCGGCACGCAGCCGGTGCCGCAGGCCTGGGTCGTCGCGCAGTTCTCGGCGGACGGCAAGAAGTGGCGCAACGTGGGCAACTACTTCGTCGCCGACGCCAAGGGCGCCTTCAAGGCGACCGCCAGGGCGAGCGCGTCCGGCTACTGGCGGACGGTCTACGACGGCGACGCCTACCATCTGGCGTCCCAGAGCGTCAGCGACCACGTCGTCGCCCGCTACCGGACGGGCTTCACCGGCTTCAACGCCTCGCCGGAACCGGTCCGCAAGGGCCGCGCCCTGACCGTCTCCGGCAAGCTCGTCCGCCAGGTCGGCAACTGGAAGCCGGCGGGGAAGGGCACGGCGGTCAACGTCTACTTCAAGGCCGCCGGCTCCACGAAGTGGACGCTGCTGGCGGTCGTGAAGACCGACGCCAAGGGCGCGTTCCGCAAGGCGTTCAAGGCCGCCAAGGACGGCACCTGGCTGGCGACCTACAAGGGGAGCGCCACCTACCTGGGCTCCAGCGCACCGGGCGACTACGTGGACGTCCGCTGACCCAGCGGAGGAGGCCGGCCGGTATCATGCCGAACGCGATATCGGCCGGTTTCTTCACCTTTTATCGGTAAACCGAAACCAGGGGCCGTTCGTCTTCCCTTCACCCCCGGACGTACGGAGCCCCTTTGCGCCGCCTGCTCTCCCTCGCCACCGCCGTGACGCTCACCTCGACCGTCCTCGCCGTCCCCGGCATCGCCCACGCCAGCATAGCCCTGACCAGGTTGAACACTCATTTCGACAACCTCGCCGCAGACCGCGTCGCCACGGTCACCGTCGCCGCCCGATCCGAAGCGGGGGTCAAGGAGATCCGTGCCGAACTACGGCACCTGAGCTCCGCGAACGCGCCCTACGCCACGCTGACGGGCTTCACCCGCAGCGCGGGGACGGACGAGGACGGTGTCTGGCAGATCGCCTACCGGCCCGACATCGAGACCCGCCCCGGCGTCACCTACGTCAAAGTCATCGTGACCGGCCAGGACGGCACCACCACCTCGGCCTCGTCCGGCTTCCGGGACTGCTACGCCACCGATTTCGCCGATCTCACCGCGCAGCCCGCCGTCCTGGACGTGGACCACCAGAGCACCACCGTCCGGGGCCGCCTGGTCTTCCGCAAGTCGCGGGCCGAGGAGCCGCAGCCGGTGCCGTCCGCGCGCGTCACCTCCCTCGGCGCCGTCTCGGAGACCACCACCGGTTCTGACGGCGGCCTCGCACTGACCACCCGATGGGTGGACGATGCCGGCCTGTCCTTCCCCGCCGCCGGCCCCCTGTGCTCCTGGACCGAACGCGCTCCGGTCACGGTGGTCCAACAGGCCACCGAGGTAAAGGCGCAGCTCGCCACCTTGCAGCCGGTTCCGTCCGGAACCGTCGCGGTCATCACCGGAAGGGTGACGCGGCAGGCCGCCACCGGTGTGGTCCCGGCCAGGGAAGTCGATGTCTCGCTACGGTTCGTGGACCGTACGGGCAACATCGCCAACACGATCGTCAGTACTCTTCCGGACGGTACCTTCAGAGGAACGTTCACCCCGCGCGACAGCGGCCGCTGGAGTGCCTGGGTCGACGACTCCCGCTTCTACAGGCAGAGTGCGGAAGTCGGCGGGGAACTGGTGACCGGCCGCCGAACCGCCCAGATCACCGGTTCCAACGCGGGCCCCGAACCCCTCGTTCGTGGGGAGGACGTCACCATCACCGGCGACCTGAAGCAGGTCGGCGGCGGCCCGATCGAGAACGCCGTCCTGGACGTGGAGTTCTCCGCTGACGGCAAGACCGGCTGGAAGAAGCTCAGCCAGGCTCGCAGCTACCGTGGCGGCAAGATCATCGGTGACGTCACCAACATCCGGAGCAGCGGTTATTGGCGGCTCCGCTTTCCCGGCGACGCACAGAACACCCCCGCTGTCGGCTGGGCCGACCAGATCGAAGTCCGTGACCGCACCTACATCTATGGCTTCAACGCCTCGCCCGAGCCCGTGCGCAAGGGCGGCACCGTCACTGTCAAGGGCGAACTGCATCGGCTGACCGGCAAGCCGACCGGCGGGTTCGCGAGCCAGAAGGTCTACTTCTACTTCCTTCCTAAGGGAACGAAGACCTGGACCTATCTGGCCAGTACCACCACCGACCGCTATGGGAACTTCAGCCGCGGCTTCAAGGCCGCCAAGGACGGCACCTGGCGCGCCTACTACGCGGGCTCGTCGGCCTACATGAAGTGGCACGCCGACGACTACGTGGACGTTCGCTAGGCACCCGCCGTACGGGAAAGGGCCCAGAGGACGCCGCGCCTGTCCTCTGGGCCCTTCCGCGTGTTCAGCGCCAGTAGCTCGGGTAGCGGCCGCCCGGCAGCACGCGGCTCAGCAGCACGCCGCCCAGCACCACGACCAGCGACGCCGCCAGTACCGGGCTGAGCAGGAACAGCGGGTCCGGCGCGGTGACGCCGATCAGCGCGGCGGTCGCGGTGGCGGGCGGGTGCGGCGCGCGCAGCAGCAACATCGGCGCGGTCGCCAGGCCCGCCGCCAGCGCCGCCGTCCACACCGACGGGCCGAGCAGGGCGGTGAGGGTGAGGGCGAGCGTGGCGGCGGTCAGGTGGCCCAGCACGATGCTGCGCGGCTGGGCGAACGGGACGGCGGGCGCGAGCGCGACGATGGCGGCGCTGGCCGCGAACGGCAGTGCGAACAGCGGCAGGTGCGTCGCCGACGTGACGGCGGCCAGCAGGAACAGTCCGGCCGTGGCGGTGAGCGTCGTCGCGAGCGCGGCGTTGACCGGGGGACGGGCGGGCGCGGCGGCCGTGGGGGCGGGCGGCGGCGGTGCGGTGGCGAGGTCGGGGGCGCCGGGCGCCATCGAAGGGTCTCCGTTCCGAGGAGAGACCCTGCCCGCGCGCACGCGGGCAGGGTCGGTGAAAAGGACGGCTCAGGCGGGGAGGCGGGACAGGAAGTCGCCGATCAGGGCCGCGCTCTCCCGCAGCCGCGTGGTGAGCGGGAAGTGCCCGGCGTCCAGCAGGTGGATCTCCGCGTCCTTGACGTCGCGGGCGAACGCGCGCGCCCCCTCCGGCCCGAAGATCTCGTCGCCCCGCCCCCAGGCCGCCAGCACCGGCGGCTGGTGGGTGCGCAGGTACTCCTGCCAGGCGGGGTAGAGCCCGACGTTGGTGCCGTAGTCCAGGAACAGGGTGAGCTGGATCTCCGCGTTGCCGGGGCGGTCCAGCAGGACCTGGTCGTGCAGTTTCAGGGACGGGTCCACCAGCTCCACGTCCGGCACGCCGTGCGTGTACTGCCAGTGGGTGGCCTCCCGCGCGGTCTGGCCGCGCAGCGCGGAGGTGTCGCCGGTCGGGTCGGCCCAGTAGGCGCGGATCGGGTCCCAGAACGGCGTCAGGCCCTCCTCGTAGGCGTTGCCGTTCTGCGAGACGATCCCGGTGATGCGCTCGGGGTGCCGCAGCGCCAGCCGGAAGCCGACCGGCGCGCCGTAGTCGTGCACGTAGATCGCGTACCGGTCCACCCCGATGGTGTCGAGCAGCGTGTCCACCACGTCGGCCAGGCGGTCGAAGGTGTACTCCCACTCGTCGACGGAGGGCGCGGAGCTGAACCCGAAGCCCGGGTAGTCGGGCGCGACCAGGTGGAAGCGGTCCGCCAGTTCCGCCATCAGGCTGCGGTAGGCGATCGAGGAGGTCGGGAAGCCGTGCAGCAGCACGAGCGTGGGCGCGGCG
This sequence comes from Actinomadura hibisca NBRC 15177, assembly GCF_001552635.1. Lineage (GTDB taxonomy): Bacteria > Actinomycetota > Actinomycetes > Streptosporangiales > Streptosporangiaceae > Spirillospora > Spirillospora hibisca. Next base: position 65,829 of record NZ_BCRO01000063.1, on the reverse strand, counting down.
GGGTCGCCGGCCTCCCGGTAGAAGACGTCCAGGCCGTCGATCCGGACGGTGCGGTGACGCGTGCTCATGGCAACTCCAACCATCTAAAGGCGTTTAGCCGGTTAGCTATGGCGTCACCGTAGCCCGGCGTGCGCCAACCAGTCAACTCTGTTTAGCCGGTTAGGATGGACGGCATGTCGCGTCCCCTGATCGGAGAGCCCCTCGCCCTGGAACTGGTCAACACCCAGTGGATGCACCACGGGCGACTCGTGGACCTGTTCGACGAGCCCGGCGGCGTCGAGTCCTGGATCGCCGAGACCGGCCTGCCCGGCGTCCCTGACGCACGCGAGCCGCTGATCGTCGCCCGCGCCGCCCTGCGCGCCGCGCTCGGCGGCGACGAGCAACCTCTGAACGACGTCCTCGACCGCGGCGCACGACGCCCCCAGCTACGCGACGGCCTGCCCGTCGAGGAACTCGTGCTCGACTCCCCCGAGTGGCTCCCGGCCTGGGTCGCGGCCGCCGACCTCGTCCGGCTGCGCGCCGAACGGGCCGAGCGCATCCGCAAATGCGCCAACCCCGACTGCGTGCTCTGGTTCTACGACATCAGCAAGAACGGCCGCCGCCGCTGGTGCTCCATGGACGCCTGCGGCAACCGCGCCAAGACCGACCGCTACCAGCAACGCCACCGCACCACCTGACGGGTCACTATCGTCACCAGGGTGACGACCGACTTCGACGCCTACGAGCGCGACCTGTGGACCGGCCGGGCCACCGCCTACGAGCAGGGCTTCGCCAAGCTGACGACCCGCACCATCGCCCCGCTGCTGGACGCCGCCCGCGTCACCGCCGGGACCCGCTTGCTGGACATCGGCACCGGGCCCGGCATCGTCGCGGCCGAGGCCGTCCGGCGCGGCGCGGACGCGTCGGCGGTGGACGCCGAGCCCGAGATGGCCGCGACCGCCCGCCGCAACGTCCCCGGCCTGGACGTCCAGGTGGCGGTGCTGCCAGACCTGCCCTTCCCTGACGCCGCATTCGACGCCGTCGTGGGCAACTTCGTGATCAACCACGTGAGCGACCCCGCCGTGACGCTCGGGGAGCTGCGGCGGGTGTTGCGTCCCGGCGGGCGGCTCGCGCTGACCTGCTGGCGGATGCCCGGCACCGGCGCGCTCGCCCTGGTCCGCGAGGCGATCGACGAGGCGGAGGTGCCCTGGCCGGACGACATCCCGGAGCCGCCGTTCACCGAGCACGGCGAGCGTGCCGCGTTCGAGGCGCTGGTCACGGCCGCCGGGTTCGCCGACGCCGCCGCCGAGGACATCACCTGGACGCACCCCGTCGACCCCGAGGAGTGGTGGGAGCTGGGCGCGCTGGCCCGCGTCGGCAGCAACGGCGTGGTCGTCGGCCGGCAGGACGCGCCGACCGTCGCCCGCATCAAGACCGCCTACGACCGCCTGGCCACCCGCTACGCCACCGCTGACGGCCGCATAGCGCTCCCCGCCCACGCCCTCCTGGCCTGCGGCACGCGCTAAGCCGCTCAGTCCAGGGCCGCGACCAGGCCGCGCAGCCCCTCCAGCACCTCGGCCGCGGTCGGCGCGTTGGCGGGATCGCTCAAGCACTGGACCATCACGCCGGTCACTAGTGCCGACTGCACCATGCCCACCGTCCGGGCCGAACGCTCCGGCACCGACTCCTCCGGCACGTTCTCCACGATCCCGGCCATCCCGCGCCGCCCGTGGCCGACGCCCACCGCCAGCGCCTCCCGCAGTTCAGGCTGCCGCTGCGCCTGCATGAACAGCTCCACCGAGGCCAGCCACAACTCGGGGTGCTCGAAGAACTCCGCGATCAGGCTCTCCCACACGCGCCCGAAGTCGCGCGCCGCCGCCCGCCCGTCCTCCGCCGGGGGCAGCACCCGCCCCATGCGGTCGCCCCACTCGTCGAGCAGCGCGAACAGCGCCTGGTTCAGCAGCGCCTCCCGCGACCCGTAGTGGTAGCCGATCGCGGCCATGCTCACCCCGGCCGTCGTGGCGATGTCGCGCACGCTCGTGCGGTCGTACCCCTTCTCGCGCAGGCACTTCTTCGCGCCTTCGAGCAGGTCTTCGCGGTTGCCCATGCGCGGCACCCTACCAAAGCCATTGGGCGAACGCCTTAGGCGATCGTCTTGCGCGATCGCCCAAATCGTTGTTACGGTCCTCGCACCGCTTGATCGGAAACGAGGAGACGCAGATGAGGATCGCCACCTGGAGCTCGGGAATCGCCCTGGCCGGGACGCTCGCGACGGTCGTGCAACCGGCCGGGACCGCCGCCGCGGCCCCCGACCCGTCGGTCGTCGCCACCACCTCGGGCGCGGTGCGCGGCACCGTCGGCCCGCAGGTCCGCTCCTTCCAGGGCATCCCCTACGCCACCGCCGCCCGCTGGACCGCGCCCCGGCCGCCCGCCGCCTGGTCCGGCGTCCGGAACACCACCGCGCCCGGCCCTTCCTGCGCGCAGCCGAAGGGCTACCCCATCGGCGTGCCGAACGACCGGGAGCAGGACTGCCTCGTCGTCAACGTCACCGCGCCGACCGACGCGCGCGGCCGCCTACCGGTCATCGTGTGGGTGCACGGCGGCAGCATGGTCTACGGCACCGGCGACTTCTACGGCCCGGACCGGCTCGCCGCCAAGGGCGCGGTCGTCGTCTCCATGAATTACCGCCTCGGCGCGTTCGCCTTCCTCGCGCACCCGTCCCTGAAGGAGTCGGGCAACCTCGCGCTCCAGGACCAGCAGGCCGCGCTGCGCTGGGTGCGCGCCAACATCGCCGCGTTCGGCGGCGACGCCCGCAACGTCACCGTCATGGGCGAGTCCGCAGGCGGCTACGGCGTCTGCGGCCACCTCGCCTCGCCCGCGTCGGCCGGGCTCTTCGACAAGGCGATCGTCCAGAGCGCGCCCTGCGCCGGGGACGCCTCGCGCACCCGCGCCAAGGCCGAGGCCGACAGCGACCAGGTCATCAAGGACGTGGGCTGCGCCGAAGCCGCCGACGTGGCCGCCTGCCTGCGCGACGAGTCGAAGGTCTCGACGACCGACCTGCTCGACGCGTACGGCGCCCGCCGCGAGCCCAATCTGATCAGCGGGACCCCGCTGCTCCCGCTCCCGCCCGGCGAGGCGCTGCGCACCGGGCGCTTCAACCGCGTCCCCGTCCTCATCGGCGTCAACCACGACGAGGAGAACGGCATGGTGCTCGGCGCGGAGCTGGCCACCGGCAAGCCCACGCAACCCGAGGATTACGTCCGGACCGTCCGGGAGGAGTTCGGCGACAAGGCCGACGCCGTGCTCAGGCGCTACCCCCTGCGCGGCTCGGCCGGCCAGACCCTGGCCAGGGTGAAGACCGACGCCGTCTGGTCCGCGCCGACCCTGGACACCGCCCGCGCCCTGTCCCGCTGGACGCCCACCCGCATGTACGAGTTCGCCGAGCGGGACACGCCCTGGTTCGCCGGATACCCCGCCCCCAGCTTCCCCGCCCGCGCCCAGCACATGGCCGAGCTGCCCTACCTGTTCGACCTGGCCCGACTGTTCGGTGAGCCGACCCGCGAGCAGGCCCGGCTCGGCGAGCGGATGACCGCGGCCTGGGTGCGCTTCGCCGCGACCGGCGACCCCAACGGCGGCCGCGAGGCGTCCTGGCCGCGCCTGCGCCCGAACGACTGGCACGTGCAGTCGCTGACCTTGGGCGCCTGGCGACGCGCGCGACCACGGCTACCGCTTCTGGAACCGTCTCCACGGTGCCTCGTGAAGGCACGAGCCGCCCGCCCGACGGCATATTGGCGCGCGAGCGAGTGCTCCGCACCGGTAGCCTCGGACCTGTGATTGACCTGCGAGCCCTTCGAGAGCATCCCGAGCGGTTGCGCGCCTCCCAGCGCGCCCGCGGTGAGGACGAGGCCGTCGTCGACACGCTGCTGGCCCTGGACGAACGGCGGCGCTCCGCGCTGTCGTCGTTCGAGCGGCTGCGCGCCGAGCAGAAGAGTTTCGGCAAGTCCGTCTCCCGGGCGCAGGGCGACGAGCGGCAGGCGCTGCTGTCCCGCGCCAAGGAGCTGGCGCAGCAGGTCAAGGAGGCCGAAGCCGAGGCCGACCGGCTCGGCGGCGAGCTGGACACCGTGCTCAAGGGCGTGCCCAACCTCATCGAGGAGGACGCCCCGGCCGGCGGCGAGCAGGACTTCGTCGTCCTGGAGCACGTCGGCGAGCCCACCGCCTTCGACTTCGAGCCCAAGGACCACCTGGAGCTGGGCGAGAGCCTGGGCGCGATCGACATGGAGCGCGGCGCGAAGGTGTCGGGCGCGCGCTTCTACTACCTGACCGGCGTGGGCGCGCGCCTCCAGTACGCGCTGCTGAACCTCGCCATGGAGCAGGCCGTCGAGGCCGGGTTCGTGCCGATGTACCCGCCGGTGCTGGTCAAGCCGGAGGCGATGGAGGGCACCGGGTTCCTCGGCGCGCACGCCGCCGAGGTCTACCAGTTGCCCGCCGACGACCTGTACCTGGTCGGCACCTCCGAGGTGCCGCTGGCCGCCTACCACATGAACGAGATCATCGACGCGCTGCCGCGGCGCTACGTCGCCTGGTCGTCGTGCTTCCGCCGCGAGGCCGGGTCCTACGGCAAGGACACCCGCGGCATCATCCGGGTGCACCAGTTCGACAAGGTCGAGATGTTCTCCTACTGCGACCCGGCCGACGCGCACGCCGAGCACCTGCGGCTGCTGGACTGGGAGAAGCAGATGCTCGCCAAGGTCGAGCTGCCCTACCGGGTGATCGACGTGGCGGCCGGCGACCTCGGCTCCAGCGCCGCGCGCAAGTACGACTGCGAGGCGTGGGTGCCCACCCAGAACGCCTACCGCGAGGTCACCTCGACCTCCAACTGCACCGAGTTCCAGGCCCGCCGCCTGTCGGTGCGGCACCGCGACGCCGACGGCAAGAACCAGCCCGTCGCGACGCTGAACGGCACGCTCGCCACCACCCGCTGGATGGTGGCCATCCTGGAGAACCACCAGCAGGCCGACGGATCGGTGCGGGTGCCCAAGGCCCTGCAGAAGTTCCTCGGGCTGGAAGTCCTGGAGCCGGTCAAGCGTTGACACAGACGCCGGAGGGCCGCCCCTGGGGAAGGGGGCGGTCCTCCGGTCTTTTCCGGCCCGCCCCAGGGGCGGAAAGTCCCTTACGCCACCGGTGTGACGGTTGCTGGCGGGGTGTCGCCTAAGGTGTGTGCCAGGAGCGACGGGAAGGTGCCATGACCGCCGACACACCGCGTCTGATCGCCACCGACCTGGACGGCACGATCGTGCGCACCGACGGGACGATCTCCGACCGCACCGTGGCCGCGCTGGCCCGGGTCGAGCGGGCCGGGGCGATGCTGGTCATGGTCACCGGGCGGCCGCCGCGCTGGATGCACGAGATCGCCGCCGCCGTCGACCACCACGGCGTCGCCATCTGCGCCAACGGCGCGGTGTTGTACGACCTGCACACCGAGACCGTGCTGCGCGCCAACATGATCGAGCCCGAGACCATCGCCGAGACGGTGGAGCGGCTGCGCGCCGTCGACGGCGAGCTGCGCTTCGCCGTCGAGTACCCGACCGGCTTCGTCTTCGAGGCCCGCTACAACCTGGGCCGCTGGGACTCCGAGGCGCTCGGCGGCCGTCCGGTGGACGGCGAGGAGCTGGTCCGGCGCGGCGGCACCAAGCTGCTGGCCTTCCATCCCAGCGCCGACCCCGACCTGCTCGCCGAGAAGGCGGAGAAGGCCGTGGGGGAGCTGGTCACCGTCACCCACTCCTCGGGCCGGGGCCTGCTGGAGATGAGCGCGCAGGGCGTCACCAAGGCGAGCGCGCTGGGCGAGCTGTGCGCCGAGCACCAGATCGCGGCGTCGCAGGTCGTGGCGTTCGGGGACATGCCCAACGACCTGCCGATGCTGACCTGGGCAGGGACCTCCTACGGCGTCGCCAACGCCCACCCCGACGTGCTGGCGGCCGTCACCCACACCACCTACCGCAACGACGACGACGGCGTGGCGCAGGTGCTGGAGCGCCTGTTCCCCTGAGCGGCCGTCCAGCCGCCCAGGGGCCTTCGGTCGCCTACAGGTAGGGGCCGGAGGAGTGCCGGGGCGGCGTCTGCTGCCCCTCCTCCTCGGCGCCCGCCTGGATCATCCCGGCGGGCAGCGCCCGGCGCATCTGCTCCAGCTGGGCGCGCGCCGCCATCTGCTGGGCGAACAGCGTGGTCTGGATGCCGTGGAACAGCCCCTCCAGCCAGCCGACGAGCTGGGCCTGGGCGATGCGCAGCTCCGACTCGCTGGGCACCGAGCCCTGCGCGAACGGCAACGACAGCCGCTCCAGCTCCTCCACCAGCTCGGGCGCGAGGCCGTCCTCCAGCTCCTTGATGGACGACTGGTGGATCTCGCGGAGGCGGGCGCGGCTGGCCTCGTCCAGCGGCGCGGCCTTCACCTCGTCGAGCAGCTGGCGGATCATGCCGCCGATCCGCATCACCTTGGCGGGCTGCTCGACCATCTCGGCCACCGACTTCTCCTCCCGGTCGGTGTCACCGCCGCCCGTCGCCATGGCGTTGGGTCCGACCACCAGGATCTGCTGGTCCTGCTGCGAAGGCTCACTCATGATGTCTCCCAGTCTCACACGGTCAGCAAGATTTTTCCGACGTGGCCGCTGTCCTCCAGCAACCGGTGCGCCCGCGCGGCCTGCTCCATCGGCACCGTCCGGTCGACCACCGGACGGACCTTCCCCGCCGCGAACAGGGGCCACACGTGCTCCCGGACCGAGGCCACGATCTCGGCCTTCTCCTCCAACGGACGGCTCCGCAGGGAGGTTGCGTGGACCGAGGCCCGCTTGCCGAGCAGCTTGCCGAGGTCCAGCTCCGCCTTGGCCCCGCCCTGGAGCCCGATGACGACGAGCCGTCCGCCCGCCGCCAGCGCGTCCACGTTGCGGGCGAGGTACTTGGCGCCCATGTTGTCGAGGACGACGTCGAAGGGGCCGTGCTCGACGAAGTCGTCCTCGCGGTAGTTGACCGCCTCGTCCGCGCCCAGCTCCAGGCACCGCCGCGCCTTCTCGTCGGACCCCACGGTGCACGAGACGCGCGCGCCCAGGACGTGCGCGAGCTGGATGGCCATGGTGCCGATGCCGCTGCCGCCGCCGTGCACGAGAAAATGCTCCCCGGCGCGGAGTTCGGCCAGCATGAAGACGTTCGACCACACGGTGCAGGCGACTTCCGGCAACCCGGCGGCCTCGACCAGATCGACCCCCTCGGGCACCGGCAGGAGCTGACCGGCGGGGACGGCGACCTTCTCGGCGTACCCGCCCCCGGCGAGCAGGGCGCAGACCTCGTCGCCGACCGACCAGCCGGTGACGCCGTCGCCGAGCGCGGCGACGCGTCCGGACACCTCCAGGCCGGGATAGTCGGAGGCTCCCTTGGGCGGGGGATAGAACCCCATCCGCTGCATGACGTCGGCCCGGTTCACCGCGCTGGCGGCGACCTCGACCACGACCTCGCCGGGACGCGGCTCGGGATCGGGGACCTGCGTCCACTCCAGCACGTCGGCATCGCCGGGCTCACGGATCACGATCGCACGCATGGTCTTCACGCTACCGGGCGGCGATCGTCGCAGATCGCCGCCCCGTCGGGTGCGGCGGCCGCGCGGGACGGGACCGCCATGGCTTTACGAGAGAGATGCGTGGTATTGGCGCACAGGTATCCTTCCGGGGAGCCCATGCCAACCTGCTCCATAAACAATCTTTGATGTGGTTTCCGAGGGGAGAAGCGGTGGCGAGGAACGAACACGACGGACGCTCCCTGGAGGAGCGTTTGGCCTCCCTGGACGCGATGCACAACGAGTCCACCGGGCCGTCCGCCGTGCAGCCCGGCGCCCCGGAGCCGTCCCCCGACCCGGCCTCGGCTCCCGAGGGGCAGCCCGAGCCGGAGGCGAACCCGTGGCTGGCCGCACCGCCGCCGCCTCCCGCCGCCGAGCAGCAGGACGTGAGCTTCGGCGCGCCGCAGCCGCCGGACTTCACCAAGGGGCCTGCGCAGGAGAACCCGTTCAACGTGCCGCCGCTGGGCGCCCCTGACTTCGGCCAGGCCCCGCCGCCCCCGCCGGGCCAGGAGTTCAACGCGCCCCCGCCGCCGCCCGGCCAGGAGTTCAACGCCCCGCCGCCGCCCCCGGGACAGAACTTCACCCCACCCCCGCCGCCCCCCGGCCAGGACTTCAACCCGCCGCAGGACTTCCCCCAGCCTCCCCCGCCCGGCCAGCAGAACTTCCCGCCCCCGCCGCCGGGCCAGCAGCCGTTCGGCGACCTGCCGGCCCCGCCCCCGTACGCGGCGGCCCCGCCGCCCTTCGAGGGCGCCCCGCAGCAGCCGTACGACGCCGGCGCGCTCCCGCCGCCGTACCAGGGCTACCAGCCGGGCCCTCTTGAGGGCGGCCACGCACCGCAGCCTCCCCAGGGCCCGCCGCAGTTCGACCAGCTGCCGCCGTACCCGAACGAGCAGCAGCAGTTCGCGCCGCAGTTCCCGTACCAGCCCCAGGAGGGCGCGCCGCAGGGCCCGGAAGGCGCGCCGCCCATGGGCGTACCGCCGTACAACCCGGCCCCGCCCTACGGCCCCGAGGGCCAGCAGCCCACCGAGGGCTACGCACCCCCACCCACCGAGGGCTACGGCCCTCCCCCGGGCGAGGGCTACGGCCCGCCGCCCGGCGAGGGCTACCCGCCCCCGCCCAGTGAGGGTTATAGCCCGCCGCCCGGTGAGGGTTACGCATCCCCGCCCACCGAGGGTTACGGCCCCCCGCCCACCGAGGGTTACGCGCCCCCACCCGGCGAGGGTTACGGCCAGCCGCCAGCCGAGGGCTACGCGCCCCCGCCCGGCGGCTACCCCCAGGGCTACCCGCCGCAGGGCCAGCCGCCGCAGGGCTACCCACTGCAGGGCCAGCCGCCCGTGCCGCAGCAGCCGGAGAGCAGCGAGAGCCTCAGCTCGGAGAACCTGCTCGGCGAGCGCCGCATCGCCCCGTCCGCGGGCTGGCGCAAGGTCGTCTACAAGGCGACCGCGGGCAGCATCCACCCCGGCGAGTCGCAGGCCGAGCTGCGCCGCAAGGACCTGGTCGAGCGGGCCCGCACCCCGGTCGCCGGCGGCCACCACCGCGTCGCGGTGATGTCCCTCAAGGGCGGCGTCGGCAAGACGACCACGACCACCGGCCTGGGCTCGATGCTGGCGTCCATGCGCGGTGACCGCGTCATCGCCGTGGACGCCAACCCCGACCGCGGCACGCTGTCGGACAAGGTGCGCCTGGAGACCGCGGCGACGGTCCGCGACCTGCTGAACGACCGCGAGCGCATCAACCGCTACGCCGACGTGCGCGCCTTCACCTCGCAGAACGAGGCGCGCCTGGAGATCCTGGCCTCCGACCGCGACCCGGCGGTCAGCGAGGCGTTCAGCGCCGAGGACTACTCGTCGGTCGCGGTGGTGCTGGAGCAGTACTACTCGATCTGCATCACCGACTGCGGGACGGGCCTGCTGCACTCGGCGATGGCCGGGGTCCTCTCCCTGGCCGACCAGCTCGTCCTGGTCAGCTCCCCGTCGGTGGACGGCGCGCGCTCGGCCAGCGCCACTCTGGACTGGCTGGAGGCCCACGACCACGGCCACCTGGTGCGCAACGGCGTGGTGGTCCTGTCGATGGTCCGCAACCGGACCCGCAGCCAGGTCGACCTGGACAAGCTCCAGGCCCACTTCGAGAGCCGCTGCCGGGCCGTCGTCCGCATCCCCTACGACGACCACCTGGAGGAGGGCGCGGAGCTGGAGTTGGAGCAGCTCGCGCCGCCCACCCGCGAGGCGTACCTGACGCTGGCGGCCGTGGTGGGCGACGGTTTCGCCTACCAGCGCCCGCAGCAGTGACGGCGCTCTGGTCCCCTCCTTCCGGCGCGGAGGGGACTAGAGTCGCCACCCGTGGTGAGAAACGTCTACACCGGCAAGGCCGCCCCGGACGCCGCCGCTGACCGCGGTTGGCTGCTGGGCCACTTCAAGCCCGAGGGCGACCCGCGGCACAGCACGGACGTCGAGATCAAGTGGGGCGTGCACGAGCCGGGCGAGCGCCGCGCGCAGTGGACGACCGGCGACGAGCGGAGCGCCCTGCTGGTCCTGATCAGCGGCCACTTCGTCATGGAGTTCCCCGACGGCGAGGTGCCGCTGACGCAGCAGGGCGACTACGTGGTCTGGCACCAGGTGGACCACTCCTGGCGAGCCGAGCAGGAGTCGGTCGTCATGACGGTCCGCTGGCCCTCAACGCCGGGCCACGCCGTCCCGTCAGCTCGATGACGAGCGGGTTCCCGGTGTCGAACCAGTACCGGCGCAGCTCCTTGACCTTCTTCCGGCTGGGCAGCCCGCGCAGGTGGGCGGCGCACTCGGCGTAGTCGAACGGGTCGACGGTCTCGCACAGCACCTCCCGCGCCCGCCGCAGCTCCGCCGGGTCGGTGATCTCCCGCGCGACGCCCGTGAACGTCCCGCTCGGAAGCCGCACGAGCACGCGCGGCTCGGCGCGGATGTTCCACAACCAGGCGGCGACGGCGTCCGGCCGCACAATGGCCACGGCCGGCGGCAGAAGCTGAACCAGAAAGACCTCGTCACCCCGCTGGACCATACGGACGCACTTGCGCCGCGCCTTCCCCGTCCGCCGCCCGAGCGTGGTGAGCACGCCGAACCCAGTCGGCGGCCTGAGCAGGAAGAACGGCAGCATCATGTCGCTCAGCCGCTTGCCGTCCTCGGCCGAGCGCAACAGGCGGTTGTGCCGGGGCGCGTGCCGTACGGCGGCCTCCCGCACAGCCGCAGCGCGCGCCGCTGGTGACTCAGCCATCATCGGCCCTCCAGAAATTGACAACACCTGTAGTCAGATTCCGTCGGTCACCGAGCGATGTCAACATGTAGGAGTGACGGCGACGACGCGTCCCTACGGAGGACGCAGCGCGGACGAGCGGCGGGCGGAGCGACGGACCCGCCTCCTGAAGGCGACCCTGGAAATATGGGGCGACCAAGGCTGGACCGCCGTCACAGTGCGCGGCGTCTGCGCCCGAGCGGGCCTGACCGTCCGGTACTTCTACGAGAACTTCGCCGACGTGGAGACCCTGCTGTTCGCCGCCTACGACGAGGGCCGGGACGCGGTGGCCAACGCCGTCTGGCAAGCAGCGGCCAATGCCCCAGAAGGCACGGAAGTGCGCGCGGCCCTGACCGTCCTGGTGAACACGCTGGCCGCCGACCCGGGCCTCGCCCGGATAGCGATGGCAGAACCGGCCGGAAGCCCAGCACTGGAGCAACGCCGCCGAGAAACCGTCGCGCTCTACGCCAACCTCCTGACCAGCGGAATATTGGCCCGCCCCGACGATGGAACCGACCCCGCCGCCGTACAGCACGCAGCCCTGTTCTGCGTAGGCGGCGTAGAAGAACTACTCACAACCTGGCTGAACGGCGACCTGAGCATCACCCAAGAGGAACTGATCGACGAGTGCGTGCTCCTCTGCACCAACACCCTCACCCGCCCTACGCCTCAGGCCCAGACCCCATGAAGTCGAAGTAGGGCTCGTCGGCCATCAAGGGAAGGCAGGCCCGAGCCTCAACGCGGACCTCCTCCCAGAGCGGCATCGACACGATCGCCTCATCGTTCCACGCGCCACGGTCGTCACTGAGCCGGTCCAGCAGCCCATCGAGCCGGGAGAGACGGACGTCCAGTTCCCCGCCGACCCATCCCCTTTCCCTGAAGCGCCACATGACCGAGTAGCCGATGTCGAAGAGGAAGCACTCGTCGACGTCGGGATCGGCGATCTGCGCCCGACCGTCCAACGCGAGCTTGGCGACGCTGCCGTGCAACACCGCCCAGAACGCCTCGGCCGCCCGCAGTTCCTTTTCCTGCTCAGGAGACATGTCCCACGGCACGGTCAAGGCGATCGCCATCCGATCGGGTGCCTGTCGCGCGACGCGCGGCCGCGCATGGCGGGTGTGAGTTTTTTGCAGCGGGCACAAGTGTGCGCTGGAAGACCTGGATGAGCGGAGGCCGTGGGATTCGAGCCCGCCTCGCCCGCCCTGTCTGAGCTTTGGTTTTGTGAAATCAGCAGCTCAGCGGCCGACGGGTCCAGACGCGATCACACCAGATCGACGAGCGCTGCTGCGATATCGCAACAGCGCTGATCTTGCTCGCCGTGTCACGGCACCGGCCGGGCTTCTCCCCGCCGAAGACGTCGCCGCGCGTCCATAATGGATTTCGCGAGAAGCAGTCAACCGGCAAGGAGTGCGCTGTGTGGGTCACAACGTCGGTGCCGTACCTGACCCCTCGACAAGCAGGGCAGCTTGATGCCTGGTCGGAAGAGGCGGCACAAGCGGGTCGGGTCGGCACGCAGAAGCTGCGCGATGTAGCTGAGGAGGTGCCGCCGGCTGAGGTGGCGGTGGCGCTGGGGATCGCAGCGGATGAGCGGGCCGTCGTCAGGCGGCGAACGATGCTGTTGGACGGCGGACCGGTCGAGCTGACCGACTCGTGGTATCCGGCCGAGATCGCGCGAGGTACCGCCCTGGCCGAGCTCGGAAAGATCAAGGGCGGTGCGGTGACCCTGCTCGCCGACCTCGGTTACCGCGTGGATGACGCGCGAGAGGAGGTCGCGGCCCGCGGAGCTTCGGCCGAGGAGGCCGCGGAACTGGAGATCGAGGAAGGCGCGCCGGTGCTCGTCCTGCGTCGGACGAGCTTGACCGCAGAGGGGAAGCCGTTCGAGGTGTCGGTCATGGTGAACGTTCCGGGGCGCAATCTCCGCTACCGGGTGAAGGCAGGTTGACCAGTGGCGCGACGAGCTGACGAACGTCCGCCGTATGAGCAGATGGCGGCGGACGTGCGAGCCCGCATCATGGCGGGCGACCTGGCGCCGGGGACACGGCTCCCGTCGACGGCCCGTCTTGTCGAAGAGTTCGGAGTCTCCAACACGACGGTTCAGAAGGCGCTGGCCGAGCTCAAGGGCGAGGGGTACCTCACCAGCCGCCAGGGCAAGGGCGTGTTCGTCCGAGAGCGCCAGCCCTTCCGGGTGCCTGTGGGGACGTACTTCGACCCGGCGCCGGGTGGCTACTCATATGAACTGCTCAAGGTCGCCGAGGCAGAGCCGCCGACCGAAGTCGCCAGGGCCTTCGCGTTGGGTCCGGGAGAGCGGGCACAGTTGCGTCAACGGCTGCTGCGCCATGCCGGGCGGCCGGTCGAGATTGATTGGTCGTACTATCCGCTCGCGCTGGTGCACGGGACCGAACTGTCCGAGTCCCGGAGGATTCGGGGCGGCGCCCCTCGGGTCTTGGCGGAGTTGGGTCACCCGCAACGCGGCTACGTCGACGCGGTGTCGGCACGGATGCCCACGGTCGAGGAAGCCGACTTGTTGTCGCTGCCCAACGTGCCGGTACTGCGAACCTTCCGGATCGTCCACTCTGACGAACGCCGTCCCGTTGAAGTGTCCGTGCTGGTCAAGGGCTCTCACTTGTACGAACTCGTCTACGAGCAGGATGCCTGAGCTTGTGCGGGCATCGTGATTCTCTCGGCGATCCTCTTGAGTACTTATCGCGATAAGCGTTAAAGTCGAGTTCCGCGTTCGTCCACTGAACGCGATGGTTCGACCTCGCCCGGTTCTGCGCGCAACGTGTGGAGCGGCGAGACAACTCAAGAGCCGCCGCGCGGTCGGGGCTGAGATTGGGAGACCTCCCCCGACCGCGCGGCTTTCACCTCGCTAGGAGGCAACGATGACGATACCTGGCGACGAGAACGTCACCCCTGCGCTCGTCAGGCAGCTCGAACGTGAAGAGATCGCGCTCGCCGAGCTGCGGCTCGACTTCCCCGGATACGCCATCAACCGCGGGCGGCGCCACGGAGTGTCCGCATCATGGGTCGCCGGCCTGCGCAACGCGGAGGTGGGAGTAGGCCCCACCATCATCACGTCGACGGCCGCGACCCTGCGGGCCGCGCTGGAAGACCAGTGCCGCCGCGCGCAGGCCGGCGAGAAGCCGCTTGTCGTGAAGGGGCGGCCATGACGACGGCGACCATGGAGCGGCTTCCCCGCACGTGGTGGTCGCGCGGCATCACGCCCGACCAGGTCGAGCAGATCCACGAAGAGGTCTTCCCGTTCGTTCAGTTCGGCCTGTCGTCGCCGAGCGGATGGCCGCGCAAGCCATCCGGGAAGGACTCGCCGACCGGGTCTGCAAGCCCGCCATCGAAAGCGCGGTTTTCGCGTGCGCATCGACGACGGCCACGGCTGCGACCTCAGCACATCATCGGAGACAGGACGCACGCCCGGCCCCAACCCGTAGGGAGTGTTCCCCGTGTTCCAGAACGCCGACCGTTTCCCCTCCGCCCCTCCGGCCGCCGACGCCCCCCTCGTTGCGCGGCCGTGGGGACTGCGGCGCATGGCGCCCTACCGCCACACGATCTATGTCGGGATCGTTGCAACGCAGATCGATCCCGCCACCCAGATGGGCGCCGCCGGTGACGGCGAGCTCGTCGAGGCCAAACACAAGAAGTCCAACACCGGCACCGAGGACAAGACCCAGACCAGCAGGGGCGACGGCAAGGACGCCGGGTCAGACGAAGACCACTCCCAAGACAGCGACCAGGACTGATGACCGGACATCGCCCCGTACTCGTGGTCACGCAACCCGACGACGTGACCGCCGACACCGTTGTCGCCGAGCTCAACCGGCGCGGCGTGCCCCTGCTGCGGCTCGACCCCGCGGACTTCCCCCACACGCTCACCCTGTCAGCAGGGATCGACGGTTACGGGCTGCATGGAACCGTGACGACCCCCTCGCGCCGGGCCGAGCTCGGCGCGGTGCGGTCGTTGTACTACCGGCGACCGCGCGGCTTCACCTTCCCCGGACTCGACGAGCAAGAGGCCCGGTTCGCCACCCTGCAAGCCCGCTACGGGCTGGGGGGCGTGCTCGCCGCGCTCCCTGACTGTCTGTACGTCAATCACCCGTTCGCCAACGCCGACGCCGAGTTCAAGTCCGCACAACTCACCATCGCGTCCGATCTCGGGTTCACCATCCCGCCAACCCTGATCACCAACGATCTCGACCAGGCCCGCAGGTTCGCCGCCGAGCACGGGCCGATCATCTACAAGCCGGTGCGCGCCGGCCCGTACCGCGAGGATGGCGAGGGCCGAACGATCTGGGTCACCGAGGTCGACCCCGCCGAGCTCGACGAATCGGTCGAGACAACCGCGCACCTGTTCCAAGCCCGTGTTCCGGCCGCCGGTCATCTGCGCGTGACCGCGATCGACGACCGCGTGTTCTGCGTACGGATCGACTCAGCTGACCTCTTGGATTGGAGACAGGACTACGACGCACTCACCTACACCGTCACTGACCCGCCGCCCGGTCTGACCGAACGGATCGCCGCCTACCTCGACCGCTTCGGCCTGATGTTCGGTTGCTTCGACTTCGTGCTTCGTCCAGACGGCGAGCCCGTGTTCCTTGAGATCAACCCCAATGGCCAATGGGCATGGCTGGAAGACGAGACCGGCCTCCCCATGACCTCAGCGCTCGCCGATCTCCTCGAACGGGGAATCGCATGACCAACGACACCAACGCACAAGCTGCGGCCCTGCGGCACATCCTCGCCGACGAGCTCGAACGTTCCGGCGACCTGTACTCGCCCCAGTGGCGACGCGTCGTCGAACGAGTGCCGCGGCACCTCTTCGTGCCCGAGTTCTTCCGACGCGCCGACAGCGACCGGGGCACCCTGTGGGAACCCGTCAGCCGTGAACACGAGCTCGACCGATGGCTCGACCTCGCCTACCGCAACGAAACGTGGGTCACCCAGCTCGACGGACACCTCACCCCGCACGACCTGACCGAACCGGTCAGCGGCAACCCGACGTCATCCTCGACGCTCCCTGGCCTGGTCGTGGAGATGTTGGAGTATCTCGCCGTCGACGACGGCACGCGCGTGCTGGAGATCGGGACCGGCACCGGGTACTCGACGGCGCTGATGTGCGACCGGCTCGGCGACGACCACGTCACCTCGGTCGAGGTCGACCCCGACGTCGCCGCCGGCGCCGCCGCTGCCCTGCGCCGCGCCGGCCTGTCCCCGAACCTGGTGATCGGCGACGGCCTGCTCGGCGACCCGCAGAACGCGCCCTACGACCGAGTGATCGCGACCTGTTCGGTCCGGCACATCCCGCGGGCATGGCTCGACCAGACCCGACCGGGCGGGCGCATCCTGGTCACGGTGGCCGGATGGCTTCACGGCTACGGGCTCGCCGTGCTGGAGGTCGCCGACGATGGCACGGCCGAAGGCCGGTTCCTGCCCGGAACGATCAGCTTCATGATCGCCCGACCGCAGGCGGCGCCCCCGGTCGGCGACGAACACTGGACCGGGACGATCGAGGCGCTCGCCGGCGCCGAGCCGCGGCCGGCCGTCATCGAACCGGACATTCGCGCGGACTGGACCGGCGCGTTCGTGGCGCAACTCGGCGCGCCCGGTGCGCAGTGGAAGGCTCGGCGCGTCGACGGCGGTCCCTGGGTCGACTACTTCGTCGACGTCGACGCCGGGTCGGCCGCCTCGCTCACCCCCGAGCCCGGCGGCGGTTGGACCGTGCGGCAGACCGGGCCGGCGCGGCTGTGGGATGACGTCGAGACGGCCGTCGTCCGGTGGCGCGAGGCCGGGAGCCCGCCGCAAGAGCGGTTCCGTATCCGCACCGACGGCCACACACAAACGGTCTGGTTCCTGTCCGGCGGTAAGCCGGTCACCTGGGACTTGTCCGCCTAGAAACGACGAAGAACGCCCCGGTTCCCCGCACACGGGCGAGGAACCGGGGGCGACGTGTTCAGGGGGGCGGGCTCGGAACCACTGTGTGTCGCCCTGCGGCCCGTATGAGGGGCGCCGGGCTGCGCCGAGCAGCTTGCCGACCCACGGCCATCGGGACTCGGCCAGTCGCACGAGCGTGCAGTAGCCGACGGTCACCGCCGTTACTTCCTGCCTGAGCTGCACCTGATCGGTCATTGGGCCAAGGCTCAAGGACAGCCGCCCAACCTGCACATGCTGTACGAGCACATCGCGACCGTCATGGAGTGCGGGTTCGGTGAGGGACCGTGGTGATCAGGCGAAAGACCGGGGCGCTGCGGAGGTGTGACAGCTGAGTTGGCGCACGGCCGCGCGTGGTGGGCATGGGTTTTCGCAGCGGGCACGGGTGTGAGCTGGGAAGACCCTGGTTGGCGGAGGCTGTGGGATTCGAACCCACGGAGCCGGGGTTACCGACTCAACGGTTTTCAAGAGGGCTGGCAATCTCTGGAGTTCCAGGCGCTTGACCTGGGCGAATGGTCTCCATCGTGTAGCCGAGTAGCGATGCCATCCCGCATATATCCCGTGGAAGGGAAGCCCTCGGACTGCGACCATGATCCGATGGCGAACTCCTGGCCGGTCCGGCACTTCTCCCAGTCCAATCCCAAGGGCCCCGGCCAAGGGGATGTCCCTGCCCTGCTACGGCGCGTCGCCGACTCCATTCAAGAGCTGGGACCGGTGGTGGTCCAAGACCTCGTCATGCACGAAGAGATCACCGAAGACGGGCCATGGGTGAGCCTGACCATCTACTTCCATCCGTCGGAAGACCCCTCGGACAGGGGTGCGGGCTCATAACCGCGCGCTGCCCGATTCCCGTAAGGGCTTGGGTGGGCGGCGTACCCCCTGCTGCTCCCCACCTTCACCGCCTCGCCCTCGTCGGTGGAAACTGTCGCACGACCTCAGCGGGGGCAGCAGAGGCGGGACACGGGGCGCGCCGACAACCGCACCACGCACGGGACCTATTGCGCGCCCCGTAGTCCTCCCGCAAAACCCGATCGCACGCTTACCGGCCTGACCGGCAGCCCACGCCCGTTGATCGAGAGCAGTGGGCGCGACGGTAACAAGCACCTACGACAGTGAGCGGCGGCGCGACCCCGTGACCGCCGTTCACCGGTGGGGCCGGCGGGGGCGTCGCCTACGCGCGGCCCACCGCGCGCCGTTCGGGGAACGGCGCCCACGCCGCACACGCCGGACGGCGCGAGCGGCGGGCCGCGCCGTAGCGCGAGCGCCGCCGCCCTTGATTACAAACGGCGGAATTCGGCAATGCTCGGGGGCGCTGAACACTGCGTAGGCCACGGCGTTGGGGCGGGCTCTCATAGGCTGGGCGGCATGATCCGAGCTGTGGTGTTCGATGTCGGTGAGTGCCTGGTGAACGAAACGACCGAGTATGGGACGTGGGCTGACTGGCTGGGCATCCCACGCCACACGTTCTCGGCGATGTTCGGGGCGATCATCGCGCGGGGGCTGGACTACCGGGAGACGTTCCAGGTGTTCGCGCCGGGCTTCGCTCTGACGGAGCAGCGGGAGAAGCGGGCCGAGGCCGGGAAGCCGGAGACGTTCGGGGAAGAGGACCTGTACCCAGATGCGCGTCCGGCGCTGAGCAAGCTTCGGGACGAGGGACTGTGGGTCGGTATCGCGGGTAACCAGACGGTACGGGCCGGGGGCATCCTGCGGTCGCTGGACCTGCCGTGCGACATGATCGCCACTTCGGATGACTGGGGCGTCTCCAAACCGGACACCGGATTCTTCCGTTGCGTGGTCGAGACGGCTCCATGCCAGGCCGGAGAGATCTTGTATGTCGGTGACCGGCTGGACAACGACATCGCGCCAGCCGTTGCATCCGGGCTCAAGACGGCTCTGATCCGGCGGGGCCCATGGGGCATCATCCAGCAGGACGCCCCGGAAGCCGACAGCCTTCCGACGATGCGGATCGATTCGCTGTCTGAGCTTCCGGGGCGTATTGCCGAATTCAACGCCGCAGAGCGCTAAGGGTCGTCTGCCAGCCGTACAGACGGTCGTCCAGACGGCGAACGCATTCGGTGTCCGCCCATGGCTGGAGGGCGCGGGCCAGCGCGTCGGGCGCCGAGATCATTTCCTCATGTTCAGCAGTGTTCGCATCGTTTCGGCTGGAGTGACGCAGCGAAAGCCGGTGTCGTCGTCGTACATGCTGGCGTTCGCGTCGTTGAATGTTGACGGGGTGCAGCGAAGGAACGGGCTCGTGAACGCGCTGCCCTTCAGCTCATAGCGTCCGGACGTGCTCTCGGTCGCGCACCATTCCCAGGTGTTGCCGCACATGTCGTACACCCCGTAGGGGCTTACTCCGCTGGCGTAACAGTTGACCGGAGTCGTCGTCGTCCCTGGCCCGCTCTCTCGGCAGTTGACCTTGGCGGGGGTGCGTTGGCTACCCCAAGGGTAGATGTCACCTCGGGTTCCTCTGGCGGCCTTCTCCCACTGCTGGCTACTCGGTAGAGCTTTCGCGCACCACTGGGCGTAAGCGTGCGCATCGTTCCATTTCACGAAGACAACCGGGTGATCAAGGAGGTCACCAGGCGGCTTGCCGTTCTCCCAGTGCTGCGGCGGCTCGTGGCCGGTCGCAGTAACGAACCGGGCGTAGTCGCCGTTGGTCGTCGGGAAAACATCGATGTAGAACGCCCTAAGATAGACCGGCTCGTCGTCGGCACCGGCGAAGTACACCCCCGCTTCTACCAACGTCATAAGTTTGCCATCAACGGGGTGTCTGACCTGGTTCTCGTCCCCGACAGGAAAGACCTCGTCAGAGGGATCGGCAGAGTTGGGAAGGTTCACGTGCTCATCCTGGATCGGGGACACGGGCACGCTTAGACCTAGCATGTCGGCGAACCTGACTTGCTCCTCGGGGGCGGCTGCTTGGAGAAACGTATCGAGAGCCTGCTGGTTGAACGCGCGAGGCTTGTTCTCTCCGGCCTCCCATTTCGAGATCATGCGCTCACTCACTCCGAGTTTGGCGGCGAAGTCGCGGAGGCTGAGACGCCGGGCCGTGCGTAGCGCTCGGATCTCTTGCTGAGACCACTCGTTGATCGTGATGGGCATCCTGGGGGCTCCGTTGGGGAAGCAGAGTTAGAGCGCTTCGGCGGGGATCTCTTCGTACTCCTTGCGGAGCGTTCCGAGGATGGGGTGGTCCGAAGGAAACTCCACGTCGTTGATGGCGGTGACTGGTCGAACACCAACGGCGGTATTGGTCGCGAAAGCGGCCTCCATCTGTGGAAGATCCTTCAAGCTCACTGAGTTGAGAGCCGTACGTTCGTGCACCTGCTGCAAGAGACGCATCGTCACGCCTAGCAGGACCTCGGAGTTCGGCCAGATGACCCGATCGCCATCGAAAAAACCGATGTTCCACGTAGCGCCCTCGGAGATGTAGCCCTCGGGGTCCGTGAACACGGCATCGTCATAGCCGTTGCGTTGGGCAATCCGCCGGTGCCTGAGGGCTCCGAAGAGACCCACATGCTTCACCTCTGGCAGGTCTCTCGTGTACGTCGCCGACTGCACGCGGATCGGTGGCATGGGCAAGGTGCCGGCGGGACGGGTCGTGACGAGCACGCCCGGTCGTGCGTCTGATCCTGGATGTCCGAGTTCAAGAGCTGGATCAAAGATCGTCACTCGCGTGACGAATGACCCCCCGCGCCCTTCGATGGCTTGACGGATGTATCCCCGAACTTCCTCTTCGTCCAGATCTGCTGCAAATACTGTGCGGCAGTCTCGGACAAGCCGTTGTAGGTGGTGCGAGAGGCCGCGAATCTGCTGGTCATCGACGCGCATAGAGGTGAAGTGACCGTAGTTCACCAGCGCTAGGGACTTGAGTTCGTCAGGTGTGACAGGAGCGCCGTTGAGTTCTGCCATGGCAGCAGTCTGTCAGGGCCCAACGCCTGTCCACAGGCCCTGGTTCAGCGAAAGTTCAGCGCTGAGGCGGGGGCGTGACCTGGGACACAAGCCGATCAACTAGCAATCTTTAGTTATGAGTGAAGCGCGGCCTACTCAACATTGTCCCCACTGCGGCGGACGTGGTTGGAAATGGATCACGGCGCGGAGTGGCCTGCTGGTTCTGCGGGATGGCGTAGCGCCAGGGCTTGAGCGACGCAAGGTCGCTTGCTTGCGCTGCCCTGGCGCTGATCGGACTGAGGCGGCGTAACGAGCGCGGGACCGGTGACGCGGTTGGGATGAGCTGGGGTGCTCGGCTGCTTCCCCCGTGCCGGGTCGAGCAGGGAGAGAACAGCTACATCCCTGCGTCGCCGGTCCCGCTTCACCTAGGGAGCCCCGCGATGCCCAAGTACGACCGGATCACAGCAACGGCGGCCGTGGCGGCCGACTGGCCGAAAGCGGCTCGGCTGCTGGTGGCTGAGCTGCAAAAGTACGGACTGACGGCTACCACGCGGAGCCATGCGGCCGTGGCGGCTCGCAATCCCGCCGGTGAACCGGACCCGAACGACCTTCTCGGGGCGCAGATGGCTCCCGGTCTGCGGCAAGAGGTGCTGTGCCGTCCCCACGGGGACGGAACGTTGTGGTGGTTCTGGGCCTGGTCGGGGCCGGAGCGGGGATCACCTCCGGATTTGGAACCGCTGTGTCCGGTGAGCGAGGCTGAGCGGGCGGCGGACGCTATCGCGAAGGTGCTGGCGGTGCCGTACGCCGACCTGGACCAAGGGTGATGGAACGTGCCTCCGGTGTCGGTCACTCCAACGATGGTCCGCCAGGTCACAACGAGCGAGCGGGAGTTCCCTGGCGCGCTGACGGCCTGGTACGGCCAGTTCACCAAGACATGGTGGGCGCTGGTGCCGGTGAACCGTGGACCGCTACGGCTCGTAGAGGCCCATAGCCCCAAGGAGCTGCGCGAAGCGATCGCCAACGCGGCCACCTGGCCATGGCCCCGTGCCCACTGGTCGGTGCGGTGACCGGTTCTGATGTCGATCGTCCCTTTCGCTGGGGATGGATCGCCGTAATGCACTACGACAGCTCTTCAGGACCGTGGACCGAACCACATCGCGCCGCTGCGGTGGTCGGGGTTCCTTCAGCCACGTTGCGGCGTTGGGCGGAGCGTGGGGTCATCACTGCCACGCAGGAGGCTTCCGGCGGTCACCGCCGCTACTTCCTGCCTGAGCTGCACCTGATCGGCCATTGGGCCAAGGCTCAAGGCCAGACGCCCAACCTGCACATGCTGTACGAGCACATCGCGACCGTCATGGAGTGCGGGTTCGGTGAGGGACCGTGGTGATCAGGCGAAAGACCTGGCCGTCGGACGCTGCGAGATTTTTCCGGCCTGACCTACGGTTATGGCCGACCCTTCATCCCGCGAACTCCGACGCACGGCCGCGCGTGGTGGGCATGGGTCTTCGCAGCGGGCACGGGTGTGAGCTGGGAAGACCCTGGTTGGCGGAGGCTGTGGGATTCGAACCCACGGAGCCGGGGTCACCGACTCAACGGTTTTCAAGACCGTCGCACTCGTCCACTATGCGAAGCCTCCTGGGCGAGCACCACGATAGCGGGTCGGGCGGGTCCGGTTCACGGGGCTTTCCGGGGCGGCCTCCGGGGCGGTTGGTAGCGTCGGTGCAATGGGGGAAGTCGTGGGAATCGGGGAATCCACGCAGGTGACCTTTCCGGCGGGGGACACGGCCGGGCGGTCGCGGGTGCTGGCGTCGGTGCCGCTGGACGGCGGGTACGGCGTCGTCGTCGCGCGCACGCCGTTCCATCCGCTCGATCACACCTGGCCGGACCAGCCCGGGGACATCGGCGTGTTGCGCGCCGACGGCGTCGAGATGCGGGTCGTGGACTGCCTCACCGGGGCCGTGCCGCCCGGCGGCGGGGAACTGCTGCTGGGCGAGGAGATCCCGGCGCGGCGCGGTGACGAGGGCTGGGCGTGGCTCGTCGTCCACGAGGTCGAGCGCATGGTCCCGGAGGGGAACGAGGCCGTGCTCGCCGTGGACGAGGAGCGGCGCGCGGGCCTGTCCGCCGGGCACACCGCGTGCCATCTGATGGCCCTGGCGCTGAACGCCGCGCTGGCCGAGCGGTGGCGCAAGGACGTCCGCGCCGACAGCCTGGGACGGCCCGATTTCGACCAGCTCGCCATCGTCTCGTCGCGGATCGTCCCCGGGGGCAGCCGGGACGTCTACCGGATCGGCAAGTCGCTCCGGAAGAAGGGGTTCGTCGCCGACGGGCTGGAGGAGGAGCTGCCGGAGGTCGCGAAGGCGGTGAACGAGACGCTGGCCGGATGGGTCGCCGCCGACGGGCCCGTGCAGGTCGTCTCGCCCTCCCCCGCGCTGACCGCGCGCCGGACGTGGCGTTGCGAGCTGCCCGAGGGCACAGGCGAGATCCCTTGCGGCGGCACGCACGTCCAGCGGACGGGAGCGCTCGGGCCCGTCGCCGTGCGCATCGAGCCGGAGGACGGCGGGTTCGTCGTCGAGACCTACGGGGCCCACAGTTCGATCGCGCCGTCGTAGCTGCCGATCGCCAGCGTCCGGCCGTCGGGGGCGTAGGACAGCGCGCTGATGACGTCGCGGCGGTCCGGCAGGGTCGTGCTGGTGCGGGTCTTGAGGTTCCAGAGCGAGACGGTGCGGCCTGACGCGGTCGCCAGGGTCCGGCCGTCAGGGCTGAACGCCGCCGCGTACACGCCCTGACGGTGCCGGAGCACGCCCAAGCGTTTCCGGGCTGCGCAGTCCCACAGCGTCACCATGCCGTCGTCGCCGCCTATAGCCAGGAACCGGCCGGACGCGTCGAATGCCATCGTCCGCGTAAGGGAAGTGACAGTGCCGAGTGGAGTCTCCTTGGCCTTGGGACGCCACATCCGCAGGTTGTCCGCGCTCGCGATGGCCAACCAGTCCCGTTTGCTGAAAGCCGTGACGAACTGGCTCTCCCCGTCGCGCGTGAATTTCCTGAGACGGGTCCGGTCAGCGAGATTCCACAGTTGCACGGCATCCGTGCCCGCCGTCGCCAGACGCGCCCCGTCCGGGCTGAACGCCACCGTTCCCACGGTTCCCTGGGAAGGGCTGAGCGTGGCCGTTCGGCGGCGTGTCGCGGTGTCCCACAGGAGCACTTTGGTGTCGTAGCCGCCTGTCGCCAGCGTTTTGGAGTCGGGAGCAAACGCGAGCGTGAAGACGGCGTTTCCGTGTCCGCGCAGTACAGGCAGTGGTTGGCGGTCTGCCATGGACCACAGGCGAACGTCCGGGTCCTCCCCGGCGGCGGCCAACATGCGACCGTCCGGGCTTATCGCGACGGCGTAGACGCGGTTTCCCATAGGAAGCGTGGCCAGCAGCCTGGGCCCGACGGGAGGCGGGGGTTTCGGGTGCGCCTGCTGGGTCGGTTTGCTCGTCCACAGCAGGCCCGCTATCAGCCCGATTCCCAGAACGC
This sequence comes from Actinomadura hibisca NBRC 15177, assembly GCF_001552635.1. Classification (GTDB taxonomy): domain Bacteria; phylum Actinomycetota; class Actinomycetes; order Streptosporangiales; family Streptosporangiaceae; genus Spirillospora; species Spirillospora hibisca. Next base: position 41,642 of record NZ_BCRO01000063.1, on the reverse strand, counting down.
TGGCGGCCAGCAGGTGGAGCGGCTTACGGCGACGGTTCCCGAACAGCGGCGGTAGGGACGTCCCGCGCGGCATATGGCCCTCGGCCACTTCCCTAAGGAGCAGCGCGGTTTTGTTGGCCGGAAGCCTGTTTTTCGGATCGGCCTGGAGAAGCCCCATGATGACGGGTGTCAGTGGGCCAGCCGACCTCGGCGTGGGCGCTTTCTCGCTGAGGATCGCGTGGAAGACCGCGTTCGGGTTGTCTCCCCCGTAGGGGCGGTGCCCTTCCACCGCGTAGAACAGCGTCGCTCCCAGAGACCACAGGTCTGACGCGGGCCCCGCCGGTTCGCCCCTGGCCCGTTCCGGGGCCGTGTAGGCGGGCGCGCCCATCACGTAGCCAGAGTGCGTGAGCGAGATGTCGCCCTCGATGGTCGCGATCCCGAAGTCGGTCAGCACCACCCGCCCGCTGCCTATCAGCACGTTCGCGGGCTTCACGTCCCGGTGCACCACCCCGGCGGCGTGCGCGGCGCACAGGGCCTCCAGAACGGCGAGGCCCACCTCGGCCGCGCGCTGCGGCGACAGCGCGCCCTCCTTGCGCACCAGCGTGTTCAGCGCCAGGCCGTCGACCAGCTCCATGATGATCCACGGCATGCCGTCCTCCTCGACCACGTCGAACACCGTGATCGCGGAGGGATGGTCGATGCGCGCCGCCGAGCGGGCCTCGCGCAGGGTGCGCTGCCGCCGCTCGGCGCGCCGCTCGGCCGGCAGGTGGTCGGGCAGGTGGAGCTGCTTGGCCGCGACGGCGCGGTGCAGCCGCTCGTCCCAGGCGCGCCAGACGATGCCGAAGCCGCCCCGGCCCAGCTCTTCGGCCAGGCGGTACTGGCCGGCGAGGAGCCGCCCGCGCGGGTCGTCCGCCATGAGGGCACCATAATGGTCAAGAACAGTTAAAAACATAACTATTGGGGCGTGATCGTTCAGGCCCGGACGGCGTAGGCCACCACGTTGTCGGCGTAGTGCCCGCGCGCCCGGTCGAACGCTCCGCCGCAGGTGATCAGCCGCAGTTCCGCGTCGGGCGTGGGCCCGTAGACGTCGGCGCTCGGGAACAGCGCCTTCGGGTGCACGCGTACCTCGCGCGAGGCGAAGCGGACGACGCTTCCCTTCGCGTCCACGACCTGGATCTCACTGCCCGGACGTAGGTCCCGCAGTTTCGCGAAGACACCCGGCCCCGTCCGCGAGTCCACATGCCCGGCGATGACCGCCGGACCCTGCTCGCCCGGCCGCACCCCACCGGCGAACCACCCGGCGCGTGCGGGATCGCGCGGGGTGGACAGCACGCCGTGCGCGTCGGTTCTCAGCCGTTCGAGCCGGGACCGTACGCCCAGCGCCGGGATACGGATCTCGACCGGGTCGGCGTAGGCGCGCGCGGACGGTGTGGGCGACGGCTCGGCTACCTGGCCGGGGACGGCCTTCCAGTTCGCCGGTGGCGGCGCGGTTGCCTGCTCGCCGCCGCAGCCTGTCAGCGCGGCGGCGGCGAGCAGGGCGAGAACCAGGCGTTTCACGGCTGCGGACGCGCCTGACCGTCGGCCGAACGCGCCCGTCCGCTGAACCAGCGCGCACGCGACCGTCCATCGAACCCGCGCGCACGCGCGCGTCCGCTGAACCAGAGCGCCAGGCCCGCCATCGCCAGCGCCTGCCACCACGGCGTCTGAACGGCCAGCCCGCCCAGTCCGGTGTCCACGCCGCCCTTGGGCGTCTGCGCGCTCTGCCGCGCGTCGCGCTGGTCGAGCAGGCGCAGCCCCTTCTTGCCGTCCAGGACGACGACCGTATGCAGCGCTCCCGCCCTCAGCGGAAGCCGGAGACTGACCGCGTCCCCCTTACGGCCCTGCACCCGGATCGTCTTGGGAGCGGCGTCCAGGACGCGGTACGGCGTGGCGTTCGCCAGTTGCAGGCCGTCCGCCAACGACTGACCGCCCGCCGTGACGTTCAGGGCCGGTTGCTTGAGCGAAGCGGCGATGACCCGGACACCGGCACGTCCCGCGGGAAGGTCGGCCGTGTCCTTGAGGATGTCGAGCTTGATGCCCTTGTAGGGGCCCATCCCCGCCACCGTGTACGAGTCGCCGCTCTGCACGCGCACGTTGGTGGAAAGGACGGGCTTGGACGTGGCGGGCGCGTCCGCCGGACGCATCATCACCGTGTAGGAGCCCGTCCCCAGCCGCTGGTACGGGGACAGCGCCCCGTAGCCGACGTGCCGCAGGACCAGGCGCGGCGTCTTCTTGCCCGCCGAGTACAGGTACACGTCGACCTCGGGCGTGTCCGGTGACAGGTGCGCCAGCCGTACGTAGCCGTCGCCCGGCGCGGCGTGCGCCGGGGACATCGGGGATGCGGACAGGAGAAGCGTCGCCGTTCCGAGGAACAGGGTGGTGCGGAGGTTGCGCATGGCAACTCCTCCGAAGGTTGGGGAGGCTCTGACCGAGTGTCGCCATAGCAGCACAGCCCGGCAGCGTGAGCCACCCCATCATCCGAAAAACTCCGCTATCCCCCTGAAATCATCCGTTACCCTCATCCGCATGTCGCAGACACCGCAGGACCCCGCCGGCACGACGCACCAGTTCGAGGCGTTCCAGAAGCAGGGCCAGGCCCAGCCCGAGAAGACCGGCGGCATGAACACCGGCCTCATCGTCGGCCTGGTCGCCGTCGTGGTCGTCGTCGCGATCGCCGTGGTCGCGCTCATGATGGTCTGAGCGCGGGCCCGCTCAGCGGCCGGTGCTGGAGAAGTGCTGGTAGTCCTTGGTGCCGCTCCACTCGCCGCCCCAGCCCCAGCCGATCGAGGCGAACGCCTTCACCGTCTTGTCCCCCGCGTGGATGACGCCGGGGTCGCGGCGCTTGCGGTCCCGGAACTTCACGCAGTCCTTGTGGTCCACGTACCCGCTGCTGGTGACGTAGGGGTTCTCGCAGGGGTTGATGTCCACCGCGAGCCCGTAGGCGTGTTGTGACCAGTTGCTGCCGCCGGTCGCGTTGCGGCAGTTGAAGGCCGAGGTGTTGTCGGCCTCGATCGACTTCCAGTCGTCGCTCCCGTAGCGGTCCACCGGCTCCATCTTCCGGATCGGGTACCGCTGGTCGTAGAGCTTGCGGAACACCTTGACCAGGTCGTCGGCCGCCTTGGCGTTCACCACCAACTGCCCGCCCGCGTGCGGCCGGCCGTCCATGCCCCAGTAGGTCATCTCGATCATCCGCAGCCCGGACGGCCCGACGGGGCAACCCTTGCGCCAGGAGCTCTTCAGGTCGGCGGCGGTCACCTTCTTGACCTCGGCCGCGAAGCGTTGCGGGGCCTGGGTCGTCGGCGCGCCCGAGGACGGCGCGCCCGGCGAGGGGGCCGCCGACGGGGACTGCGCGGTCGGCGGGCGGGCCGACGTCGCGCCGTCGTCCGGCCCCGACGAGCCCTGTCCGCATCCGGTCGTCCCGGCGGTCACGGTGGCGAACGCGGCGAGGAACACCGCGCCGTTCCGCAGTCGTCTGCCTGGCATTCCAGCAGGATGGCACGGGCGCGCGTCTTCGCGTCGGACCCTCGATTCGCTACGGTGCGTCTGGGAGCGCGCCCGCGCCGCCCTGCCGTCCGACCTCCGAGGAGCCGAGATGGCCGATCCTCAGGAGAGGAATCCGCCGAGTCTGGAAGACGAGATCTTCGCCATGGCGTCCACCGTGGAGGAGGTCCCGGCCGCCGCGCCGCGCCCGCCGCTGCGCTGGGACCGGGCGCCGGCCGTGCCGCGCCGCGACCTGGGCGCCGGGGGCGCCGGGTTCGGCGTGTTCCTGTTCGTGGACGCGATCATGATGTGGGCGCCGCTGATGAACAGCCACCGGCCGAGCCTGCTGCCGCAGATGGTGACGCTGCTGGTGCTGGCGTTCGGGCTGGGCGGGCTGCTGATCTGGAAGGTCGGCGGGGCCTGGCGGCCGTTCGCCCTCGGGATGATGGCCTCGTGGGTGTTCCTGACCCTGGTCTCCCTGGGTTTCCTGACCGGCCTGACGAGCCTGTAGCGGGGGACGGGATGCGGCGGTTCGTCATGGACCGGCCCATGACGGGCCGGTACGAGGCGGATCAGCCCGCGCTGTCCAGGCGCTTCATGACGGCGGCGAACGCGCGTCCGATCGCCTCCAGGTCGCCGGGGTCGATCGCGTCCACGAAGTACTCGCGGACGGTCTCGACGTGGTCGCGGGCGGCCTTGTCCAGGGCGGCGAACCCGTCGTCGGTCAGGTGCGCGTACACGCCGCGCTTGTCGCTCGGGCAGCCGCCGCGGAACACCAGGCCCTTCGACTCCAGCCGCGAGCAGGTGTGCGACAGGCGGCTGCGGGACTGGCTGGCGTTGGCGGCGAGCTCGGCCATGCGCAGGCGGCGCTCGGGGGCCTCCGACAGGCGCACCAGGATCTCGTACTCCGACACCGACAGGCCGTGCTTGGCCTTCAGGTCGCGGTCCAGGAGGTCGGTGAGCCGGACGCTGCCGTCCACGAAGGCCCGCCAATCACGCTGCTGGGCGGCGTCGAGCCAGCGTGGTTCGGTCATGCCCCGAGTATAGCCGGTCCGTTGAACTTTCAACTAGTCATCGGCTAGGGTCGGCGGCACCGGTGGTGGGCAGGGGGTTCGTCTCCGGGAATAGTTTATTTTTCAATCATGTTGGAGCGGGTGTTCACCTCTCCACCCGAACCAGGAGGCACCCGATGCCCGCCGTCATGGCCGACCCGTTGACCCTCCCGCGGCTGCCGCGGCTGCCGGAGGGCACCACCGACTGGCGGCGCGTGGCCAAGGTCGTCACCGCCGAGCGGCACGTGGAGGGCGAGGGCTTCCAGGTCCGCCGCCCCTTCCCGACCGCGAGCCTGGCCCAGGCCGACCCGTTCCTGCTGCTGGACCACATGGGCGCGGTCGAGTACGCGCCGGGCGAGGCGATGGGGACGCCCTGGCACCCGCACCGCGGCTTCGAGACCGTCACCTACATCATCGACGGCGCGTTCCAGCACCGGGACACCACCGGCGGCGGCGGGCTGATCGCCGACGGCGGCACGCAGTGGATGACGGCCGCCTCCGGCATCCAGCACATCGAGCAGCCGCCGCCCGAACTGGTCGCCAAGGGCGGGCTGTTCCACGGCGTGCAGCTGTGGGTCAACCTGCCGCGCGCCCAGAAGTGGGTCAACCCGCGCTACCAGGACATCGGCGCGCGGGACGTCAAGCTGGTCAGCGCCGACGACGGCTCCTCGATCGTCCGGATCATCGCCGGGTCGGTCGGCGGGCACGACGGCCCCGGCGTCACCTACACCCCGATCAACTACCTGCACGCCACGATCGCGCCCGGCGCGCGGCTCACCCTGCCGTGGCCGCGCGAGTTCAACGCGATGGCCTACGTCCTGTCCGGGCGCGGCACCGCGGGCGTCGAGGAGATCGGCCTGGACGAGGGGCAGTTCGCGATGTTCGGCGGCTCGCACCACAAGGGCGACGGCGACGGCCTGGTGCTGCGCGCGGCCGACAACCAGCCGCTGGCCAGCCGGAACGGCTGGGAGGTGCTGATCCTGGGCGGCACGCCGCTGCGCGAGCCGATCGCGCGGTACGGACCGTTCGTCATGAACACCCGCCAGGAGATCGTCGAGGCGTTCGAGGACTTCCAGGCGGGCCGGATGGGAACGATCCCGGCTGAGAAGGTGCCGCACCTGTCCAGCGCGGACGCCGAACTCGACTGATCGCGGGGCCCGGGGGCCGGGCCCGACGGGGGACGGGCCCGCCCGTAAGAGGGTGTGCCCGTCCTGGGGGCCGCGTAGGGGAGCGGCCCCCCGGAACCGCGCGACCCCGGGCCGAGCCGTGCACGCCGGCGGCCACGTCCGGGGCGCTCACCGACGACACCTAGCACCATCCCGTCCGCAACGACGCGGGCGGCACTGCTCGAACAGGGGGACACCATGGCTTTCGACCGTCCGATCAAGGTCGCCGTCATCTACTACTCGTCGACCGGGACGGTGTTCCAGCTCGCCAAGGCCGCCGTCACCGCCGCCGAGAAGGCCGGCGCCGAGGTGCGGCTGCGCAAGGTCCGCGAGCTGGCGCCCGAGGAGGCCATCGCCTCCAACCAGGGCTGGGCCGCCCACCACGCCGCCACCCAGAACGTCACCGAGGCCACCCTGGACGACCTGGAGTGGGCCGACGTCATCCTGTTCGGCTCGCCCACCCGCTTCGGGCTGCCGGCCGCGCAGCTCAAGCAGTTCATCGACACCGCCGGCGGGTTGTGGGCGCAGGGCCGGCTGGTCGACAAGATCGCCGGCTCGTTCACCTCGACCGCCACCGCGCACGGCGGCCAGGAGTCCACGATCCTGGCGATCAACAACACCTTCTACCACTGGGGGGCGATCGTCGTGCCGCCCGGCTACGCCGACCCCGTCCAGTTCCAGATGGGCAACCCCTACGGCACCAGCCACACCTCCAACAACGGCGAGACCATGCCCGGCGAGGTCGAGCTGGACGCGGTGTCGTTCCAGGTCACCCGCATGGTCGAGGTTGCGCGGGCGTTCCGGGCGGGCCAGCAGGCCCTCGGCGCCTCCGCCTGAGGTTGTTCACCCGACGGCCATGGACCGCTGCCCTCACGGGTGGCGTTCCATGGCCGTTTCATTGCCCGGGAACGGGGTGACGGGCGTTACCCCGTGCGCTAGTGTGTTCGAATAGTCGAACAGAGGTTCGACTGCCTATTCGAGCACGCTCGCCTGGGGAGGCGGCATGGTGGCCACGGTGGAACGCGCGGCGCTGGGGGCGGCGCGCTGCGGGCGCAGGGTCGCGCCCGCGACACGCCACAGTGCTTTCTACGGAAATCTACGGCCGCAGCTATACCGGCTCATAGAGTCCGAGACCGTGGACCCCGTGCGCAATCCCTATGCCCCGGGCGCCGGGCAGCGCCCCCCTGAGCTCGCCGGCCGCGACCGCGAGCTGAAGCAGTTCGAGATCGTGCTCGAACGCGTGGCGCGCGGCCGCCCCGAGCGCAGCATGATCATCACCGGGCTGCGCGGCGTCGGCAAGACCGTGCTGCTCAACTCCTTCCGCTCGATGGCCATCCAGCGGTTGTGGGGCACCGGCAAGATCGAGGCCCGGCCCGACCAGTCGATCCGCCGCCCGATCGCCTCGGCGCTGCACATGGCCGTGCGCGAGCTGGCGCCCCGGCACCGCGCGCCCGACCGCATCGAGGGCTTCCTCGGCGTGCTGAAGGCGTTCGCCCAGGCGGGCCCCGAGGAGGACGCTAAGGGCCGGGCCCGGGTGCACCGCTGGCAGCCCGGCATCGACGTGCCCGCCGCGCGGGGCCGCGCCGACTCCGGCGACCTGGAGATCGACCTGACCGAGCTGCTGTCGGACGCCGCCTCGGTCGCCACCGACGTGGGCGTGGGCATCGCGCTGTTCGTCGACGAGATGCAGGACATCCCGGCCGACGACGTCTCGGCGCTGTGCGCGGCCTGCCACGAGCTGTCCCAGAGCGGCGGCCCGCTGATCGTGGTCGGCGCGGGCCTGCCGCACCTGCCCGCGGTGTTGTCGGCGAGCAAGTCCTACTCCGAGCGCCTGTTCCGCTACGCCCGCATCGACCGCCTGGACCGCGAGTCCGCCGACGTGGCGCTGCTGGCCCCCGCCGAGCGCGAGGAGGTGACCTTCACCCCCGAGGCGCTGGACGCCCTCTACAGCGCGGCCGACGGCTACCCCTACTTCGTGCAGGCGTACGCCAAGGTCGTCTGGGACGTGGCCCCCGACAGCCCGATCACCGTCGACGACATCAAGGTGGCCGCGCCCGAGGCCGAGAGCGAGCTGGCGGTGGGCTTCTTCGGCAGCCGCTACGAGCGCGCCACCCCGGCCGAGCGCGACTACATGCGGGCGATGGCGGCCCTGGGCGACGACCCGGTCCCCACCAGCGCGGTCGCCGATGAGCTGGGCCGCAAACCCTCCAGCCTGTCGCCCGCCCGCGACGGCCTGATCAAGAAAGGACTGATCTACAGCGCGGAACGCGGCCTGGTGGCCTTCACCGTCCCGCACTTCGGCCGCTTCCTGCGGGCGCAGCCCGTGTGAGCACCTGATTCCGGGCGACGGAGCCCACCCGCGGCCACCCAGGCCGCGCGGTCCCGCCGCTCCTGCTCGACCCGGCCTCGGCGAACGTCGAGAAGCCGGTCCCGGATCGGCTCTGGAGCCGCTCCAGACCTGCTCGAACGAGGGCCGCTACCGGTCGCTAACCGTTTCTAGTGTCAACTGAAGAGAGACATATAAAGCTCAATGGCTGGCATCAGTGCAGGCCAGATCAGGGCGGTCGCCGCGCTAAGCAAATCTACGGCTTTCTAGTAGTGAGCTTAGAAAGCCATAGATTCTCTGATCGGCCACGCGCTCTGGCGTTGTATCAAGCTGTCTTGCCTGCACGCTAGACGGACGTAGGTTTCGCCATGGAACCTGTCCGGCAGGCCGGGACATCTGCCGGAGCAGGACCTCTCTACAGCCCTCTAACAAGGGCGATAGCGAGCTCTAGAGAGCCGCAGAGGCCAACGACGTCCGCGTCTCCGGATCGTCACCGGCGCGGGGGACGTCATGGTCGGCCCCCGTTCCAGCCCCCGCCCCGAGCTCCACTCCGGCGTCCACCACGGCGGCCCGGACCTCGCGGTCGCGCTCGGCCGTGGAGACCGCGAAGACGATCTCCAGCGCCTGCTCGCCCCGTCGCCCCGGGAAGACCAGGAACCGCCAGCAGCCTTCCCGCCACACGTCCACCGGGACCGCGCTGGTGACCGCGTTCTCGTGCCGCGCCCAGGCCCGGCTGTCGCGCAGCGTCGCGTACGTCTCGGCCAGCGGGCTGCGCCGCCGTGCGCAGGACGTCCGCGGCCGCGCGTGCCGCCCGAACAGCGTCGCCAGTTCCGGCGACAGCGCCGCGAACAGCGCCAGTTCCACCGCCAGCACCAGCGCCAGCCCGACCCGCGCCTGGTCGAAGCGCAGCACGTCCAGGCCCGCGTACGGCGCCCACAACGACGCCACCGCGGCCGCGGTGAGCAACATCGCCCGCGCCACCGTGCGCCGCCCCACCGGCTTGGTGCTCAGCCCGCCGAAGCAGCCGCATCCGGCGTCCGGCCGGTGGGCGCGCAGCTCGCTGACCGCCCAGGTCGCCACCGCGAACCCCACCGCCGTCGCGATCCGCACCGACACGTGCGAGGTCACCAGCAGCGCCAGCCCGAGCACGCCCTCCATGACGCCCAGCCCCACACCGGCCGACCGGGAGTTCCGCAACACCGTCGCCTGCCGCGCCCCGGCCGGCAGCGGGACGCCGTGCACGTGGTCGGCCTCGGCGGGCGCGCGCACCGCGAGCTTGGCCAGGCAGGCGGCCAGCAGCACGGCCGCCAGCAGCAGCACCTGGGCGTTCTGGACGACGGTCACCATCGCGCGTCTCCCATCGCAGGCTGGACGGTGGCGTTGAAACAGCCGTTCTCCAGGTCGCCGCCGAGTCCGACGAACACCGCCGCCGACAGCTCGGCGACGCGGCCCCGGGGCGACACGCCGCACTCCACGCAGCGGTCGCAGTAGCGGGCCGCCACGCAGCCGCACTCGACCACGGGGACGGTGGCGGCGCGGCCGGTGCACTCGTTGCGCACCGCGACGTCGCTGCCCAGCGACAGCAGCGGCAGGCGCACGCACCCGGCCGGGGCGTCCGCGCATCCCCCGGCCTGGCCCTCGGGATCGACCGCCGGATAGGCCATCCCGTACTCCCCGCCGCCGAACCAGGTGGCGGTGCCGCGCGACGGCCCGCCGGCGGGCCCGGCAGGCCCGCCGACGTGGCCGGGGAGCGCGGCGTCGGCCATCTGGTCGGCGCGGTGGCCGGGCTGGGAGGTCCCCGGGCGGACGGCGCGCGGCCCGTCGGGCGAGCGCACGCAGATCACGTCGAACAGGTAGCCCGGCTCCATCCGGGGGTGCCGGACCAGCACCGCGCCGAGGGCGTGCGGCGGGATCACCACATGGGCCCTCCCGCGGTGCGGTCCCATGTCCACCTCCACGGTGTCCCGCCCGCACGCCAGGATCGTGCCGGTCACCCGCCCGGCGTCCACCCAGACGCGTTCGGCGGCCAGGCCGTCGCCGCCCACCCGCACGACCACCTCGCGCCCCGGCCGCAGCGCGGCGAGGCCCCCGCGCCCGCCGTGCCAGACCGTGGTGGCGCCGGTCATCGGCAGCCGCGCCTCGCCGGCGGGCGTCCGCACGACCAGCAGGTGCGGGCTGGCGTCCAGGACGAGTCCGGTCAGGACGCGCAGTGAGGGCGTTCCGGCGACCGGGGGCGCGGGCTGCCGCGGTTCGCTCCCGAGGACGGCCTCCCGGAGGCGGCGGCGCTCGGCGCGGCGGCGGTGCAACGGCATGGCGGCACTCCTGCGGTCAGGGTCACGGTTGTTAGGACAGTGAGTCAAGAGTCATGCGCACCCCTCCCGCTGTCGATGGATTTGTCGGGATAAGTCAGAAGAGGGTGGAGGATCGTTCCACCCGGGAGGAGCAACCTCCCCTGGTTGACCCGAATATGTCTTTTGAGTTGACCCAGAATTACGGTCCCCGTGGGATCGTCGGAAGGGCCGGGTGCGCACGCCCGCGTTCCGGCACGTTCGGCTCCGCGGGGGCCCGCAACCCCTGGTTCGGTGGTCCTCTTGAACGACACGCGGCACGAGGAGTTCCGCGCGTACGTCACCGACCGCCAGCGCGTGCTGATGCGCGCCGCCCTCCAGCTCACCGGCGACCGTGCCGAGGCCGAGGACCTCCTCCAGGCCGCGCTGGCCAAGACCTACCTGGCCTGGGACCGCATCAACGACCGTGCCGCCGTGGACGGCTACGTGCGCCGCGCCATGGTCAACACGCAGATCTCCTGGTGGCGCCGCCGCAAGCTGGACGTCTACCCCACCGACGAGCTGCCCGACAGCCCGGTGGAGGACCACACCGACCGCAGCGGGATGCACGACGCCCTGGGCCGCGCCCTGCGCCGGCTGCCCGAACGCCAGCGCCTGGCGGTGATGTTGCGCTACTACGAGGACATGCCGGAGAGCGAGATCGCCGAAGTGCTCGGCATCAGCGTGGGCACGGTGAAGAGCACGGTCTCCCGAGCCGTGGCGAGACTCCGCGACGACGCGGGCCTGGGCGCGGACTTCCCCTCGGTACCCCCACAACCCTCCTGACGCCCGTCCCGCCCCCGGCCTCGCCCTCTTCCGCGTCCCGCCGCGCTCTGTCTCATCCCGCTCTGTCTCATCCCGCCCTGTCTCATCCCGCCCTGTCCCGTCCCGCCCTGTCCCGTCCCGCCGCGTCCCGGGTCGGCCGGACCGGCTCACGCGCAGAAGGCGCAGCGTGGACGGCCGGGCATATCGGTGGTCGGCGGATGCTGACAAACCGTACGTTCACCGGCAAGAATCCGGTTCTGGATACGCCGACCCGGAGGTGCGCCGTGTTGAGCACGATGCAGGACTTCCCGCTGACCATCACCTCGATCCTGCGCCACGGGACCGGGGTCTTCGGGACCGCCGAGGTGTCCACCTGGACCGGGGACGGCGCCCGCCGCCGCAGCTACGCCGAGGTCGGTGAGCGCGCCGCCCGGCTCGCCGGGGCGCTGCGCGCGCTCGGCGTGGACGCCGACCAGCGCGTCGCCACCTTCATGTGGAACAATGCCGAGCACCTGGAGGCCTACCTCGCGATCCCCGCCATGGGCGCGGTCCTCCACACCCTCAACCTGCGCCTGTCGGCCGACCAGCTCGTCTACATCGCCGACCACGCCGAGGACCACGTGCTCCTGGTGGACGGCTCGCTGGTCCCGCTGCTCGCGCCGATCCTGCCGAACATGAAGACCGTCCGGCACGTCGTGGTCGTCGGGGCGGGCGACGCCGCGCCGCTCGCCGGCTCGGGCAAGGAGCTGCACTCCTACGAGGACCTGCTGGCCGCCGCGCCCGCCGCGTTCGACTGGCCCGAGATCGACGAGCGCCAGGCCGCCGCCATGTGCTACACCAGCGGCACCACCGGCGACCCCAAGGGCGTCGTCTACTCGCACCGGTCGGCGTACCTGCACTCGATGGCCGCCTGCACCGGCAACATGTTCGGGCTGCACACCGGGGACCGCGTCCTGCCGGTCGTCCCCATGTTCCACGCCAACGCCTGGGGCCTGCCGTACGCGGCGGTCATGGCGGGTGCGTCGCTGGTGATGCCCGACCGTTTCCTCCAGGCCGAGCCGCTGGCGCGGATCATCGAGACCGAGCGGCCGACCATCGCGGGCGCGGTGCCCACCATCTGGTCCGACCTGCTCCGGCACGTCCGCGAGCACGGCACCGACCTGTCGTCGTTGCGGCTGGTCCCGTGCGGCGGCTCGGCGGTCCCCGAGTCGCTGATGCGCGCCTTCGACGAGCTGGGCGTGCTCATCGTCCAGGCGTGGGGGATGACCGAGACCTCCCCGGTCGCCACCGTCGCGCACGCCCCCGCCGGGACGGCCGGCGAGGACGCCTGGCGCTACGTGGTCACCCAGGGCCGCGTCGTGGCCGGGCTGGAGATCCGCATCGTCGGCGACGGCGACACGGTGCTGCCGAGCGACGGGGTCGCGGTCGGCGAGGTGGAGATCCGCGGCCCGTGGATCACCGGCGCCTACCACCGCGGCGCCGACCCGGACCGTTTCCACGACGGCTGGCTGCGCACCGGCGATGTCGGCCGATTGTCCCCCGACGGCTACCTGGTGCTGACCGACCGGGCCAAGGACGTCATCAAGTCCGGCGGCGAGTGGATCTCCTCGGTCGAGCTGGAGAACCACCTGATGGCCCACCCCGACGTGCTGGAGGCCGCCGTGGTCGGCGTGCCCGACGACCGCTGGCAGGAGCGCCCGCTCGCCTCGGTGGTGCTCGCGCCGGGCGCGCGCGTGACGGCCGCGCAGCTCAAGGCGTTCCTGGCCGACCGCGTCCCGCACTGGCAGCTCCCCGAGCGCTGGGCGTTCGTGGAGAGCGTGCCCAAGACCAGCGTCGGCAAGTTCTCGAAGATCACCCTGCGCCGCCGCTACCACGACGGCGAGCTGACCGTGGAACGCGTGGACTGAGAGGAGTCGCCGTGCCCGACTACGTCTCGGTGGGCACCACCGGGCCCCAGCCGCTGCCGCCGGGGGAGTGGACCACGGTCGTCTGGGACCGCGAGTACGCCGACGCCGCCGGCCAGCACGTCGACGAGGGCGGGCCCAGCATCCTCAATGGGCCCGCCCGGTACGCCCTGACGGTGGGGCTCGCGCTGCGCGGCCTGCCCGCCGGGACGCGCGGCCAGATCCGCTCGGTGGAGGTCGACGCCGCCGACACCGCGAACTTCGCCTCGGGCCCCGTGCAGGAGTTCACCGCCGCGTCCGGCGAGAGCGCGCTGCTGTACTCGGTGCCCGCCGACACCATCGGCGCGGGCTGGCGGTTGCGGGTGCAGGTCGTCCAGCACGGCACGACCGCCGGCACGGTCGCGGGCACCGCCAAACTCCTGTTCTGGCGCTGACAGGGGATCGTCACCTTCGGGTCACCCTTCCCGCCCTTTTCGGGTGACCCAGTGGTGAGGACGGTGCGCATGGGTGTATGCAGGGTGGGCCGAATTGTCCGGACGACCCGACCGATCCACTCTTGCCGGTGCCGGGAGCACGTATGCCCAGGTGGACCCCCATCGACTCCGCGACTGACCGCCGGTTGGTCCAGGGGTTGAACGACGGTGACGACCGTGCTCTGGGCCACCTGTACGACGCCTACGCTGAGTCCCTCTACGACTACGCACTGTCGGTCACGGCCGACTCGCGCGCGGCCGCCGACATCGTCCACGACACCTTCATCGACGCCGCCCGCCGCGCCCCCCGCATGCGCGACCACCTGCACCTGCGCGCCTGGTTGTACGGCGCGGCGCGACGGCGTGCACTGCGCCGGGGCCGCGCCGACGTCGCCTACTGGGATCCCGACGGCGAGTTCTCGCCCCTCCCGGCCCTCGACCGGACCGAAACCCCGCCGCCGCCGGAACTCCGCACGCTGCTGCACGGCGCGATGGCCCGCCTCGCCCCGGTCGATCAGGAGGTGCTGCTGCTGGTGACGCGGCACGGCCTGCGCCCGGCCGAGCTGGGCGTCGTGCTGGGCGTGTCGCCCCGCCGCGCCGCCGCCCTGGCGGCCCAGACCCACGCCCTGCTGGGTGACGCCCTCGCCGAGGAGCTGGCCCGCGTCGCCGCCAGCTGCGCGGCCGACCACACCGCACCTAAAACAGAGCCCACCCCCGAAGCGGCCCCCGACCTGGTGACGGCCAAGCCCACCGGCCTCTCCCGCCGCGCCGTGGCCGTACTGACCGCCCGCCGCTCAACAAACCGTGCCCCCGACGCAGGCCCGCACCCCTTCGCCCCACCCGGCCCGGCCTCCCACACCCCAAGCGCCGGATCCCACTCCTCCACCACCGGCCCCCAGGCCCCCACTCAGGACTCCGCCGGTCCTGCCGATCGTGGCGCGGCCACCGGGGGCGGTGGGCTCGGGAATGCGCGGCTGGAGCGGCATCGGGACGGCTGTGACGCGTGCCGTAGGCGCGGGCGCGTCCAGGCCGCCGCGCTGCTCGTGCTGCCGCCCGCGCCCGTCCTGCCCGCCGCGTTGCGGCACCGGGTCATGCACACCGCGGCCGACCCCGAGCTGGCCGACCACCGCGCCGACATCGTCGCGCGCGGCGGGAAGCTGACGCCCGAGGGCATGCCGGTGCAGCCGGACGTGCCCTCGCCCTACACCCGGCGCTGGTTGTTCGCGGGCGGGGGCATGGCCGGGGCGCTGGCCGCCGCGCTGCTCGCCGTCATGGTCATGGGTCCGCCGCCGGGCACGCCGACGCTGCTGTGGCCGCCCGGCGCCAAGCCGCGCCCTACGATCAGCAACCCGCCGTCCCCCGACGCGCTGGTCCCCTCCGGCGGCGACCCGCGCGCGCCGGGGCAGTCCGGCCGTCACGGCGCGGCGCCGCCGCTGGACCCGCAGCTCAACACCACCCCGTCCCCGCCGAAGCCCGGCCAGACGACCCCGCCCGCGCCGACCCGGCCCGGCATCTCGCCGCCGCCGGGCTACTCGCTGCCCGAGCAGTCGCCCTCGCCCTCGCCGCGGCCGGGCATGCTCCAGGTCGCGCCCGCCAAGGTGACGCTGGTCTGGAACAAGCCCGGCCGGCTCACCCTCACCGCCGCCAGCGGACCGGTGGACTGGAAGGTCACCTCCTCCACCGACCAGCTCCAGGTGTCGCAGACCGCCGGGGGCCTGGCCGAGAACTCCTCCGGCGCGGTGACGGTGCAGCTCCGCACCACGCTGCTGAACCCGGCGGGCAGCGGCACGCTGACGTTCACCGACGAGACCGGCGCCGAGCACCAGGTCACGGTGGAGTGGGGCGCGTCCCTGCTGTGATCAGTGCCGGGTGGCCAGGTGGTCGCGGATGGTCTCCAGCTGCGCGCCCAGCGCCGCCTGCACCCGGACCTCCATCGCGCGGGCGATGAACGGGTCCACCACCATCTTCACCAGCGGCCGCATCCGCGTCACCACCGCCGCGATCTCGCCGACGTCGTCGCCGGTGAGGTCGGGGTCGGCCTCCAGCCGCAGGAAGACGTGCTCGTGCACCAGGTTGACGAACCGGCCGGCGATCACGTCGCAGTCGTCGCGGATCTCCTGGGCGATGTCCAGCACCGCGTCCAGCGGGATGCCCGCGGCCACCAGCTCGGCGCCCACGTGCAGCAGC
This sequence comes from Actinomadura hibisca NBRC 15177, assembly GCF_001552635.1. GTDB lineage: Bacteria > Actinomycetota > Actinomycetes > Streptosporangiales > Streptosporangiaceae > Spirillospora > Spirillospora hibisca. Next base: position 25,944 of record NZ_BCRO01000063.1, on the reverse strand, counting down.
CGGGGGCTCGGCACCCGGTAGTGCTCGCCCTCCGGCTCGATCAGGCCGAGCGCCACGGTGCGCTCCAGGACCCGCGCGACCTCCTCCTCGGGCAGCCCGGTGCCGAAGGTGGCGATCAGCTCCTCGACGGTGACGGTGCCGGGCAGCTCGTCCGACCACGGGTCGGTCAGCACCTTCTCCAGGCCCAGCACGTCGCTGACGTCCTTGCCCGTCTCCCAGGCCGACAGCAGGTCCTTGATGATGACCGAGGAGTAGCCGCGCGCCAGCAGCTTGCCGATCAGGCGCAGCCGGGCCAGGTGGGAGTCGTCGTAGATGCCGACCCGGCCCTCCAGGCGCGGCGGCGGCAGCAGGCCCCGGTCCTGGTAGGCGCGGATGTTGCGTACGGTGCTGCCGGCCGCGTGGGCCAGCTCGTCGATTCGGTACTCGGCCATGCCCCGCCCGCCGGACTCGTCTTCCTTGACCGGTTGGATCTTACTCGGCACGATTGCGACATCGTCCGATGTCACATATGAGGTGCCCATGGCGAACCCCCGGTTGTCCCAGGATATCGAGGAGGCCCTGCTCGGCGCCCCGCTCCGCTACACCCGGGCCGAGGTGGAGAAACGGGCCGGGATGTCCGAGGAGTACGCGCTGCGCATCTGGCAGGCGCTCGGCTTCCCCACCCAGCCCGACGACGAGCCCGCCTTCACCGACGGCGACGTCGCGGCGCTGCTGGAGATCAAGGAGCTGCTGGCGCACGACGTCGTGGACGAGGAGATGGTGCTCCAGCTGTCCCGCGCGGTCGGCCAGACGATGGGACGGCTGGCGAGCTGGCTGGGCGATGTGTGGTTGCAGCGGCTCAGCAAGCAGTTCCCGGCCGACCAGCCGGTGACGCCCGACGTGGTGCTGGCGGCGCTGGCGGCCACCCAGGAGTTGCAGCCCGCCTTCGAGCGCCTGATGATCCACGGCTGGCGGCGCCAGCTCGCCGCGGCGGGCCTGCGCGCGGCCGCGGGCACGGCCGCCGCCACCGCCGACCCGGCGGCGGGCGTCGCGCACCTGACGGTGGGGTTCGCGGACGTGGTGTCGTTCACGCGGATGAGCCGCCGGATGGACGGCGACGAGCTGGCCGCGTTCGTGGAGCGGTTCGAGGGCACCGCCACCGAGGCCGTCGCCGAGCAGGGCGGCCGGGTGGTGAAGACGCTGGGCGACGAGGTGCTGTTCGTGGCGTCCGAACCGGCCGCGGCGGCCGAGATCGGGCTGCGGATCGCCGAGCGCTGCGAGGACGACCCCGACTTCCCGCGGGTGCGGGTCGGCCTGGCGTGCGGGGAGGTGATCCTGCGGCACGGCGACGTGTTCGGCACGCCGGTCAACCTCGCCTCCCGGCTCACCGCGACGGCGCGGCCCGGCACCGTCCTGATCGACGGGGGGCTGGCGGCCGAGCTGGCGGAACAGGACGCCTACGAGGTCTCCGGCCTGCGCTCGCGACCGCTCCAGGGCCTGGGCCGGGTCCGCCCCCGGGTCCTGCGCCGCGCGACCTGAGCCGCCCGCCGCGCGATCACTCGCCGCGCGCGGTCAACCGTCGCGCCGCCGCCCGCCGCGCAGCATGCCTCCCGCCTTGCGGCGTGCGGCGCTTCCTGAACGTCAGCTCGGCCCTGCCCACGCAGGCATGGCGCAGCGTCCCTGAACCCAACGGCTCAGCCGACCGAAGCCCGGCTGACCGGCAGAGGCGGACGCCCGCGAAGCAGCAGGTAGAGCGGAACCGCCACGCCCATCGACACCGTATGCCCCACCGCCGCGACATCGAGATCCCGCAACCCGATGAACATGTACGGCAGCACCCCGGCCAACCCGAGCGCCGCCGGAACGCGCCACCGCCAGGGCGCGCACCCGACCGCGACCACCAGCGCGGGCACGACGACGAACGAGGGCCCGGTGTCGAGCTGGTGGCGCGCCGTCTCGGGGAGCTGCCCGACGGAGGTGCGCCAGGCGACGATCCCCTGGCTGACGGCGGTGCCCAGGACATGGGTCAGCCCGAACAGCACGGCGGCGCGCCCGCTGCCGAGCCGCGCGTCCACCGGCAGCAGCCCGGCCCCGGCGAGCCCGAGCCACAACAGCGGGTACTCCGTCGGGATGAGCGCCGAGGCGACCAGCGAACCGACGGGGTGGTCGGCCAGGTTGGCGAGGTTGGTGCTGGCCCAGGCGGCGACGGCGGCGCGGTCGTCCTCGTCGAGCAGGACGTACGCGGCCTCGGCGGCGCCCAGCGCCCCGATGTAGCCCCAGGCGGCGGCGCGGCTCCGGACGTGGCGTCCGGCCTGGCGCGCGATGCGGCGGGCGGCCTGACGGGCGGCCTGGCGCGATCGGATGTTCTGCACGGCTCCCCCCCTCTCGCGGCGAGCGTACTGAAACCGGACGCTCTGGGGCATGCACCCCTCCCACCAGGCCCGCACGCTCAGCGGAACTGAGTACCAGAGCGGATGCCAACGAGCCGCCCGCCGACGAGGCTGAGGCCATGCGACCTCCCTGCCCTTCCTGCGCGACGCCCCTGACCGTGGCGTTCAGGTACGCCTGCCCTCGGTGCGGAGTGGTCCTCGTCGGCCCTGTGGCCCAAGAGCTGCGCTGGGTGGACGCCGAGATCCTGCGGCTCACCCGGCGGCGCGGATGGTTGCTCGCCCGACTGCACGCCGAGCCGACCCGGGAAGTGCCGGTCTACGAGCCCCTGCCGGTGCGCGCCGCCCGAGACGTGTCACGGTTCGGGGTGCGCAACGCGCTGCTCGCGCTGGGCGGGGCGCTGCTCGGAATCGCGGCGCTGGCGTTCACCGCGATCAGCTGGGGCTCGCTCGGCATGGGCGCACGGGCGCTGATCCTGGTGTCGCTCACGGCGATGCTGCTCGGCGGAGCGTGGCCGCTGGTGCGGCGCGGACTGCCCGCCACCGCCGAGACGCTCGCCATCGTCGGCCTGATGCTGGGCGCCCTCCAGTTCTACGCCGCCCACGCGGGCGACCTGTTTGGCCTCAAAACCCTCGACGGAGCCTGGTACGCAGCAGCAGCCTCAACAATCCTCGCCGCAGCCTGGACGGCCTACGCGCACCTCGCCCCACTACGACTCCCCAAGCCGATGGCCGTCGCGCTCTGGCACGCGCCGCCGCTACTCCTGGTGATCGCCCTGGACGTGCCGCCGATGCTGCTGGCCTTGGTCGCACTAGCAGCATCGGTGGCAGACCTGGGCGTGCGAGAGATCTCCACCGGAGCAGTGCGCGGAGTCGCCACCTTCACCGGCCTGGGAAGCGGCGCGGTCGGCCTGATCGCCGCGTTGAGCCTGCTGGTGACCGGCCCATGGGCTCCGCCGTCCCTCCTCCTGGCAGGCGGGGCCGCACTGCTGTGGGGATGGCGACTGGACCGCATCCTCGGAATCGTCTGCGGCCTGACCTGGTCCATCGCGCTCGCAGCCACGCTGCCGCTGCCCAACGGCTGGACAGCAGCCGGACTAGCCGGAGCAGCGCTGACGATCCTGGCCGGAACACGCCTGCTCCCTCAACACCTGCGAGGCACAACCGCAACCGGAGCAGGAGCAGCCTTCGCCGCCGCCATCATCTGGGTGCTGCCCGGCACGGCCAGCAAGCTCCTTGCCCCTCTCACCTACGGAACAGCCGACCTGCCAGAAGCCCTACCCGCCGCCCCCATCGTGTTGGGACTAGCAGCAGGCGCACTGCTTCTGACGCGACGGGTTCTCGCCCCGCCGGTCGTCGCGCTGGCCGTAGTGATCGAGCTGCCGCACCCGAGCGCCGGAGTGCTGCTGGCCATCGCCCTGGCGACCTGGGCGGCGGCCGACCGTACGGTCCTCCGTTCCGCCGCCGCCACCGCCGTCACCGTCGCCTGCTGGACGGCACTGGCGGTCCCGTCCGGCCAGACCCCCTTCGTGTTCGGAGCGATGACCGCCGCCGGTGCCGTCTACTGCGCCATCGTCCGGGAACTCCGCAGCCCGGCGGCCACCTTCACGATCCTCTCGCTGGCCGGTTTCGCCGCGACGCTGGGAACGGCGTCGGCCCCCATCCATCTGGCGGCGTTCGGCGTCCTTGCCGCAGCGGCCCTCGGCGCCGGTATCGCGACGTGGGCGCGCAGCGTCCCAGCGGAGATCGCCACCGGAGCCGTGGCCGTCGCAGGACTGGTCATGACCGTCGGCCACCCGACAACGCTGAGCCTAGGACTGGCCTTCACGGGCGGCATCGCCCTCGCCACCGCCCTCCGGAGCGACCGACGCCAAGCAGGATGGGCAGGCGCGGCGCTCCTGACAGCCGCCTGGTGGGTGCTGCTAGCGGCAGCCGACGTGCGAGCACCCGAGATCTACACCGCGCCGATCTCCCTGATGCTCCTGACCGTGGGACTGATCCGGCGCTCCCAACGCCCCTCGCCGTCCTCCTGGACCGCCTACGCCCCCGCCCTGGCGGTGACGCTGCTACCGAGCATGGCGGCGTCCTGGACCGGAGACGGCCCCCGCCCGCTCCTGCTGGCCGGAGGCGCACTCCTCATCACCCTCGTAGGCGCGCGGCTGCGCCTCCAAGCCCCGCTGCTGCTGGGCGGCGGCGTCCTGCTCCTGGTCGCCGGGCACGCGCTGGCCCCGCTGGTCGTGGAGTTCCTGACCGGCCTGCCCGGCTGGGTCCCCGTCGCCGCCGTCGGGCTGCTCGTCCTCGGGCTCGGGGCCACCTACGAGCAGCGGCTCCGCGACCTGCGCAGGCTCCGGACCGCCGTCACCACGCTGGACTGACCGCACGGCGGAGCGGCGAGAGTACACGCGGCCGGTGTGGACGCCGGCCGCGTGCCCCCTCTTTCCCCCCGTCGTCCGGCCGCGGCTCGACGACGCGGTCGCGCCCTTCACCCCCCAGTCAAGGACGTTCCGCGTCGGAGCCGAGCGGCGGACGACGTTGAAATTAGTGCCCGCCGCCACTTCCGGCAGGCGCTTGTGCCTCCGGCTCGATGAACGGGCGCCCTGTTGCGATGAACGGCGTTCGGTCCCATGCCGCACCGGCATGGCACGCCGGACTTGCCCCTTTCGCCCCTCTGGGAGTGCGCAACGAAAATCCGCACCACCAGGCAACCCCGAAGCCCGCCCTTTCCCCAAACGAGCGCGGCAACGGTAGGCCCGCCCCCAGCCGGGTAGACGCGTCCCGTGGCCGCCGCACCGGTGACGGCCGCGCGCCGAACGCGGAGGGAGCACTGACGATGACGACGACGGTCGCCGATTTCCTGCTCGGACGCCTGCGGGAGTGGGGTGTCGAGACGGTCTTCGGCTATCCGGGCGACGGCATCAACGGGCTGCTCGCGGCCTGGGGCCGCGCGGGTGACCAGCCGCGCTTCGTGCAGGCGCGGCACGAGGAGATGAGCGCCTTCCAGGCCGTCGGCTACGCCAAGTTCACCGGCCGGGTCGGCGTCTGCGCCGCCACGTCCGGGCCGGGCGGGGTGCACCTGCTCAACGGCCTGTACGACGCCAAGCTCGACCACGTCCCCGTCGTCGCGATCGTCGGCCAGACCGACCGCAGCGCCATGGGCGGCTCCTACCAGCAGGAGGTCGACATGGCCTCGCTGTACAAGGACGTCGCCGGTGCCTACGTGCAGACGGTGACGGTCCCCGAGCAGCTCCCCAACGTGCTGGACCGCGCCATCCGCGTGGCGCTCGCCGAACGTGCCCCCACCGCGCTCATCATCCCCGCCGACGTGCAGGAACTGGAGTACAGCGCCCCCGGCCACGAGATCAAGATGGTCCCCTCCAGCCTCGGCGTCGACTGGCCCACGATCTCGCCCGACGACGAAGCGATCCGCCGCGCCGCCGACGTCCTGAACGCCGGAAGCAAGGTCGCCATCCTGGCCGGTTCCGGAGCCCGCCACGCCCGCGCCGAACTGGAGCAGGTCGCCGACCTGCTCGGCGCGGGCGTCGCCAAGGCGCTGCTCGGCAAGGACGTCCTGCCCGACGACCTGCCCTTCGTCACCGGCTCCATCGGCCTCCTGGGCACGCGCCCCAGCTACGAGCTGATGGACGGCTGCGACACCCTGCTGACGGTCGGCTCCAGCTTCCCCTACTCCCAGTTCCTGCCCGGGTTCGACCAGGCCCGCGCCGTGCAGATCGACCGCGACCCCAAGATGATCGGGATGCGCTACCCCTACGAGGTCAACCTCGTCGGCGACGCCGCCGCCACCCTGCGCGCGCTGATCCCGCTGCTGGAGCGCAAGCAGGACCGCTCCTGGCGCGAGGGCGTCGAGGACGACGTGCGGCGCTGGTGGGAGACCATGCGCAAGGAGGCGATGGTCGAGGCCGACCCCGTCAACCCGATGCGGCTGTTCCACGAGCTGTCCGAGCGGCTGCCCCAGGGCGCGATCGTCACCGCCGACTCCGGCTCGGCGGCCAACTGGTACGCCCGCAACCTGCGGTTCCACGGCGACGTGCGCGGCTCGTTGTCGGGCACGCTGGCGAGCATGGGCCCGGCGGTCCCCTACGGGATCGGCGCGAAGTTCGGCCACCCCGACCGCCCGGTCATCGCGTTCGCGGGGGACGGGGCCATGCAGATGAACGGCCTGGCCGAACTGCTCACCGTCAAGCACTACTGGCACGAGTGGGCCGACCCGCGCCTGGTCGTGGCCGTCCTGCACAACAACGACCTGAACCACGTCACCTGGGAGATGCGCGCGATGCAGGGCGCGCCGAAGTTCCCGCAGTCGCAGACGTTGCCGGACATGGACTACGCCGCGTTCGCCGCGGGCCTCGGCCTGAACGCGATCGTCGTCGACGATCCCGACCAGGTCGGCCCCGCCTGGGACCGCGCCCTGGCCGCCGACCGGCCGACCCTCCTGGACGTGCACTGCGACGCCGACGTGCCGCCGATCCCGCCGCACACCGAGTTCGCGCAGGCCAAGGCCACCGCCGAGACCCTGATCAAGGGCGACGAGAGCCGCTGGGGCGTGCTCAGGGAGGGCGTGAAGGCCAAGGCGCAGGAGATGATGCCGCACCGCGACGGGAAGTGACCGGCGCGGTCAGCCCTCCTGGTAGACGTCCGGGATCCCGTCGTCGTCGAGGTCCAGTGACTCGGCCTTGTGGATGCGGCGGTAGGCGCGGTCGCGGGCGCGCAGCACGATCGCGGCCAGCGCCGTCGCCACCACCGACGCCGCCAGCACCGCGATCTTGACGCGGTCGTCGGCCGCCGAGCCGCCGCCGAACGCCAGCTCGCCGATCAGCAGCGACACCGTGAAGCCGATCCCGCCCAGCAGGCCCAGCCCCAGCACGTCGGTCCACGACAGGTCGTCGTCCAGGTCGGCGTGCGTGAACCGCGCCACCAGCCAGGTCGCGCCCATGATGCCCAGCGGCTTGCCGACCACCAGGCCCACCAGCACGCCGATCGCGACGGGGTCGGTCAGCGCCTCGCCCAGGCCGTCCAGCCCGCCGAACGCCACCCCCGCCGACAGCAGCGCGAACAGCGGCACCGCCACCCCCGCCGACAGCGGCCGGAACCGGTGCTCGAAGTGCTCGGCGAGGCCCGGCCCCGCCTCCGGCCCGCCCGCCCGCACGCTGCGGACCACCGGCACCATGAAGCCCAGCAGCACCCCCGCGACCGTCGCGTGCACGCCCGAGGCGTGCACCAGCGCCCACGTCGCGGCGGCCAGCGGCAGCAACAACCACCAGCTCCGCACCCGCCGCTGCACCAGCAGCGCGAACAACCCCAGCGGAACCAGCGCGCCCAGCAGCGGCAGCACCGACAACTTCGCGGTGTAGAACAGCGCGATGATCACGATGGCGATGAGGTCGTCCACCACCGCCAGCGTCAGCAGGAAGGTGCGCAGCGCCGCGGGCAGGAACCGGCCGATCACCGCCAGCACCGCCAGCGCGAACGCGATGTCGGTCGCGGTGGGGATCGCCCAGCCCTGGCTGGCGCCCGGCTTCCCCCAGGTCAGCGCGACGTACAGCAGCGCGGGGACGACCACGCCGCCCACCGCCGCCAGCACCGGCACCAGCGCCCGCCGCACGTCGCGCAGGTCACCGGCCACGAACTCGCGCTTGAGCTCCAGCCCCGCCACGAAGAAGAAGATCGCCAGCAGGCCGTCCGCGGCCCAGGCCGACAGCGGCAGTTCCAGATGCAGGGAAGCCGGCCCCACCGTGAAACCGCGCACCGAGGCATAGGAATCGGCCCAGGGCGAGTTGGCCCACACGACGGCCACGACCGCCCCGACCAGCAGCAGCACACCGCCGACGGTCTCCTGGCGGAGGATCTCGCCGATCCGCCTGGCCTCGGGCCATGAGCCACGGCTGAAGAGCTTCTTGCTGCGGGACGGTGAGGTAGCCACGGGTTCTCCAGGGTCGACGATGGGACGCCGACCAGACTTCCCGGCACACCTGTCACCTAGCGTACCCAGAAGCGCAGCTCTCACCGCATACCGTCATGCGGGCGGACGACGAGCCCGCCGCCCGCCCTTCACGGGACTACCGCTGTTCCGGAGCCACCGAACGGAACCGAGCCAGGTCCCCGTCAACGCTCTGCCGCCGGAACCCGGCCTTCTCCAGCACCCGCACCGAAGCCGGGTTCGACAGCTCCACGTTGGCGAACACCGTGTGGACGCCGGGCGCGCTGAACGCGAACTCGGTCAGGACACGAACGGCCTCGGGCGCGTAGCCGCGCCCCCGCCGGGACGCCACCACCCCGTAACCGAGTTCGAGTTCACCCCCGGACGGCGGCCAGAACAGCCCGAGCGAGCCGACGACGAGCCCGCCGTCGCGCTCGATGATCTGCCGGTGGCCGTACTCGCCCAGCCAGCCCGGGTTGTCGGCGAACAGTCCGGCGACGACGAGGTCGCCCTCGGCGGGAAAGTCCCCGGCCCAGTGCGGCAGGCGGCCCTCGGCCACGACGGCGTCGGCCTCGCCTGAGGTCCAGGACCGCAGAACGAGGCGGTCGGTGATCAAATCGGCATGGCCGATCGAGAAAGAGGACACGTGAATCTCCAGGTCAGAAGATGACCGGCCCGCGCGCTAGAAACAGCACACAAACCGGACAAGGGCATGCCGAACACGGCCGACGGCAGCCATATTCATCAACCCCCTGACCTAGATCACGTACGAAACCGACCCTACGAACCCGGGCCCCGACCGGACAACCCAATTCCGCACCCCGGCGAAACCCCTTCCCCCACGCCCAAAACCCCAGGTCAGACGTTCCCCCAGCTCAACCAGGGTGGCGTAACTCCGGCGTAACAGCCCGCGCCTAGCGTGCACACCATGGACCAGCACCACCGGCCGGTGTCATCCCGCCCGCGCGCCGAACGTGCCCGCCACGTCGCCGACGTGCTGCGCCAGCAGATCACCAGCGGCCGCTTCCCCGACGGCGTGCTGCCCTACGAGCACGACCTCACCCGCCGCCTGGGCGCGTCCCGCAACGCCGTGCGGGAGGCCCTGGACCTGCTGCGCCACGAAGGGCTGATCACGCGGCGGCGCGGCGTCGGCACCACGATCGTGACGCCCAAGTACGGGCACGGCCTGGACCGGCTGGCGGGCCTGGCCGAAGCCCTGGTGGGCCACGGCACCGTCACCAACGAGGTCCGGGTGGCCGAGACGGTGGCCGAGCTCCCGGCCGCGTTCGCCGAGCGCCTGGAGGTCCCCGCCGAGGCGGGCGGCGTCCACCTGGAACGGCTGCGCTGGCTGGAAGGACAACCGCTCTCCCTGGACACGTCCTACCTCACCGCCGACGTCGGCGCGGGCGTGCTGGCCGGTGACCTGGCGGGCCGGGACGTGTTCGCCCTGATCGAGGAGACGACGGGCCAGTTGCTGGGACGAGCGGAGATCGCGGTGCACGCCGTCACGGCCGATCCCGACACCGCCGCGCTGCTGCAAATCCCGGTGGGAGCAGCCGTGTTCGCCCTGGAACGCCTGACCCACCTGGCCGACGGCCGCGCGGTGGACGCGGAACTGATCCGCATCCGCGCCGACCGCATGACGCTACGCGCCACCCTCCACCGAGGCCCGACGACCACCCAGTAACCCCGCAGCCCGGAGGCCACCCCATGACGGTCCTGATCGCGCTAGCCCTCTTCGGCCTGCTCGGCGGCATCGGCATCACCGCGCTCGGGCCAGGCGGCGTGCTGCCCACCGTCGGCCTGTTCGCCCTGACCGACCTCTCACCCGCCGAGGTCGCCGGAACCGCCATCGTGACCCACATCGCCACCGGCGCCCTGGGCACCGCCGCCTACACCCGCTCCGGCCAGCTCCGCGAGCCCGAGACCCGCCGCACCGCGCTCGTCCTGGCCGCCGGAGCCCTGGTCGGCACCCCGCTCGGCGTCGCGATCAACACGGCGGTCTCCGAACAAGCCTTCGGCCTCGTCCTGGCAGCGCTGGTCGCGGGCGCGGCGGCGCTGCTCTGGTACCGCGAGCACCATCGCCCGGCGGCGACCCGTCCCCATCCGCCCGCACCGCTGGTGGCGGTACTGGCCGTCGCGGTGGCGCTGGTCGCGGGCGTCGTCGGGATCGGCGGGCCGATGCTGACCGTGCCCCTGCTGGTCGCGCTGGGCGTGCCGGTCCTGGAGTCGCTGGCGGCCGCGCAGGCGCAGTCGATCGTCATCGCCGGGGTGGGCTCGGTGGGCTACATCGCGCACGGATCGGTGGACTGGACGCTGGCCGCGATCGTCGGCATTCCGGAGTTGGCGGGGGTGCTCCTCGGCTGGAAAATCGCGCACCGCCTGCCGACCCGCACCCTGAAAAACGCCCTGATCATCGTCCTGTTCGCGCTCGCTCCCTATCTGGCGCTGCACGGCTGAACAACGGCGATTCCGGAATAACCCCTTCCGTTCCCGAAAGGACTCCGCTACCATTCACCTCAGGTGAGCCGGGAAGTCTGGTCGGCATTGTGAGGCGTGTCATGAGGACATGCCCCTGGTCGAAGGATCCCGATGGCACCTGTCTCTCACACTCCCGCCGCGCAAGCGCCCCGGGAACACGATTTTCCTGATCCCATGTGACCGTTTCCGGTCATGCCCGCCAGCGGGCGACGCCTTTGGCACCTCCTTTCCGCCGGGCGGCCACCAGTGCCGCCATCGGCGCGATGCCCGCTGCCATTTCCTCGGGGAGAGCGTGTTCTCATGGGAGAATTCCTTAATGCCGCACTCGCATTTCCGGCCGTGCTTTTCAGCTTCGCGCTGCTGGTCGTCGCCGGGTACTGGGTGCTGGTGCTGCTCGGCGCGCTGGGCGTCGACGTCCTCGACACCGACGCCGACACAGGGGCCGGCGTCGACGGCGGGGGCGGCGGGGCCGGCGACCTGCTGGCGGGCGCGGGGCTGGGCGGCGTCCCGGTGACGGTGGTGCTGTCGCTGCTGGTCGCGCTGGCGTGGTTCCTCAGCCTGGCGGGCGAGGTGCTGGCGGGCACCGCGACGGTCGGCGGGGCCGGGCGCACCTGGCTGGCCCTCCCCGTCCTGCTGGTCGCCCTGGCCGGGGCCTGGCTCGGCACGCGCCTGCTGGTGCGGCCGCTGCGGCGCGCGTTCCCCGAGGTCGCCGCGCCGTCGCGCACCGACTTCGTGGGACGGACGTGCGTGATCCGCACCGGCCGCGTGACCGCCGACTTCGGGCAGGCCGAGGTCGCCGCGCCCGACGGCTCGACCGCCGTGGTGCAGGTCCGCGCGACCGGCGGCGACGTGCTCGCCCGCGGCGCCACCGCCCTCATCTTCGACTACGACGCGGCCGGAGAGGCGTTCCTGGTCATGCCGTACGACACGGCACTCGACCCGGCCGGCTGACCCCGCCGCCACCCCGCGTACCCCCCATCCCCCTCTGCACAGACAGGGACTACTCATGGACGCCCTCACCATAGGGATCGGCGTGCTGATCGCGGTCGGCCTGCTGGTCGCGCTCGGCCTCGTACTCGTCGTCACCCGGCTGTTCCGCAAGGTCGAGCAGGGCAAGGCCCTGATCATCTCCAAGACGCGGGCGGTGGACGTCACCTTCACCGGCGCGGTGGTGCTGCCCGTGCTGCACAAGGCCGAGGTCATGGACATCTCGGTGAAGACGATCGAGATCGAGCGCACCGGCCGCGACGGCCTGATCTGCCGCGACAACATCCGCGCCGACATCCGCATCACCTTCTTCGTGCGGGTCAACAAGACCGTCGAGGACGTCATCAAGGTGGCGCAGGCGATCGGCGCCGAGCGCGCCAGCGGCCAGGAGACGTTGCAGGAACTGTTCGCCGCCAAGTTCTCCGAGGCGCTGAAGACCGTCGGCAAGCACCTCGACTTCGAGGACCTCTACACCCGGCGCAACGAGTTCCGCGACCACATCATCCAGGTCATCGGCACCGACCTGAACGGCTACAGCCTGGAGGACGCGGCGATCGACCACCTGGAGCAGACGCCGCTCCTGTCACTGGACAAGAACAACATCCTGGACGCCCAGGGCATCCGGAAGATCACCGAGCTGACCGCGATCCAGCACGTGGCCACCAACGAGCACGCCCGCACCGAGGAGAAGGAGATCACCCGGCAGAACGTCGAGGCGCGCGAGGCCATCCTGGAGCTGGAGCGCCGCCAGGCCGACGCCGAGCTGCGCCAGAAGCGCGAGATCGAGACCGTCCGGGCCCGCGAGGAGGCCGAGGTCATGCGGGTGCAGGCCGAGGAGCGGCTGCGCGCCCAGACCGCGCACCTGCGCACCGACGAGCAGCTCGGCGTGCAGCAGGAGAACAAGAACCGGGAGATCGCGGTCGCCGAGAAGAACCGCGAGCGCGTCATCGCGATCGAGAGCGAGCGCATCGAGAAGGACCGGCTGCTGGAGGTCATCGCCCGCGAGCGCGAGACCGAGCTGACCCGCATCGCCGCCGGCAAGGAGGTCGAGGTCGAGAAGCGGGAGATCGCGGGCGTGGTCCGGGAGCGGATCGCGGTGGAGCGCACCGTGGCCGAGCAGGAGGAGCACATCAAGCGGCTGCGCGTCACCGAGGAGGCCGAGCGCGAGCGCCAGGCGCTCGTCATCCAGGCCGAGGCGCAGGCGCAGGAGAGCCTGGTCAAGGACATCAAGGCCGCCGAGGCGGCCGAGGCCGCCGCGCAGCACCGCGCCCGCGAGCGGCTGGTGCTGGCCGAGGCCGAGCAGCAGGCCGCCGAGCTGACCGCCGCCGCCCGGCGCAGGCTGGCCGAGGGCGCGCAGGCCGAGGCCGCCGCGCCGGGCCTCGCCGACGTCCAGGTCCGCGAGCGCGACGCCGAGGTCATCGAGAAGGTCGGCCGCGCCAACGCCGCCGCCGCGCAGGAGATCGCGCTCGCCGAGGCCGCCGCGATCCGCGAGAAGCTGAAGGCCGAGGCCGAGGGCCTCACCGACAAGGCCGCCGCGATGGCCGCCCTCGACGACGCCACCCGCCAGCACGAGGAGTACCGGCTGCGGCTGGAAGCCGACAAGGACGTCCGGCTCGCCGGGCTGGAGGCGCAGCGGCAGGTCGCCGAGGCGCAGGCGATGGTGCTGGCGGCCGGGCTGGAGAAGGCCGACATCGACATCGTCGGCGGCGACAGCCTGTTCTTCGACCGGCTGGTCGGGGCGGTGTCGATGGGCAAGGCCGTGGACGGGTTCGTCGATCACTCGCAGGTCGCGCGGAGCGTCGCGGGCCCGTGGCTGGACGGCACCGGCAGCCTCACCGACGACCTCGGACGGCTGCTCGGCTCGCTGGACACCGCGGGCGTCCGCGACCTGACCCTGTCGGCCCTGCTGGTCCGGCTGATCAAGGCGGGCGGCCCGGAGACCGGACGGCTCCAGGAACTGCTGGACGCCGCGCGGCGGCTGGGCGTCGCCGACGCCCCGCTGGGCGGCACCGCGCCGGACAACGGCGTCCTCGTCCCGAACTGACGGCACCCCGGCGGCGTCCCGGAGGCACCGGGACGCCGCCGCCCCCCTGCTACGAGGAGTGAAGCGTGAGCGACACCGGCCTGGACCACGGCACCTACGAGGTGCTGCGCGCCCGGCTGGCCGGGCACGCCGCCGAGCTGGCCGAGCGCGCCGAGGCGTTGAACGCGCGGCGGCTGGAGACCTTCGGCGGCGCGGAGCTGCGGCTGACCGGCACCCGGACCGTCCGCACCGAACGGCCCTGCGTGCCGCGCGACCTAGCCGCCGTTGGCGGCCGACTACTGTTCGGCGCGAACACACCATCAGCCACTCAGATCGCCGACGTATTCGCACTACACCACGTCACCACCGAGGGCATTACACCCGGCGCGCTACCAGGCCTACTGGACGACCCAGGCTTCCAACGCGACTTCGCCGAGCTGTACCGCTACTACCGCCAAGCGCGCCTGCTACGCCTGCGCCCAGTAGAGGGACGCCTGCTCGCCGTCTTCCAGACCGGCCCCCGGCTGAGCGACGTCCGGGTGCTGCGCTGGCGGATCGCGCCGGACGGCACCGTCGCCTACGAGGACAACCGCGGCGAACGCGACGACGTGTTCCCGCCCGCGCACGACTTCACCTGGACCGAGACCACCCGCGACGACCACGTCCCGGGCCGCTTCCCGCACATCTCGATCGGCGGCGAGGCGTTCGTCGCGACGATCGGCGGCGCCCTCACCGTCAAGACCGCCGACGACACCGAGACCGCGACCGGCGTCTACAGCGAGCCGGTGGACGAACCGTTGCAGAGCCTCGCCGACGCCGACGTGCTGCACGCCCGCGTCGGCGCGCTGATCCTGCTGCGCGTCCGCCCCTACAACGAGACCGCCTGGCGGCACCTGGTCCTCAACACCCGCACCGGGGAGGCGGTGCGGCTCGACGGCATCGCGCAGGGCTGCCGCCGCCTGCCCGACGACCGGGGCATCGTCTTCCCGGGCGGCTACTACCTGGACACCGGCGCGGCCAAGACGTTCGACACCGACGTCACCGGCCTGGAGTACGAACGGGTGGTGCGCTCGCCGAACGGCGAGGACGTGCTGTACGTCTTCCACGCCCCGGCCGACGGCCGTTTCCTCCTCCTGCCCTACAACACGATCCGCGAACAGGTCGCCAACCCAATCCCCTGCAACGGCTTCGCACTGTTCGACGACGGAACGCTGACAGTCCTGCGAACCTCCAGCGACGAGCCCGGCCGCGCGCACCCGCTCCAGGTATGGCAGACCCCGTTCGTGTCAGACGCCCACGCAACCTCCCGCCCAGCCGGGACGGGCCCACTACACCGCATCGGCAACGCCGACCTGGTGCGCGGCGTCTCCGACTGCCTGGCAATCACACGCACCGCACGCGAAATGGAGCCATCAGCCGAGGTCTACCGGGCACTAGCAGCCGCATGCGTACGCGCAGCCGACCGCCACCACTGGCTAGGCGACACAGAACTGGGCGACCTACACGCGCCACTGGAACAGGTACGCGAAACCGCCACCCTCGTCCTAGACGAACACGCGAAAGTACAAGCACTAACCGAGCAAGCCGAGAAAGCCGTAGCCGAGGCCGTAAACCAGACCGAAGCGCTACTACGCCGCGCCACAACCGAAGAACCAAACGGCGCAGACGGCTGGGTAACCCTCCTGGCAGAACTACGACGAGCCCAAGGCCGCGTAGAAACCCTGCGAGAAATCAGATACGCGGACACCACCCGCATCGACACTCTGACACAGGACCTCTCCGAGGGCCTGACGACCACCGGCCGCCGAGCAGCAGACGTCCTCCAAGACACCACCGCGTTCACCTCCCACCACCATCGGATCGAACAACTGGCGACCGACGCCGCCGAAATCACTTCCGCAGCCGAGGCCGCCCCCATAACGGACCAACTCACCGCCCAAGCCGAGGGCCTAGAAGTGGTCACCGAAGTCGTCGGCTCCCTAGATATTGCCGACGCGACCGTACGCACCACGATCCTGGAACACGTCGGCGAGGTGCTGGGCGGCGTCAACCGGGCACGCGCGGTGCTGGCGGCCCGCCGCCGCGACCTGCTCGACACGGAAGGCCGCGCCGCGTTCGGCGCCGAGTTCGCCCTACTGGACCAGGCAATCGCAAGCGCGCTGGCCACCGCCGACACCCCCGAACGCTGCGACGAACGCCTAGGCCGCCTGCTACTCCAGGTGGAGTCCCTAGAAACACGCTTCGCAGACTTCGAGGACTACCTAACAAATCTCGAAACCAAGCGCACCGACATCTACGAGGCGTTCGCAGCGCGCAAGCAAGCACTACTGGACGAACGAGAACGACGCGCACAACGCCTCACCGACTCAGCGGACCGCATCCTGGCCGGGGCACGACGACGCGCAGCCGAACTGCCGACACTCGAAGAGGTCAATACCTTCTTCGCCACGGACGCGATGACGACCCGGCTGCGCACGGTCGCCGCCGAACTGCGCGAGCTGGGCGACCAGACACGGGCCGACGAACTGGAAGGCCGCATCAAGGCCGCCCGCCAAGAAGCGGGCCGCTCCCTACGCGACCGGATCGACCTCTACGACGGCGACACGATCCGCCTGGGAAAGCACCGTTTCACGGTAAACACACGCCCGTTCGAGCTGACGCTAGTCCCGAACGCCGATTCCCTAGCGTTCACAGTAACCGGCACCACCTACCGCTCCCCAGTACAAGACGAGTCGTTCACCGCCACAAAACCGTTCTGGACACACCCCCTCCCGTCCGAGGACGCAACCGTCTACAGAGCCGAATACCTAGCGGTCTCCCTACTCCCAGAGACCACCCCAACCGACGACCCCTTGACCAAAGTCCGCACGGCAGCGGCCTCCCGCTACGACGAGGGCTACGAACGAGGCGTCCACGACCACGACGCCGCCAAAATCCTGACCGAACTGCTCCACCTGCGCGAAGAAGCAGGCCTACTCCGCTACTCAGCCGAAGCCCGCGCCGCCGCCCAACTCTTCTGGGCGTTCAAAACAGACGAGCAGACCCGCGCCACCTGGACGACCAGAGCAACGTCCCTCGTACGCGCGCGCGAAGCACTAGGCCGCAACACAGTAAGTGCCCTAGTCGAAGAACTAGCGACCCTCATCCCTGGCCACGAAGCCGCCGAATACCTAGTCGAAGAGCTAGCGCAGACCCCCACAGGCTTCGTAACAAGCGCAGCAGCCCGCACCCTCATCAACAACTTCGAAGAGAACCAAGGCAAGAACCTCACCAGAGACCTAGAAGCCCTGGACACCCTGGAAGCGCGCCGCCAGCTAGCCGAAGCCTGGCTAGGCGCCTACGGCGACGAAGCCGACCTCCCCGAAGCAATAGCCATCGCTCTATGCGGCGAAACGTTCCCCCGCTACAACTCCGAAGCGTCCCTAGTAACAACCGTCACCAACCTCCTAGGAACACACCCCCGCATCACCAACACGACCCTGACCCTCCGCCTGGACGAGACGCTCACCCGGGTGGGCCGCTTCACCACCGAACGAGTCCCGGCGTTCCGCGCCTACCAAAAGCAGCGCAACACCCTCATCGCCGCCGAACAGAAGCGCCTCCGCCTGTCCGAGTACCAGCCGAAGGCGATGAACGGCTTCGTCCGCAACCGGCTGATCGACGAGGTGTACCTCCCCCTGATCGGCGACAACCTGGCCAAACAACTGGGCACGAGCACAGACCAGATGGGCCTGCTCCTGCTGATCTCCCCGCCCGGCTACGGCAAGACGACGCTGCTGGAGTACGTGGCCGAACGCCTGGGCCTGCTGATGCTGAAGATCGACGGCCCCGCCCTGGGCCACGACGTCACATCCCTAGACCCAACACAAGCCCCCAACACCACAGCCCGCCGCGAGATCGAGAAAATCCACCTGGCCTTCGAGCTGGGCGACAACGTCCTGCTCTACCTGGACGACATCCAGCACACCTCGCCCGAACTGCTCCAGAAGTTCATCCCCCTCTGCGACGCGCAACGCCGCATCGAGGGCCACGACCTGCGAGGCAAGCGCTTCGCGGTGTGCATGGCGGGCAACCCGTACACGGAGTCGGGCACGCGCTTCCGCATCCCGGACATGCTGGCGAACCGGGCCGACGTCTGGAACCTGGGCGACGTCCTGTCCGGCCGGGAAGAGGTCTTCGCCCTCAGCTACATAGAGAACGCCCTAACAGCGAACCCCACCCTGGCCCCCCTCACCACCCGCGACCGAGCGGACATCGAACCACTCGTACGGATGGCATCCGGCGACGACGCGATCCGCTCCGCGGACCTGTCGCACCCCTACACCCGGACGGAACTGGAACAGACCCTGGCCGTCCTGCAGAAACTCCTCCGCGCCCAGGAAACCGTCCTAGCGGTGAACCGCGCGTACATGGCGTCGGCCGCCCAAGCCGACGAGTCCCGCACCGAACCACCGTTCAAGCTCCAGGGCTCGTACCGCGACATGAACAAGCTGGCGGCCCGCATCGTCCCGGTCATGAACGACGACGAGCTAGAAGCGACGATCGACGACCACTACCAAGGCGAAGCCCAGACCCTGACCACCGACACCGAAGCGAACCTCCTAAAACTGTCGGAGCTACGCGGCATCCTGACGGAGCCCCAACACCACCGCTGGACCGAGGTGAAAACGGCCTACCAACGCACCCAAGCCCTGGGCGGCCCAGCAGACGACCCCCTGACCCGCGCAGTAGGCGCCTTGGCCCTCCTGGCAGACCGCGTAGGAGCGATCGAGTCCGCCATAGAACGAGCCATCGCCCACCCCACCAACGGCGCCCACCGCGCGAACCGAGGCGAATAAACCACCACACTTCACCCGAAAACACCTGGCCACCTGCGGTTTTACCATCCTGTCGCGAACCAGCCGCCGAACCGGATCATCCCAGTGAGGACCGACGACGAACCGGAGATCATGATCTACGACCACCACCCGGACGGGCCGCCCCCCTCGGCCGAGCCGGACCTGCTGAAGCTGACGGAGCTGCGCGGCATCATGGCGGCCGTCCGGGACCGCCGCTGGACCGAAGTGAAGACGGCGTACCAGCGCGTCCAGGCCCTGACCGGCCCGTCCAACGACCCCCTGGCGCGGACCGCAGGAACGATCGGCCTCCTGGCGGACCGCGTAGGAGCGATCGAATCCGCCCTGGAACGAGCCGCCGCCAGTCCCCCCAAAGGCATCAAACGAGAGAAGAACCCGTCCTTCTGCTGAAGCCGCCCAAGCCCTACCCGGCGACCGCAGGAGCATCGGCAACCCAAAGCCGATGGAGACCGGCGTAACGCCCACCCAAGGCGAGCAACTCGTCATGGGTGCCCTGCTCGACCAGCCGCCCCTCGTGCAGCACGAGAACGACGTCCGCCGCGCGGATCATGTCGAGCCGGTGCGTGACGGCGATCGTCGTACGACCTGCCAGCAGCGGGGCCAGGGCCCGGCGAACCTGCCGCTCGCTCTCGGCGTCCAGGGCCGAGGTCGCCTCGTCGAGGACGAGGACGCGCGGGTCGTTGAGGACGGCGCGGGCGATGGCCAGCCGCTGCTTCTCGCCACCCGACAACCGGGAGCCACGCTCGCCCACCACCGACTCATATCCCTCAGGCAGCCCCATGATGCGGTCGTGGATGAGCGCGGTCTTGCAAGCAGTCTCCAACTCGGCGTCCGTGGCGTCAGGCTTGGCATAGCGAAGGTTCTCAGCGACCGTCGCATGCAACAACACCGGCTCCTGGGTAACCACACCGAACAGCCGAGCCAGCGAATCCCGCGTCAGATCGCGCAGATCAACCCCATCCAGAGCGACGCAACCACGATCCGGATCGTGCAGCCGCATGGCCAAATGCGTCAGAGTGGTCTTGCCCGACCCACTGGCACCGACAACAGCAACAAACTGCCCAGGCCGAACGACCAACGAAACATCCCGCAACACAGGCGGCCCGTCATGCCGAAAAGTGACCCCCTCAAACCGAACCTCCCCCCGCACCGCCTCCTTACGAACAACAAGCGCACCAGGCCGATCAACAGCCCCCGGCGGCAGATCGAGGTACTCGAAGATGCGCTCGAACACCGCCGTGGCCGCGCGGAACTGCACAGTGACCTGCATGAGCTGGCCCGCAGGCAGGAAGAGCCGCGCCTGCAACGACGTGAAGGCCAGCAGCGTCCCTGGCGTAACGGCATCGGTGAACCCGGCAGCGACGTAGACCACAGGCGGCATGATCAGAAATAGCGCCTGCAACGCCGCACCCAATGCCTGCGCGGCGACCGCCGCGCGCAGTTGCAACCCCGAAAGCCGCCGGCTCTCATCCTGGAACCGCCGCACACCATGATCGGCACGGCCGAAGACCCGAGCCAACAAAATCCCCGAGACCGACAGAGTCTCCTCAGCGATGACGCTCATTTCAGCCCGTGACTGCTGCACCGAGGCCATGACACGGCGCTGGTGCACGGCGACCCTAGCCGTAAGCCAGGCGGCGACCGGCAGCAAAGCGACCGACACCAACGTGAGCCGCCACGACAGAACAAACAGGGCCGCCAACGTGGTCACGCAGGTCACGACGTTAGCCAGCAGCGTCGGCACGGTCGTACTGACCGTGGTCTGCACCTCAGCAACATCCCCGATCACCCGCGACTGGATCTCCCCGGTCCGCGTCCGAGTGAAGAACCCCATCGGCAACCGCTGCAAATGCGCGTACAGATCACCACGTAGCCGCTCCAGAACGTCCTGCCCCATCCGCCCAGACAGATAGGACTGCAACACCCCAAGCCCGCCGCCCAAGGCGGTAAGCGCGACCATCCCCGCCAGCAGACCGCACAACAAACCAACCCGCGGCCCATCAGGCGCGAACAGCCCCGTATCGACCAGCTCCCGCGTCAGAAACGGAAGAGCAGCACCAGTTCCGGCCGCGACCAGAATTAGGAGCGTGACCAGCAACACCCGTCGCGCGTGCGGCCGGAACAGCGCCAGCACCCGCCGGTTCACTGGACGGCTCGTCCGTACAGGAAGTCAGTGAACGCCTCAATGAGTGGCAGCCCCGTCATGCCCTCGACGAACAACCACTGCCCCTGCGGATTGACCTCCAGCCAGATGTACTCACCCTCGTCAGTGAGCTTGAGGTCGAACACGCCCATGGTCAGATCCAGATGCTTCAACAGCGCATGCAGCGAGTCCTGGAGCCCCTCAGGCAAACGATGCTCAACAGCGGGGATATCAAGATTCGGCCGCCAGTCCAAATCATCGGACTCCAGCAAAGCGGCCAAGACCCGGTCCCCAAAGACCTGAACACGCACATGCCGCCGCCCCGGAACCAGCTCCTGGTAGATAGCAGGACAGACCCGCAGCGCCGCCTCATCACCCAGCAACTCTTCGCCAACTACCGCAGTCGCCGCAGGAGCCTGCATGACCCCACGCACGGCCTTGACGATCGCACCAGGATGCGCACGGCAGAACGCCCGAATCCGCTCAGGCGACTGGCTGATCAACGTCTCAGGAATCCGCAGCCCAAGCTCATGAGCGGCCCGAAGTTGGACGACCTTGTTCTGCGCGGCCCAGAACGCCGAGGGCCGATCCACCCACCGGCCGCGGAACTCGGTCGTCAACATGCCGAGCGCGGCGGCGTTGGTGTCGACGTGGATGAGCTCACGATCGACGGGATCGGTCACCTCGGGATTGGCGGACGTACGGGTGTTCCCCAGCCGCCGGAACCAGATGGCGTCGAGTTCCCCCAACCGCACCGCCGTCCCATCAACGGCGGGAAAGACCGACTCCTCTTTCTCCAGAGGCGACCAGCTCAACCCAGGCGCCCGACTGAAATGGTCACTCTCAAAGATATGGACGCGCGCCGGATAACGGCGTTCCATTTCGGCCTTAACGGCATGGGCGTGCAGGTCGCGCTCATGCGTGACGACGGCGATCCGTGCGGACTTTTCGTGGCGACGCATGAGCGCGACCCTCCTAATCAGTGATCAGTGCGGTACGACGAGGTCAGCCGGCGTCGCAGTCGTCCCAGCCGTCACCGGAACCGCTGATCGTCTCGTTCGGGTGCATCGACTCCAGGACGTGGAGGTCCCACTCGATGTCGAGCCGCTCGATCAGGTCGCGCTCCCACGCCGCCAGCTTGGGCGCCGGCGCCAGCGCCATCCGCTCCTGCCCGACGTAGATCGCGGGCCGGACCTGGGTGTCCACCGTCATGGCGTTCTCCTCTCGACGGGGCGGACCGGTTCGTCCGCCGTGAATCAAGAATGTTCCGAACCCCGCAAACGAAGGAAGGGACGCCCGTCCCACTTGCGATGGGAACACCCCGTGATGCCTTTCCAGGCCCACAAGGACACAAGTCCCGCCCTGACGTCCCTTTCTCAGGACACAAGAACTTATTGCTCAACCTGGCCGTCTAACGCACCCTTAACCACACAACACGCGAAAGCGACCCAATGCACATTCCCGACGCACACCCACGTCCCAGGACACTGCACTGCAAGACGTAGAGCCGACGACGACAACCAAAGAGCCCCAGCCACCAGAGCGGACCACCGACTCGAACGCCGAAACCTGCCGCCAGCGCACCTCCCCGACGACGAGCGCACAGATGAGACGGCCGACGAGGCCAACATGACCCTCTCTGGCCGCGCGGCAGGCTGGATTGCAGCGGTTGACCCTGAGCAGCGAGCCTGAGATACAGGCAGCTCAGACGGGACCTTGCAGGCGCGGCGTGCCCATCACGGGCATGGAGTGGACGTCAGAAACGCATCAGGGGCTTCGCCGGAGACGTACGTCTCCGGCGAAGCCCCTGGTTACGGGCGGAGGATCGGGGATTTGAACCCCGGATGGGCGGTAAACCCAAACCGCATTAGCAGTGCGGCGCCATAGACCGGACTAGGCGAATCCTCCAGGCTCAGCACAGGTTACCGGTCAGCGTGCTCACCAGCAAAGTGCGAACTACAGCATAGTCCGAACCAACGGTGCTCCGTGCCAGGAAGGAGGTACGGTCCGAGCACGCCCGGACGTGCCCTATGCTTGTGGGTGTTGCCGACGAGGAGTCGAGCGCACCGGCCGACACGGACGGAGCTGCTAGAATCTTCACCGGCAACAACGCCCCAGGTCAAGGTCAGGGGCGGGCACCCGTAGCTCAATGGATAGAGCATCTGACTACGGATCAGAAGGTTAGGGGTTCGAATCCCTTCGGGTGCACAGCAGAACGGAGGCCCCTCGCGATCACCGCGAGGGGCCTTCGTGCTTAGCAGGATCGCCAACAGCACCCTTGCAAGGCTTCCCTTGGCCAGCGGACGAAGCGGACGAAGCTCCCCTGGTCCTCAACGAGCTGCTCGCTGACCACGTGCACGTGCCCCGGAGCGTGATCGACGAGTCCGCCTGCCGAACCTCCACCACCGCCAGTTCGCTAGGTTCTTGCACGCCGGTTTATACATCCGCCTCCACATTCCGAGCGGACCAGGCGGCCAGCCGTCGCGCGGTCCGCGGTGAAAGGAAGGCCGCAGGACATGACCAGCACCAAGCAGCGGCCCGGTTGGCATCCCGAGCGGTTGCGCGAGCGCCGCGAAGCCCATGGTTTGAGCCTTGAGGCCGTCGGTGACGAGTTGCGTCATGTCGCCGACCGCGCCAACCTGCGTCTTGCCGCGAACTTGCAGACGATCTGGTCGCACGAGAACGGCACCGTCTATCCAGGCCCGCACTATCGCCGTGCGTACTGCCTGATGTATCAGGCCACCGAGCCGGATCTCGGCTTCCGCCTTCCGTTGCCCAGTGAGCAGACGCCCCCGAGTGCTGTGCTGCCGGTGCCGAGGCCGGCCACCGATCCGGCCGTCACCGAAGAGGCTGCATCAGCGATCTCTGTTGGGCTTGACCAGGTCACCGACGGCACGCAGGACTACGAAGCCGCCGCCGGTGAGGTGCTGAAGGACCGTGTGGTCAACGCGTGGCGCGGCCGGATGCTCACCGATGGTGTGAAGAACCCGGTTCTCGTCCTGGTCGGGGGCTACGCCGGCTCAGGCAAGACCGAGTTCGCGCGCTTCCTGGGGGACGTGACCGGGTGGGCGTTCCTGGACAAGGATTCGCTCACGCGCCGCCTGGTCGAGCGCCTTCTCGTCTCGCTCGGCGGCGACCCGCACGACCGCCACACCGACCTCTACCGGAACGAGATCAGGCCCCTTGAGTACAAGTGCCTGATGGACACCGCGAACGACAACATCGATTGCGGCATCTCCACCATCCTGATCGCCCCGTTCATCGCCGAGCTGAACGACGAGGCGTGGATGAGCCGT
Source organism: Actinomadura hibisca NBRC 15177 (assembly GCF_001552635.1). Lineage (GTDB taxonomy): Bacteria > Actinomycetota > Actinomycetes > Streptosporangiales > Streptosporangiaceae > Spirillospora > Spirillospora hibisca. The sequence continues at coordinate 1,857 of NZ_BCRO01000063.1, read as the reverse complement.
CTCACCAACCGGTGCAAGGCCAGGGGGATGGACGTCGCGGCGATCTGGGTCCGCTGTGACGTCGACTCCATGCGGGAGCACATCGAGTTCCGCGACGCTCCGCGCGACGCGTGGAAGCTGGCCAACTGGGAGGAGTACATCGCCGGCGTCGATGCCGAGCACGCGCCGCCCGGTGTTCACCTGACCATCGACAACCGGCAGGGCGCGGCGATCAGCATCGCCGACCAGACGCGGGAGGCACTCCGTAAAATCCTCGGGTGACCTCCCGAGGCGTGATCCTGTACGGCCCACCGACCAGCGGCAAGGACACCGTCACCGTCGCCCTGTCGGCCCTTGACAGCCGGTTCACGCTGCTGACGAAGCTCAAGGTCGGCAGCGGCCGCAGCACCGGTTACCGCTACGTCGCGCCCGAGGAGTTGCAGGCACTCTGCAATGCGGGGCGCCTGGCGGTAGAGACCGAGCGCTACGGCAACCGCTACGCCGTCGACCGCCAGGACATCGCTGACTTGGTCGAGGCCGGGCGGGTGCCGGTCGTGCACATGGGCAGCTTCGCCGACATGCGAAGCCTTGCCGAGGCCATCCCGCTGGAGTGGCGCAAGGTCGTGCTGTGGGTGCCCCGCCAAGTCTGCACCGAACGCTCACAACAGCGCGGGGACATCGACACGCCCGCCCGGCTACGAGCGTGGGACGAGGCCGACGACGAGCAGCGACGCGAGCGCGGCAGCGGGACGGTGCTACCAGCTGACCTGGTCATCCGCACCGACCTAATCGAAGTCACCGAGGCCGCCCGCGACATCATCGAAGCGGTTGACGCCACCCCAACCTGTTGATCAGCGCACTATCCGAGACCGTGATACTCGGCCCGACTGAATCACCACTTCGCGCAGCTCCCGTGGGTTGGCCGCTTCCACCAGACGTAGGTCACGCCGCACCGTGATCAACGCCCACCATCTCCCCGTGGCACGTCCGTACCAGGCCGACAACACGCAGCCGAACTCTTGTTCCAGCGCCGCCGCCCCACCTCCTTGGTGATCATCAGGGCTGTTTCCCGTTCGGCGATGGCCAGAGCCCGAAGCAGACGAACCGTTCCGCGATATTGGCGGCGGCGAGCTCCCGCTCTGAGCAGTAAGCGAGCCATTCACCCGTACTCGCTTGGTAGCCCCAGCCAGCTATGTCGTGCACAACGAAGATGCTCTCGCCGACGATGGGGACCTCAGGCGAGAAGACCCGCAGCAGGATCGACGTCTCCTGGTAACGCAATTCAGCCACCCAGCCCCGCTTCCGCAGCGTTCGAGCCAGCCGACTGAGCAACCGTCTCGTCCGCCAGGCCGTCCAGCGTCGCAACAGAGACGACGCGGCCGATGCGCCGGTGGACGCGCCCATCGGCCGCGCCGCCTCTGCCTGTTCCCCCCAGGCCGCTCGCCCTTGAGCGGCCCCTTCCGGTGATGGGACCGACTTCCCCTCTCGGCCCATCACCGGGGTCCGGTGTCTCGCGTGAGTGCCCGCTCGTACTCGTTGATCAGCGCTGCCCGCAGCTCCGAAGGCGTGGAGCGAATCAAGGTCGGGTCGACGCCGGCGGCCGGGTCGCGCAGGGTCGCCACCCAGTCCCCGGGCTGATCGTCATAGCGGGTCGACCGCCAGATGGCATGGCCGGGGAAGTCGGCGCGCAGGCGGTCCAGGACCTCGTTCTCAGCTTGTGCGCGTTGTGCGCGGGTCTCGTTCATCCGGGGGAAGCCTCACCTCTGGCCGCCGCACCCGAATGCGGGCCGGGAGTTGAGCGGCGGGGTTGAACGGTGCTCCCCAACCTTTCGCCGTCCCTGGTTTCACAAAGGGGCCTGACAGGGGGCCAGGAGGGGG
>NZ_BCRO01000062.1 GCF_001552635.1 Actinomadura hibisca NBRC 15177 | reverse complement strand
CGACACGCGGGCACGGCAGCGCACAGCACAGCCGCAGCAAGTGTGATCAAGGAGAGGTTCCCCGGGGCCGGCCACCACGTAACGGGCGTCCTGCATCCCTCTGGGGACAAGGAGAGAACATATGCGGTTCCGGCGACGGCGTCAAATCGAGCCGCCGGGACGTGCGTGTCCTCGCTCCCCGTGGTGTCGTGTGCGCTCCGCCGGGTATCCGGTGGGCCCGGAAGCTAGCTGGAACAGGGAGTCTGTATGACGGATGAGCGTGCGTTGGTGCTGGGCGGCGGCGGAGTGGCCGGGATCGCGTGGACAACGGGGGTGCTGGCGGGGCTCGCCGATGCCGGGTGTGACGTGACTGACGCCGACGTCGTCATCGGTTCCTCGGCCGGGGCCACCGTCGCCGCGCAGGCGACCAGCGGGATCCCGCTGGGGGAGTTGCTCCGGCGGCAGGTCGATCCCGCCGCGCAGAACAAGGAGCTGGTTCCTTCCGGAGACTCCGGCACGAAGGTCCTGGAGACCATGTTCGGGCTCGCGCAGGAGATCGAGGACCGGGCCGAGTTGCGGCGGCGCATCGGTGAACTGGCCCTCGCCGCCGAGACGGTTCCCGAAGCGGAGCGTCGGAAGGTCATCGAGGATCGGTTGCCCGTGCACGAGTGGCCCGATCGGCGGCTCGTCATCACCGCCGTGGCCGCGCTGTCCGGCACGCCGTCCGTTTTCGACCGCGAGTCGGGGGTGCAGCTGGTGGACGCCGTCACGGCCAGTTGTGCGGTTCCGGGCGTCTGGCCCCCGGTCACCATCGGGGAGACCCGGTTCGTCGACGGCAGTGTGCGGTCGATCAGCAACGCCGATCTCGCCTCGGGCAACGCCCGGGTGGTCGTGATCGCGCCCGTCGCCGATCCCGGGCTCGGGGCCGAGGTCGCGCAGCTGGTCGAGGAGGGGTCCAGGGTCGAGGTCGTCACGCCCGACGAGGCGTCGGTGGCGGCGTTCGGGCCCGATCCGCTCGACCCCACGACGCGCACCCCGGCCGCCAAGGCCGGGTACGCGCAGGGGCGCGAGGCCGCGGCCGTCGTTGCGGCCGTGTGGCGTTCCTCCTGAAAGCGTCAGGCCGCCGTCCCGGTGCCGGGGCGGCGGCCTGGGCCGGTCAGCGTTCGACGGGGGTCGCCGGTTCGGTGGCCGGGATGTCCTGCTCGCCTTCCGGGGGCCTGCGGGTCAGGACGTTGAAGACCAGGTTCAGCACGATCGCGGTCAGGCTGCCCAGCAGGATGCCGCTGTTGAGGATGGCGGCCACGTCGCGCGGCATGTTCTCACCGAACGCCGGGACGGTGGCGGGCAGGAACGCGATGCCGACGCTGACGCCCACGATCAGCGCGTTGCGCTCGTCCCGCAGGTCGGCCTTGGACAGGGTCTGGATGCCCACGACCGCCACCATGCCGAACATCGCCACGGCCGCGCCGCCCAGCACGTCCGGCGGGATCGCGGCCACGTAGGCGGCGGCCTTGGGGAACAGGCCCAGCACCATCATGATCACGCCGGCGGCCACGACGACGAAGCGGCTGCGCACGCCGGTCAGCCGCACCAGGCCCACGTTCTGCGCGAAGCAGGTGTAGGGGAAGGCGTTCAGCGTGCCGCCCAGGAAGGTGGACACGCCGTCGGCGCGCAGCGCGCGGGCGATGTCGTCGTCGGTGACCTCCTTGCCGACGATCTCGCCGGTGGCCTTGGCGTCGCCGACGGTCTCCACGACGGTGACCATCATGACCAGGCACATCGCGATGATCGCGCCGATCTGGAAGGTCGGCATGCCGTAGTGGAACGGGGTGGTGATGCCGAGCCAGTCGGACCTGCCCACCTGGTCGAAGCTCGTGTCGCCCAGCGCGAACGACACCGCCGTGCCACCCACCAGGCCTAGCAGGATCGCGACGCTGCTGAGGAAGGGGCGGCGCAACCGATACAGGACCAGGATGAACAGCAACGTCCCGCCCGCGTACATCAGGTGTTTCCAGCTGCCGAAGTCCTTGGTGACGGTCTTGGCCGCCGCTCCCCCGGCCGCGTCGGTGATCGCGTTGGGCAACAACATCAGGCCCATGACGGTCAGCACGGTGCCGGTCACCACGGGCGGGAAGAAGCGCACCAGGCGGCCCAGGAACGGGGCGGCCAGGAAGGTGACGACGCCCGCGGTGATCACGCCGCCGTAGATCGCCAGCAGGGCGGCGGTGCCGTTCTCGGCGCCCTGGCCGATCGCGATCATGGGGGCGACGGCGGTGAAGGTGACGCCCTGCACGATGGGCAGCCGCACGCCGATCTTCCAGAAGCCGAGCGCCTGGATGATGGAGGCGATGCCGCAGGTGAACAGGTCGGCGTTGATCAGGTAGACGAGCTGTTCGGGGGACAGCCCGATCGCGCTCGCCACCAGGATCGGCACGATGACGGCACCGGCGTAGAACGCCAGGACGTGCTGGAAGCCGTAGAGGGCCAGCCGGGGTAGGGGCAGGACTTCGTCCACGGGGTGGACGCGGGGAGTTTCGTCAGACATGCCTGCCTTGCCTTTCAGGTAGGTAAATGACATGTGCGGTTGTCCGGCAAGTAGACCTGGAGTCGGCGGCCGCTTTCCATTGGACGGGTCGCCGAAGAAACGGCGGCCTTTCAGGGAGCGGTTCGGAGCTTCGTCCAAGGTCTGATCGCCAGGGGCGGGACGGGCGGGATCGCGCGGATCAGCAGGTGGGGGTGCCGGGCTTGCTGTCCTGATGTGTCGACTTCCACCTGGTCCTGCGCGTCGCCGGAGGGGGACGGCGCGCGTCCCGTGACCTGTTCCGGGTGAAATGTAGTCGTTCGCCCTGGTCGGGCCTGCAGGCGGGATCGGCGGAATGTTGATGCAACACTGTTGTACATCGCTGTTGCATCACGTAGCCTCCTGCGCATCCCCCGTCCCGTGGAGGCCCCGATGACGTCCTTCTCCCCCGCCCTGACGTTCGCCTTCGAGATCCGCGCCCGGGTCACCGAGCCGCTGGGCATCGCGCGGCGCGGCGAGGTCACCGAGTTCACGCCCATCGTCGGCGGCACCGTCGAAGGGCCGCGGCTGCGCGGCACCGTGCTGGCGGGCGGCGGCGACTGGAGCGGCACCAACGACGAGGTCTGCCGCCTGTACGCCCGCTACCTCATCCAGGCCGAGGACGGCGCGGTGATCGACATCGTCAACCGCGGCTTCTACCGGCCCTCGCCCGGCAGTCCCGGCCAGGACGACGGCGGTCTGGCGGTGGCGTCGCCGGGGTTGTACTTCCGCACCTCGCCGGTCTTCCGCACCGATGCTCCGGCACACCGCTGGCTCGCCGAGACGGTGTTCGTGGGCCTGGCGCATGACGAGGACGACGTGATCGCCATCCGGATGTACGCCGTCGAGTAGTCAGGCGGGGTCGGTGAAGGCAGGCGTCCGCTTGGCGAAGTAGGCGCGGACGGCCTCGGTCTGGTTGGGCGAGCCGCGCAGTTCGGCCAGAGCCTGGGACTCGGCCAGGAACTGCCCGGCGAGGTCGCCCCCGTCGGCGGCGCGGTTGAGCAGGCGTTTGGCGGCGCGGACCGCGTCGGGGCTGTTGGCGGCGATCTCGCGGGCCAGCTCCAGCGCGGCGGCGAGCGGGTCGGCGGCGGTGCGGGTGGCCAGGCCGAGGCGCACGGCCTCCTCCCCGGTGACCCGGCGGCCGGTGAAGGTCAGCTCCTTGGCCACGTCCTCGCCGACCAGGCGGACCAGGGCGGCGGTGCCGGTCATGTCGGGGACCAGGCCCCAGCGGATCTCCAGCACCGACAACACCGCGTCGGGCGCGACGACGCGCAGGTCCGCGCCGAGGGCGATCTGGAGGCCGCCGCCCAGGGCGTGGCCTCGGACGGCGGCGATCACCGGCTGCGGCAGCTCGCGCCAGACGTGCACGGCCTGCTGGCCGAGGTTGGTGATGCGGCCGGGCTCGCGTTCGAGGACGTCGGCCATCAGCCGCCGGAGCCGGTCGCCGCCCGTCTCGGCGGTGGCGTCGCCCGCCATCGCGGCGAAGTTGGCGAAGTCCAGGCCCGCGCAGAACGACCGGCCCTCCCCCGACAGCACGACCGCGCGCACGGCGGGGTCGGCGGCCAGCGCGTCGCCGGTCTCGGCGAGGCCCTCGAACGTCGCCATGTCCAGGGCGTTGAGCTTGTCGGGCCGGTTGAGGCGCACGTCGGCGACGCCGTCCTCGACGCGCACGGTGACACGGTCGGTCATGGCCGATCCTCTCCGTAGAGGCCGCGCCGCCACAGCGCCGCCAGGGTCGCGACGGCCCGGTCGTCGGTGATGGCGGTGCCGGGGCCGTCGCCGCCCTGCGCCAGCCACACGAAGCAGAAGTGCTCGAACATCGCCGCGATGGCGGAGGCGGTCAGCGCGGGGTCGAGTCCGGCGGCGTGCCCGTCGTCCTGGGCCTGCCGGACGGTCTTCTCGATGATGCGCACGCCGATCTGCCGGCTGCGCCGCCAGCGTTCGGCGAACTCCTCGTCCACCATGGCGAGCTGGAACACCCCGACCAGCACGCCGAGGTGCTCCTTGTAGGCGTCCCAGTAGGCGCGGGCGGCGCGGTCGAAGAAGGCGGGGCTGCCGTCGGGCGCGTCGGGCGAGTGCAGCAGGACCTCGTGGGAGAAGCCGTCGGCGAGCGCGGCGAGCAGGTGCTCCTTGTTGTCGAAGTAGCGGTAGAAGGCGGCGGTGGACTTGCCCGCGGCGGCCGCGATGTCCTGGACGGTGATGCGCAGGAAGCCGCGCTCGGCGATCAGGCGGCGGGCGGCGTCCTCGAACGCGGCGCGGGTCGCGCGGCCCTTGGGGCTGGGCGGGGCGGGCGGCGCTGCAGGGGTATCAAGTGACATAGCGCGGCTCATCATCCCAGTACGGCTCGCGCACCAGCCGCCGCAGGATCTTGCCGGAGGGGTTGCGGGGCAGCTCGGCGACGAAGTCCACCGAGGTGGGGGCCTTGTAGTGGGCGAGGTGGCCGCGCGCGTAGGCGATCACGTCGGCGGCGGTGGTCTCGCCGACCACCACGGCCTTGACGGTCTCGCCCCACCTGGGGTCGGGGACGCCGACCACGCACACGTCGCGGACGCCGGGGCAGGCGGCCAGCACGTTCTCGACCTCGCCCGCGTAGACGTTCTCGCCGCCCGTCACGATCATGTCCTTGATCCGGTCGGTCAGGTGCAGGTACCCGGCCGCGTCCACGAACCCGGCGTCGCCGGTGCGCAACCAGCCGCCCGGCCGCAGCAGCTCGGCGGTGGCGGCCTCGTCGTGCCAGTAGCCGGGGGTGGTCTGGTCGGCGCGGACCTGGATCTCGCCGGGCGCGCCGGGCGGCAGCTCGGCGTCGCCGCCAGGCTCGACCACGCGCAGCTCGACGCCGTCGTAGGGACGGCCCGCCGAGCGGAGGCGCGTGCCCTCGCGGTGCTCGGCCTCGTCGAGGCGGGTGACGGGGCCGGTCGTCTCGGTCATGCCGTAGACCTGCACGAACCCGGCGGACGGGAAGGCGGCCATGGCGCGGCGCAGCACCGTCTCGGTGATCGGCGAGGCCCCGTAGACGATCGTGCGGAGGTCGGGCAGCGCGGGGATGGCGGGGTGGTCGAGCAGGAAGCCGAGCACCGCCGGGACCAGCAGCGCGGCGGTGACGCGGTGCTCGGCGAGCGCGGTGAGGATCGTGTCGGGGTCGGCCTGGGCCAGCAGGACCAGGTGGGCCCCGTGGAAGCCGGGCACCCACACCCAGCCCGCTCCGGCGGCGTGGAAGACGGGGGCGCAGTTGAGCAGGACGGAGTCGCGGTCCACGTAGGGGTAGGCGCCGGGCCGCCGCAGGTGGTCGTAGATCGCCTCGTTGGTGGCGATGACGCCCTTGGGCGCGCCGGTGGTGCCGGAGGTGTAGCAGAGCATCGCCAGGTCGCCGGGCTCGGGCGTCAGGTCGATCGGCTCGGCGGGGACGGCGGCGGGCCAGTCGTCAGCGGTGACCAGCCTGATCGCGGGATCGGCCGCCGCGAGGAAGGCGTCGTAGGCCAGGCTCGCGTGCTCGGGCGCGGCGATGAGGACGGCGGGGCGCGCGTCGGCCAGGACGGCGGCCAGCTCGCGCGCCGGGAGCCGCCAGTTGAGGCCGACCGACGCGGCGCGCAGCCGCGAGGCCCCGTACAGGACGGCGGCGAACGCGGCGGCGTTGGGACCTAGGTAGGCGACGCGGTCGCCGGGCCCGACGCCGTGGTCGCGCAGCGAGTGCGCCGCGCCGTCGGCGAGGGCGTCCAGCTCGGCGTAGGTGAAGGCGCCTTCGGCGGTGGTGAGGGCGGGGGCGTCGGGGCGCGCGGCGGCTTCGGCGCGCAGCCTGGTCGCGAACGAGTAGCTCTGCTCCACGCCGCGACCGTAACCCTGGAGACTCCCCTTGCCCAGACCTAATTGTGACGTTACTTTCACAAATATCGGCGAGGCAGCGGGAGGCACGTGTGAAGACCGGAGCCCAGTACCGGGAGTCGTTGCGCGACGGGCGGCGGCTGTTCCTGGACGGCCGCAAGGTGACCGACCTGGAGGCCGAGCCGCTGCTGGCGGCGGGCGTCGCCGAGGTCGCGGCCGGGTACGACCGCCACCACCGGCCCGAGCCGGACGCGGTCGGGCCGTGGTTCACCTTCCCGACCTCGCCCGAGGACCTGCGCACCCAGCTGCACGAGCTGCTGACCTGGGACATGACGACGGTGACGACCGCGCAGGGCCTCCAGGCGCTGCTGACGGCCGCCGCCCGGATGCGCGCCGACCATCCCGAGTACGCCGCGCGCGTCGAGGCGTACTACGAGTGGTGCAAGCGCGAGGACGTGCGCGGCGTCCAGGCCATCACCGACGCCAAGGGGCATCGCAAGTTGTCGCCGTCGCAGCAGGACGACCCGGACCTGTACACCCGGATCGTCGAGCGGCGGCCGGACGGCATCGTGATCCGGGGCGCGAAGCTGCACATCACGGCGGCGGCCACCTCGCACGAGCTGGTGGTGATGCCGACCAAGCGGATGAAGCCCGGCGAGGAGGACTGGGCGGTGGCGTGCGCGGTCCCGGCCAACGCGCCCGGCGTCACGATCATCAACACGACGTACGCGCCGCGCGGCGCGGCCACCGGCGAGGACGAGCGGTACTGGCCGCACTCCAGCCACCACAACATGCCCGAGGGGTTCATCGTCTTCGACGACGTGTTCGTGCCGAACGAGCGGGTGTTCCTCGCCGGGGAGACCGCGCACTCGGCGACGTTCGCGCACGCGCTGGGCCTGTGGGAGCGGCTCGGCGGCACCGCCCACCTGGCCGAGATCGGCGACATCCTGGCCGGGTTCGCGCAGCTCATCGCGGAGGCCAACGGGCTGGAGCGCGTCTCGCACGTCCGGGAGAAGATCAGCGAGATGATCATGTACGCGACGCTGGTGCGGGCCGGGCTGGAGGCGGCGATCTCCACCGCCGAGAAGAGCCCGGAGGGCTGGATGTTCCCCTCCGAGCTGTACACCAACGCCGCCAAGCACTTCGGCGCGGCCGAGTTCAGCCGCATGGTGCGGCACCTGCACGACATCGGCGGCGGCGCGATCCTCACCGCGCCCGGCCCCGGCGACCTCGACAGCGCTGAGACCGGCGACTACGTCCGCAAGTACATGCGCACGATGGACGGCGTGGACGCCGAGTACCGGATGCGGCTGTTCCACGCCATCCGCGACTACACCGCCGACACCTTCGGCGGCTGGCAGCACGTGACGATGCTCCAGTCGGGCGGCGGCCTGTACGCGCAGCGCATGGTGTCGGCCAAGCACTACGACATGGCCGCCGCGAAGCGCATGGCGTTGCGGATCGCGGGGCTGGAGCCGTGACGGAGGCGTTCGTCCGGGCGGCGCGGACGTTCCTGGACGCGCACCTGCCGCCGCGCGCGCCGCGTTCGGCCACCGACCGGGTCGCGCTGCTGGAGGAGATCGATTCCGCTCGGGAAGCCGAGACGCTGCGCGCGGCCAAGCGTTGGCAGGCGCTGCTGTACGACGCCGGGTTCGCCGAGCTGGACGGCGAGCGCGCGCGGGAGTTCGCGGCGCTGCTGGCCGAGTACGAGGTGCCCGATCTGCAACCGCTGCTGGTCGGGCTGCACATCGTCGCGCCCGCCATCCGGGAGCATGGTTCGGCGGAGCTGAAGGCGCGCTACCTGCCTCGGCTGTTGCGCGGTGAGCTGACCGCCTGCCAGCTGTTCTCCGAGCCGGACGCAGGTTCGGATCTCGCGGCCGTGCGCACGCGCGCGGTGCGCGAGGGCGAGGACTGGATCGTCACCGGGCAGAAGGTGTGGAGTTCGGGCGCGCACCACGCCGACCTCGGCGAGGCGCTGGTGCGCACCGATCCGGACGCGCCCAAGCACGCGGGGCTGACGCTGATGCTGGTGGACATGCGCGCGCCGGGCGTGGAGGTGCGGCCGCTGCGGCAGATGACCGGCGGCGCGTCGTTCAACGAGGTGTTCCTGACCGGGGTGCGGGTGCCCGACGCCGACCGCATCGGCCCGCTGAACGGCGGCTGGAAAGCGGCCATCACGAGCCTGTCCAGCGAGCGCGCGGCGCTGGGCGGCGCGGTGGACGCCGTGCCGCCCGACCTCGTCGAGCGCCTGGCCGAGCAGGCCCGGCGGCGCGGTCTGGCGGGCGACCCGGCGATTCTGCGACGGCTCGGGCGGCTCCGCGCGGCGCTGGCGGCGGCGCGGCTGACCGGGCAGCGCGCCGACCTCGACCCGGCGGCGGCCGCGTCGATCTCCAAGCTGCTGGTCAACCGGGCGGTGGCGCAGGCCGTCGAGACCGCCTCGGCGGTGCTGGGCCCGGCGCTGGCCGCCGACACCGGCGACGGCTACGCGTGGACCGAGTTCGTGCTCGGCTCCCCCGCGCTGCGCATCGCCGGGGGCACCGACGAGATCCAGCGCTCCATCCTGGCCGAACGCCACCTGGGACTGCCGAGGGACCCGCGATGAACGAGCTGCGTGCACTGGTCCGCGCGTTCTGCGCCGACACCCTGCCGATGAGCGCGGTCCGCGAGCGGCTGGGCGCGGGCTACGACCCGGCGTTGTGGCGGCGGTTCGCCGGGGAGCTGGGCTTGGCGGGGCTGGCGGTGCCCGAGGAGTACGGCGGGGCCGGGCAGACGCTGGCCGAGGTCGGCGACGTGCAGATGGAATTGGGGCGGGCGCTGGCGGGGCTGCCGTTCCTGTCGAGCGCCGTGCTGGCCACCTACGCGCTGCTGGGGTGCGATGACGAGGACGCGCGCAAGACGTGGCTGCCCCGGCTGGCGTCAGGCGAAACGACCGGCACGCTGGTCAGCGGCGATGTACGGGTGGCGGGCGGGCGGTTGTCGGGGACGGCGGCTCCGGTGCTGGACGGCGCGACCGCCGGTCTGCTGCTGGTCGTCGCCGGGGACGGCCTGTACGTGGCCGAGGACGCGCGGCGTATCCGGCTGGAGTCGCTGGACGCGACACGTCCGCTGGCCTCGCTGACCTTCGACGGCACCGAGGCGCGGCGGATCGGCGGCGTCCCCTCCCCCGTCCCCGGGCTCGCGGCGCTCGCGGCGGAGATGGCGGGCGGGGCGCGGCGGGCGATGGAGATGGCGGTGGAGTACGCCAAGGTGCGCGAGCAGTTCGGCCGTCCGATCGGGGCCTACCAGGCGGTCAAGCACGCGTGCGCGGAGCTGCTGGTGGACGTGGAGGCCGCCGCGTCCCTGGCCGCGTGGGCGTGCGCCGAACCGGGGGCGGAGGCGGCGAGTACGGCCAAGGCGTACTGCGGCGACGCGTTCGTGCGGGTGGCGACCGAGTGCGTCCAGATCCACGGTGGCATCGGGTTCACCTGGGAGCACGACGCGCACCTGTACTTCAAGCGCGCGCACGCCTCCCGGGTCCTGCTGGGCACTTCTGAGGAGCACTACGAGCGGATCGGGTGACTAGCCTCCGGCACCGTCCAGGCGGTGCCGGAGCCAGGCCATGGCGAGGTCGCCCATCCGGGCTATGGTCGCACGCGCCGGTTCGGGCGGTCAGGTCACCGGAACGATCTCCGCGCGGGCCAGCGCGCCGTCCGCGACGTCGAGCAGGGCGATGGTGCCGTGCGGCTGGCGGCGGCGGTCGGTGGGCGAGCCGGGGTTGAGGATGCGCAGGCCGTCGCCGGACTCGTCCCAGGGAATGTGGGAGTGGCCGAACACGACCAGGTCGGCGTCGGGGAACCAGCGCCCCATGCGCGCGAGGCGGCCCTTGGCCTGGCCGCTGTCGTGGACCATGGCGACCTTGAGCCCGGCGAGTTCCAGTTCGAGCCGCTCGGGCGCGCCCCAGGCGGCGACGTCGGGCCCGTCGTTGTTGCCGAGCACGGCGTGGACGGGCGCGTACTGCGCCAGCTCGTCCAGGACGTCGGCGGTGCACACGTCGCCCGTGTGCAGGATCACGTCGGCATCGCGCAGATGCCGCGCGACCTCCGGCGGGCAGGACTTCCAACGCCGGGGCGCGTGCGTGTCCGACAACACCACTGCTCTCATCTGCCCCATTGTCGCCGACGCCCCGGGCGGCGGGGCGGATCAGGTGGCGATGATGACTTCCAGGGTTCGGGGGCCGTGGACGCCTTCCACGCGGTGCAGTTCGATGTCGCTCGTCGCCGAGGGGCCGCTGATCCACGTCTGGGGGCGGCGCGGGTCCAGGCGGGCCGTCGCTTCGGGGACCGTGCCCGCGATCTTCGCGGCGTCCACCACGCACAGGTGGTAGTCGGGCACCAGGCTCAGGGCGCGGCGGCCCTGGCCGGGGCCCGCGTCCAGCACGATCGTGCCGGTCTCGGCGACGGCCACCGCGCAGGTCGTGATGACGCCGTCGCAGTCCTTCAGGTCGGCCGGGGTCAGGGGCGGGGTGTCGCTCAGGGCGGTGACGCCGGTCGTCCAGCCGGGCGGGAGGCCGTCGGGGACCGCTATCCGGGTGGCGTTGCGGACCGCCAGGACTTGGCGGACTGTGGTTGCCAGGTCGGTCGCCGGGACCTGGTGCACGATCGCGCGGTAGTCGGCCACCCGTTCGGCGAAGAGGGTTAGGAGGTCTGGCGTGGGGCTCGTCTGGGCGTAGGCGCGGGGGATCTCGGGGGCTTGGACGCCTGCCGTCGCCTTCCGGACGCGGGACAGGATCTCGTCGCGGGCGTTCACTGTTCTTCTCCCTCTTCGCGCCACCAGCGGCGGAAGCTCTGCGGGGGCGGGGACGGGACGTCGCGGGTGCGCGACCAGGCGCGGCCGGGGCCCGGCAGGCGCTTGATCCGGCGGCGGCCCGGCCACGTTCGGGACGGGCGGCCCAGGGGCAGGCGGGCGGTCAGGGACGCCACGTTCTGGGCGGCCGACAGGCGGCGGGGGTTGCCCAGGGTCCAGGCCGCCAGTTTCATCGCGGCGCGTTCGGCGCTCGGGTGGCCCCGTTTGGCGTCCACCGCCTTCTCGCGCAGGTGGATCAGGGCCCTGGGAATGTCGATCTTCACCGGGCAGACCTCGTAGCACGCTCCGCACAGGCTGGAGGCGAACGGCAGGCTGGCCGACACCTCCTCGTCCGGGCGCAGTTGCGGCGTCAGGATCGCGCCGATCGGGCCCGGGTACACCGAGCCGTAGGCGTGGCCGCCGGTGCGCTCGTAGACCGGGCACACGTTCAGGCACGCCGAGCAGCGGATGCAGCGCAGGGCCGAGCGGCCGATCTCGTCCGCGAGCGCCTCGGTGCGGCCGTTGTCCAGCAGGACGAGGTGGAAGTCCTGCGGGCCGTCGCCGGGGGTCACGCCCGTCCAGACGGTGGTGTAGGGGTTCATGCGCTCGCCCGTGGAGGAGCGCGGCAGGAGCTGGAGGAAGACCTCCAGGTCGCGCCAGGTGGGGATCGTCTTCTCGATGCCCACCACCGAGATCAGCGTCTCGGGCAGCGTCAGGCACATGCGGCCGTTGCCCTCCGACTCCAGCACGACCAGGGTGCCGGTCTCGGCGACCATGAAGTTCGCGCCGGAGATCGCGACCCTGGCGGCCAGGAACCGTTCGCGCAGGTAGCGGCGGGCGACCTCGGCCAGCGCGGCGGGGTCGTCGGTCAGGTCGGCGGGCGCGCCCGGCACCTGCCGCGCGAACAGCTCGCGGATCTCGGCGCGGTTGCGGTGGATGGCCGGGACCAGGATGTGCGAGGGCCGGTCGTCGGCGAGCTGGACGATCAGTTCGGCGAGGTCGGTCTCGTGGGCGGTGACGCCCTCGGCGGCGAGGGCCTCGTTCAGGCCGATCTCCTGGGTCGCCATCGACTTGACCTTGACGACCTCGGTCTCGCCCGTGGCCTTCACCAGGCCGGTCACGATCCGGTTGGCCTCGGCGGCGTCGCGCGCCCAGTGCACCGTGCCGCCCGCCGCCGTCACCTCGGCCTCCAGGCGTTCCAGGTGACCGGCCAGGTCCGCCAGCGTGGCGTCCTTGATCGCGGCCCCGGCGTCGCGCAGCTCGGCCCAGTCGGGCCGCTCCCCCACGACCCTGGCGCGCTTGCCCCGGATGGTGGTGGTCGCGTTGCGCAGGTTGCCCCGCAGCCGGTCGTCGGCCAGGGCCTTCTCGGCCGCCTTCGGGAAGGCCGGACTGCCCAGCCACACGACGTCGGTGCGTTCGCCGCTCACGCCGGGTCCTCCTCGGTGCTCGCCAGGATCTCCGCCAGGTGCATCACCCGCACGGGCGCGCCGTCGCGCGACAGGCCGCCGCCCAGGTGCACCAGGCACGAGTTGTCGGCGGCCGCCAGCACCGCCGCGCCCGTCCGCCGCACGTTGGCGGCCTTGTCCGCGCCCATCGCGGCCGAGACGCCCGCGTTCTTCATCGCGAACGTGCCGCCGAACCCGCAACACTCCTCCGCGCCCGGCAGCTCCAGCAGTTCCAGGCCGCGCACCGCCCGCAGCAGCCGCGTCGGCCGGTCGCCCAGGCCCAGCATCCGCAACGAGTGGCAGGTCGGGTGGTAGGTGACGGTGTGCGGGAAGTAGGCGCCGACGTCCTCCACGCCCAGGACGTCCACCAGCAGCTCGGTCAGCTCGTGCACCGGCGGCGCGGCCAGGCCCGGCACCACCTCCGGGTGCAGTTCCCGGATCATGCCCGCGCAGGAGGCGGAGGGGACGACCACCGCGTCGAAGCCGGCGAAGGTCGCGGCGAACGACCGCACCAGCGGCTCGCACTCGCGCCGGTAGCCGCTGTTGAGGTGCATCTGCCCGCAGCACGTCTGCTCCTCGGGGAAGACCACGGTGTGGCCGAGCCTGCGCAGCAGCTTCACCACGGCCTTGCCGGTGCCGGGGAACATGGTGTCGTTGACGCAGGTCAGGAACAGCGCGATGCGCACGGATCACTCCGCCGTCTCGAGGATCGGATGACGGGCCCCATCCGATCGTTCCCGCGGCCCGCTGTCAACCTTTCATCCGATCAATCTGCCATAGAGATGGATAGATCCTGCGAAAACTCCTGGTCCTCTCGGAAAGTCGGGTCGATTGATCCGATGTTTGATTTGACCCCACCGCCATTCTGCGACGATGCTGGTCCCCACCGACGACAAGGAGCCGCGCCATGGCCGTCACCGACGAGGCGATCAGCAAGATCAAGCAGATGATCGTCTCCGGTGAGCTGCGGCCCGGCGACCGGCTGCCGCGCGAGGCCGACCTCGCCGGGCGGCTCGGCCTGTCGCGCAGCTCGATGCGCGAGGCGGTCAAGGCGCTCGCCCTGATCAACGTGCTGGACGTGCGGCAGGGCGACGGCACCTACGTCACCAGCCTGGAGCCGGGCCTGCTGCTGGACGCGGTCTCGTTCGTGGCCGAGTTCCACAGCGACGACTCGGTGCTGCACTTCCTCCAGGTGCGCCGCATCCTGGAGCCCGCCGCGACCGCGCTGGCCGCCGAGCGCATGACCGACGGCGACATCGCCGAGCTGCGCGAGATCCTGGAGGCGCTGGCCGCCGAGCCGACGATCGACGACCTGGTGGCCAACGACCTCCGGTTCCACGGCCGCATCGCGGCGGGCTCGGGCAACCCGGTGTTGTGCTCGCTGCTGGACAGCCTGTCCGGGCCGACCAAGCGCGCCCGCGTCTGGCGCGGCCTGACGCAGGAGAGCGCCGTGGAGGCCACCCACACCCAGCACCGCGCCATCTACGAGGCCATCGCGAGCCGCCGCCCGGACGTCGCCCACGCCTGGGCGACCGTGCACGTGGCGGGCGTCGAGGAATGGCTCAAGCGGGCGTTGTAGCCGGACCTGTGACCGGACCTGTGACCGGACGGGGAAGCGCGGCGGCGCCGGGAGGGCACCGCCGCGCTTTCGCGTGTCACTCGCCGGGCAGCGGCACCTCGGGGCCCAGCAGGCCCTCGGCGGCCAGTTCCGCCCACAACGCGCCGGGCACCGGGCGCGCCATCAGCTCGGCGTTGCGCCGGACCTCGGCGGCCGTCCGCGCCCCCACGACGATCCCCGCCACCACCGGGTGCGTCGCGGGGAACGCCAGCGCCGCCTGCGGCAGCGTCACCCCGTGCCGCCGCGCGACGGCCGCGGTCCGCCGCGCCCGCTCCACCAGCTCCGGCGGCGCGGCCTCGTAGTCGTAGAACGCGTCGGCGGCGGGCTCGTCGGTCGCGAGCAGCCCGCTGTTGAAGACCCCGGCGGCGATCACCTCGGTGCCGCGCTCGGCGCACAGCGGGAAGAGTCCGGCGAGCGCGGGCTGCTCCAGCAGCGTGTAGCGCCCGGCCGGCATGACCATGTCCAGCTCGGTGCGGCGCACCAGGTCGGCGAGCACCTCCCAGGACTTGGACCCGGCTCCGATCGCCCCGATGACGCCCTGGTCGCGCAGCTCGCGCAGCGCCGGGTACGCCTGGTCGGCGGCGGCCTCCGGCCCCTCCTCGGGGTCGTGGATCAGCACCAGGTCCACCCGGTCCAGGCCGAGCCGCTCCAGGCTGTCGGCCAGCGAGCGCCGCACCCCGTCCGCCGAGTAGTCGATCACGCGGCGGTGCGTGGCGGGCACGTCGAAGCCCTCGTCGCGGCCGCCCGCATCGGACGGCACCAGCACCCGGCCGACCTTGGTGGACAGCACGTAGGAGTCGCGCGGGCAGTCGCGCAGCGCCGCGCCCAGCCGCCGTTCCGACAGGCCCAGCCCGTAGTGCGGGGCGGTGTCGAAGTAGCGGACGCCCGCCTCGCGGGCGGCGTGCACCGCCTCGGCGGCGTCCTGGTCCGACACCGCCGTGTACAGGTTGCCGATGGCCGCCGCGCCGAACCCCAGCGCGCCGTAGTCGAGCCGGGCGGGGCCGCTCACGGCAGCTCCCACACGAGCGGGACGCCGGTGTCGCCGCCGGAGTAGTCGTCCTCGACCTCCAGCAGCTCGGCCATCGCCGCCTGCCACGGCACGTTCGCCGGGTGGTCGCGCAGGTGGTCGCGCATCCGTTGGTAGTCCTCGACCTCCACCACGTGGAACAGGTCGCGGCCGTCGCGCCAGATGCGCCAGGAGTGGACGCCCGCCTCGCGCAGCGCGGCGTCCAGGTCGTCGGGGATCGTCGCGTGGACGCGGTCGTAGTCGGCCTCCCTGCCCGGCCTGAGGCGGGTGCGCAGTGCGATCCGGTCCATGTCTCAGCCCTCCTGCCGCAGCCGCAGCCCGTGCATGCCGCCGTCCACCGCGAGGACGGTACCGGTCGTCGAGGCCGCGGCGGGCGAGGCCAGGTAGGCGATCGCGGCCGCGACCTCGGCGGCGCTCACCAGGCGGCCCAACGGCTGGCGGGCGCGCAGCGCGGCGCGTTCGGCCTCGGGATCGGCGGCGGCGTCCAGCAGGCGGCCGACCCAGGGCGTGTCGGCGGTGCCGGGGTTGACGCAGTTGACGCGCACGCCCTCGCGGACGTGGTCGGCGGCCATCGCCAGCGTCAGCGCCTGCACCGCGCCCTTGGACGCGCTGTACAGCGCGCGCCGCGGCAGTCCCGCCCACGCCGCGATCGAGCAGGTGTTGACGATCGCGGCGTGCGCCGAGCCGCGCAGGTGCGGCAGCGCGGCGCGGCTGGCGCGCACGATGCCCAGCACGTTGACGTCGAGGACGCGGTGCCACTCGGCGTCGCCGTTGTCCTCGACGGTGCCCTGCGCGCCGATCCCGGCGTTGTTGACCAGCACGTCCAGCCCGCCGAACTCCCCGGCGGCCCGCGCCACCGCCGCCCGCACCGACGCGTCGTCGGTGACGTCGGCGGCGACGCCCAGCAGCGGGGCGGGCAGGCCGTCCGGCGCGAGGTCTAGGCAGGCGACGCGGGCGCCGCGCGCGGCCAGCAGTTCGGCGGTGGCCAGCCCGATGCCGGACGCGCCGCCGGTCACCAGCGCCGACAGCCCGGTGAGGTCACTCATTCCAGGCACTTCCCTCCGGGTAGGCGTACGCCTCCAGCGAGGCGGGCAACATCGTCGCGCCGAAGCCGGGCGCGGTCGGCGCGCGGTAGCGGCCGTCGCGGATCACGACCGGGTCGGCGAAGTGCTCGTGCAGGTGGTCCACGTACTCGATGACGCGGTCGTCCAGGCGGGCGCTGACCGCGGCGTAGTCGAACATCGACAGGTGCTGCACCAGCTCGCACAGCCCGACGCCGCCCGCGTGCGGGCAGACCGGCACGCCGAACTTGGCGGCCAGCAGCAGGATCGCGACGTTCTCGTTGACGCCCGCCACGCGCGCGGCGTCGATCTGGAGGTAGCCGAGCGCGCCGGCCTGGAGGAGCTGCTTGAACACGACGCGGTTCTGCACGTGCTCGCCGGTGGCGACCTTGACCGGCGCGATGCCGCGCGCGATGGCGGCGTGCCCGAGCACGTCGTCGGGGCTGGTCGGCTCCTCCACCCACCAGGGGTCGAACGGGGCCAGCTCGCGCACCCAGGCGATCGCGTCGGCCACGTCCCACCGCTGGTTGGCGTCCACCGCGATCCGGACGTCCGGGCCGCACGCCTCGCGGGCGACGCGCATCCGCCGCACGTCGTCGGCGAGGTCCGCGCCGACCTTCAGCTTGATCTGCGCGAAGCCGTCGGCGACCGCCTCGCGGCACAGCCGGGCCAGCTTGGCGTCGTCGTAGCCGAGCCAGCCGGGCGTGGTGGTGTAGGCGGGGTAGCCGTCGGCCTCCAGCTCGGCGATCCGCGCGGCGCGGCCGGGCTCGGCGCGGCGCAGGATCTCCAGCGCCTCCTCGCGGGTGAGGGCGTCGCTGAGGTAGCGGAAGTCGACCAGGTCGACCAGCTGCTCGGGGGTGAGGCCCGCCAGCAGCCGCCACAGCGGCAGCCCGGCGCGCTTGGCCTTCAGGTCCCACAGCGCGTTGACCACGGCGGCGACCGCCATGTGCACCACGCCCTTCTCGGGGCCGAGCCAGCGCAGCTGCGAGTCGTGCACCAGCGTGCGCCAGAAGCCGCCGAGGTCGTCCAGCACCGCGTCCAGGGGGCGGCCCTCCAGGTAGGGGGCCAGCGCGCGGATCGCGGCGGTCTGGACGTCGTTGCCGCGGCCGATGGTGAAGGCGAAGCCGTGGCCCTGGTGCCCGCCGGGATCGTCGGTGCGGATCACCACGTACGCCGCCGAGTAGTCGGGGTCGGGGTTCATGGCGTCCGAGCCGTCCAGCTCGCGCGAGGTGGGGAAGCGCACGTCGCGGGTGTCCAGCCGGGTGATGACCGGGACGCCCGTCATGACCGGCGCGCCCGTCATGCCCGGCCCACGGTCTGCCGCTGGGCGCCCAGGCCGTCGATCTCCAGTTCCATGACCTCGCCGCCGCGCAGGTAGGGCGTATCGGGCAGGCCGAGCGCGACGCCCGCCGGGGTGCCGGTGTTGATGACGTCGCCGGGCTCCAGCACCATGAAGTGGCTGAGGTAGCGGACGATCTCGGCGACGCCGAACACCATGTCCCGGGTGTGGCCGTCCTGGCGGCGCACGCCGTCCACCGACAGGCGCAGGCCGAGCGCCTGCGGGTCGGGCACCTCGTCGGCGGTGACCAGCCACGGGCCGAGCGGGTTGAAGGTCTCGCAGGACTTGCCCTTGTCCCACTGGCCGCCGCGCTCCAGCTGGAACGCGCGCTCGGAGACGTCGTTGGAGATCGTGTACCCGGCGACGCAGGCCAGCGCGGCCGCGTCGTCGTCCAGGTAGCGGGCGGTGCGGCCGATGACCACGGCCAGCTCCACCTCCCAGTCGGTCTTGACGCCGCCGCGCGGCACCAGCACCTCGTCGTACGGGCCGACGACGGTGTTGGGCGCCTTCATGAACACCACCGGCTCGGCCGGGATCTCCGCGCCGGTCTCGGCGGCGTGGTCGCGGTAGTTCAGCCCGACGCACACGATCTTCCCGGGGCGGGCGAGGGGCGGGCCGGTCCGCGTCCCGTCCCCGACGACCGGCAGGTCCCCGGCGGCCAGCGCCGCGCGGGCCCGCTCGACGCCGTCCCCGGCCAGGAACGCGCCGTCGACGTCCCGCACGACGCCGCCCAGGTCGCGGACCCGCCCGGCCTGGTCCAGCACGGCGGGACGTTCGGCGCCCGCCGCGCCCACTCGCAGCAGCTTCACACGGCACTCCCTTGATACATCGGATGACTTGGGTCCCATGTCTAGCAGGACGCACCCGGGACGATCAACCGCGGACCAGGGATTTTCAGGCGTACAGCACCGGCACACCCCGCACGGACCGCACTCCGAGGCGAGAAGAGATCGGATCTATGACCGGCCGGAGAAGTGCCTCCCCCACCCGGGCCCCTCCGGACGGCGGCCCCGCCCCTCGCAAGTGCGCCCGGACGCGTAAAGCCGGAACTCCCGTTCCGCCCGCGCACTTACGCGGCACCGGGAGAATCCGTTTAGCGCCATTGGTGAGGGAATAACGGTCGTCGTTCGCCCAGAGAAAGGACGACCGACATGCGCCGCATCAGCTCCGCGCTGAACGCGATCATCTCCACCCTCGTCAACGTCATCACCCTGCCGTTCCGGGTCCTCGGCCGACTGCTCGGCGGAGGCGGCCGCCGCCGCACCGCCCGGTGAACCCCGCGGCGAAATGGCCCGCCGATCCCGAGAGGGACGGCGGGCCTTTCGGCGCATCCCTTGCCGCGCCCCTTGACGTGGCCCTTGCTGCGACCTCCGACGGCCGTCCCGGCGGCCGCCGATAAAACCGGCCGAAAAAGGTGAAGAAGGTCACAACAGCGCATCCGGCGGTCTCCCGAACCCCCCGGTGCGGCCGCACCGGACCAACGACCGGCCCGAATCCGCTACGGTCAAGGTCGCCGCGTCGGCAAGGGGAAGGAAGTCACAGCACACATGGCCGAGAAGGTCATTCGCGTAGACGACATCGACGGCTCCGAAGGGAGCGACGTCACCAAACGGGACTTCGACGTCCTGGGGCGCACGTTCACGATCGATCTGGGCGACGACAACCACAAGCGCCTGCTGGAGACGCTGGAGTCGCTGGCCACGTTCGTCGAGCACGCCACCGAGGTCAAGGCGGCCCGGAAGGGCCGCAAGACCTCAAGCGCGGTGAAGCTCAAGGGCTACACCAACGCCGACGTCCGGGAATGGGCGGCGGCCGAGAACGTGGAAGTCACCGAACGTGGCAAGATCTCCGATGAGGTCTATGCTGCGTTCATCGAAGCTCATCCGGACGCCAAGCCGGACGCATAGCAAAGAAGGTCCCCGCATGGCACAGAAGGTCGAAGTCCTTCTCGTGGACGACATCGACGGCGGAGAAGCGGACGAGACGGTCACCTTCTCCCTCGATGGAATCACTTATGAGATCGACCTGAGCAAGCAGAACGCCGCCAAGCTCCGCAAGGAGTTCGAGCCGTTCGTCTCCAGCGCGCGCAAGGCCCGCAAGTCCGGCGCCCGGCCCGCCAAGGCCGGAACCCGGACGGCCGGCAACCGCGAGCGCTCGGCCGAGATCCGGGAATGGGCCAAGCGCCAGGGCATCAAGGTCAACGAGCGCGGCCGCATTCCGGCGACGGTCATCGAGCAGTACGAGGCCGCCCACTAGTTCGGGCGGTTCCGCATCCAGCGGCGCGGGGGCCGGACGGAGTTTCCGTCCGGCCCCTTCGCCGTGCCCGGGGAACGGGAAATTGAGATTCTCCGAACGCGGCCGCCTTTCCGCGCCGCCCTTGTTGACGCCTCGCCAACAAGGGCGGCAGGATCGTGCGCACAAGGACCGCCGCCCCGGAGGCCGCCGTGCCGCCCGTTCCCGCCCCTCCCCCCGTTCCGCCGCCCGTCCCGCCGTCCGTCCCGCCGCGCGAGCGGCTCGGCGAGCGCGAGGTGCTGCGCCGCGTCGCCGCCGAACCGCTGGTCGGCCTCGGCGCGGGCCGCGCCCTGCTGATGCAGCTCGCCCATCCCGAGGTCGCGCGCGGCGTGGCCGAGCACAGCGACTTCGCGGGCCGCCCGCTGGCCCGGCTGTTCGGCACCCTCGACTTCCTGCTCATCGTCACCTTCGGCACGCCCGACGAGGTGGAGCTGTTCTCCGCGCGCGTCCGGGGCCTGCACCGGCGCGTCAAGGGCGAGGGCTACTCGGGCACCGACCCCGAACTCCAGGTGTGGGTGAACGCGACCCTCATCGACTCGGCGCTGCACGTCTACCGGCACGTCATGCGGCCCGGCGCCGACGAGCCGGACCTGTCGGACGACTACTGCCGGCAGGCGCGGATCGTCGCCGAGGTGCTGGACGTCCCGCCCGGCCTGCAACCGGACGACCTGGCGTCCTTCCGCGCCTACGTGGACGGCATGGTCGCCTCCCTGGAGGTCTCCGACACCGCCCGCGAGGTGGCCCGCGCGGTGTTGTGGCCGAGGCGGCTGCGCTGGCTGGCCCCGGTGCTGTGGGTGTTCCGCCTGGTGACCACCGCGCTGCTGCCGCCGCCGCTGCGCGAGCAGTACGGGCTTCCGTGGGGCCGCACCCGCGCGCGGCTGGCCGACCTCGTTCTGCGGACCGGGACGGACCTGTACCACTTCACGCCCGCCTGGCTGCGACGGCCGCCGCAACGCCTGCTGGTGCGGCTGGCGACCCACCGGGTCAACGCGACGATGCGGCACAGCAGGCGACGCCGCCGCTGACCGCCCTCTGGAGGCACCATGCTCGGCGTCCTGGTGGATCTGCCGTGGTCGTACGCGGCCGGGGCGGGGATCGCGCTCGCCGCCGCCCACCAGCTGCGCGGGGCGGGTAGGGCCGCGCTCACCGAATGGTCCGAGCGCCCGGAACGTCCGCCGCGTCCCGGTGCGGACACGCCGCTGGGCCGCGCTCCGAAAGCCGAGGGGGCGACGGCGGGTCGGCACTTCGTCCTGGCGATGCTCTACAGCGCCCTCGTGTTCGTCCCGGCCAGCCTGTTCGTCGCGCACCGGTATCCAGAGTGGGCGACGGCGCAACACTCAGCGACGATCTCCGGCAACGACCTTCTCAAGCTGGCCGGTGCCGAACTCGCCCTGACGGCGCTGGGCTTCCTGCTGACCAGGGCGCTCCTGGTGGCGGGCCGCATCCGGTGGGCGGTGCTCCAGGTGCTGCTGCCCTGCCTGGCCATGGCGCTGATCCTGGTGCACGACTGGCGCAGGTTCCTGTCCACCGACCGCGCCGATCACGCCACGTTCCCGGACCACGTGCGCCTGCGCGCCCCCGGCCCGCTCCTGACGCAGGCGGCCGACTTCCTGACCTCCGGGCTCGCCGTGGCGCTGTACGTCACCGGAGCCGTCACGGTGGGAGCGCTGGCGCTCGTCATGGGGCTGCTGCACCAGTTCGGCCTGACCGACGCCGGGGTGCACGGTCCCGGCCTGCCCGGCGCGGCGTTCGTCGGCGCGGTGACGGTGGCGGGGATCGTCGCGGTCGCCCTCGTGCTGAACCTGCTGTTCGCCTGGACGGGCTGGATAGGCCCGCTGGTCGCCGCGCCGCTGTTGTGGATCGCGGTGGTCATGCGCGGTTCCTACGCCACGGTCGTCGTCGACGATCTGGCGCTGCCCGCCGAGCGCGCCGCCGACGATTCCGAGGCCGGGGCTGGCAAAATCGCGCCGTGACCACCCCCGAACAGCGCGACACCGGCTGCCAGTGCCTGTGCCTGAGCACCCACCCCGAGCACCGCGACGCCTGCACGCACACCGGCCAGCTCATCGTCACGGTGCAGGCCGCCCGCGCGGGCCGGACCTACCCGGTCCGGGTCCCGGCGTGCCTGCCCTGCGCGAACCTGCTGGAAGAGGCCCCGCACCCGGCCTGAGCCAGGGCCGCTCCGGCAGATCAGAACGTCATGGCGGTGGGGTAGCCGTCGGGGCGCATGGCCGCGTCGGTGCCGCCGTCCACGTACAGCACGGCGCCGGTGGTGAAGCGCGCCTCGGGCTTGAGGAACTGGTGCACCCAGAAGGCGATGTCCTCCGGCTGGCCGAAGACGCCGAGCGGCATCGGCGTCGGGAACTCGTCGGCGTCCAGTTCGGCCGCGCCGCCGGTGGAGCCGGTCATCAGCGGGGTGAGCACCGCGCCGGGCGCGATCGCGTTGAGCAGGATGCCCCGGCGCGCCCAGTCGGGGGTGACGGCGGTGCGCCGCACCCAGTGCGCCAGGGCCAGCTTGGAGGTCGCGTAGGCGGTGATGCTCGGCGCGCTCGCGGCGAGCTCCGGCGGCGGCACGGCCTGCCCGGCGCGCTCCCGGGCCGCCTCCTCGTCCCCGCCGAGCGCCAGCGCGGCGAGCCGGTCGTCGATCAGCGGGACGGTGCTGGCGGAGTTGGAGGAGATGACCACCGCGCGCCCCGCCCCGGAGGCGGCGAGCGCGGGACGCAGCCCGGCCAGCAGTTCCACCGGGCCGAAGTAGTTGATCGAGATGACGGCGGCGGGGTCCGGCATGTTCGGCCCGACCCCGGCGATCGCGGCGACCCCGTCGAGCCGCCCGCCGCACCGCGCGAGGACCTCCTCGACGGCGCGGGCACGCCCTTCGGCCGACCCCAGGTCGGCCTGGACGTCGGCGTCCCGCAGATCCACGCCGATGACGTCGTGCCCGGCCTCCGCGAGCGTCCGGGCCGTCGCCGCGCCCATGCCCGAGGCGGATCCGGTCACCGCGAACGTCCCCATCGCACTCACCTCGTCAATCGATTGTCAATCACTGATTGGATCAGCATATGTCCTCTGGTGGACCCGTGGGCCGCCGGTGCCTTCCGGCACCGGCGGCCCACGGGTCAGGCGGTCGGCGTCACTTGCTGACGCCGAGGGCGGCCCAGTAGGTGTTGGTGAAGCGGACCGTCGCGCTGCGGGAGCCGCCGACCTTGACCTCGACCGTGCGTCCCGAGCGGGCCTTGCCGCCGCCGACCTGGTGACGCGTGGTCACCTTGGCCGGGCCGCGGGCGCCGTCGGCCGTCTCCTGGACGCGGCAGGTGGTCGCCGTCGGCAGGATCAGCGGCTTGCCCAGGCGGACCAGACCGGAGCGGCCCGGCTTGACCGTCAGGCGGGTGCGGTGCCCGTCCCGGCAGGACGCGGTGATGGCGACCGCGCCGGTGCGCACTCCCTGCGGGTCGCGGATGAGCTTCTCCAGGCGGAGCTGCGCCCGCGGGGTGAACCGGTCGGTGAACCGGCAGGTGTGGTTGGGCGAGCTCGCCGTGAGGTTCAGCCCGGCCGTGGCCGATCCGAGCGGGATGGCGCGGCCGTCGCAGACGATGCCCGTGAGCCGCCAGGTGCCGTTCGGGTCGGAGCGGCGGAGCTCGGTGACGAAGTAGCGGCCCAGCGGAAGGCCGGTGAGGGCGGTCGCCGCGGGGTTGTCGCCCGCCGAGGTGGTCACGCTCTTCCGGATGGGACCGCGTTCGCGTTGGGAGGCGGCCAGTTCCGGGACCGTCGAACGGACCTGGAAGTCGGCGCGGCCGTAGCCGCCCACGGTGTACTTCTCGATCCGCAGCTCACCGGTCGGCTCGAACCTGTTGGTGAACACGCAGTTCACCGGCTTGTCGGTCAGCGTGACGGTGTGCTCGACCGCGGCCGTCCGCATGACGACGGTGCGCACCGGCGAGGTCTTCTGTTTCACGTCCACGCACTCGACCCCCGCCGGAACCCACCGGCCCATGCGCGTGGGCGCGGGCAGGGTCTCCCGGATGGTGTAGGTGCCGGCGGGGGCGTTCTCGACCACTCCGGCCAGCTTGGGGTCGTCCTCGTCATCGGTGGTCACCGAGCCGGGCCCGGTGAGGCCGATCGGGGTCGTCTGGAAGGCGAACGGGCCGCCGACGCCGCCCTCGGTCCGCTTGTAGACCGAGATGCCGTTGGCGAACACGCGCTTGTCCACGTAGGTGCAGGTGACGGTGTCCCCGGCGGCGAGCGTCACCTCGACGCGCGCGCCGCTGACGGTGGTGCCGCTGTTGTTGTTGGCCGAGTCGCAGGTGACCGAGCCCAGCTTCCAGCCGGGCGGCACCTCCTCGGTGAAGTCCCACGGCTCGTCCTGCGGGCGGGTCTCCCCGCGGTTGAAGACGACCTCACCGGGCTTGCCCGGCGCGGCCGTCACGTCGAACGCGCCGCCGGGGTTGTAGGAGACGTTGCCGTTGAAGTCGAAGGTGTGGTCCTGGTCGCCGCCGCCCTCCACCCGCTTCCGCACGACGATCTTGCCCGCGCCGGGCGGCGGCGTCACCGCGTAGTAGTAGCAGAACACGTGCGTGTAGCCCGACGGGAACGCCACGGTCTCGACGTTGTCGCCGTTGAGGTTGTCGACCGCGCAGCGCAGCGCGCCGAACCCGTAGGTGCCCCGCCCGAACACGCCGTTCAGCAGCGGGTCGGACACGGTGCCGCCCTGCGCCCAGAGCCGTCCCTGCGACAACCACTGCCGCTGCTGGTCGTTCAGCGTGACGGTGACCGCCCCCGCCAGCGACCGGCCGGTCGGCGCGCCGTTCTTGTCCAGCAACGGCGTCGAGCCCTTCGTCGCCGGCGTCTGCGCGCCCGCGCCGCTGACGAGGCTCAGCAGGTCCTTCTTGCCGTTGACGCCGGTCCCCCACTGGAACTTCCAGCCCACCAGCGGGTCGCAGTTGGGGTGGTTGGGCTCCTCGATGGCGGGGTCGACGGGCTGGCCGCTGGTGTAGACGGTGTCCTTGCCGAGGTCGCGGAGCGACTCCTGGATGTCGTTCCGCGCCAGGTTGGCCATGATGTCGGTGTACTCGGGGCACTCGCGCGCCGCGAAGGTGACCTTCAGATCGCCCGGCGCCCGTAGCGCCTTCGCCGCCGCACCGGCCCGCGCCGGCGCGGCCGCCGGGGGCGCGGGTGGCGCAGGAGGCGCGGCCGAACCGGTTCCTTGCATCAGTCCCGCCATCAGCGCGAACGTCATCAACAGGCAGATCAACCTTCTTGGCATGACCGCAGCGTGTCCCCGCGCCCGCCGCCCGCCCGCCTCCCCCGCCGAACTTAGCGATCTTCAGTGGAGCCGTTTACCCGCCCACGAGCGAGCCCTTCACCGCCACCGCCACCGCCACCGATTACGCTCGGGGATCAAACAGATGGCCCACGCCAGAACGCTCTCCTGGCGGAGACGGACACGCCTGTCAGGCGAAGTCGGTGCTGCGGCTCAGTTTTTCCCAGGCCAGCACGTCCTGGCGGGTGTCGTCCAGGTTGGCGAGGATCGCGTCGGTGGCGTCGTTGCCCAGCGGCAGGCGCAGCGGCGGCCGGTCGGCTTCCAGCACGGCCAGCAGGGCGGCGGCGGCCTTGGCGGGGTCGCCCGGCTGGCCGCCGTGGCTGTCGAGGTTGGCCTGCCAGACCGGCTCGACGATCGGGGCGTAGGCGGGGATCGGCGTGCTGCGTCGCAGCGTGCCGCCCGCCGCGAACCCGGTGCGGAACGCGCCGGGCTCGACGATGAGCACCCTGATCCCGAACGTCTCGACCTCGCGGGCCAGCGCCTCGGACCAGCCCTCCAGGGCGAACTTGGTCGCCGAGTAGGCCGGGACGCCCGCGAACGACATGCGGCCGCCCATGCTGCTGATCTGCACGATGGTCCCCGAGCCCTGGGCGCGCATGTGCGGCAGCACGGCGCGGCTCAGCTCGGCGGGGCCGAAGAAGTGCAGGTCCATCAGGTCGCGCAGCTCGGCGTCGCCGGTCTCCTCGGCCGCGCCGATCAGGCCGCGTCCGGCGGCGTTGACCAGCACGTCGATCCGGCCGTGCCGTTCGACGGTCTCGGCCACCACGGCGGGGACGCCGCCGATGTCGGTGACGTCCAGGAAGGTGGCGGAGCCGCGTCCCGGATGGGCGTCGGCCAGGTCGGCGAAGCGGGCCGGGTGGCGGTCGGCGGACACGACGGTGTCACCGGCCTCCAGCGCGGCCGTGGCGACGGCCCTGCCCAGGCCGGACGAGCCACCGGTGATCAACCAGGTGCGGGGGGTCGCGGTCATCCTGTCGGCTCCCTTGCCGGACGGTGCGTGCGCGGACCCCCTAATGATCATGCTTGGCCGGGCGCGGGGCAACGGGAATACGGCGAGGGGCGCCCGGCGATCGGCCGGGCGCCCCTCAACGGGTCGGGTGTCGGATCAGGTCGCGGGAGTGCAGGTGCGGTCGCCGGCGAACGCGTTGTCGACCGCCCACCAGCCGGAGTTCTGGCCCCGGTAGTACAGGCGGTAGCGCACGTCGGACTTGCCCGCCGCCTGCGGGACCGGGAGCACCTTGGCAGCCGGGCCCTTCGCGCCGGGGAAGCCCTTCGCGGACCAGATCGTCGTCCACGTCCGGCCGCCGTCCACGCTCAGGTCCACGCCGGTCGTCGAGTTGACGGCCGGTTCCAGGTCCTGGGCGAACTCGATCGTGGCCTTGCTCCGGCCGCGCAGGTCGTAGCGCGGGCTGGTCAGGTAGGTGTTCTGGACGTGCCCGGCGCCCGACTTGCGGGAGTCGACGATCGCGAAGCCGCCGCTGCCGCCGGTCCGGTTGCCGCGCTTGCCCGGGTCGCCGAACTCCCAGCCCGGCTTGTGCGTGTAGTTGGGGATGTTCAGGTCGACGTTGGTGACCTCCCAGTCCCGGGGCCGCCCGTTGCGGCCGAACTCCTCGGTGACGCCATTGCGGACCACCTTGTAGCCGCGGGCCGTGCAGGCGAGGTTCACGGTGAGGGCCACGTCGACGCGCTGGCCCTTGTCGGTGAGGGTGATCTGGCGGGTCGCCGGGTCGTAGCCGGGTTCGGTCGAGGTGTAGGTGAGGGTGTAGGCCAGGTCCGGCAGCAGCGGCAGGGTGTAGTCGCCGTCGTCGGTGGAGGTGGACCAGGTGTGGCCCTGGCCGTCCTTGGCGGTGATCTTCGCGGGCAGCGCCACGCCGCGGCCGGAGCCGTCGGTGACCTTGCCGGTGACGGCGACCCGCTCGGTCGGGGTCAGCGTGATGTCCCGGGTGATCGTCCCGTTCTTCGGCAGGGTGAGGGTGGCGGTGGCCGTCTGGTAGCCGAACGCGCTCGTGGTGACGGTGTAGTCGCCCGCCGTCAGCCGCAGCGCGTACGCGCCGTCGGCGCCGGTGGTGAAGCTGCGGTTCACCGGGCCCTTGACGGTGACGGTCGCGCCGGGCACGGGCTTGCCGTCGGCGGTGACGGTGCCCGACACCGAGCCCAGCCCGGCGGTGCCGGTCTCGACCAGCGCGAGCGCGTCGAGGCGGCCCTCGCCGTAGACGTTGTTGTCGGCGGGCGTGCCGCCGCACTGGTCGTCGGCGGTGTCGATGGCCGAGACGTCGAGCAGCGCCCGGGTCCCCGCCAGGTCGTGGGCGTACTCCGGCCGCGCCGACCACAGCAGCGCGACGGCCCCGGCGACGTGCGGGGTGGCCATCGAGGTGCCGTCCAGCTCGTTGTAGCCGCCGCCGGGCACCGCCGAGCGGATCGCCACGCCGGGCGCGGAGATGTTGGGCTTGATCTCCCCGTCCTGGCCCGATCCCCGGCTGGAGAACGAGGCGACCTTGTTCTGGGCGTCGTAGGCGCCGACCGAGTAGTTCAGGGTGCGGCTGCCGGGGGCGCCGGAGGTCGCGCACGCCGGGCCCTCGTTGCCGTTGGCCCAGACGCCCATGATCCCCGCGGCCGCCCACGCCTGCTGGACGTCCTCGAACACCGGGTCGTTGGAGGGCGGGGTGCCCCAGGAGTTGTTCACGATGTCGGGCCGCCGCGCCGGGTCGGGGTTGCGGCCGTCGCGGTCGGTGGGCGCGAGCATCCACTCGGAGGCGGCCAGCAGGTTGGCGTCCGAGCAGCTGGAGCTCTCGCAGCCCTTGGCGGCGATCCACCTGGCGCCGGGGGCGACGCCGATCTGGTTGCCCTTGCCGTCGTCGCCGACCATCGTGCCCATGGTGTGGGTGCCGTGCTGGTTGTTGTCGCAGGGCAGCTTGTTGCGGCACAGGCCGGAGGGGTCGAACCAGTTGTAGTCGTGGCTGAAGGTGCCGTCCGCGCCCGCGCCCCGGTACTGCCGGATCAGCGCCGGGTGGTCGTACTGCACGCCGGTGTCCACGTTGGCGATGACGACGTCCTCGCCGCGCCGCCCGGTCTTCTCCCACACCTGGTCGGCGCGGATGTTGGACAGGCCCCAGGCCAGGCCCGCCGCGGCGGTCGCCTCCCTGGACGCGACCGGCTGCTGCACCTTGTAGGTCCGGGACTGGCGGATCTCGGCCACGCCGGGCATCGCCGCCAGCTCGCGCGCCTCCTTCTCGGAGACGCCGCGCACGTGGATCGTGTTGACCGCCCAGTAGGAGCGGCCGGACAGCCCGGCCTTGCGCAGGGCCTTGCGGACCGGCTCCTGGGACCGTTCGGCGGTGGCCTTCAGCTCGTCGACGACCTCACGCCCGCGCTCGGCGCGGCCCCTGACCTTGCGCGCCTTCGACAGGTCCGCCCGGTCCGCCAGCCGCACCCAGATGTCGGTCTTGTCGCTCTTGGCGTACGCCGAGAGCACCTCCTGGTCGATCTTCGGTTTGGCCGCGGGGGCGGCCTGGGCGGCGCCGGCGGGCGCCATCGCGCCGGTCACCATCGACAGCGCGCACGCCACGGTGGTGGCGAGCGCCGCCGTCCTCTTCGTGAATCGCATGGGTCAGCGCCCCTCGCAGCTCAGGTGGGCGGCCACGGCGCGCACCCGCGCGTACGGCTGGCCGGGGATGTTCGACTCTTCGCCGTAGATGTAGACACCGACGGCCCAGACGTCGTTGGGGCCGGTGCCGTCGATGGCGCGGTAGACGTAGGTGAGGTCGTCGGGCTGCGCGCCCTGGGGGGTGACGACCTTCCACTCCTTGCCGTCCCAGTGCGTCAGGTTGGGGCTGACGACCGCCCACACGTCGCGCGGTCCGGCGACGTGCAGGGCCTCGATCTGGCCGTTGCCGGTCGCGGCGGTGCCCGCCACGGTGGTCCACTCCTTGCCGTCCCAGTGCGCCAGCAGCGGCGTGTTGGTGTTGGGGTCGGAGTAGACGCCGCGCCGGGCGCCCACCCAGACGTCGTTGGGCCCGTTCGTCACGACCGTCGTGGCGAGCGCGTCGGGCATGCCGGGCGTGGCGAAGGACGGCACCTCGACGTCGCGCCACCGCGTCCCGTCGTAGTGCAGGACCAGCGGCACGCGCGTCGTGCCGTCCTCCGCGCGCTGCATGCCGACGGCCCAGACGTCGCTGGCCGAGGACGCCGCGATCCGGAACAGTTCCGCTCCCTGGCGCGCGGCCGCCGGGTGGTCGACCGCCTTCCACTCGGTGCCGTCCCAGCGCTGGATGAAGCCGCCCTGCCCGCGCATGCCGCCCGCGGCGTAGGCGACGTTCGGCGCCAGGGTGACCACGTCGTTCGCGCGGGCCGGGGCCTTCTCGGGGTCGGGCGAGACCGCGCCGGGCGTCGTGGTCCAGCGGGTGCCGTCCCAGCGGGCGAGGGTGTCGGCGATGTTGGGCCAGGTGGCCTTGGGCTCGGTCTTGATCCAGCCGCTGGTGGCCGAGCTGTAGGAGCCGTGGCCCACCAGGAACCGGTCGTGCAGCGGCGACTGCGGGATCTGCCCGCGGGCCGGGGTGATCGACTTGCCGTTCCAGCCCAGCAGCGCGGTGCTGCCGGTGTCGACGTTGCCGGTGAACCGGACGTCGTTGGGCGCCAGCGCCTCGACGTCCACCAGGTCGACGTTGTTGGCCGGGACGGGGACGGTCTTCCAGGTCGGGGCGCACCCGGCGCTGGCCGGGGCCGCGCCGCCGGTGGTGATCAGGCCGGTGAGCAGGGCGGTCAGGCCCGCGGCCGTCGCCGCCGCGCGTAGGGGGATGCGTGGGGGGAATCGCATGGTGTGCACTCCTAGAAGGCGCCGGTGCCGTTGGGGGCGCCCATGCCGCTGGGGGCGTCGTAACGCCGCCCGGCGGTGCACAGGTAGCCGTCCCCGCAGTAGCCGTTGGTGCCGGTGGTGATGTCGAACAGGTGGCGCTGGGGGCTGCTGTAGGGCCGGGACGGCGCCTTGGTGCGCGCGGTGTTGCCCGCCAGCCCGTACACCCCGGAGATCAGCGCGGACGCCACCGGCGGGCCGGACACCCGCACCCAGCCGCTGGAGGAGGTGTCGTAGACCAGGACGGGCGTCAGGTCCGAGGCGACGGCGGCCACGTCGGCCACCGTGCGGCGGTTGCCGCAGGAGCCCTTGGCCTGCCAGGACGGCCGGGCGGCGTAGACCGAGCAGCCCGAGCTGGTGTGCCGCCACACGCGCTCGGACCAGCCGCGCGGGGTCGCGGGGTCGCGGAACAGCTCGGTCCCGGCCACCGCCACGACCGTGGGGTAGGCGGCGGGCAGGGCCTGCTGGCCGGTCCCGTTGAAGCCCGAGCTGCCGGACGAGGCGACGATCGCCACCCCCGGGTGGTCGAAGTGCTTGGCCAGGGCCTGCTGGCCCTCGTACTCGCCGGTCCAGGACTGCATCACGACGACCGCGTCGGCGCCCTGCCGCACGGCCTCGTCGACGGCCTCGCCCTGGTTGGCGAGGGTGTCGTCGTCGGCCTCGACCAGCAGGAGCTTGCAGTTCGGGCAGGCGGCCGAGGCCATGTCGAGCCCGACCGCGCCGTACAGGCCCCAACCCGGGACGGCGGGCGGCGGGGTCGTCCCGCCGCGCTGGTCGATCTTGCGGAGGCAGGGGAACTCCGCGTCGCAGGGGTGCAGGCCGTTGGCGGTCCGGTAGGCGTTCAGGTCCTCCTCGGCGAGGGAGTTGCCGAACGGCGACACCACGGCGATCGTGCGGCCGCCGCCGAGCAGGTCGCTGGGCAGCTTGTAGGCGTCCTGGAGCTGCGCGGCGTTCAGCGCGTTGGTCGGCATCTCCGTGGTGCCGGCCTTCTTGACGACCTTGGTGGGGACGGCCTTGAGGACGCAGTCCGCCCTGGCGTCCTTGTCGGTGCACACCGGGCGCTTGGCCGGCTTGGGCGCGTTGGCCGTGGCCGCGACCGGTGCTCCGGTCGGCGACGCCGCCGAGGCCGAGACCGGCAGCAGGGCCGCCAGCGCCACGGCCGCCGCCAGCACGGCCGCCTTCATTCTGGAATCTCGCATGTCTGCTCTCCCGCTCAGCCGTTGAGCCGGTAGGCGCGGATGTTGGTCTGCGTCACCGCGCTGCCGTCGCCGTCGCGGGCGGTGACCCGCAACGACACCCAGCGGGCGGTCTCCTTGTACTCCGGGTGCTTGATCTCGGCGCCGAACGTGCCGTCGGCGCGCGCGGCGGCGCTCACCGGCTCCGACCAGCTCTCACCGTCGTCGTAGGACACCTGCACCGTCGCGGTGACGCCCTTGGGGGCGGCCTGGTACTGCTGGTGCGACACCCGGAACCCGATGTCGAAGGGCTTTCCGGCCGGGGCCTCGGAGTTCCCGTCCAGCTTCAGCGTGTGGTTGACGAACAACATCGGCAGGAACGCGCACTTCTGGGACGCGTCCGGCGAGCAGGACGTGGTCTTCGGCAGGGTCGCCGCCGTGCCGCCGGGCGCCGACCGGAACGTCCAGTCGGTGGTGCTGGAGGTGCCGGGCGCGTCCGGGCTGTTCACGTCCCAGACCATCCGGTACTCCGCGGGGCGCGGCAGCAGCGGCAGGTCCGCCGGGTCCGGCGTGAGCGTGAGCCCCTCGGACTCGGTGGTGTAGGCGAGGGCGCCGTCGCGGAAGAACCGCAGGCGGCTGGTCTCGGCGTAGGCGTAGCTCAGCGGGTCGGAGTCTGCGCCGTGCCGCAGGAACACCGTGGCGATGTCGCCCTGGCGGCACGCCGCGCACACCTGCGAGCGGGCGTCGATCTGGCTGGCCCCGCCCGACTCGCCCATGAACAGGAAGCCGTCCGTCTGCACGTACTGCGCGGCGGAGGACGGCACGTCCGGCCCGCCGTTCCAGTCCAGCTCGACGACCTGGCCGGGGCGCAACGTCCGGCGCTCGCCGAGCAGGCGCTCGCCCTTGCCCGCGACGAAGGCGTGCTCCCAGAGCACCTGGTCGGGCGTGCTGCTGTACAGGTAGTCGGTGCGGTCCCCGGTGGGCACGCTCCCCGGAATGCCGGTCGGCGCGAACGTCCACGGCAGGTAGGCGATGTTGTAGAGGCCCTTCGGCTTCTCCATCTCGTAGTCCGAGGCGGGGTTGCGCAGCTTCGAGCGCAGCGTCGTCAGGTCCGCCTGGGCGACCGTGCGGGACTGCGTCGCGGGCACCGAGCCCTCGGCCGGGAAGAGCAGGTCGTAGTGGGAGCCCGCCCCGGGGTCCTCCTCGGTCCCCACGCTGAGCGACGTCATCGCCAGGTAGTGCAGCTTGCCCTTGGTGACCGGGCGGGTGGGGGTGACGCGCAGCTCGTTGTAGCCGGTGTAGGAGGCCGAGCCGAGACGCATGTTGTAGAAGCCCAGGAGCGCGCCCAGCCCGTTCGGCAGGATGCCGACCTGGTCACCGGCGACGCTGTCGCGGGCGAACGACAGGAAGTCGATGCGCGGCATGTCGGCCTTCGGCGGGTTCGCCAGGGCCGTCTTGTAGGGGACGGCCTGGCGGGCGTCCAGCGTGACGCTGGTGTCGCGGCTGACCGTGACCTCCGGCTGGATGACCAGCGCCGCCTTGGTGGACAGGTCGTCGGCGGGCCCGGTGAAGACGCTGACCTCGATGCTGTAGGTGCCCTCGGGCACGCTGAAGGTCTTCTTGCCGGTGCCGGGGTAGGCGAGGCCGAAGCTGGCGAGGCGGCCGTCGTCCACGTTGTGGGCGAAGCCGACCATGACGCCGGGCTTGCCGTCCAGGCCGATGGAGTCGATCGTCAGGTTGCGGTAGCGGGGGCTCTTGCCGGTCGCGGCGGTGGCCGCCTTCGCCGACAGGGGCTGGGCCGTCGCAGGGTCCGGGGGCGGCTTGGGCGCGCCGGACGGGGCGGCCAGCGCGACCTTGGTGACACCGGGCAGCGCGTCGGTGGCCGCGCCCTTCTCGCGCCAGTTCTCGGCCAGCAGCTTGCCGAATCCGGCGGCGTCCTTCTTGGTGACCTTGGCGCGGACCGTGCCGCCGCCCGCCGTCGTGGTGACGCTCGTGGCGGGGAGCGCCTCGGCCTTCGCCGCGCTCGCCTTGACCTGCACGGGCAGCGTCTTGGTGTGCTTGTCGTCGAGCTTGGCCCGCATGAGGTAGCCGACGTTGAACAGGCGGGTGTCGAGCGTCCGTCCGACGTAGGGGGCGGCCTCCGCCGGGATGACGTAGGTGTCGCCCGCGAAGGTGTACTGGGCGAAGGTGCCGCCGGAGCGGTCGCCGGACAGGGGGCTGGCCTGCTGGGAACCGTCGCTGGCCACGTCCACGCGGAAGCGGTCGCCGGTCACCAGCGTGACGGTGGAGCTGTCCACGATCCGGGCGCCCTTGGCCGGTGCCTTGGCGGGGGCCGTGACGGGCTGGGGCGTCACGTTCAGCGCCGGTTTCGGCGCGGGGACCGGACCGGCCGAGGCGGTTCCGGCGGTGGCCCCCGTCGCGGCGAGCACCAGGGCCGCGCCCACCGCGACCCCGCGCCTGCGTCGTGTCCTCGCCAGCGCTGCCGTCATGCGAAATCTGGGCACAGGTCCTCCTGTAGGGGGGAGTGGCGTCCGGCGGGCGTCATGCGTCGACCCATCCGGCGTCGTCGGCTCCCGGCTCGTCGGCCTCGGGATCGTCCGGCTGCTCCGGCTGATCCGGCTCCGGGAGGTGAGAATCGGACATGACGCCAGCGTCGCGGCCTACCGGACCCTCGAACCATGGGGAGGATCACCCATTTGGGAGCAGGGGATCCCGGCGGGAAATCACTACGGGTCCCGCAAACCGGTGGGGGTCCCCTACGCCTCGCGGGCTGCGGCGCTCAGGTGGGCGGCCAGCGCGGTGCGCGAACGCAGGCCGAGCTTGCGCAGCGCCGAAGCAAGATGCTTCTCCACCGTCTTCGGCGAGACGAACAGCTCGTTTGCGATGTCGCGATTGGTCAGACCGGTGGCCGCCAGCTCGGCGACCTCCCGTTCCCTAGGCGAGAGCGTGGGCCCGTAACCGCGCGGGCCGCGCCGGGACTGCGGGCGCGGCGCGACCTCGACGCCCCATTGCCGGGCCGTCCGCGCCGCCCGTTCGAGATCCCACCGAGCGCCCAGTTGCTCATAGGCATGAATGGCGGCCGCCAGCATGGTTGCCGCATCCGGATCGTCGGCGGCGTGGAGGGTTCCGGCTGCCTGCTCGCGCGCGCGAGCGGCCTCGTAGGGCGCGGGCAGTTTGTCGTAGGCAGCAGCCGCTGCGGTGAACTCCCCCGTCGCCCGCGTCCATTTGCCTTCGGCGGACGCTAGGAGCCCGCGCGCGTGCGGTAGGGCGCAGTCGACTAGCGGGGCGTCCATGCCGTCCATAGCGTCGGCGTAGCGATCCACCAAGGCGGCGGCGTCATCCGCACGTCCGACTGCGAGCATGGCTTCGGTGAGCGCTGGGACGGCTCGCACGCCGATCGGCCACATGCCGCGCGATTCCCACAGTTCGACATATTCAGCCGTGTCCGTGAGGGCGTCCTCCGCTTCACCGCGCGCGACCGCCAGCCGCAGCAGCGCGTCCACGATGAGCGGCAGAAGCGTGCCGTCGGTCGTCGCAAGAGCCTGCAACCGTTCCGACGCGCCGTCGAGGTTCCCACCGGCCAGGTCCAGGCAGACCGCCACGACCTCGGCCATGACCCGCTCGCTGCGGCTGCTGAGCCCGTCGAGCACCTCCGGAATGGCATCCGCCTGGCCCTCCCACTCCCCGCGCAGATAGGAGACCACCAGCAGGGCGGCGCGGCTGCGGTAGTCCATCGCGTCAGGGGCGTCCACGTCGGCGCTGACGTCCAGCGCGCGCCGCAACGACTCGCGCGCCAGGGCATGGTGGCCCGCGTGTCCGGCACCCAGGCCGAGCGAGAAGTAGGCGTTCGCGAGCCGCCAGTCGGCGGGGCCGGAGGCGGCGATGAGCTGGTCGGCGAGGCCGGTCCAGCGCCGATCGCCGGTGAGCACGCGGCCCATCGCGACCTTGCCGAGCACGAGCTGCCGTTGGGAGACGTCCTCGATGTCGGGCACGGTGGCAAGGGCACGATCGAGCCAGCCGGCGCGTTCAGCCACATCGTGATCGGTGGGCTCGGTGGGCATGCCGAGCGCGAGCATCGCCCAGGCGGCCAGACCCGAACGTTCGTCTAGGTCTTCGACCGCCCCACGGATGGCCGACCACTTCTCGTCCTGGTGCTCGCCGGTGTCGTCCAGGTGGAGGCCGAGCCGGAACTGGAGCTCGGCGCGCAGCGGGGCGGGCAGGTCGGCGTCGAGAGCACGGGCGAAGGCTTCGCGCAGATCAGGCACATGCAGGACGCGCAGCGCCGCAACGGCCATCATGGCGGTCAGCTCAGCGCGACGGACCGGAGCCAAATCAGCCTCGCGCAGGACGCTCTCCAAAAGCCGCACAGCCTCAGCATCGTCCCGGAGCTCAATCGCCTGAGCAGCAGCACGCTCAGCCACAGCGGCCCACTCAGCCAGCCGCCCAGCCTCCCGCAAGTGGTGCGCCAGACGACCGAGCGGAACCCGATCCAAACGCTGCACAGCGTCAGCGGCACGCCCGTGCAAATCGCGGCGGCGAGCACCAGGGACATCCTCGTACACCGCCTGCGCGGCAAGCGCGTGCCGGAAACCGAAAGCTCCCCCACGCTCAACAATCAGCCCAGCCCGAACCGCCTCATCAAGCCCATCAGGCCCCCCACCGCGCGCAGTGGCCAGCAAGACAGACTCAGGAACCCCCGTCATAAGCACAGCAGCAGCCTCAGCAACAGCCCGAGCCTCTGCCGTCAACCGAGCAACCCGCTCCAAAACCGAGTCCCGCACCTGCACAGGAACATCCAGCTCCGCAACGGCCTTACGAGCCCACCGCCCATGCCGCCAAGCCAACGTCCCACGCTCACGCAACAACGCCAGCAATTCCTGAACGGCCAGCGGAACCCCCGACCCCCGCTCACACAGGTAAGCAGCCAACTCCTCAGTAATGCGCTCAGCACCCAAAATGGCCTGCGCCATGGCGCGAGTCTGCTCAACATTGAGCGGCGCCAACTCCAACCGCTCCCGCGTGACCTCCGCAGCAGGCCGCGCAGTCATCTGCCGCAACCCGGGCCCAGCATCCTCACCCCGATAGGTGACCACCAACGACAGCCCAGCCGGCGGAACAGCCAACAGATACCCGAGAAACTCAAGGGTCTGCTCATCAGCCCAATGAGCGTCCTCGACCACCAGAACCGTGGCCCCAAGCGCAGCCAGCACCTCAACAAGCCCGCGAAAAATACGATGCCGCTCAGCAGCCCGATCCTCTAGCGGCTGCGGCTGGGGCGGCAGCAAATCCTCCAGCTCGGGCAGCAACGGCCGAAGCGCCCCGGCGACACGCGACAGCTCGGTCCCCGCCAACGCGGCACCAGACTGACGCAACGCCTCGACAACAGGCCCAAGCGGAAACGGCTCCCGAATGCGCTGGCACGTTCCCACGAGCACCCGAACACCCTCGGGCTCCAGCCCCGCAGCCATCTCCGCCACGAGCCGAGATTTGCCGATCCCGGCCTCACCGGAGACCACCGCGACCGCCGGGGGCCGCCGGACCGCGCCCACCAGCCGCGCAAGCTCGGCACTCCGCCCCACCAGCAGGGGCGAGACGACCTGCCCCACGACCGAGCGGCCGTCCCCGCTCATGCGCCGCGCATCCGCTCACCGAACCCAGTAACCCGCGGCCGACACGACCCGCCGACCGCAGGTGGCAGCGTAACCCTCAAGATCGTCCGCTGTACAGCCCCGCCCCCACTCCCGGCAAGGAGGAGGGCCCATAGAACACCAAAGGCCAGATCCTCGCGCATCCGCCCTGTTTGACCAGGGTGGAGGTGCTGACGCGCTACTCAAAAAGCGTGGTCAGGGATGAGCTGAATCGCGTGGCTGCTCAAGCAGGCAAGACCGGACGAGTTGCTACCGCTGGCGATGATCCCGAGATGGACGCCAAGGGACGTAACCCTCGTGCGCGGTTGCTCGGCAACCGCCTCACAGACTCCCAGATGATGAAGCTCGCCCAGGAATTCTTGAACGGCGGAACAATCAAAGACCCTAGCTGGGCACTATCGCATCGGCACTACCAGCGTGAAGAAGATCCTTCGCGATCGTGGCGCGATGAAACGTGAACGCTAGCAGCTAAGAAATCTTGGGCAAGGGCCGCTCGCCCCAGATCAATCCCGCTTGTGGATTGTCCTCATCACGCAGTTTTAGATTATTCACCAGGCGCGCACGCAAGTACGGATTGTGCCCACACTGAATCTCACCCTCATAGTTCGGATATCGCACCCCCACACCTTCTACTTCAACGCCAATCTTCATGAAGCTTGCCGGATATGGGTTGTGGGTAAGTGATTGAAGCATGTCTATAGGGTCATACTCCCGAGCGGCATAGAGGACTTCAACAAAACGCCGCACTGCATCTGCACCAGTCTGGGGCTTCAGAATAGCTGCGATAATTTCATTCGAAGGAACCTTGGCGTGGTCACCAACCCACTCCCAGGTGATGAGCCAAGCCTTGCGCCCCTTGTTTTGCATGTTCTTTGTCATGTCGCCTCTCCCAAGATGATTATAGAGCGTCATGCTCGCGACGCGTATGCTGTCGTCCGTGACCTCTTCACAGCGCCCCCTCTCCTTCCGCTCTCCTGACGGCCTCCAGCTCCGGGGAACGCTCGTCACTCCTGAGACACCCCTGGGAGCGCCAACTGTCTTCGTGCATGGCGGTGGCGTCACCAGGGAAGAAGGCAGCTTCTTTGGCCGCCTGGCGCTGGGCCTGGCCGAGGTTGGCTTGCCCTCACTGCGCTTCGACTTCAGGGGGCACGGTGAGAGTGAGGGACGGCAAGAAGACCTGACCATTGCAGGTGTTGCCAACGACGTCCGGGCAGCGGTGGAATTTGTCTGCACTGAAACAAGTAGTGAGCAGGCCAACGTGCTTGGGGCAAGCTTCGGTGGTGGCATTGCCGCCTTCTTCGCGGCCCGTCATCCCGCAATGCTTCGTCGGCTGGTGCTCATCAATCCGCTACTCAACTATAAAAAGCGGTTCGTTCTGGACAAGCCGTATTGGGATGCTGAGCACATCAACGAGGAAGCCGGACGGGAACTTCTGGCGCAAGGATTCGTGACTCACTCGCCAAGCTTCAAACTGGGGCGGGCACTCCTCAACGAAGTATTCTACATCAAGCCGCACGAAGAACTTGGCAATATCACTGCACCAACCCTGTTGCTGCATGGCACTGGCGACACGTTTATTCCGGTGCAGTCCTCACGGGATGCGGTCACTCTCTTCGGCGGTGAGGCTCGACTGGTCGAAATTGACGGTGCCCAACATGGGATTGCAGTACATGACGACCCGCAGTATGCCGACCCTCAAACCCAAGCCTGGCAAGCTGAAGCCATCCACACTATTGCCGACTGGCTACGCCAACATGGCATGGCGTAGCTCTCGCACACTTTCCAACTTGCTCCATGGCTGCAACTGTCCAACAAGCCGCAAGACTTCCTGATGCGTGCGAGCAGAATTTGTTTCGCGTGCCAGAGTCAACGCTTGGAGGCCAGTAGTAGCGGCATCGTTCGGTGAGTGGTCGGCAAGAAATGTACCACTCTTGAGCGACAGGAAGTAGCCATAGTCTCGCCGTGAAAAGGCTTGTGGTGATAGCCAGCGTTCATATATATCAAGGGCGCGTGTCGGCTGTCCGACTTCGGTGTAACAGATAGCCACCTGCAAGCCGAATAGGGCGGCATCATAGTGCGTGGCAAGGTCGAAATTTTCTGCGTCTTCGGCCAGCAGCTCCCGAGCGCGATCAATCTTCGGCTCAACGAGCGAAATATCTTTGCTCAGCATCGCGTGACCGCGTGCTTCTTGCTGAGCTGCTTCGGCTCGCACACGAAGCGGCAACTGCCAGGGGCCTTCTTGAGTCGCTTCGGCAAGGATGAGCATTCGCAGAGCATCACGTTCGTCCCAAGCCGCTTGGCTCTTTTTCAGCAGCACATAGCCTTGCATTGGAAGATCGCCCGACGCTTGCGCCCATTCGACTGCCCGATCACGCCAGTAGCCAGCCAGCTCAGGCATCGCAATATCGCGGTGCAGCCAGCCGATAAATTCTGCCACCTTCGCGCCGACGCGAAGCAGGGCGCGGCGAATCTCCGGCTTGGCTTCCTTGGCAATCTCCTCGATAGCAGCCACTAGGCCAAGGGCTATCGGGATGCTTTGCCTTGGGCCGCGCGTTCGGTCATTAGCTGCACAGTCGGCAAGCTGGCTCTCGAAGTGTCTTACTAGTTCCTCATCGGCGTAACGCCTCGCATCTGTGAGTGCTGCCGCTACATGCCGGAGTTCATCGAGTCCGATAGCGGGCAATGTCACCGCCGCAAGTCCACGCTTCAAAAAAGTACGACGCAGGATTTCACTCATGCGTTCCCACTCATCGTCTTCATGAGGCACAGGGGCGGCGAAAATATCCGAGTCACCTTCTGGCGCTTCCTCTTCAGGCAGGGAGAACCAGAGTAGTTCAGGTGGAATCCGCAGGATATGCGCGATCTGAATAAGTCTGTCCATATTTTGGACAGTGGGACTACCTTCGATCCGGCTGAGCTGCGACTGAGTGAGGAACAGCCAGCCGGCAGCTACCGCTTGAGAGATCGGCCGACCGTGGTAGGGATGGGTGCGGAAAGCACGCACTACTTTGCCCATGTGGCGAGTCACCAGGGCGGCTCGCATTTCAGCGGTTCCCCAAAACCACTCAGGCATTTCGGGCGCGCCGAACAAGACATCCCGGCTTCTTTGCTGGCAAGTGGCGCAAAGCGGCGCATTATTATCGCGCGCCAGCTTGGAACCGCACTGGGGACAGTGACGCCCAGGGTGAAGCGACTCCATGATCTGACCTCGTCTCGCTGTCAGCGGTTCGCCTACAGCCAGTCTACCGACGCTACTAGGTCAGATAACACAAACCTATGCATCCAACTCATGCGCGCTACGCATGACGTGCATCAAAAGTCGCCACCCCTGAGCCGAAGCTTGAACGTATGAGACGCATGGCTGACGAACTGAATCACAGGAGGGGACTCGTCAGCCATGTAATACCGCAGGGCCAACGCTGTTCATCGCCAGCGATCCCCGTTGTTGGTGCAAACGAGCACTGCTCCAGCGTTGGTCCTGCTTCCACCCCGCGAAATTAGTAGGTTCCTGATGAGCGACTGGACGTATCACAGCAATCTTCCCTTGGCGGCAATCGCCGATGCTCCCTATTGGGCAAGGCGGCACATCGAGGATATTTTTCCAAAGTGGGGCGCTGCTTCACTCGTCATGAATGCACAACTAGTGGCCACTGAGCTAGTGACGAACGGCGTAAGGCATTCTGGCGGCTCAATGGAACTTCCCGAGGTCGCCATCACCGGCGGGCGCGCAATGCCTACCAAATCAGTGCTGCCCAAGAAAGGCGAAGGGGCAATCATCCGACTGAGTCTTTCCTACGAGGAAGGCCGGTTGCTGATTGAAGTGTGGGACAAGAGTGATACGCCACCCGCTGCGCAGTTGCCCGACTTCGTTTCAGAAAGAGGACGGGGCCTGTTTGTGGTGAGTGCCTTCTGCGAAAAATGGGGCTGGCACCCGTCACAAGGCGGCGGCAAAGTGGTGTGGGCGGAGTTGCATTGATTCAGGGTCGGTCAACGGAAATGGACCGCTGGCTGGCGCTCAAAGCCGAACAGGTGCCCCCCTTCGCCCAGGCGGTGGCGGTACTGAAGGCCGTGGAGATGGCCAGGTGGGGCTGCGCGGCGGGCCACGGTCGGAGACGTGCGCCGGGGGCTCGGCGCGTGATTGGCCGGGTGGGTTGGTGAGCGGGGGTGGACGCCGCAGGAGATGCGGCACAGCTTCGTGTCGGTCTTGTCCGACAACGGGGTGACGCTAGAGCAGATTTCCCGGCTGGTAGGCCGCGACGGGACCGGCGCCACCGAGAAAGTCTACCGGCAGCAGATTCGGCCGGTGGTGGAGAGAGCCGCCACCGTCGTGGACGGCAGCTTCTTCGAGGTCGATCACAGCGCTTGGGCAGTGGTCAGCCGCTCGGGGAACGCAAAAGGCCGGATCCTTGTGGATCCGGCCTGTTTGACCAGGGTGGGCGATACTGGGTTCGAACCAGTGACCTCTTCGGTGTGAACGAAGCGCTCTCCCACTGAGCTAATCGCCCCGGTGGTCTGTCGGTCCTGCCCTGCGGCGTTCCCGACATCGAGAACTCTAGCGCATGTTCGGCGGTGTTCGTGCATCGTGCGTTCAGGCCGCCGCCGCGTGGGCTGGGGTCGTGTCTCGGCCGCCTGGGTGGCGGTGGCGCCAGATCAGGAAGACAGCTGTTGAGAGCAGGGCCCATGCGAAGAGGGTTATGAAGGGGAGGGCGTGTTGGTGGCCTCCGAAGTAGATCGCGGTGTGTTGGGCGTTCACCGATGCTCCCGGGGGCAGCCAGCGGCCCAGGTAGCCCAGGGCCGAGGGCAGTAGGGGCCAGGAGACCGCGCCGCCTGAGGACGGGTTGCCCAGTAGGACCATCAGGCCCCAGGTCGGGATCATGGCCCAGCGGCCCACCAGGGTGTTGAACATTGTGAAGACCATGCCGCTTGTGAACATCGTCAGGGCCAGGATGAACCATGATTCGGGGAGGGGCAGGTTCAGGACGCCCAGCAGCCAGTCGACGACCGCGACGATCGCCAGGGCGCCCAGGGCCGCGTAGGCGGCGGTGAACGCTATTCGTTCGCCGGCGTTCAGTTCCTTGGCGTGCACGCTCAGCTGGATCGCGCCCACGAAGCCGATGATCACGGCGGCCAGGGAGATGTAGAAGATCGCCAGGCCCTGGGGGTCGGTCTGCTGGAGGGGTTTGATGTCGCGGATCCGCAGGGTCGGGTTCGCCTGGTGGGCTGCTTGGGTCAGGAGGCGGGCGACGGAGGATCCGGCTGCGCCTGCCACGTCCAGGGTGTTGCTCGTCAGGATTCCGAACTCGCGTTGTTCTTCTACTGCTTGGCGAGCTTGTAGGTAGGTCGGGTAGGTCTTTACGACCAGGGTGGCGTTCAGTTCGCGGTCTATTGCTTGGTAGAGGTTGTGGGGTGGGTCACCGGTCACCGCTATCGAGATGTGGCGTGGGGTTGGGTTCGCCAGCGCGTACGTGTAGGAGCCCGCGAACAGGCCGGCGGCCGCCGCCAGGATGAACAGCAGCACGACCGCCGGGACGAACGGTGACCGGCGGAACGCTGACCAGTGTTCCCGGCCGGTGCGGCGGCGGGCGTGCGCCGGTTTCCGCAGGTCGACAGGCATATCACTACGTTAGGTGATGGCCTGTCGCCA
The DNA here is from genome assembly GCF_001552635.1 of Actinomadura hibisca NBRC 15177. Lineage (GTDB taxonomy): Bacteria > Actinomycetota > Actinomycetes > Streptosporangiales > Streptosporangiaceae > Spirillospora > Spirillospora hibisca. The sequence goes on along the minus strand of NZ_BCRO01000062.1, from coordinate 28,987 downwards.
GTTGTGGTCAGGCCCAGGGGGTCCAGTCCTGGATGTTCCAGGGCAGGTGGAAGTCGTAGACGGCCAGGTAGGCGATCATCGCGGCCCCGGCCAGCAGCCCGCCGAGGACGGCCAGGATCGTGTTGCGGCGCTTCTTGCGCGGGTCGAGGGCCTTCTCCTTGGCGCGCTCGGCCGCCTGACGGGCGTGGTGCAGCGCGCGCTGGGCCCAGGCGAACTCGGTCGCCAGGATCGCCAGGCCCACGATGATGCCCAGGATGCCGGGGCCTGGGGCCACCATCATCACCAGCCCGCCGGCCAGGACGGTCGCGCCGACGGTGAAGACGCCCAGCCGCCAGGCGGTGTTGAGCATGGGGTTGCGCCGCACGCGCTCGCGGAACCGGTTCAGCGGGCCGGGGTCCTCGGCCGGGGGGATTTCCTCTTCATGGTTTATCGCCACGGAATTACCCTATGCCAGGGAAGGGGCGAGATTGCCTGGTTCGGCAGGCAATAGGGGCACCGCGATCCTTGCACAGCCCGGGGCGCGGCACGCGGCGAACGCGGTTTCCAGCCCCGGCGGCGGAGGGCAATTGTCCGCTTCTGCCCAGGTCAGGGGGCACTTTTCGTTCTGTGAGATAGATCACACACTGGCCCGACGGCGGAATGTTCCCACAACTTCCCTCCGTTACGCGTCATAGATCGCGGGGACATCCGTGAGAGGGAGTGAAGCACCTACCGGAGCGCCCGCGCGCCAGCGGGACCGACGTCTGAAGGAATGGCCATGAACAGCAGTACCACCGTGTCCGCCGAGCTGGGCCTCCGTCTCGTCGTCCCCGACCGCACGACCGTCCCCCTGCTCGCCGGTCTGGAGTACGCGGCCGACGACCCGTACGCCATCCGCATGGCCTTCTACGTGGGCGACGACGAACCGGTCGAGTGGATCTTCGCCAGGGAGCTGCTCACCGTCGGGATCGTGCGCCGGGTCGGGGACGGGGACGTGGAGGTCTGGCCCGCCGAGGGCGAGGACGACGACTCGCTCAACATCGCGCTGTCCTCGCCGTTCGGCGACGCGCTGTTCGAGGTGCCGCTCTCCCCCCTGGCCGACTTCCTGCACCGCACCTACCAGGCGGTGCCGGCCGGGCAGGAGGGCGAGTGCATCGACATCGACGCCGAGCTGGAGAACCTGCTCTGGCAGTCGTGACGGCTCACTCGCTCAGCCGCGCCAGGTGGCGCATCTTGTTCATCGCGTCCAGCGCCGCCACCTTGTAGGACTCGGCGAGCGTCGGGTAGTTGAACACGGCGTTGACCAGGTAGTCCACGGTGCCGCCGCAGCCCATCACGGTCTGCCCGATGTGCACCAGCTCGGTGGCGCCGGTCCCGAAGACGTGCACGCCGAGCAGGCGGCGGTCCTCGGGGGACACCAGGAGCTTCAACATCCCGTAGGAGTCACCGATGATCTGGCCGCGCGCCAGCTCGCGGTAGCGCGACACCCCCACCTCGAAGGGCACCTTGGCCTCGGTCAGCTCGTCCTCGGTCCGGCCGACGAAGCTGATCTCGGGGATGGTGTAGATCCCGATCGGCTGGAGTTCGTGGATCTCGGCGACCGGCTCACCACAGGCGTGGTGGGCCGCGAGCCGGCCCTGCTCCATGGAGGTCGCCGCCAGCGACGGGAAGCCGATCACGTCGCCGACGGCGTAGATGTGCGGCACCTCGGTCCGGTAGTCGGCGTCGACCTTGATCCGGCCCCGGTGGTCGGCGGCCAGGCCGGCGGCCTCCAGGCCGAGGTCGTCGGTCATGCCCTGGCGGCCGGCCGAGTACATGACGGTGTCGGCGGGGATGCGCTTGCCGCTCTGCAGGACCGTCATCGCGCCGCGCGCGTAGCGTTCCACCGACGCGACGGTCTCGCGGAACCGGAAGGTCACCGCGAGGTCGCGCAGGTGGTACTTGAGCGCCTCGACGATCTCCAGGTCGGCGAACTCCAGCATGCGGTCGCGCCGCTCCACCACGGTGACCTTGGTGCCGAGGGCGGCGAACATCGAGGCGTACTCGATGCCGATCACCCCGGCGCCGACCACCACCATGGTCTCGGGGATGCGCTCCAGGTGGATGATGCCGTCGGAGTCGATCACGGTCTGGTCGTCGAACTCCACGGTGTCGGGCCGGGCGGGCCGGGTGCCGGTGGCGATGACGATCTTGTCGGCGGTGACCTTCAGCTCGCGTTCCCCGCCGTCGGAGACCCCCACGACGTGCGGTTCCAGGAAGCGGCCGTGGCCGGGCAGCATGGTCACCCGGTTGCGGGCGAGCTGGCTGCGGATCACGTCGACCTCGCGGCCGATGACGTGCTGGGTGCGCAGGCCCAGGTCGGCGACCGTGATGTCCTCCTTGACCCGGTAGCTCTGGCCGTACAACTCCCGCTGGCTGAGGCCGGTGAGGTAGAGCACCGCCTCGCGCAGCGTCTTGGACGGGATCGTGCCGGTGTTGATGCACACCCCGCCGATCATGCTGCGGCGGTCCACGACGGCGGCCCGGCGGCCGAGCTTGGCGGCGGCGATGGCCGCGCGCTGCCCGCCGGGCCCGGACCCGAGCACCAGTACGTCGAAGTCGTTCACGACCTCCAGTCTGGCGGCGTGAGCGCGATCACATAAGGGCCTGGCGGGGACGGATTCCCGACGGTGGCGCATCGAGGGCGCCTTTGCCCCGGTACGCGGTTGTTTCGCCCGTGCGGTGCCGGTGGCGGAACTTGCCCGTTCCTTTAGACGCGCGGAGATCGGGCAAGGGTAGGCCATGAACATGCTCGGTATCGATATCGGCGGGTCGGGGATCAAGGGCGCGCCGGTGGATCTGGCGTCCGGGGAGTTCACCGCGGACCGGTTGCGCGTCGAGACCCCGCAACCCGCCACGCCCGCGGCCGTGGCGGCGGTGCTGGCGGAGATCACCTCGCACTTCGGCGGGGACGGCCCGGTGGGGGTCACCTACCCCGGTGTGGTGATCGACGGGGTGACGTTGTCGGCGGCCAACGTGGACAAGGCGTGGATCGGCACCGACGCCGCCACGCTGTTCGCCGAGGCCACCGGCCGGACGGTGACCGTGCTGAACGACGCCGACGCCGCCGGGATCGCGGAGATGCGGCTGGGCGCGGGACGCGGCCAGAGGGGCACGGTGGCGGTGCTGACGCTGGGCACCGGGATCGGCAGCGCGCTGTTCACCGACGGGGTGCTGCTGCCCAACACCGAGTTCGGGCACCTGGAGATCCGGGGCAAGGACGCCGAGCACCGCGCGTCGGCCAAGGCCCGCGAGGACCATGACCTGAGCTGGGAGAAGTGGGCCGAGCGGCTGAGCGAGTACCTGGTGCGGCTGGAGGCGCTGATCTCCCCGTCGCTGTTCATCGTGGGCGGCGGGGTGAGCAAGAAGGCCGACAAGTTCCTGCCGCTGATCGAGGGCGTGCGGGCGTCCATCGTCCCGGCGGCGCTGGTGAACCACGCGGGGATCGTGGGCGCGGCGATGGCGGCCGACGAGGCGGGGCGGCGGGCCACCGTGACGCTCTGACGTGGTTGGGCGTCTGGTCAGTTTGGGGTTGTTGTCAGGCGTAGGCGGATGGTCGCTATTTCCCAGGGGCGTAGGGGCACCGTCGTTTTGCCTTGCGTGACGGGCAGGGGCGCGGTCGGGCGGCTCAGTATGTCGGCGCGGGTCGCTTCGCTGAACGTGCCGTGCAGCACCGCCGTTGTCGGTTCGGGCCGTTCGGCTACGAGGCGTACTTCGATCCAGCCGTCTTGTTCGCGCAGGCTCGTCAGCACCACGCCCGGTCCTGACAGCTCCAGGCCCGCGTGGGCGGGCGGTAGTGCGGCGTCGCGCGGGCCGTAGCCGGGCGAGGTGAGCAGGTCGTGCTGGTACGTCTCGGCGGCGGCCAGTACCTCGTCGCCCGGCCGGGCGCCCGGGTACGGCATGACGGCCAGGCCCATGGTGTACTCGCCCCGGCACTGCGCGGTCGGGGTGGGGAGTTGCGGTCCGGCGGGCTGGTCGCGGTAGGCGTTGCGGTCGCGGGACAGGTAGCCGATCGAGCGCAGGAGCGTCACCGCCAGTTCGTTGTCCGCGACCTCGTACTCCGTCGAATGCTCCAGGAGCACCGCCAGGCCGCCCGCCGCCGCGAAGCCCGACGCCGGGAAGGTCGGTAGTGGGCGTTCCCCGAAGCCACCCTCGGCGCTCAGGCCCCGCTCCACCACCGCGAACTGGCCCTCGGCGAACGACGAGTGCGCCTCGCGCGGCAGCGGCAGGTGCAGCCGCACCCGGTGGTCGGCGCAACGGTTGTCGAACGCGAGCCCCAGGCGGAGGAACGGCTCGCCTGCTCGCAACTCCACGCGCGTCGTGACCGCGATCTCTTCCTCAGCCGCCGTGCGGGCGTCGGCGAACGGGTCTCCGGCGGCGGGCCAGCGGTAGGTGCGCACCAGGTCGAACGCCGCTACCAGCGGGCCGTTCCAGACCGGTTCCAGCCGGGCGGTCAAGGGGGCTTCGATCAGTCGGTCTTGGGCGGGCGGGGCGTAGTTGTAGGAGTCGCCCAGGTCGCCGCCGTCCACCAGGCGGGCCAGGCCCTCGATCACCTGGCCGTCGGGGGTGTGCAGGGCGAGCGTGCCGTCCCCGCGTGCTTCCACGCGCAGCAGGCCGTTGTCCAGCGCGCCTTCCTCGACGCGGACGGGAGCGGTGATCTCGGGTGCGAGGGCCGTCGGGTCGGGGTGGACGGAGGTGATCCCCAGAGGTGGGGCCGCTACCAGCGCGGCCACGGTGTGCCGGGGGTCGGCCAGGATGCGCACCCGCCAGTCGCCTTGGGCGTCGCGCAGTGCTGTTGTCACGTCGGCGATGTCGAACGGGCCTTCGGCTCGACTCGTCACGTAGAAGGTGAGTGTTTGGTCGGTTACGGACCAGGCGCGTACTTCCTGGCCGAACAGCACCCGCCCGTACACCCGGCTCAGGACCAGCGGCAGGTCGGCGGCCGGGTGCACCGCGTCGTCCAGCACGGTCGGGGCCGACTCCAGCGTCTGCGCCGCCAGGACCGCGCCCGAGGCGTCCCGCAGCGCCACCGGCGCGGTGCCGCCCGGCACGTCCAGCACGACCAGGCCCGCGCGCCGCGCCGGGCTCGGATTGAACACCAGGTGCCCGTCCACCGGGACCGCCGCCGCCAGGCCCGACGTCACCAGGTCGCACACCGCCCGGCCGAGCTGCCCGGCCTCGGCCATCCGCGCGGCCACCTGCTCGGCGGTCTCGTCGCTGCCGCAGCCGGTCACCGAGTCGTGGCAGCTCACCTCGACCAGGCGTCGCCAGGCCATGTCCAGGAAGCGCCGCGCCGAGCCCGACCACCACAGCGCGTCCAGGGGCTCGGCGTAGCGTTCGACGAGACGTTCGGCGCGGCCCATGGCCTGTTTCAGCGGCATTCGCGCCGACAGCACGCCCGGCAGGATGTTGGCGCGGGCGTGTGAGCGCAGTTCGCCCCTTATGCGCGGAAGGCCCGTGACGTCGGTGCTTTCGGTCGCGAAGAAGCCCGCCAGGGTGTCCAGCCGCATGGGCAGGCCGGACGCGTCGAGGCGGTCGGCGAGGTCCGGGGCGGGCGCGGCGTGGTCGGAGCCGTACATCGCCAGGACGGGGCCGCCGCCCGGCTGCCAGGCCCGCATCCGCTCGGCGAGGTCGGCGGCGCGGCGTGGCAGCAGCGCCGGGTCCTCGAACAGCGCGGCCGCGTTGCCGTAGCCGCCTTCGGGCAGGTAGCGGGTGCGGACGGCGCTGCCGTCCGGCGACTCCCACGCGAACACCGTGCCGGTCACGGCCACCGGGACGCCCCGCCAGACGCACGCGTGCACGATCCCGGCCTGCCGCAGGATCTGCGGGGTCTGCGCGCAGTGCCCGAACTGGTCGGGCAGGTAGCCGACGGGCATCGCCGCGCCCAGCTCGGCGGCGCGGCGCAGGCCCAGTTCCAGGTTGCGGACCATGGTCTCGCCCGAGCACAGGAACTCGTCGTGCAGGATCTGCCACGGCCCGACCGCCAGCCGCCCCGACCGCACGAGGGCGGCCAGCCGGTCGCGGCGCTCGGGGCGGATCTCCAGGTAGTCGTCCACGGCGGCCATCTGGCCGTCCAGGGTGAAGTGCCAGCGCGGGTCGGCCTCCATGCGGTCGAGGACACCGTCCAGCAGCGCGACCAGGCGCAGCCGGAACCGCTGGAAGGGGAGGTACCACTCGCGGTCCCAGTGGGTGTGCGGGACGACCACGATGGGAGCGGTGCCGTTGGGGTCAGGGGTCAGCCGCATAGCGCGATCACCTCCGCGTCGCTGGGGGCGCTCTCCGGACAGGGGATGGCGTGGGTCAGCCGCATAGGGCGATCACCTCGTTGCGGGCGCTCTCCAGGTGGTGGGCTCCCGGGGCGGCGGGCAGGCGGACGTGGTCGCCGCGCATCGCGTGGCGGCGGCCGTCGGGGCGGACCAGGACCGTGCCGTCGGCGTCCAGGGCGAGCAGTTCGTCGTCCACGCGCAGCAGCACCGGCGCGTTCCGGCCCGCCGAGACCGCGACCCGGCCCGTCGCCATCGCGGCCAGCACGGCGTCGGGTGAGTCGTCCTCGGCGAGCACCCAGGTGGTGGGTTCGCCCAGCGTCTTGTGCTGGGCGGGGTCGTGGAAGTCGCTGCCGCCGAGCGGGACGACGTCCGGACGCCACAACTCCGCCCACGACAGCGGCGCGCCCCACGTGCGGTCCCACCACGAGGAATGCCACACCTCGACGAACCGGGGGCGCGCCTCGGGCGGCATCGGCCGCCGCCAGGCGCAGTCGCCGCCGAGCGGGTGGTTGATCGACATCAGGCCGCCGTGCGCGGCCCAGTCGGCGGACGGGCGGCGGAAGTCCACCCAGCCCACGTCGCCGAACACGTTGGCGTGCCCGAGGTCGGTGGTGACCTCCTGGCCCGGCAGCAGCGCCACGCCCAGACGGCGGGACGCGGCGGGCAGCTCGGCGTGGTGGCTGACGGTGTTGTGGTCGGTGACGGCCAGGAAGTCCAGCCCCTGCGCGACGGCGAGCGCGGCCAGCTCGGGCACGGTCAGCGTCCCGTCGCTGTGCACGGTGTGGGCGTGCAGGTCACCGGCCAGCCAGCGCGTTCCGGCGGGCGCGGGCAGGTCGCGGCGTGCCGGGCGGGACGAGGCGGGCGGGTGCTTGACGGCCGGGGTCGGCGGCGGGGTGTCGGAGGTGGTGATCGTGACCTCGTACGGCGCGCCTTCGGGCGGGACGCGGTGCAGTCCGAGCCAGACGTGCCAGACGCCGGGTTCGGGTTCGCCGGGCAGGTAGCCGGGCGTCGCCCATGCCGTGGTGATCGTGTACTCGTCGCGGGCGCCTCCTGACCAGCCGCGGAACCCGTCCGGTCCCGCGCAGCCCAGGTCGATGACGCCGTCCTGGTGGATGAGTCGCACGGTGATCGCGGCGGTGCCGGGCCGCACTTCGAACGGCAGCTCGCGCAGCGGCGCGGCCACGCGGTCCTCCAGCGTCCAGCGGCCCCGGAGGACGGTCTCTTCGGCCATCACGCAGCCTCCCTGGGGGATGTCGCTCCGCACGCCGGTCTGCTCGACATCCCGCACAGCAGGCCGCTTGCCGTCCTGCCTGTCGCTGCGCTCGACGTCCCCTTTGCCGCTGCGCTCGCCGTCACGTCTTTTCCAGCCGTCCGCCCACCAGTTCCCCGTCCCGGAACAGCAGCGCGCGGCCCGGACGAGGGCGGGCCCACAGGCTTGTCCCCGGTTCGGGTTCCTCGCCTTCGCCGACCACCACGTGCACCAGCTCTCCCGCCCGGTCGGACCGCCCCGTGTCGATGGTCACCAGTGACGTACTACCCAGGTTCTCGACCACGGCGACACGGCCCTCGAACGCGCCCTCCACCGGTTCCGTCGAGCCGTCCAGGTACTCCGGGCGCACCCCGTACACCAGCTCCCCGTCCGTCACGCCCGGCGCGGGATGAGGCAGCACCGCTCCCCCGGCCTCGATCCCTTCCGCCGTGGCGCGCGCGGGCAGCAGGTTCATCGGCGTCGATCCGATGAACGACGCCACGAACAGGTTCGCCGGGCGCCGGAACACCTCCGCGGGTGTTCCCACCTGTTCCACCCGGCCGTCGCGCATCACCGCCATCCGGTCGGCCATCGCCAGCGCCTCCGCCTGGTCGTGCGTCACGAAGACGGTCGTCACGCCCAGCTCGCGTTGCAGGCGCTTCAGGAACGTACGCGCCTCCAGCCGCAGCCGGGCGTCCAGGTTGGACAGCGGCTCGTCCAGCAGGAACACCTTCGGTCGCGCCGCCATCGCCCGCGCCAGCGCCACCCGCTGCTGCTGACCGCCCGACAACTCCCCCGGACGGCGCGCCAGCAGCGTGCCCAGGCCCAGTTCGGCCGCCACCTCCCCGGCGGCCGCGTGGCGCTCGTCGCGGCCCACCTTCTTGATCCGCAGCGGGTAGGCGATGTTGTCGGCCACCGTCATGTGCGGGAACAGCGCGTAGTCCTGGAACACCATCCCCACGTCGCGACGGCCCGGCGGGACGCGCGTCACGTCGGCGTCGCCGATCCGCACCGTCCCGGCGCTCGCGGTCTCCAGCCCCGCGACGGTGCGCAGCAGCGTGGTCTTGCCGCAGCCCGACGGCCCCAGCAGCGCGAAGAACGCCCCGTCGGCGATGTCGAGGTCCAGGCCGTCCACCGCCCGCACCCCGCCCGGGTAGTCCTTGGTCAGCCCGCGCAGCGCTATGCCCGCCATCAGCGTTTGATCCCTCCGTGGAAGCGCATCCCGTAGCGGCGGCTGACCAGCAGGTACATCGCCACCACCGGCAGGGCGTACAGCAGCGAGAACGTCGAGATCAGCGGCAGGTCCGGCTGGCCGCCCTCGGTGTAGAAGGTGTACATGACCACCGCGGCCGGGGCCTTGTCCGGGTCGCGCAGCAGCAGGAACGGCATCAGGAAGTCGCCCCACACCTGCGCGACCGTCCACACCGCGACCGTCGCGAGGCCCGGCCGGATCACCGGCGCGACCACGTGCCGCAACACCTGGAGCGGGGTCGCGCCGAACACCCGGGCGGCCTCCTCGTAGGAGGGCGGGGTCGCGTCGGTGAAGTCCTTGAGGATGAAGATCGCGGTGGGCAGCAGGCCGCCGGTCAGCACCAGGACGACGCCGAGCCGGGAGTCGATCAGGTGCAGGTTGAAGGCCAGCAGGAACACCGGCACCATCGCCGCCGTCCCGGTGATGATCGACGACAGCAGGAGCAGCAGGTACAGCAGCGCGTCGCGGCCGGGCACCCGCACCCGGCTGAGCGCGTACGCCGCCAGCGCCGCGCTCGTCACCACCAGTGCGGCGGTCCCGGCCGCCAGCAGCGCCGAGTTGCGCAGCGAGGCGAGCGCGTAGGGGTTGTCCAGCAGCACGCGGAAGTTGCGCAGGGTGAACTCCGGCACCGACGCGGTGATCTCGGGGCTGGCGTCGAAGGGGGCCGACGCCAGCCACAGCAGCGGCAGCGCGAAGAAGCCCAGCACCGCTGACAGGAACGTCGCGAGGCCGATGCGGCGCAGCAGCGTGCGGGCCGTCACGCGGACCGCCCGCGCAGCGCGCGCAGGTACAGCAGCGCGATCACCAGGTTGACGAGGATCATGATGAGCGAGACGGCCGCGCCGAAGCCGAGCCGCCCGTCGCCGAGCGCGGTGCGGTAGACGTAGACCGACAGGATCTCCGAGCGGTGGTCGGGGCCTCCGGCGGTGATGAGGAACGGCGTGAAGTCGTTGAAGGTCCACAGGCTGACCAGCAGCAGGCTCGTCAGCACGTGCCCCCGGATGCGCGGCAGCACCGCGTCGCGCAACGTCTGCCAGGTGGACGCGCCCGCCAGCCGCGCGGTCTCCAGGTGCGACGGCGGAACGTTCCCGAGCGCCGCGCCGTAGAGCATCATCGAGAACGCGGTGCCGCGCCAGACGTTGAACACCACGACGCACGCCATCGGATGGTCCAGCAACCACGCGGTACCGGGCGTGCCGAGCAGCGCGTTCAGCGTCCCGGCGTCGCGGTCCAGCAGCGCGATCCACAGGAACGCGATCACCGAGCCGGGCAGGATCCACGCCAGCAGCACCAGCCCCTCCACCAGCCGCCGCAACGGGCCGGTGCGGTCGCGCAGCGTCCACGCCAGCGCGAACCCCAGCACCGTCTGCCCGACGATCGCCGACCCGAGCACGAACTGCGCGGTCAGCCACAACGAGCGGTGGAACTCCCCGTCGCCGAGCACGGTGGTGTAGTTGTCGGTCCCGACGAACTGGGGCCTGCTCGCGGCCACGCCCGTCAGCCGGTAGTCGGTGGTGCCGAGGTACAGCGTCCACAACGCCGGGAACACCAGGAACACCGCGACCAGCACCAGCGCGGGCGCGACGAACGCCGCCGCGCGGCCCCTGCCGAGCCCGGCGGCGTCGTCGGCGTAGCTGCTACTGCGTGGTGACGTTGCCGGCGCCACCGACGATCCCTTCCAGCTTCTTCGTGTACTGCGCGGCGGCCTCGTCGGGCGTGCGGCCCGACACCACGCCCGCCGTCGCCTCCTGCAACGCGGTGGAGACCTGCGGGTAGGCGGCGAGGCCCGGCCGGTAGGAGGTGATCGGCAGCACCTTGTCGGCGATGAAGCCCAGCAGCGGGTCACCCGACAGGATTTGTTTGTTGACGTCGGTCCGGGAGGTGATCTCGGGGGTTCCGGCGGTGCGGGCCCGGTGCATCTCCGGCGAGTTCATGAACGTCAGCAGCTCGAACGCCTGCTGCGGGTACTTGGTGCTGGGGTTCAGCACGGTCGTCGGGCCGCCGGACATGCTGACGAACGACTGCCCGCGCACGCCCTTGCCCGGCTCGACGGCCGGGATCAGCGCGTACCCGACGTCCTGGTCGCGCGTCGGCATCTTGGCGACGCCGGTCTTGGGGTTGACCACGTCGCGCCAGAAGTAGTCGCTCTCGGCCAGGACGCCGATGCGGCCCTTGGCGAACTCGGCGAACGACTTGTCGCGCCCCTTGGCCTCCTGCTGGAGCCTGGGGTCGCCCAGCCCCTCCCGGTAGACGGTCGAGTACAGGCCGAGGACCTGCTTGAGCGCCGTCCCGCCGCCGGTCCACTTGCCGCCGGAGTAGATCTCCGCGCCCGCCCCGGCCAGCAGCGGCAGCACGCCCTGCATGGTGGTGGCCTCGCCGCTGGGGGTGCCCGCGTTGAGCTGGATCGGGGTGACGCCGGGGACCTTCTTCAGCGCGCGCCCGGCCGTCAGCAGGTCGGCCCAGCTCTTGGGCTGCCAGTCCGCCGGAAGCCCGGCCCGCGCGAACAGCTTCTTGTTGAAGAACAACACGCGGCCGTCGGTCCCGGACGGGATACCGTAGCGCTTGCCGTCGAACGAGCCGAGCCCCTGGACGGCCTTGGGGATCTGCGCCCACCCGTCCCAGGTGTCGGCCTTGCCGCCGACGACCTCGCCCAGCGGCCGGATGTACCCGGCCTGGGCGAACTCGCCGACCCAGATGCCGTCGATGTCGATGATGTCGGCGCCGGACCGCGACTTCAGGTCGAGCGCGAGGCGGGTCTTGTACGGCTCGTCGTCCACGCCGGAGCCGCGGAAGGTCACCTTGGCGGTGACGCCCTTGGCCTTCTGCGCGGCGACGAACCTCGGGATCACCGTCCTGGTGATCCATTCGGCCTCGGCGGAGTTCTTGCCGCCCTCGATGGCGTTGCGGGTGACGACCAGGGAGACGTTCTTGGCGTTCGCGCCCCGGCCGGTGTCGGTGGAGGGGCCGCCGCCGCATCCGGCGAGGGCCGCGCCCGCGAGGGCGAGCGCGGCCGGCCAGACGGCGCGGGGCCCGGTGAGGGTCCGCAGTCGGGAGTGGTCCACGGTGACCTCCTAGGAGCATCACCGCTAACGTGACCCACGAGACGGGGCCCGTAAAGACCTTCCGGGGTGCGGGCCTGCGATCAGGGGTCCATCAGCTCGGCCGAGCGGGCCGCGAAGACCTCCATGGCCTTGGCGGTGACCGGGCCGGGCGCGGCCGGCAGCACGGTCTGGTCGACGGTCGCGATGGGCTGCACGTCGCGGGTGGTGGAGGTCAGGAACGCCTCCTCGGCCCGGTACAGCTCGCCGAGCGGCACGTCGCGCTCCTCGGCGCCGAACCACTCCAGCACCAGCGCGCGGGTGACGCCTGCCAGGCAGCCCGACGCCAGCGTGGGCGTGACCAGGCGGCCGTCGAGCACCAGGAACACGTTGCTGCCGGTGCCCTCGCACAGGTTCCCGGCGAGGTTGCCGAAGATGGCCTCGCCGCCGCCGCGCTCCTTGGCGTAGGCCAGCGCGAGCGCGTTGTCGGCGTAGGAGGTGGTCTTCAGGCCGCTGAGCGCGCCGCGCTCGTTGCGCGGCCACGGCACGACGGTGACGTCGCCGGTGGGCGGGAACGGGGTCTGCTCGGCGACGGCGACCACGGCGGTGCCGCCCTGGCGGCCCCGGTCGGAGCCGAGCGGGCCGACGCCGCTGGTGTAGGTGATGCGGACGCGGGCCAGCGGCCACCTGGGCGCGGCGGCCAGCACCTCCAGCACGCCGTGCGCGATCGCGTCCTCGTCGGGGGCGGCGATCCCGAGCCCGGCCGCCGAGCGGGCGAGCCGCCGCAGGTGCCGGGTGAGCGCGAACGGTTCGCCGCCGGTCGCCTTCACCGTCTCGAAGACGCCGTCGCCCACGATCACGCCGTGGTCGAACACCGACACCGTCGCGTGCTCAGGGTCGAGCAGTTCGCCGTTGACCCACACCTTGCCCTGCGCCTTGTCCTGCGCCGCCGCCACCGGAAGCCACCTCCAAAAGCCGGGCCGCCTTCAGCCCGGTCTCGTGCCATTCGCGGAGCGGATCGGACCCCCAGGTGATGCCGGCGCCCGCGCCGAACAGCAGTCGGCGGTGCTCGGCCCAGAAGGTCCGGATGCCGACCGCCAGGGCGCCGCGCCGGGAGTCCGCGTCCACCCAGCCGATGGCCCCACAGTACGGGCCGCGCGGGACCGGTTCGAGTTCATCGAGCAAGGTCAGGGCGCTGGACTTGGGCGCACCGGTCACCGAACCGGGAGGAAACGTCGCCGCCAGCAGCTCCGGCCAGCCCTGCGCGGGCGCGAGCCGGGCGCGGACCGTCGAGACGAGGTGCACCAGGCCGGGGTGGGGTTCGACCGCGCACAGGTCCGGCACGACGACCGAGCCGGTGGCCGCGACGCGCCCCAGGTCGTTGCGGACCAGATCCACGATCATGACGTTCTCGGCGTGGTCCTTGGGCAGCAGGTCGGCGGCGGTGCGGCCGGTGCCCTTGATGGGGCGCGACTCCACCACGTCGCCGTCGCGCGACAGGTACAGCTCCGGGGACGCCGAGGCGATCTCGACGCCGGGCAGCCGCAGCGTCATCGCGTAGGGCGCGGGGTTGCCTCGGGCGAGGCGGGCGCCCAGGCCCGCGATGTCGGCGTGCCGCCCGAGCGGGGCGGACAGGATGCGGCACAGGTTGGCCTGGTAGACGACGCCGTCGGCGATGGCGGCGCGGATGCGCTCGACGCCGCGCACGTAGGCGGCCTCGTCCAGGGAGGTGTCCCACTCCCCCGGGGCGCTCCAGGGGCCGTCGGGGTGCGGGGCGGGCCGCACGTGCTCGAACCGCGCGCAGGTCACCTTGCCCTCGTAGGTGACCAGGACGGCCCACCAGCCGCGCGAGTCCAGCGCCGCGGGGTCGCTGGTGACGTCGGCGAGGCCGGTGGCCAGCATCCCGCCGACGTGCGCGAACGGCTCGTTCATGCCGTCCAGTGTGCCGCCTGCCCGGGGCCGGTCAGGCGGCCGGGGCGGGGATACAGCCGAACGCGTCGGCGAGGCCGCGCAGCCCCGCGTCGGTGAGGACCAGGCCGCGCCTGCCGCCGCCGCGCTCGAACCAGCCCAGCTCGATCATCCGGCCGGTCAGCGCCGCGCCCAGCGCGCCGCTGAGGTGAGGGGCGCGCTCGGTCCAGTCCAGGCAGGGCCCGGCGAACTTGCGCCGCCCTTTGCGCAGGTCAGCGATCGGAACACCCAGCTCACCCAGGACCTCTTCCCCCTTGCTGGTCACGGCGTACCGGTCGCCGTCCTCCTCGATCAGCCCCTGGTCCAGCAGGGCCGCGCACAGCGCGACCCCGACCGCGCCCGCGAGGTGGTCGTAGCAGGTGCGCGCGGCGCGCAGCCGCCGGGCCTCGCCCGACTGGCGCAGGCTGCGCACCGGGACGGGCGGGCTGACGCGCATCAGCGCCTCGACGACCTCGGCGATCTCGGGCCCGGCCAGCCGGTAGTAGCGGTGCCGCCCCTGCCGGACGACGGCGAGCAGGCCGCCGTCCAGGAGCTTGCCCAGGTGGGAGCTGGCGGTCTGCGCGCTGATCCCGGCGACCCGGGCCAGTTCCCCGGCGGCCAGCGGGCGGCCGTCCATCAGCGCGGTGAGCATCGCGGCGCGCGCCCGGTCGGCCAGCAGCGCGGCGACCGGCGCGAAATCCGCCCGGTAGGTGTCGGACATGCCCCGACCCTAGACGGCCGACGTTTCGACCGCCGTCGAAGCCTCCGCCCGGCAGACCAGCGCAAACACGCCGACTCGCCCCACGCGCCGAAACCCGGTTTGGCCACCCGGCGTTCTCGCGCTAGTGTTTTCCCTGTCGCCGCGAGGGACCGCCCGGAAGGGCCGGGACAGCGCGGAGGGCACGCGGAAGTGGCTCAGTGGTAGAGCATCACCTTGCCAAGGTGAGGGTCGCGGGTTCAAATCCCGTCTTCCGCTCTGAGGGGCCTTCAGGCTTTGCAGCAAAGGTCTCGCTCGGTGGAGTGGCCGAGAGGCGAGGCAACGGCCTGCAAAGCCGTGTACACGGGTTCAAATCCCGTCTCCACCTCAACGTGCGAACCCCCTGACGGGGCGACGTCACGGGCGATTAGCTCAGTGGGAGAGCGCTACCTTGACACGGTAGAGGTCACTGGTTCAATCCCAGTATCGCCCACCATCATAGGAAACCCCCAGGTCATCGACCTGGGGGTTTCGTCGTTTCTGACGCCCTTTGACCGGTTTCTCAAGCAGCACGCCAAGATAGGGGATCGCGTCGGCTGCGTTCTCTCGCAAGTTGGAGTTCCCTTCCACAGACCTGGGGTTTTGAGGTCAGCGGCGGATGGCGCGGAGGATGACGAATTTCGGGTTGGAGGCCATGGTGCGGCAGTTGCCGAAGATGCGGCGCAGTTTCACGTGGTAGCCCAGGTGGCGGTTGCCCACCACCCACAGTTCGCCGCCCTTGGTCAGGGCGTCGCGGGCTCCGGTGAACATGCGCCAGGCCGTCGCGTCGCCCATCGCCTGATGGGTGTGGAAGGGCGGGTTGTTCAGGATCAGGTCCACCGAGCGGGGCGGGACGTCCGTCAGGGCGTCGCCTGCTTGGAAGGTCGCCTTGTTGGGTGCGTTCGCGGCGAAGGTCGCTTTGGCCGAGGCGATCGCCTGGAACGACTCGTCGGTGAAGAGGATGTCGGCGTTGGGGTGCAGTAGGGCTGCTGCGGTGCCCACAACGCCGTTGCCGCAGCCCAGGTCGATGATGTGGCCGTAGTCGCCGGTCGGCAGGTTTTCCAGGAAGAAGCGGGTGCCGATGTCCAGGTGGTCGGCGGAGAAGACGCCTGCGTGGTTGGTCACGGGGCGGGCTGCCATGGGGCCCGCGTCGGGGGGCAGCGTGTAGGTCAGCGGCCATGGGCTTGGGGGGTGAGGGAGGGCCGGGTCCGGGGTGCTGAAGATCAGGCGGGCCTTCTTCGCCGCCAGGGAGGTCCGGGTCGGGCCGATGATCTCCTCGAACAGGCGCAGGGTGGAGGTGTGGATCTCCTTGGCCATGCCGGTGCCCAGCACTGTGCTGTTCTCGTGGAGGGACGGGGCCAGGCGGCGGAGTTGGTCTTCCAGGAGGGCCAGGCTTTTGGGGACGCGGACCAGGAGGGTGTCTATGCGGGTGGGGGGCTCGTCTTGGGTGGTCAGGAGGGTGGTTGCGGTTGTGCCTGCGGTTTTCAGGTTGCGGGTTGTTGCCTGTTGGGCCAGGTAGGAGTCGGTGATCTGAGTGGGGGTGTGGGCCGCCAGGGCCGTCGTCAGGGCTCCCCAGCGGTCGCCGACGATCACCGTGGTGCCGGAGATGTCGGTTTCGGCCAGGTGCCGTAGGGCGTACTCGTCGGCGGCGTCCCAGGCGCGGAGGCGGTCGCGCGGGTCCTGGGGGTAGCGGGTCAGGCGGAAGGTGCCCTGCGGCGTCACCAGATCGTCCATGGTCCGCTCAGGCTATCCGCAGGTGGGCGGTAGCGTTGTGGCCCTATGAGCGCCACTCTCGTCGTCAAGGACCTCGCCGCCGGGCATGGGGACCGTGCCCTGTTCTCCGGGCTCGATCTTGTTGTCGCGCCTGAGGACGTTGTCGGACTGGTCGGGCCCAATGGGGCTGGGAAGTCCACGTTGTTGAAGCTTCTGGCCGGGGTCGGGACGACTGAGGCCGGGAGTGTCCGGCTCAGTCCGCCTTCTGCTGTCGTCGGGTATCTGCCGCAGGAGCCTGAGCGGCGTTCTGGGGAGACCGTCGCCGGTTTTCTCGGGCGGCGTACTGGGGTTGCGCTCGCGCAGGAGCGATTGGACGCCGCTACTCAGGGGCTTGTGGACGGTGTTGAGGGTGCTGATGACGCCTATGCCGAGGCTCTGGAGCGGTGGCTCGCGCTGGGTGGGGCCGATCTTGAGGAGCGGGCCGGGGAGGTCGCCGACGAACTGGGGCTCGCGGTCGATCTCCAGCAGCCCATGACGTCGTTGTCGGGCGGGCAGGCCGCGCGGGCCGGGCTCGCGTCGCTGCTGCTGAGCCGGTACGACGTCTTCCTGCTGGACGAGCCCACCAACGACCTGGACCTCGACGGGCTGGAGCGGCTGGAGCGGTTCGTCGCCGGGTTGCGGGCCGGGGTTGTTGTGGTCAGCCACGACCGGGAGTTCCTGACACGGACCGTGACGCGAGTGCTGGAGCTTGATCTCGCTCAGGGGCAGATCAATCATTACGGCGGCGGCTACGCGGCTTATCTGGCTGAGCGCGAGGTCGCCCGGCGGCACGCGCGCGCCGACTACGAGGAGTACGCCGACAAGCTGTCCACCTTGCAGGACCGGGGCCGGATGCAGCGGTCGTGGATGGACAAGGGCGTCAAGAACGCCCGCCGGAAGGCCGGGGACAACGACAAGATCGGCCGCAAGTTCCGGTCGGAGGCCAGCGAGAAGCAGGCCGCCAAGGCGCGGCAGACCGAGAAGGCCATCGAGCGGCTGGAGGTGGTGGCCGAGCCGCGCAAGGAGTGGGAGTTGCGGATGGAGATCGCCGCCGCGCCCCGCTCGGGCGCGGTGGTGGCGACGCTGCGGGACGCGGTGGTGCGGCGCGGGTCGTTCACGCTGGGGCCGGTGGACCTGGAGATCGGGTGGGCCGAGCGGGTCGCCATCACCGGCGCTAACGGGGCTGGTAAGACCACGCTGTTGGGGGCGTTGCTGGGGCGGGTTCCCTTGGACGGAGGGGACGGGGCGCTTGGGGCTGGTGTGGTCGTGGGTGAGGTCGATCAGGCTCGGGGGCTCTTTCTCGGGGATGAGCCGCTGCTGGACGCTTTCAGTGCGGCGGCCGACCTGCTTCCGGCGGATGCCCGGACCCTGCTGGCCAAGTTCGGGCTGCGCGCCGATCACGTGCTGCGGCCCGCCGCGACGTTGTCGCCCGGTGAGCGCACGCGGGCCGCGCTGGCGTTGTTGCAGGCCCGGGGCGTCAACCTGCTGGTGCTCGACGAGCCCACCAACCATCTGGACCTGCCCGCCATCGAGCAGCTGGAGTCGGCGCTCGACTCCTACACCGGCACGCTGCTCCTGGTCACCCACGACCGGCGCATGCTGGAGGCGGTCCACACCACCCGGCGGCTGCGCGTCGCCGCCGGGCGGGTCGTGGACTCGGCGCTCAGCTGACCAGCCGGGCGGCGACGCGGTCGGCCGCGCCCGTCCAGCCGTCGCGGCCCCACCAGGAGGCCGGGTCGGGCGGCGGGACGGCCGCGCACAGCCGCAGGCGGGTCGGGGCGTCGAGTGCGGCCAGGCGGCGGCGCGCGGTGTTGACGCCGTCGGTCTTGAGTTTCAGGGCTTTGCGCTGGTCGGCGGGCAGGCCGCCGTCTGCGGTGAGGCTCGGCAGGCCGCCGAGCAGCAGCGTGGCGGTGGGTTCGGGCGCGTCGCCCAGGTCGAGGCGGGCGGCCTCCTCCTGGGCGTTCTTGTTCCAGCGCAGCGGGCCGTTTGCGGCGAGGGCGCGGGTGAAGGCCGTGAGGCGTTCGGGGGTGCCCCAGCCCGGGTCGGTGTCAGTGCGGTGCGCGTACCAGGTCTCGCCCTCCCATTCGTAGAGCGGGACGGCATCGTCGCCGGGCTCGGTTCCGCAGCGCCAGCCGTCGGTGAGCAGCGGGATCTCCGCCCACTGCTCCAGGAATTCCGTCAGGGTTGCCCGCTCGGCGTCGGGGGTGGCGGGGGACGCGGCGCGGACGGCCAGCGCGCCCAGGTTGTCGGCCAGTAGTGCCCAGTGCACGGCGGGGGTGGCGGAGGGCTCGGCGTCCTCGTTGCGGAGCCGGGCCGCCGCCGCTCGCATGGATCGCAGGGTGGAGATCCGGTCGTCGGGAAGGGTCCTTGATACGACGCCGAAGCATTCCAGTGCTTGGCGTAGTGCCGCGTCGGAGGGGCTGCCCACGCTGTCGGCCAATTCTGGGTGTGCTTCGGCGACCAAGGGGGCGAGGGCCGGGAAATCCAGGAGGCGGTGTGCGTCCTCGAAGTTCTTGATGGAGTGCAGGAGCGCTTCGCGGCAGCGCGGGTCGGACGCCACGTGCGTCAGGGGGCGGCGCACGTCGGGCTTGCTCCGGAGCCAGGTCGCGAGGTTCACTTCCCGCACCGGATGCGACAGCGGGATGCCGTGTTCGCAGGCGACGTCCAGCGCGTTCAGCGCGCTGGGGCCGCGCAGGTCGATGCCGCGCCCGTCCTCGACGAGGGTGGGCGCGAGGAAGGCCAGCAGGTCGAGGCAGGCCGCGTGCACCTCGACCGACCGCAGGTTCTCGCTGTAATGGCGGTCCAGCCATTCGGAGGGTGTGGAGCCGGGCCACAACACCCCGTCCCGCAGCCGCGCGACGACCTGCGCGTCCTTCAGCAGCGAGGCGAGCACGCCCGTGCGGGCCAGCACCATGAGCTGGTACGGGTCGCCGAACAGGATGCGCAGGCTCACGTCGTCGGTCTGCGCCAGCCGCACGAACGCCTTGCGCCGCGCCTTGAGCGTGGCGTCGGCGATCAGGAACACCTCGCCGTGGTGCCGGGCGTGGAAGCCCAGGTCCAGCGCGTCCTGCCCGACGCCGGCCCGGCCCGCCGCCTCGGCGAACGCGCGCAGCTCCTTGAACGGCACCGCGCCCCACATCCGGCGCAGCGCCACCTCCCGGAACGCGTCGTGCGCCGCCTCGGGGCCGTCGCGCCGGGCCAGCGCCGTGCAGCACTCGACGAGGT
The DNA here is from genome assembly GCF_001552635.1 of Actinomadura hibisca NBRC 15177. Lineage (GTDB taxonomy): Bacteria > Actinomycetota > Actinomycetes > Streptosporangiales > Streptosporangiaceae > Spirillospora > Spirillospora hibisca. Next base: position 9,504 of record NZ_BCRO01000062.1, on the reverse strand, counting down.
CGGCGTGCTCGTCGCGGGCCAGCGCGTACCAGAGGTCGAGGTCGGCGAGCAGCCCGGTGGGACGGCAGGCTTCCCGCGACGCGATGCGGCTCTGCTTGGCGCCCTCGCAGTGGTCGTCCCAGTAGTAGTGGGTGGGGAAGAAGACGCGCTTGGACGCCTCCCACCAGAACGCGGGGGCGTGCCCGGCGGGCAGGCTCGTCTCGGCGTAGCGCTGGAGCCGCCGCAGCGCGCCCTTGGGGTCGGTGAGGGCGGTGCGGCGCGCCTCGTTCAGCGCCCGGTGGCCGTCGAGCGCCACCTTGGAGGCGGGGTCGTGCACCAGCGCCCAGGCGGGGTAGCCGAGCAGCGCGTAACGCGTGGCGGCGGCGACAGGAGGGCCTGTCTCGGGCGGGGCGCAGCCGACGTCGGCGGCGTCCAGGTCCATGCCCGCCGCGTCGGTGTCGGCCAGCAGCGCGATGACCTGCCGCTCCCCCAGCTCCGGGTGCCGGTAGACGCGGACGCGCACCGCCTGCTCGGCCGGGTGGCCGGGGGCGTCGATCCGGTCGGCGGTCTCGGGGCCGACGGAGGCCAGGCCCACGTCGAGCCGCCGGTACCGCTCCCAGTCGAACTCCGACCGCCGCTTGTACTGGTGGTTGGTCCGGGCGGGATAGGTGCTGGCGAACTGGGCGAGGGAGTCCTGGTAGCCCAGCTCGGCGGCGAACTTCTGGATCTCCTCGGGGAGGTCCCGGGCGCGCGGCCACACCAGGTGGGCGGTCGCGACGTGCGCGACGCCGTCGGGGGTGTGCACGTGCGCGCCGTCGGCGACGATCTCCTTCAGCGGCGCGCCCGGCAGGCCCGGCGCGGTGACGATCGTGCCGCGCAGCACCGCCTGCCACGCCGGGTCGGGCCACAACACGTGCAGCAGCGACACCGGCACGGGCCAGCGGTCGTGCATCCAGCGCTGGGCCTGCCGGCGGCAGGTGGTCTCGTGGTCGGTGAGCCAGTCGGCGACGGGGCGGGAGGGGGCCATGGGGTCATCCTGGCAAAGGCCACCGACAGAAGGGCCCCGGGGTGCGCCGCCCCGGGGCCCTCGCCGGGTCAGCGCGCGGGCAGGATCCGGCCGGTGACCTCGCCGAAGCCGATGCGGGAACCGCCCGCGCCCGGCGCGGTGGCGGTGATCGTCACCTCGTCGCCGTCCTCAAGGAAGCTGCGGGAAGAGCCGTCGGGCAGCGTGAACGGCTCCTTGCCGCCCCAGCCCAGCTCCATCAGCGAGCCGCGCTGCTCGGGCTCGGGGCCGCTGACGGTGCCGGACGCGTACAGGTCGCCGGTGCGCAGCGACGCGCCGTTGACGGTCATGTGCGCCAGCATCTGCGCCGGGGTCCAGTACATGGCCGAGAACGGCGGGCGCGCGACGACGTGGCCGTTCAGCCGCACCTCCAGCGCCAGGTCCAGGCCCCACTTGTCGGTGTCGGCCAGGTAGGGCAGCAGGGTGTGGTCGCGCGGCGGCGGGGCGACGCGGGCGGTCTCCAGCGCCTCCAGCGGCACGATCCACGGGGAGACCGAGGTGGCGAAGGACTTGCCGAGGAACGGGCCGAGCGGCACGTACTCCCACGCCTGGAGGTCGCGCGAGGACCAGTCGTTGACCAGGCAGACGCCGAAGACGTGGTCGGCGAAGTCGTCCAGGGAGACGGGGTCGCCGAGGCGGGAGCCGGTGCCGACGACGAACCCGACCTCGGCCTCGATGTCCAGGCGGCGCGACGGCCCGAACGTCGGCGACGGCTGGTCGGGGGCCTTGCGCTGGCCCTGCGGCCGCACGATCGGGGTGCCGGACGGCACGACGGTGCCCGAGCGGCCGTGGTAGCCGATCGGCAGGTGCTTCCAGTTGGGGGTGAGCGGGTCGGAGCCGGGCCGGAACATGCGGCCGATGTTGGCCGCGTGGTGCTCGCTGGCGTAGAAGTCGACGTAGTCGCCGACCTCGAACGGCAGGCGGGTCGCCACGTCGGCGAGCGGCACCAGGTGCGGTTCGACGGCGGCGCGGTGGGCCGGGTCGGTCAGCAGGTCGGTGAGCCGGGCGCGCACGGCGCTCCAGCGGGCGCGGCCCTGCGCCATGAAGCCGTTGAGGGTGGGCGCGGCGAACACCTCGTCGTCCAGCGCGGCGGCCAGGTCCAGCACGTGGTCGCCGACGCGGACGCCGCAGCGGGGGGCGTCGTCGCCGCGCGCGTACACCCCGTAGGGCAGGTTCGCGACGCCGAACAGGGTGTCGGCGGGGAGGTCGAGCCAGGTCATGGGATTCGGTTTCCTTCGATCAGGCCGAGGGCCAGCAGGTCGTTGACCGGGTCGGCGATGCTGCACGTGCCGATCCCCTGGAAGACGCGGCGCACGGCGGTGAGCCGGGCGGCGTCCAGGGTGAAGGCCGGGGAGCGGTCGGCCAGCAGCGCGGCGAGGTCGGCGGGGCCCGCTCCGTCGAGCGCGGCGTCGGTGGCCAGCAGCACGTTGAGGAAGCCGTGCTGCTCCAGGTCGCCGTCGGTGTGGCGGACGGCGTGGTGCAGCCCGGCGGTGCACTTGAAGTACAGGCCGCGCGTGACGGCCCCGTGGATGAGGTGGGCCAGTTCCGCTTCGGAGGGGTGCGCCTCGGGGGTGAGGCCGCCGGTGCGGAACTTCGCGCCGTAGCGGGTGCCCGCCAGGACGTCAAGGACGGCGTCGCGGCGGTCGTCGCGCGGCACCTCCACGTAGCCGGTCACCTCGCCGGGGTGCAGGGCCTCGTCCACGACCGACAGCAGGTCCTCGGGGGTGACGCCCTCGGGGACGGCGATCTCCGTCGCCTCGATGTCGTAGCCCGGCGCGGGCACGACGCGGGTCACCACCTGCTCCAGCATGTCCGGCCCCTGCGGGAAGGTCACCGACAGGGTGACGCTCCCGCCGTCGGGCAGCTCGGGCAGGTCGTCCAGGCGCGCGGCCGGGACCACCAGGAACGAGACCATCTTCCGGTACCAGGCGCGCTGGTGCTCCAGGTGGGCGGGGACGGCCTTCTCCAGCGGCAGGTCGCCGGGCGGGAACATGGCGGCGTCGTGCAGGAAGCCCCGGAAGTCCTCCGGCGTCAGGGCGGCGCTCACGCCGGGCCCCGTCCCGCCCAGGTCCACGCGTAGCCGGAGTCCTCGGAGGCGTGGCCGCCCTCGCCGATCTCCAGGGGGCGGAAGGTGTCGACCATGACGGCCAGCTCGTCGAAGAACTCGGCGCCGATGCTGCGCTCGTACGCGCCGGGCTGCGGGCCGTGGGCGTGGCCGCCGGGGTGCAGCGAGATCGAGCCTTGGCCGATGCCCGAGCCCTTGCGGGCCTCGTAGTCGCCGCCGCAGTAGAACATGACCTCGTCGGAGTCCACGTTGGAGTGGTAGTAGGGCACCGGGATCGACAGCGGGTGGTAGTCCACCTTGCGCGGCACGAAGTTGCAGACGACGAAGTTGCGGCCCTCGAACACCTGGTGCGCGGGCGGCGGCTGGTGCACGCGGCCGGTGATGGGCTCGTAGTCGGAGATGTTGAAGGTGTAGGGGTACAGGCAGCCGTCCCAGCCGACCACGTCGAACGGGTGGTGCGGGTACACGTACCGGGTGCCGACGACGCCGGTGCGGTCGCGGTGCTTGACCAGCACCTCCACGTCGGTGCCCTCGGCGAGGAACGGCTCGGCCGGGCTGTGCAGGTCGCGCTCGCAGTAGGGGGCGTGCTCCAGGAGCTGGCCGTACTTCGACAGGTACCGCTTGGCGGGCGTGATGTGCGACTCGGCCTCGATGAAGTAGGCGCGCAGCGGCTGGTCGCCCTGCGGCACCCAGCGGTGGGTGGTGGCGCGCGGCAGGATGACGTAGTCGCCCTGGCGGACCGGCAGCGTCCCGAAGACGGTCTCGACGGTGCCCTCGCCGGACTCGATGTAGACGCACTCGTCGCCGATGCCGTTGCGGTACAGCGGCGAGGTCTCCCCGGCGGCGACGTAGGAGATGCGCACGTCGCCGTTGCCGAGGACCAGGCGGCGGCCGGTGACGGCGTCCAGGCCCTTCCAGTCCTGCTCGGCGAACAGGTCGTGCAGCTTCAGGTGGCGGGGCTTGAGCGGGTGGTTGGGCGTGGTGGCCTGGTCGGGCAGCTCCCAGGCGGTGGCGTCCACGATCGCCGAGGGGATGTGGCGGTGGTAGAGCAGGGAGGAGTCGCTGAAGAAGCCCTCCTCCCCCATCAGCTCCTCGTAGTAGAGGCCGCCGTCGGGGGTGCGGTGCTGGGTGTGGCGCTTGGGCGGGACGTCACCGACGCGCTGGTAGTACGCCATCGTCGTCTGCCTTCCTGGTCGGGCCGGTCGTTTCGGGATCACCGAGGGCACGGGCCGGGGCCCCTGCCGGATCGGGCCGGTCCGGGTCCGCGGGGACCGCGGCGATGTGGGCGCCGGGGCGGACCGTCCCGATCTCTTCGGATCGTACGGCGAGACCCCCGTCCCGCGCTGCGGCGGGATCGCTGGGCGGGACGGGCCGGGCTCCCGAGCGGACGGCCCCGACCCCGGCCGCCACCACGCACGCGACGCCCGCCGTGGCCGCCAGGCCCGGCGTCTGCCCCAGCACGGCGATGCCCACCAGCAGGGCGATGGCCGGTTCCAGGCTCATCAGGGTGCCGAAGGCCGTGGCCGTCAGGCGGCGCAGGGCCAGGAACTCCAGGCTGAACGGCACGATCGGGTGCAGGAAGGCCAGGCCCAGACCGGCCAGCAGCAGCGGCCAGGTCACCCCGCCCAGCGACGAGGGCGCGGCGAACAGCGTGGTGACCAGGGCCGCCACCGCCATCGACACCGCCAGCCCCTGCAGGCCGGTGACGCGGTCGCCGACCCGCTGGGTCAGCAGGATGTAGGCGGCCCAGCAGACCGCCGCCACCAGGGCGAACGCGATGCCCAGCGGGTCGTTGGCGGCGTGCCAGGGCTCGGTGAGCAGCAGGACGCCCACCGCCGCCAGGACCGCCCAGATCCTGCGTCCGCCCCTGGCCCCGAACATCGACAGGGCCAGCGGGCCCATGAACTCCAGCGCGCTGGCGGTGCCGAGCGGGATGCGGGCCGCCGCCGCCATGAACAGCACCATCATCCCGGCGGTGGCCGTGCCCAGCAGCGCGCACATCGCCAGGTCCGCCGGGCGGAACCGCGACAGCCGGGGCCTGACCAGCACCAACAGCAGCAGCCCGGCCCAGACCAGGCGCAGCCAGGTGGTGCCCAGCGGGCCGAGCCGGTCGAGCAGGTGCACCGACAGGCCCAGGCCGAGCTGGACGCACCACATGGACGCGACGGCCATCGTCGCCCCGCCGCCGGCTCCGTCGCGGAACCGGGCGGGGACCGGGAGGTTCGAGAAGTTCACCGTCGTAGTAAAGGGTTCGCCGATCGTTGCTGTCCACGTGCCGATCATTGATGATCCGTTCAGGAATCATGAACAATGGGGCCATGGAGACCAGGAGGCTGGAGTTGCTGGCCGAGCTGGCCCGGCTGGGGTCGATGCGCGCTGTGGCCGACGTCACGGGCACGACGACCTCGACGGTGTCGCAGCAGATCGCCGCGCTGTCCCGGGAGATGGGCGTCGCGCTCGTGGAGCCCGTCGGCCGGAACGTGCGGCTCACCCCGGCCGGGCGGCGGCTGGCCGAGCACGCGGTGACGATCCTCGCCGCCGTCCGGGCGGCGCGCCTGGACCTGAGCCCGCAGGCCGAGCCCAACGGCACGGTCCGGGTCGCGGGCTTCGCCACCGCCGTCCGGGGCCACCTGCTGCCGGTCGTCACCGAGCTGGCGGCCGAGCGGGCGCGGGTGCGGGTCCTGATCCGCGAGCACGAGCCCGACGAGGCCCTGGCGCTGCTGGCCGAGGACCAGGTGGACCTGGCGCTGGTCTACGACTTCACCCTGGCCCCGGTCGCCTTCGACCCGGCCCTGGAGGTCGTGCCGATGTGGACGACGCGCTGGGGCCTCGGCGTTCCCGCGGACTCCGCTTCCGCCGAGGGGAGCACCCCGGAGATCTTCGGACGCTTCGCCGACCGCGACTGGATCGTCAACTCGCGCAACACCGCCGACGAGACGGTCATCCGCACCGTCGCCTCGCTGGCCGGGTTCACGCCCCGGCTGTCCCACCAGGCCGACAGCCTCGACCTGGTGCAGGACATGATCGTGGCGGGGCTGGGCGTGGGCCTGCTGCCGGCCGGCCAGCCGGTCCGGCCGGGGGTCGTCCTGCTGCCGCTGGAGTCGCCGCCGGTCGAGCTGCGGTCGTACGCCGTCGCCCGGCCGGGGCACCTCGACTGGCCGCCGCTGGCGCTGGTGACCGGCCTGCTCACCGCCCGCGCCTCAGCCGCGCCGCACTAGCGCCGCCCACGCCGGGGACGGCGCTTTCGAGCAGAGGGCGGCGCGGGCCGACCTGATTCAGCGACCGGGGAAGCCGAGCCCCGCGCGGACCGCGCCCAGGAGGGCGTCCCATTCGGGACCGGAGAGGCTGAGGACTTCTCCGGCGTCGCCGAGCTTGGAGTCGCGGACGAGAAAAGCGGCGGAGGTGGTGGCCGCGACCTCGACACAATCGCCGTCACCACTGAATGACGACTTGCGCCAGCGAATGCCGCGGATCGTGCCCATCGAACCTCCACAGTCGGCGTGCGGAGTGACCGAGCCGGCCTCCGCGACGCGCACTTTTCAACTCCGGAACCGTATAACACCGGTCACAGCAGCCGCAGGAGGCACTCCGAAAAGCTCAGTGGAAATTACAGACTACAAGCCGGATGCGGAGCCCGTCTTGACTTCGCCGATCCGCCCTCCGGTATCTTTTCCTCGCACAAAGGACGAGAGGTCGAAAAATCTCAGTCCATCGTGTCGATGACCTGTTCGATAAAGGAGATCGACTCGTCGGCGGGCAGGGCGAGCTGGCGCAGGTTCTCGAAGGCCGCCCGGTAATCGGTGACCTGGGTGTCGCGCTCGGCCACCGTCAGGTCGGTCGAGCCGATCTGCTCCCGGTGCAGCACGTCGTAGAGCCGCGGATCGGCGAACTCCAGCAGGATGAACTCGCCCATCAGCCCGAAGTGCGCGCCCTGGGTGAAGGGGATGACCTCGATCGTCACCTCGGGCCGGTCGGCCATCTCGATCAGGTGCCGCAACTGCCGGGGCATGACGCCGCGGTCGGTCTGGCCGCCGACCTGGCGGCGCAGCACGGCCTCGTCGAGCAGCACCATCAGCCGGGGCGGGTCGGACCGGGTGAACAGCTCCTCCTGGCGGCGCATCCGGATCTCCACCACCACCTCGCGGTCGGCCGGGAAGGGCACGACCTCGACGGTGACGGCGTTCGCGTACTCCTCGGTCTGGAGCAGGCCGGGCACCAGCAGCGCCTGGAAGACGCGGATCACCGAGGCCCCGGACTCGTAGCCGATGTACTGGAAGTAGCCCGGCTTGGTCTCCCGCCGGTACAACGACCACCAGCCGCGCCGGCGCGCGTCGCGGGCCACCTGGGTGAGCGTGGCGATCCGCGGGTCGCCGTCCTGGATCCCGTACTGCCGCAGCAGCGCGTGCAGGTCGGTGGTGGAGACGCCGACGGTGCCGCCCTCGATGCGGATCAGCTTGGAGGTGGACCAGTCGAGGGCGGCGGCGACCTGTTCCTGCGTCAGGCCCTTCTCGGTGCGCAGCCGTTGCAGTTCGCTGGTCAGGATCGCGCGCTGGACCACCGGACCGTACTCGGAAGGCCCCACCATGCCGTCCCCTTTACTCGACGAGCAAAGATCACTTCTGACTCTCGCCGCGGGGCGCAACTCCGCTGTTGGCCGCCCTTCATGCGCACAGGGTAAATCAGCGAGGTGGCACATTGCCAGAGGCGGACCCAGCGACTTGGCAGAGTGCCAGGAGGCAACCCGCAGACGCCTTTCCGGAACCTGGCCACCGGTCCGGTGGACGGCACATGCGCCCAGCGAGGCACCGGTGGCACCATCGGCCACTCCGTACGGCGTCCGCTCGCACTCGGCCAGGTGCCCGGTGGCCAGAAGGCAGCACGTCCACTGCCCGAATGCCAGTTACCTCGTTGTTCCAGGATGAACGGAACCCTGTCAGGTTGCCGGACGGCAGAACTGCGCTCGGCAAATGGCTTCGCGCCCAATGGCCGAAAACAGAGGGCCCGGGAAATCCATCGGATAATCGGAACAGCGGGCGCCAATGCCCACAGTTCCGAAGAGGAAGGCCCTCAAGTGCCATGACAATGCAACCCGCCGACCACCCCCCGCCGGCGGCGTGGCCGGTCCCGCCCTCCCCCGCCGTCCCCGCACCGGCGCGGGAGGCCGTCCGGACCCACACCTCGATGATGGCGGTGGACATCGTCTCGTTCGGCTCCCGGCAGCGGGACGAGCGCGTCCAGCGCGAGCTCCGGCACCGGCTGTACCGGCTGCTGGAGAGCACGTTCGCGATGACGTGCCTGCCCTGGGACGCCGCCCACCGCGAGGACCGGGGCGACGGCGCCCTGATCATCCTGCCGCGGCAGGTGCCGACGTACCTGCTGCTGGACCCGCTGGCGCACCACCTGCACGCGCTGCTGCGGCGCGACAACCTGTGGTACGTCGACCCGCTGCGGATGCGGCTGCGCGTCGCGGTGCACACCGGATACGTGCACCGCGACGCCTACGGCGTGCTGGGCCGGTCGGTGAACCACCTGTTCCGGCTGCTGGACTCGGCGGCGCTGCGCGCCATGCTGGACGCCACCGGCGGCGACCTCGGCATGATCGCGTCCGACGAGCTGTTCGGGGACGTGACCGACTACAGCGGCCTGACCGACACCGGGCGCTACCGCGCGGTGGACGTCGCCTGCAAGGAGACCAGGACACGGGGATGGATCTGGCTGGCTCCCGGGGAAGCCGCGCCCGGCCTGCACGTGGCCTCATGAGGGCGGGCCCGCATCACCTGCTTTTGGTGGAGTGCGGGCCGCCATGAACTACGGGGTGAGCAGCGCGTTGAGGCGCTTGGTGGCCGGTTTTGGGTGGGTTTAGGGGGTAGGCGGGTCCGGTGCGGGGGTGGGGTTGGTGGTTGGGTGTGGAGTGCGGGGCGCGGGGTTGGGTGCGGAAAAACCGCACGTGCTAGGGCCGGTGGGCATCTGTAGCAAACCCGCGCGGGCTGGGGTTGGTGGTCGGATGGCGGGCGCGGGGTTGAGGTAGGTGCTCGGGTACGGGAAACCTGCACGAGCTGGGGTTGCTGGACACCTGGAGCAGCCCCGCGCGGGGTAGGGGTTGTTGGTTGGGTGCGGGGCGCGGGGTTGAGGTGGGTGGTCGGGTGCGGGAAACCCGCATGGGCTGGGGTTGCTGGGCGCCTGGAGCAACCCCGCGCGGGGCAGGGGTTGGTGGTTGGGTGCGGGGCGCGGGGTTGAGGTGGGTGGTCGGGTGCGGGAAACCCGCACGGGCTGGGGTCGCTGGATATCTGGAGCAACCCCGCGCGGGCCGAGGTTGGTGGTCGAGTGCGGGAAACCCGCGCGGGGCTGGGGTTGGGTGGGCCTGTGTAGACCCCCACTGACTGAGTCGGTGCAGCGT
>NZ_BCRO01000061.1 GCF_001552635.1 Actinomadura hibisca NBRC 15177 | reverse complement strand
GGCCCCCACACCCCCGGGACCAGGGAAGGGCGGAGCCCTGCTGTGTTGGCTGAATGAGGTGGGGGCTCCGCCCCCACACCCCCGAACCGGCTCCGCCGCACAACCACGTCACGGTGGCGCGAGAATAATCAGGCTCTCGGGGCGTGAACTGTGCAAGATCAGCAGAAGACGAATCGTGCGAGCCCTATCGGCGTGACGTTGTGCGAGAGTCCACGGAGACAGCCCTCCCCCACCTCCGCCAGGGAGTCACCTCCCCACCCGGCAACACTTGACAACGCCTGTGAAATACAGCCCATCGGCCGCTTTAATGGTCGAATGTCGCTACAGCGTCCGGCCCCCAAGCAGAACGCGGTGTTCCTCGCCCTGATCGCCGGTGGGGTCATCACCGTCATCATCAGGACCCTGGCCTCCATCGCGACCGCGGAGGCGGGCACCGGCGGCCTGGGAGCCTCGTCGCTCCACGCCTACCAGGCCATCGACTTCGTCATCGCCCTCGTCTGCGGGGTCGCGGTCGGCGGTGCCGTCGCGCTGTCGCGCGTCCGCGGGCCGGTCGGGCCGATCGGCGCGGCCATCGTGGTGTTCGGCGCGCTGGAGGTCGCCTCCCTGCTCGTCTGGACGCTCTACCTGCCGTTCAGGTACGGCTTCCTCAGTCCGGCGGACGGCCTGGAGGGGCATTTCAGGAGTTGGACGCACATCACCGTGATCGGCCTGCTGCTCACCGTCCTGGCTCCGGGGATCGCCGCGCTGGTCGCGTTCATCGGCTCCCAGCGGTCCTCGGCCGCTCCCGGTCAGCCCCAGGCGTGGGGCGGGCCGCAGCAGCCCGGCTTCGGCCAGCCCGGCTACGGACAGCCTGGTCAGGCGGGTTATGGACAGCCGAACCCGGGTCAGCCCGCTCCCGGTCAGCCGCCGTACGTCCAGCCCGGCTACGGCCAACCCGCACCAACGCAGCCTCCGTACAGCCAGCCTGGCCCCGGCCAACCCCCCTACGGTCAGCCCGCTCCCGGCCAGCCCAGCCAGCCCGGCTACGGGCAACCCGGTTACGGACAGCCCGGCCAGCACCCCGGCCACCCCGGCTCCCAGTACCCGCCCGCGCCCCCGCAGAGCTGACCACTCAGGGCCCACCCCGACCCGCCCTCAGGGTCCGCCTCCGTCCCCAGGCGGGACCCCAGGTCGTTCCGCAGGGTGATGACCCCGCCGCAGCGACCGCATACGGTAATCACCATGGGTCGGACAATCCTGACAATCATCGGTGTCGTACTCGCGCTCTGGTTCGCCATCACGGCGCTGGGCTGGCTTTTCTCGCTGGTGAAGTTCTTCTTCTTCATCGGCCTGGTGGCGGTGGTGATCTACCTGGTGGTCACGCTGCTGGCCAAGAGCGCGAAAAAGGGCTGAGCTTCGGCGGCCTACCCCTTGTCCCGCGTCCGCCGATGACCGCATGATTCCCAGACAACTGGCGGTCATCGGCGAAAGGGGCCTTTCGTGCAGGGCCTGACCGAAGTACTACGGGACAGGGCGCGGTCGCATCCCGACCGCGTCGCCTTCCACGCGGGCGACACGTCCGTCACCTACCGCGAGTTCGACCAGCGGGTCGACCTCGCCGCCACGGCGCTCGCCGCCGCCGGCGTCGGGCCCGGCGACCGGGTCGCGGTCCTCGACAAGAACTCCCTCGAATACGCCGAGCAGCTGTTCGGCGCCGCCCGGATCGGCGCGGTCCAGGTGCCGATCAACTATCGCCTGGCGCCCGAAGAGGTCGCCTACATCGTCAACGACGCCCGCGCCAAGGTGCTGATCGTCGGCCCCGAGTTCGTGCCGGTGCTGGACGCGATCGCCGGCAAGCTCGAACACACCTCGCTGACGCTCGTCGTCGGCGGCGAGGGCCACCGCTACCGCGACTACGCCGCCTGGTTGGCCGGGCACGAGTCCGTGCCGCCGGACTACCAGGTCGATCCCGACCAGGTGTTCGTGCAGCTCTACTCGTCCGGCACCACCGGCCTGCCCAAGGGCGTGATGCTCAGCCACGCCAACTTCCACGCCGTGCTGCCGCTCACCAACGACGTGTGGGGCATCGACGACGACACCGTCCTCATGGTCGCGATGCCGATGTACCACGTGGCGGGCAACGCGCTCACAGTGTGCGTCGTCTACGACGGCCTGACCGGCGTCATCGCGCGCGAGCCCGACCCGGTCGGCATCGCGCGGCAGATCGAGCGGCACCGCGTCACCCACATCTTCCTGGTCCCGGTGCTGCTCCAGTTCATGCAGCTCATCCCGGAGGTCGCCGAGGCCGACATGTCGAGCCTCAAGCTGCTGCTGTACGGGGCCTCGCCGATCAGCGACGACGTGCTGCGCGGCGCGATGGCGATGTTCCCCGGCACCGGCTTCATGCAGGTGTACGGCCTCACCGAGACCACCGGCGCCATCACCTACCTGCCGGTCGAGGACCACGACCCCGACGGCCCGAACAACCACCGGCTGCGCAGCGCGGGCATCCCCAACCCCGGCTGCGAGCTGCGGATCGCCGACCCGGCGAGCGGCGCGGAGCTGCCGCCCGGCCAGGTCGGCGAGATCTGGTGCCGCACGGCGCAGAACATGCAGGGCTACTGGGAGCTGCCCGACGCCACCGCGTCCGCGCTGCGGTCCGACGGCTTCTTCCGCACCGGCGACGCGGGCTACCTGGACGAGGACGGCTACCTCTACATCCACGACCGGGTCAAGGACATGATCATCTCGGGTGGGGAGAACATCTACCCGGCCGAGGTCGAGAACGTCCTGATGGGCCATCCGCAGGTCACCGACTGCGCGGTGATCGGCGTGCCGGACGCCAAGTGGGGCGAGACGCCCAAGGCCCTGGTCGTGCTGGCCGAGGACGTGTCCGAGGCCGAGCTGATCGAGTACTGCCGGGGCAAGCTGGCGCACTTCAAGTGCCCGTCCTCGATCGAGCGGCGGGACGCCATCCCCCGCAACCCCACCGGGAAGATCCTGAAGCGGGAGCTGCGCGAGCCCTACTGGCAGGGCCAGGAGCGCGGCGTCCACTGAGAACGCGCCCGCCGTGGCCGGGGACGGGCTCCCCGGCCACGGCGGACACGACGCCCGCGACGAAGGCGGCGCCTCGGCATCCCGCCCGGAGGCGTCAGCGGAAGCGCACCCGCGCCGCCATCGGCCGGTGGTCGGAGGTGGTGGTCGGGGTCCCCGCGACGCCGCAGGAGATGCTGGCGCTCTTGGTCGTGAACAGGTAGTCGGTCTTCGCCACGGCCCGGCCCTGCCAGTCCTGCAGGGTACTGGCGCCGTCGCGCGCCTCGGGGCCCTGGTCGCACTCGGCGTAGTCGCGGTAGAGCGGGTCCAGGGGCTTGCCGTCGGGCCGGTCGGTGAAGTCCCCGGCGATCACGACCCGGCCCTGCCCGGCCAGGGACGCGAGCTGCCGGGTCTGCTTGCGCCGCCACTCGCCGCGCGGGTCGTCGTCCCAGCGCGCCGAGCTGAGCTGCGCCGAGCACAGGCGGGCGCGCCACATGTTGACCGTCGCGCAGACGGCGGCGCGGCCGTGCGCCGGGGGCGCGGGCAACTGCGCCTGGCGGACGTCCACCGCCTTGGCCCGGACGCCGAGCGCCACGCCGTACTGGCCCTGCCCGTTCACGCAGGCGCGGGGCTTGCCGTCGGCCTTCGTGTTGGGCGCGAACGCCCAACTCCAGCCGTCCATCGCGGCCGACCTGCCAAGCGTGGTCAGGTGCCCGGAGCAGATCTCCTGCAGGAACAGCACGTTCGGCCGCACCTTGCGGCCACCGACCACGGCGGTGCCGGCCTGCTGGACGATCCGCCGGGTCAGCTCCGCGGGCTGGGAGCCGAGGCGGCAGCCGGGCTCGGCGTCGCCGCACACGTTCCAGGTGACGGCGGTGACCGAGGCGGGCGCGGGGGCGCGACGGCCGTCGGCGTGGGCCGGGCCGAAGGACGGCAGTTCCTTGATGGCGGCGCCGGCGCCGGCGGCCGCGAGCACCGCGGTCGCACCGCCGACCGCGAGCAGGGGGATCAGAGCGCGGGGGGCTCGCACACGTTCTCCAGGGGATGTTTCAGCGGGGTCAACAGATCACATCACAAACAAGATCCACGCCGCCACCGGTTCGCGACCGCCCGGTCACGGTTCGGTGGAAAGGGCTCACCGAGGGGCGAACCCGCCCGACGGCGAGGACGGCCTACCGGGAGGCGCTCCGAACGCCCCCTGCGGCACATCCCGCGCAAACCCCTGCGCCGCTCCCGCCCCGTTCCCAGCGAACGTGCCAGTGCGACGGATCACCTGCCACCGCAACCGCGCTCCCAACACCGCCGTGACCAACGACTGGATCACCACCAAGTACAACAGCCTGCTGGAGCGGCAACGTCCACAGCGGCCCCAACCGTTCCCCGTCCAGCCACAACGCGTACCCGCCCGCCGCGAACGCCGCCCACATCAGCAACGGCTGCGTGGGATCGAGGAACACCACCCCGTACAGCGCGAACAGGTCGACGGCGGCGCACGATCACCGGTTCTTCTGGGGCTTGTCCCGGCCGTGCGCGGGCGGGCTGGCCTTGGAGTTTCCGGGCCGCGTCGTCGTGGGCACGGGGGTGGTCGCCGCCGGGGCGGGCGCGGTGGTCGCCGCCGGACGTGGCGTCGCCGGCCCGCCGGTCGCGGGAGCGGGCACGACCAGAGCGGGCAGGGGCCGCGCGCCGGCGGGGGCGGACGCCGCGCCGGCGCCCGGCGCGACGGGCCGCGCCTCGCCGACATCGGCCAGCATCTTCTTCGGATCGAGCCGCAGGACCTTCTCGCGGCCCTGGGCGGGCGCGTCGTGCCGGTCCGACCACGGCGTCATGGGGACGTCCGCGCCGGTCGCCATGCCGACGCCCATCAGCAGGAGGAAACCGGCCAGCACGCCGCCGGCGGCCATGCCGAGGCGGCGCACGATCCGGTGGCGGCGGCCGGAGGTGTCGACGAAGACCGGCGGCCGGTCGGCGGCCGGCGCCTGCGTGATCGTGTCGCTGCTCATGTCGCCCATCGGGGGAAGAGGGGGGTTCGGGATGTTCAGCGCCGTCCTCGGCGCTCGTGTCACACCCGGGCGGGATTGACCGCACAATGTCCCGGTGACCTATGCGGCCGGGGACGGCGAACTCTCCCGCGCCCTCGCGGCCGCCCGCGACGGCGACGAGGCGGCGTTCCGCCTGCTCTACCGCGACACCCAGCCCCGGCTGCTGCGCTACGTCCGGGTGCTGGCGGGGGCCGACGCCGAGGACGTGACCTCCGAGGCGTGGCTCCAGATCGCGCGCGACCTGCGTGCCTTCCGCGGGGATCTGGACGGTTTCCGCGGCTGGGCGGCGACGGTGGCCCGGAACCGGGCGCTGGACCTGCTGCGCCGCCAGTCCCGGCGTCCGGCGGCCGACCTGCCGGTGGACGTGCTGGAGACGCTGGCCGCCGAGGGCGACACGGCCGCGCTGGCGCTGGACGGCCTGGCCACCGAGGCGGCCCTCGCCCTGATCGCGGAGCTGCCGCGCGACCAGGCGGAGGCGGTGCTGCTGCGGGTGGTGATGGGGCTGGACGCCAAGACGGCGGGCCGGGTGCTGGGCAAGCGCGCCGGAGCCGTGCGGACGGCGGCCTACCGGGGCCTGCGCGGCCTGGGCGCCCGCCTGACCGGCCCCGCCGCGCCCGCCGGTGACGCATCGGCCGCCTCCGGCGCTGAAGGGATGAGATGAAGGACGAGCAGCGCCCCGGCGGGTGGGACGACCTGCGGATCGACGGGACACCGGGCGATTCCGCGGCCCTGTCGCGCCTGCTGGACGCCGCGGCGGCCCCGGGCGTCCCGGCCGAGCTGGCGGGCGAGGAGGCGGCCCTGGCGGCGTTCCGGGCCGCCGCTCCCGCGCCCGTCGAGGACCTCGCTCAGGAGACGCCCGCGCAGGAGGTTCCCCTCCCGGACGACGCGCACGAGCACGGCCTCGGACGGCACGGACGCGAGCGACGCGGACGCGAGCAGCGCGGACGCGAGCAGCGCGGGCGCGGGCTCGGGAGGCCGCTCGGAAGGCGGGCCGTCAAGGTCGCCGTCGCCGTGTGCGCGCTGCTGTCGGCGGGCGGCGTGGCCGTCGCCGCCGGGACCGGCACCCTGCCCGGCGCCCACCCCCCGCAACCGCCCGCCACACGATCGCCCGCGCCCGCCCAGCACAGCGACCGTCTCGTCCCGGGTCCCGGCCAGGGCGGCGTCCCGTCAGGGCGTCGGCCCTCCACCGGCCCGACCAGTACCGGCGAGCCGACGCCCACCCCCACGCCCGGCGTGGCGAAGGGCAGGGACAAGAAGCAGAAACGCGGCCACCAGGGCAAGAACCGGGGCCGCTCTCACCAGAAGAAGAAGAAGAAGGCCAAGCGCGCCGACAAGCCGTCCAGGACCTCCCGCCCCGAACCCGGGAACGGCCGCGGGCCGCGTCCACGCGACCCGCGACCGCCCCGGTGGAACGGCGCTAGTCCAGCAGCGCCGTGACGGTCCCGGCGCCGACCGTCCGGCCGCCCTCCCGGATGGCGAAGCCGAGGCCCTCGGCCATCGCGACCGGCTTGCCCAGCTCCACCGTCATCTCGACGGAGTCGCCCGGCAGCGCCATGCCGCCCTCGCCGCCCAGGTCCACCCCGCCGACCACGTCGGTGGTCCGGAAGTGGAACTGCGGCCGGTAGCCGTGGAAGAACGGCCCGCTCCGGCCGCCCTCGGCGGCGGTCAGCACCCGCACCCGCGCCCGGAAGCGCCGGTGCGGCCGGATGGTGCCGGGCGCGGCGACCACCTGGCCGCGGCGGACCTGGTCCCGGCGCACCCCGCGCAGCAGCAGGGCGGTGTTGTCGCCCGCCTCGGCGCGGTCCATCGCCTGCCCGAAGGTCTCCAGCCCGGTCGCGACCGAGCCGAAGCCCTCGCCGAGCCCCACGACCTCGACGGCGTCGCCGAGCCGGACCGAGCCCTGCGCCACCACGCCGGTCACGACGGTGCCGCGGCCGGTGATGGTGAGCACGTTCTCCACCGGCAGCAGGAACGGCGCGTCGACCAGGCGCGGCGGGATCGGCACGTGGGCGTCGATCGCGTCGAGCAGGTCGCCGATGCGCGCGGTCCAGTACGGGTCGCCCTCCAGCGCCCGCAGGCCCGACACCCGCACCACCGGCACCTGCTCGCCGGGGAACCCGTACTCCGACAGCAGGTCCCGCACCTCCAGCTCGACGAGGTCGAGCAGCTCGGGGTCGTCCACCGCGTCGGCCTTGTTGAGGGCCACCACGAGGTGCCCGACGCCGACCTGGCGGGCCAGCACGATGTGCTCGCGGGTCTGCGGCATCGCGCCGTCGGTCGCCGAGACCACCAGCACCGCGCCGTCGATCTGCGCCGCGCCGGTGATCATGTTCTTCACGTAGTCGGCGTGGCCGGGCATGTCGACGTGGGCGTAGTGCCTGGTCGCGGTCTCGTAGTGGACGTGGGCGATGTTGATGGTGATGCCGCGGTCGCGCTCCTCGGGGGCGCGGTCGATGCCCTCGAACGGCACGGCCGAGGCCAGCCCGCGCCCGGCCAGCACCTTGGTGATGGCCGCGGTCAGGGTGGTCTTGCCGTGGTCGACGTGGCCCATGGTGCCGATGTTGAGGTGCGGCTTGCGGCGTTCGTACGACTGCTTGGCCATGATCTGGCGTCCTCACTCCTGGAACGGAAGGTGAGAACCACGCCGTGCGCACGCGGGTGGCACGGCGGTTCGATGGTCCACCCCCCTCCGCTGGTTCTCCGGGGCGGGGCGGAGAGGGGTCAGCGTCGCACGCCGTCGATGGCGGCCGCGGCTGCCAGTGCGAGGAAGGCAGCCGGCACCGCGCTCAGCAGAGCGGACTCTGCGAGCATGCGGGTGCCGACTGCGAAGAACATGTCCCAGAGCGTACGAACCGGGCGCGCGGAAGTCGAAGGGTTTTTCCGGCCTAGCGCGGCTTCTTCCCGGGGCGCAACATCAGCCAGCCCAGCGCCACGGCCCCGGTCTGGATGCCCGCGATGCCCAGCACCAGGCCGTCCGCGCCGAGCGTCCCGGCCAGCGCGCCCGTCAGCGCCGCGCCGATCGCCGAGCCGCCGATCTTCAGGCTGCCCGCCGTCGTGTTGACCTGCCCGAGCCGGTCGGCCGGGGACTCGCGCTGCCGCAGGATCAGCGTCGCCGCGAACACCGGCCCCTCCATGAACCCCGCCACCGCGAAGCCCGCCGCCGCCCATCCCACCGACGGCGCGAACGCCAGCGCGGCCAGCGACAGGGCCAGCCCCAGCAGCCCGAGCAACATCACCGCCTCGGCGTGCCGGGCGGTCAGCAGCCGCGCCGCCAGCAACGACCCCGCCAGCGCCCCCAGCGCCATCGCCACCAGCAGCCGCCCGCCCCAGTCGGGCGCGGCCCCGATGTCCTGGGCGAGCAGCACGGCGGTGACCGGGATGCCGCCCCAGCCCACCCACGCCAGGGTGGTCGTCGTGGTCAGCCCGCGCAGCACCCGGTTGTGCACCAGGATCGGCAGCCCGCCGGTCAGCACGTCCAGCGCACCGTGCCGGGACGGCCCCGGGGGATCGGCGGCCGGGCCCGACAGCGGCAGCAGCGGCAACGCCAGCAGCCCCAGCAACGCGCTGGCCACGATCGCCGCGCCCGCGTACCCGCCGCCCACGGCGGTGGCCAGGAACGCGGCGAGCCCCGGCCCGGCGATGCCCGCGATGTCGTAGCTGGCCGATTCCAGCCCGTACGCGCGCGGCAGCCGGTCGGCCGGGACGAAGCGCGGCAGCAGCCCGGTGACCGCCACCACGATGGGCTCGGTGCAGCCGATCACCAGCGCGACGGCCAGCGCGAGCAGCAGCGGCGTCCGCCCGGCCACCGCCATCAGCAGCGCGGTCGCCGCCGCGTACCCGACCGCGAGGCCGACCGCGACGCGCCGGGGCCGGGCCGTGCGGTCCAGGACGTGCCCGATGACCGGCCCGCTCAGCACGTAGGGGAGCGTCACCGCGGTCTGGAGGAACCCCGCCTGGGCCGCGTCCCCCGTCCGCGCCTGGACGGTCAGCACCAGCGCGACCGCCATGCCCTCGGCCGAGACCCGCAACAGCGTCGCACTGGTCAGATGCAGGGAAAGAGCAAGGTTTCGGCCAGACACCCCAAAAGGGTGACACAGGGGGAGCAAGTCGAGATCATCCCCGCCTAGACTGCCGGGTGTGGTGGATACGACGACGTATGAACACCGGGTCACCAGCGAGGTCGGGCGGTTGCGCACGGTGCTGCTGCACCGTCCGGGCGCGGAGCTGAAGCGCCTCACCCCGCGCAACAACGACAAGCTGCTGTTCGACGGCATCCCGTGGGTGGGCCGCGCCCAGGAGGAGCACGACGCCTTCGCGCAGGCGCTGCGGGACCGCGACGTCGAGGTGCTGTACGTCACCGAGCTGCTCCAGGACGTCCTGGAGTACGGGGAGGCCCGCGAGCAGGCCATCCGCGACGTGATCGACGACCCCCGGATGGGCGACCAGCTGCGCGGCGTCGTGGCGGGCTACCTGCACGACCTCGACCCCGAGGACCTGTCGCACGTGCTGGTCTCCGGGCTCGCGCACGAGGAGCTGAAGACCGCGCACGGCCTGGTCTACCGGCTGATGGACCGGCTCGACTTCATCATCGACCCGCTGCCGAGCCTGCTGTTCATGCGCGACAACAGCGCCTGGATCGGCGACCGGGTGGCGGTGACGAGCCTGGCGATGGAGGCGCGCCGCCGCGAGTCGTCGCTGACCGGCCTGATCTACGAGCGGCACCCCCGGTTCGCGGGCGTGCGGCCGCTGTACGACCCGTCGCTGGAGCACGTCGAGGGCGGCGACATCCTGCTGCTGTCCCCCGGCGTCCTCGCGGTCGGCACCGGCGAGCGCACCACCCCGGCGGGCGTGGAGCGGCTGGCCCGGCAGGTGTTCGAGGCGGGCGTGGCGCACACCGTGCTGGCCGTCCCGATCGCGCAGGAGCGCGCGACCATGCACCTGGACACCATCTGCACGATGGTCGACGTGGACACCGTCGTGATGTACCCGCCGGTCGCCCACTCGCTGACCGCCCACACCGTGACCGCGGCCAACGGCGACCTGCGCGTGTCGGAGGCCGCCCCGTTCCTGGAGGCGGCGGCCACGGCGATGGGCCTGGAACGCCTGAAGGTGCTGGACACCGGCCTGGACCCGGTCACGGCCGAGCGCGAGCAGTGGGACGACGGCAACAACACCCTGGCCGTCGCGCCGCGCGTCGCGGTCGCCTACGAGCGCAACGTCGAGACGAACGCGCACCTGGAGGCGGCGGGGATCGAGGTCATCCGGATCAGCGGCAGCGAACTGGGCAGCGGCCGAGGCGGCCCACGCTGCATGTCCTGCCCAATCCTGCGCGAGGACCCACCCAACCCCACCTGACCGGCAAGAGAACCACGCACGCGAGCGCCGACCTGCCACCGGGGGCCAAAGCCGAAGGCGAGGCCCCCGGTGGCAGATCGCGAAGCGATGTGGCGCTCGCACGCCGTTCGGTCAGGTGCGAGCCCCCAGGCGAGCACCTGGGCCGAAAGGCAAATAAACACTGGCAGCTCGGGCGGTGTCGACGGGGGCACGACAGCGCCCGAGCTTGAGGAGGACCCTACAAGCAAGAGCGGTCGTCCGACTAGCCGGGGTATGCCCGACTTGAGGCGGCTCCGGGCCAGGGGCCGCCGTACAGGCCCTCGTCGGGATTCGGCGGCTCGTCGGGGCCTTCCCCGAAGCCGGGCAGCGCGGCGTGCGCGGCCCGGGGCGCGCCGCTTCCGGCGCCCGCCATGCTGCGCGGCGCGTTCAGCAGCGCCCAGACGGTGGTGGTGCCGTCCTCGTCGTGCCGGACGCCCCAGCCCTCGGTCAGCGCCTCGACGATGCCGAGCCCGCGCCCGCCCAGCGAGGACAACGTGCCGGGGCCGCGGCGCGGCTCGGTCATCGCGCCGCCGTCGCTGACGGCCAGTTCCAGCAGGTCGCCGCGGCGCGACCAGGAGAGCCTGATCTGGCCGCCCGGCAGGGACCGGGCGTGCCGCAGCGCGTTGCTGAGCAGCTCGCTGACGATCACGTTGGCGTCATCGACGGTGGAGTCGCACACGCCCGAATCGGCCAGCTCGCAGCCCAGGCGCCGGCGGGCGACCGCGACGCTCGACGGCGCGTGTGGCAGCAGTACGACGCTCGACGCCCTCACCTCCCCGTTCCCTGGACCCGGACAGTCCCTGTCACCCCGTTTTCCGGTACGACCGAAATGCCCTGAACCCGACATCCCGAAACCGGGTCGCCCCAGTTTGCCCGATACCCCAAGCGACCACCCGAACCTCGACACGGCTGAAGGTCAACAGAGGATCTATCCAGCCACCGCGGTATTACTCCTCACGCGTACGTTTCGTCCGTCACACTGCCGGGACACCCCACTTTTCCGTCAGCGTCCCCCCGGGCTTCCGCCAAGATCACGGCAAGATCCCGCATACCGCCCCCGAGTTGGCCACAACCGGCCCGCTCAGTCGCCGCAGTCTAGGACCAGGCGCATGCAGGTCCCGGCGCCGGGCCCCGGCCGCGGGGCCCGGCCGTGCCGCAGCGGACCCGCCTCCACCTGCCCCGACGGCACCCCGGAGTAGGGCCGCCCGCCCACCGCGGGCGCCGGGGCGCAGTCGGGGGCGGCGGCCGGGCGGGGCCCGGCGGACCGGGCGGCCTCGGCGAGCGCCGAGGTGGCCGGATGCGCCGAGATGGCGCCGCCCTGGGCCTCGGTCAGCCGCCGGACGATGTAGAGCCCGAGGCCGATGCCGCCGAACCGGCGGCGGTCGCCGGCCTCCCCCTGCACGAACCGCTCGAAGATGCGCTCGTGGTCGCCGGGCGCGATGCCGATGCCCTCGTCCTCCACCGTGACGATCACGTGGCCGCCGTCCGGCCAGGCGCGGACCAGGACGGTCCCGCCGTCCGGGGAGTACTTGAAGGCGTTCTCCAGGAGCTGGCCGAGCACGATGTCGGTGGCCATGGCGTCGCCGCGCGCCGGGGGCAGGTCGGGGGAGACCTCCAGCTCGACCCGGTGCAATGGCGACAACGACCGGAACCCGGCCACGACGCCCTCCAGGACCCGGCCGAGGTCGAAGGTCTCGATCGTGACGGGCAGCTCGTCGGCCCCGGCGCGCGAGCCCAGCAGCAGGTGCTCGACCAGGCGGCCGAGCGACTGGGCGCGCTCGGCGATGGTGGCGACCGCGGCCCGGCGGGCGTCGTCGGTCAGCTCGTCCCACCGGTTGACCAGGGTGCTGGAGAAGCCCTGCACGACGGTGATGGGGGTGCGCAGCTCGTGGCTGGTGGTGGCCAGGAACAGGTCCTTGGCCTCCTCCAGGGCCTTGGCCTCGGAGACGTCCCGGAAGTCGACGACCCGCTCCCCGGTCTCCTC
Organism: Actinomadura hibisca NBRC 15177; assembly: GCF_001552635.1. Lineage (GTDB taxonomy): Bacteria > Actinomycetota > Actinomycetes > Streptosporangiales > Streptosporangiaceae > Spirillospora > Spirillospora hibisca. Next base: position 3,632 of record NZ_BCRO01000061.1, on the reverse strand, counting down.
GATCTCGGCGGCCAGCACGCTCAGCCAGACCCCCGACGGCAGCTCGACGGTCAGCTCCTCCCCGGGTGGCGGCGGGTCGAAGATCAGCGCAGCGCCGATCGCCTCCTTGGCGGGCACCCCGGTCAGGGCGTGCGCGGCCGGGTTCCACTGCCGCACGACGCCGTCGCGGTCGAGGACGGCGATGCCGTCGGCGCTGGCGTCGATGACGGCGCGCTCGTGGGCGCGCTGCCGGACGACCTCGGCGTAGGCGACCGCGTTGCCGACCGCGACCCCGGCGTGCCCGGCGAGCAGCTCCAGCAGCTCCAGCTCGGTGTGCCCGACCTTGCGCCCGGAGAACAGCGCGTACAGCGCCCCGTAGGGCCGGTTGTGCAGGTAGGACAGCCCGAGCGCGATCGTGTGCAGGCCGGGCAGCTCCGACCAGATCAGGTCGCCCAGCCGCTGCTCCCCGCTGGCCAGCTTGACGGTCTTGCCCGACCGCAGCAGCTCCCCGACGAGGCTGGAGCGCAGGTCGGCGCCGCTGCCCCGCATGTGGTCGGGCAGGCCGTGCATGCTGACGAGCCGGAGCCGGTCGTCCTCGATGCGGACGAACCCGCCCGCGTCGGCGCCGGTCAGCTCGATCAGCGCGGCCGTGATGCGGTCGAGGACCTCCGGCAGGCCCAGCTCGGTGTTGAGGTCGGCGACGATGTCGTTCAGCCGCCGCACCAGCCGGGCCCGCTCGGCCATGTGGTGCCGCAGGACCTCGTCCTCCTCGACCGGGTGGTAGACGCCGACCCAGCCGAGCGGCGTCCCGGCGCCGTCCTTGAGCAGGCTGGTGTCGATGCGCACGTCGATGAGCCGCCCGTCCCGGTGGAAGCGGCGGGTGGCGATGGAGATCTGCCCGGCCCCGTCGCCGTTGCGCCGGGTCAGCAGCCGCTCCTGGACGGCGTTGTGCTCGGCCTTCAGCTCGCCGGGCACGATCGGCGGGACGCGCCCCACCATCTCGGCGGCGCTCCAGCCGAACATGCGCTCGGCGGCCGGGTTCCACACCGTGACGCGGTAGCGGTGGTCCACGGCCACGATGGCGTCGGCCGCGCTCTCGATGACGGCGCGGGCGATGGGGTCGTGGACGGGCTGCACGCCTGCAATCGTGCCACCGGATCGGGGGGCGCCGCCGGGCAACCACCACCGAAAGGTCTTCACGACCGCCCGGTCACTTCCGGACGGAAACCCTGCCGATCACCAGCGCGGCGATCCCCGCCACCAGGAACGAGAGCAGCGAGGCGCTCATCCAGCCCTGCGGGGTGAAGTTCAGGGCCCCCTGCACGTCGGTCCAGAACGCCTGCCACCAGCCGACCTGCCCCGGGTAGATGAGCTGGTACGTGACGAAACCCACCAGCCAGGCGGCGATCATCCCCCACCGGGACGGCGCGTCCCGCCCGGTGTCCCAGCCGCGCCGCCCGCTGCCCAGGAAGAAGTCGGCGGCGAGGACCCCCAGCATGGGCACGAACACCGAACCGATCAGTGACAGGAAGCTGGCGTAGTCGCCGATGTCCAGCACCAGGGCCAGCACGGTGATCCCGGCCCCCAGCAGCACGGTCAGGATCCGCCGGTCGGCACGCGGCACCAGGTTCTGGACGGAGACGGCGGTGGAGTAGACGTTGGCGAACGACTGGTCGGCCTCGCGGAGCACGAAGACGGCGAAGAAGACGACCCCCAGCGTGACGTGCAGGAAGGGGTCGAACACCTTGCTGGAATCACCGGCGACCAGGGCCAGGGCGAGCAACCCGAGCACGTAGGCGATGATCTGGGTGATCGAATACCCCAGGGCAGCCGCGCCGAAAGCACCGCGCGCACTGCGGGCGTGTCGCGTGTAGTCGGCCGCGACGGGCACCCAGGAGATGGAGACGGCGAGCGCGGCGTCGGCCCCGATCCAGAACCCGCCCCAGGACCCCTGGGTGAGATCGGGCAGCGGCTCGCGCAGGAGCTGGACGTAGAAGTAGACGAGGGCGACCATGACGGCGGCGGTGACGTAACGCCGCAACAACCGGACCGACCCGAGCGGCCAGAGGGTGAGCACGGTGGTGAGGACGCCTGCGGCGATGACGTAGGCGGCCCGAGGAATTCCGTCATAGAGAGCCTGCGCGGCCCCGGCGATGACGATGAGCTCGAAGGTGCCCCACCCGATGAGCTGGGCGATGTTGAGCACCGTGGGGACGTAGGACAACTTGGCCCCGAAGAGTCCCCGCAGCAGCACCATGGCGGGCTGCCCGGTCTTGGCCCCCGGCGCGGCGGCGAGCCCGAGCATGAGCCCGCCGAGAGCGGTGCCGACGGCCATGGCGACGATCCCGGCCACGATGGAGAGGGTGGGCTTGCCGGCCTCGTCGGGCGCCAGCACGGTGTAGGCCCCGGAGAAGGCGAAGAGGCTGACCCCGAGATTGGCCCAGAAGGCCCCCTGGTCCCAGAACCCGAGCACCTTGGGGGCGGGCTGATCGAGGGTGTACGGGACCTCGTCGTCGGGCCGCTGCTTGACCAGGGACGTCATGGGTCACACTCCCTACGCCGGCATTACCCGGACAGGTTCATGCGGTCGGCGACACCGTGAAGTCGCCCTCTCAGCCCGGTCGGTCCGAGCTCCCGCGGATAACGGTCAGACGAAATCGTACAGTCGGAACGATCTGGGGAAACCCGCGCCCCGTCTCGCGGAACTACCGGCCGCCACCCTCCCCGATCCTCCAGGGGCTGACGCCGAGCTTCCCGGTGGTCCCGAGATCGAGCTCCGGAGTGAACATGACGGGCGGATCCTCCACCCCGCCCCTGACCCTGACATAGGGGGCGTTGACGGCGGACCCTTCGAGCCCGGTGGTGTTACGCCACATAAAAGCGGCGGTCGCATGCTGCCCCGACCGCAGGGCCACCCGCCGAGCCGGGACATCAAAGTCGTCCACGGTGGCGACACCACCACTGCCCTTGAAGATCTTGATGCCGGGAACGGCCTTCCTGTTCTCGTCCAGGACCTGCAGAAGGGGATAACCCTTGATCGTGTAGGGCCGGGCACCACAGTTGATCAGCTGGAGTCCCACAACGCGCAACCCCATGGCGGCATCACCATCATCAGCGGTCAGCCGCACTCCAGAAGCCGGACAGGGCCCAGCCGCGTCGGGAGCCTCCGCAGTAGGGACACGCCGGACTTTGGAGATACGGGCACTTCCAGCACCTTGGCCGGGATTCCTAGCGGCATGCAACTGGACAGTGCGCTCGACGGACTGACCGGGCGGCACGGAAGGCACCGTGACTTTCACGTTCGACTCCACCGCACCGGAACTCGACAGCGCATCAACGGTGACGGTGTAGGTGAACGGCTCACGATCGCGATTGGCGACCTTGAACGAAGCCGTCATCACCGGAGAACTTCCAGTCCAGCCACTCGCACCGGTGATCCTCACCCCGTCCCGCTCCGGCCCACCGGCCACAGGCTTGGGCGGAACGGTCTGCGCGCCACACCCCGCCACAAGGACAAGACCGACGAGACCAGAGAACAAAGCGGCACGCATAACCCCATCCCACCACGCCCAAAAACCCCAGCCCCCATGCACTTGCCCCAGGGGTGCAGGGGACGGAGTCCCCGCGTACGTGCCCCCAGGGGGTGCAGGGGG
>NZ_BCRO01000060.1 GCF_001552635.1 Actinomadura hibisca NBRC 15177 | reverse complement strand
CGCGCGGGGGCTGCGCCCCCTGCACCCCCGCTGGTCGCGGGGGCTGCGCCCCCGGAACGTGTGATGCCCGGTGCCCCTTTCGGGGCACCGGGCATCACACGTCAGGCACCACAACGCTCTAAGCGCGTCGCACGGCAAGTCACGCAGAAAGCCGCACAGGAACAAGCCCTACGACCAGCCCTACGAGGCCGCCCTCTGCCTCGGCTTGCTGTCGTCGATCGCCGCCAGCTGGAAGTCCGCGCGCGGCTGCTCCACCGAGCCCAGCGACACCGTCTCCCGCTTGAACACCAGCGCCAGCGTCCAGTCCGCCAGCACTCGCGCCTTCCGGTTGAAGGTCGGGACCATCATGCCGTGGTAGGTCCGGTGGAAGAACCACGCGGGCCAGCCCTTCAGCTTCAGGCCCATCGGGTTCGCCACGCCCTTGTGCAGGCCGAGGCCCGCCACCGCGCCCAGGTTGTTGTGCACGTACGGCTTGAGCGACTTGCCGCGCAGCGAGCGCACCACGTTGTCGGCCAGCACCTTGGACTGGCGGACGGCGTGCTGCGCGTTCGGCGGGCAGAACGCGCCCTCCTGCGTCAGGTCCGGGATCGCCGCGTTGTCGCCCGCGGTGAACGCCCGCACCATGCCCTCGATCGTGAGGTACTCGGTGCCCTTCACCTGGCCGCGCTCGGTCAGCGGCAGGTCGGTGTGCTTGACGACGGGGGCCGCCTTCACGCCCGCGTTCCACACCAGCGTCCCGGCCGGGAAGCGGCTGCCGTCCGACAGCTCGATGACGCCGTCCACCGCCGACTGCAGGAACGTCTTCATCTTGACGTCGATGCCGCGGCCGCGCAGCTGCTCGGCCGTCCACTTGCCCATGTCGGGCCCGACCTCGGGGAGGATGCGGTCGGCCGCCTCCACCAGCACGAAGCGCAGGTCCTGGGGGCTCACCTTGCGCATGTACTTGGTGGCGTCGCGGGTCATGTCCTCCAGCTCGGCCACCGCCTCCACGCCCGCGAAGCCGCCGCCGACGAACACGAAGGTCAGCGCCTTGCGGCGGATCTCCTGGTCGTTGGTGGACTCGGCGATCTCCAGCTGCTCCAGCACGTGGTTGCGCAGGTGGATCGCCTCGCCGACGGTCTTGAGGCTGATGCCGTTCTCGGCCAGGCCGGGGATCGGCAGGATGCGGGGCACCGCGCCGGCGGCCATCACCAGGTAGTCGTAGGAGATCCGCTCCGGCGGGCCGGCCAGCGGCTGCAGGATGGCCCATCCCTCGTCATGGTTGAGCTCGGTGACGCGGGCGTTGCGCACGGTGCACCTCTGGAGCACCCGGCGCAGCGGCACCACGACGTGCCGCGGGGAGATGTTCCCGGCGGCGGCCTCGGGGAGGAACGGCTGGTACGTCATGTACGAGTTCGGATCGACGATGGTCACCTTGACCTCGCCGCGGCGCAGCTCGCGCTTCAGCTTCTTCTGCAGGCGGAGCGCGGTGTACATGCCCACATAGCCGCCACCCACGATCAGGATGTGGGGAGCGCCAGGGGTCCCCTCGGCGGTCCTGGCCATTGCGGCCTCCAATGTCACGGTCGGCTTGTGAAGGTATTCACAAGCTAGCCGATGGTCTGGACCAAATGCCAACCGGAGCCCACGAAAGATCTCCAGAAGTTTCCAACAGGGCAAACTGGACCGTTGCGTCTCATGAAACTTCGCCCGTCCTTCCTGCAAATTCGGTCACCCTGGGATGAACATCACATGATGAACATCACAGCGGCCTTCTCCGGAGGGTCCGCCACCCGGCGGGAGGAAAAGCCCGTTCCACCCCCGCCCAACCCCTAAGGTTGGGTCGGACTGAGGAAGGGGGCGCCACCGGCGGAGCGCGCATCGCCAGATGAAGGGAATCGGGCGGCGCGCGGCGTACGATCTCGGCCGGGAGCGTAGCGATGATGAGCAAAGACCGGCGGCGTCCGATCCTGGCCGCGGCAGGCGCCCTCGCGCTCACCGGCGCGCTGAGCGGCTGCGGCCTGATCGGCCAGCCTCAGAACAGCAGCGCGGAACTGTCGGAGTGGTTCACCGTGAACAGCCCGGCGTTCCGTGATGGCGGTGACTTGCCCACACGATTCGGGTGCACGACGTACTCTGGCAGCGGCGGGCAGGGCAAGACCCCGCCGCTGTTCTGGTCGGGAGCCCCGTCGGTGACCAGGTCGTACGCCATCGTCATGGACGACCCGGACGCCGACGACGGCGCCTACGTCCACTGGGTGGTCGCGGGCATCGACGTCAGCCAGCGCGAGCTGGTCGAGGGCGGTCGGCTGGACAAGATGGTCGAGGGGCTCAACACCGGCAAGAAGGTGGGCTACCTGGCGCCGTGCCCGCCCAAGGGCGAGCGGCACCGGTACCGGTTCACCGTCTACGCCCTGGACGTCGCGGCCCCGTTCCCGAGCGGGGCCGCGCTGAAGGACTCGCTCGGCGCCATCGCCAAGCACACCGTCGGCCGGGGCCGCATCACCGGGAACCTGGGCGACGGGTAGGTGCGTTGACCGTGGGGCCGGACGACGGAGGGCACGGGTCACGGGACGGGCTCCCGTGGTTCACGGGACACGCGTCGGCAGGGGCGTTCGGACCGGCCGGATTGGCCGTTAGGTGCGCGCCGTGTGAGGGTGTATGTGCGCGAAGGGTGTGACAACGGTCATAGCGGTCGGCCAGAATCGTTCAAGGTCCGTCGGGAACCGGCCGCTAGCGAATAACGGGACGAACCCGCGGTCCGCGCTGGCGACTCTCACCGGGCCAAGGCATTGGGTGGTGGCATGACTTCTGCAATCGTGGTCTTCGGCCTTCTTGTGGTCGTGGTCCTGGTGGTCGTCCTGGTGGTCCTCGGCCTGCGGGCCAGCCGGGCCACGGGCGACGACGAAGACGAGTGGATGGCCGACGAGCAGCCGCCACCGGCCAAGCGCGGCGGCCGCCGCCGCGGCGCGCAGCAGCCGGTGGAGGAGGCCGTCGACGACGGCTACGGCCCCGGTTACGACGGTGCCTACGACGGCGGTTACGACAACGCCTCCTACGGCCCCGGCCAGGGACAGCCGCCCGGCCGCGATCCCCGCGACGCCCGGGACGGCCGTGACGCCCGGGACGCCCGCGAGGAGCAGGGCTACGACCGCCGCGTCGCCGGCGGTCCGCTGGCCGCGCCCACCTCGCCGCCGCCCGCCGCCGCCCCGCCGCCCCCGGCCCCCGCGGGCCAGGCCAGCGACGAGATGGAGGACGACGACTACTGGGCCACCATCACCTTCGACAAGCCGAAGTTCCCCTGGCAGCACGACAACGCCGGGGAGCGCGGTGAGCCCGGTTCCCCCGACCCGCTGACCGAGCGGCAGCAGGCGTCACAGCCGACCGCCGAGCAGCAGCCCATGCCCGTCGAGCAGCCCGGCATGACCCAGCCCGCCCCGATGAACGCCGACCTCGGCGCGCTGGGCGGCCTCGGGGGCGGCCGAGCCGCGACCGGTCCGCAACACCCGGGTCCCCAGCACACGGGCCCGCAGCACACCGGTCCCCAGCCCACCGGCCCGCAGCAGTCGCCGCCCGGCAACTTCGCGCCCGCCGCGTTCAACGACCCGTCCAACCCCCTGGGCGGCGACCCGGGCGCCACCGCCACCGACGCCATCCCGGCCGCCCCGGGCAACACCGGCTCGCACTCGCCGTACGGCGACCAGCCCGTGTACGGCAACGCCGCCGAGCAGTCCCCCTACGGCGACCAGCCGTCCTACGACCAGTCCCCGTACGGCGAGCAGCCCTCCTACGGCGACCAGTCCGGATACGACCAGGCGCCCTACGGTGAGCAGCCCTACAACGAGCAGCCCTACGGCGACCAGCCGTCGCACGAGCAGCCCGCCCATGACCAGCCGCTGTACGGGGGCGACCCGCTGGGCATGCGCCCGGCGGCCCAGGGCCGTCCCGACCAGGGCTTCGAGATGCCGTCGCCGCCCGCCGACCCGCGCGCGTCCGACGCGCTGGGCCTGCCGCTCGGCCGCACCGACGAGCACCCGGTGCGCGGTTACGGCGAGCCCGCCGAGCCCGCGCCCGCCGCGCCCCTCTGGGACACCGGCGCGCAGCCGCCCGCGCAGCCCGCTCCGCCCGCCCAGCCCGCCGCGGGGTCGCCGAGCGACACCGACAACCACAAACTGCCCACGGTGGACGAGCTACTCCAGCGCATCCAGACCGACCGGCAGCGGTCGTCCGGGGGTCCGGGCTCGTCCGAGCCGTCGCAGGGCCAGTCGTTCGGCAACTCGCTGAACGACCCGCTGAACGACCCGCTCGGCGGCTCCGGCTCCGGTGGTTCCAGCTCTGGCTTCAACGGCGGTGGCCCCACCGGCGGCTGGCCCGCCGGATCGCCCTCGACCACCTCCTACGACGCCGACCAGGGCGGCGGGTACGGCGGTTACGGCGGCCAGACCGGCCCCGGTCAGAACGACGGCTACCCGACCGCGCCCGCCTACGGCGACTCCTCCCGCTACGACGACCCGCTGAACGGCCCCGGCCCCGGCCGCGCCGACTACGGTGGCTACGGCAACGAGCAGCAGGGCGGCGGCGAGCCGGGCCGCTACAGCGACTTCAGCGGCAGCAGCTACAACGGCAACGCCGACCCGCTGAACGGCGGTGGCCAGGACCCCAACGCCACCCAAGCCTACGGGGGAGGATCCGGTTACTACGGGTCACAGCCGGGCTACCCGGGTGCGTCCGGCGGAGGGACCGGCGAGAACCCGACGGGCGGCTACGGATCGTCCTATCCCGGCCGCTCCGACCAGGACCGTCACCAGGACCGGCAGCAGCCCGACGACTGGGAGAGCCACCGCGACTACCGGCGCTGAACGCCGACCGCACCGCACGGCACGGGGCCGCCACACGAAGTGGCGGCCCCGTGCCGTTTGTGTCGCAGCCGACGCAGGGACGGCAAACGATGGTTATATACGCTAGGTGACTTCAAAGCCACTCAACGTATCGACTTTGCGGCGGGACGTCCTCGCGTCGTTCGTGGTGTTCCTCGTCGCGATCCCGCTGTCGCTCGGCGTGGCGGTGGCCTCCGGGGCCCCCATCGCGGCCGGGCTGATCGCCGCCATCGTCGGCGGCGTCGTGGCCGGTGCGCTCGGCGGCTCCCCCCTCCAGGTGAGCGGGCCCACGGCCGGCCTGACCGTGATCGTCGCCGACCTGATCCAGACCTACGGATGGCGCGCCACCTGCGCCATCACCCTCATGGGCGGGCTGCTGCAGGTGGTGCTGGGCGCGTGCCGGGTCGCCCGGACCGCGCTGGCCGTCTCCCCCGCCGTCGTGCACGGGATGCTCGCCGGCGTCGGCGTGGTGCTGATACTGGCGCAGGTGCACATCGTGCTGGGCGGCAAGCCGCAACACTCCGCGCTGGAGAACCTGAGCGAGCTGCCCAGCCAGCTGCTCCACCCGCACTCGCATCCGGCGCTGCTCGGCGTGCTGACCATAGGCGTGATGTTGTTGTGGTCCCGGCTGGCCCGCAACACCGACCGCCGCGGGCTCGCGGCGCTGGGACGCTGGGTGCCCGGCCCGCTGCCCGCGATCGCGCTGGCGACGCTGACCGCGTGGTTCCTGGGCTGGGACGCGCCGCGCGTCGACCTGCCCGACACGCTGCTGGGCGACTGGCACGCGCCGGTCCTGCCGGAGGGCCCGCTGCCGTCGGTGTTCGGCGCGGCGGTGTCGGTCGGCCTGGTGGCGGCGGTGGAGTCGCTGCTGTGCAGCGTCACCATCGACCAGCGGCGCCCGGCCGGGGTGCCGCGCGCCGACCTGGACCGCGACCTGCTCGGCCAGGGCGCGAGCAACATGGTGTCGGGGCTGCTGGGCGGCCTGCCGATCGCCGGGGTGATCGTCCGCAGCACCGCCAACCTGGAGGCGGGCGCGCGCACCCGGCTGTCGGCGATCCTGCACGGCGTGTGGGTGCTGGTGCTGGCGCTGTCGTGCGGCCCGATCATCGAGCAGGTGCCGCTGGCGGCACTGGCGGCGCTGCTGGTGGTGCTGGGCGTGAAGACGCTCGACATGACCCGCATCCGTGATCTCCGTCACCACCGCGAGGCCCCGGCGTACTTCGCGACGCTGCTGGGCGTCGTCGTGCTCGGGCTGGGCGAGGGCGTGCTGCTCGGCATCGGCGTGATGGCGGTGCTGGCGCTGCGCCGGCTGACCCGGCTGTCGGTGCGGGTGGAGGAGGCGATCCCGACCGCCCACAGCGCCCCTGACCTGGCCGGATGGCATGTCGTCGTGGTGGGCACGCTGACCTTCCTCGGGGTGCCGAAGGTGACCCGGGCGCTCCAGCAGATCCCGGCCGGGGCGGCCGTCGACATAGACCTCGACGTGGACTTCATGGACCACGCGGCCTTCGACGCCATCCACCAGTGGCGGCTCTCCCACGAACGCCAAGGGGGGAGGGTCGACATCGATGAGGTGCACGAGTCTTGGTATGAAAGAGCGGTGACCGGTGACATGCCGCAGCCCCGCAAGTCGTCCTCGTCGGCCCGCTGGTGGGCTCCGTGGGGGAACAGGCGCAGGCGGGCCGAGACGTCCGAACTCGACGCACCCGAGGTGTCGCCGAGCGCCCTCCTGCTGGCCGGGGTCCGTGAGTACCACGGGCGCACGGCGCGGCTGGTCCGGCCGATCATGGCCGAGCTGGCCTTCGAGCAGAAACCCGAGCATCTGTTCATCACCTGCGTGGACTCGCGCGTGGTGCCCAACATCATCACCGCCAGCGGTCCGGGCGACCTGTTCATCAACCGGAACGTGGGCAACCTGGTGCCGCGGCACGGCTCGCGCACCCACGACGACTCGGTGGCCGCGACCGTCGAGTACGCCATCAACGTGCTGGGCATCCGCACCATCACGGTCTGCGGCCACTCCAACTGCGGCGCGATGGCGGCGCTGCTGGCGGGCGGCACCGAGGTCGAGCACCTGCGCAGCCTGTCGCGCTGGCTGAAGCACGGCAACCACAGCCTGGCGCGCTTCCTGGCCGCCGACCCCGGCGACGGGCAGGCGCCGCTCACCCGGCTGTGCCAGATCAACGTGATGCAGCAGCTCGACAACCTGATGACCTACCCGTGGCTGCGCGAGCGCGTGGAATCGGGGCGGCTGGAGCTGGTGGGGCTCTACCTGGACCTGGAGACGGCGAAGGTGCAGGTCCTGGACCAGTCGGCGGAGACGTTCACGCCGGTGCCCGCGGAGACGCCGGACGACGACCCGAGCGACGTCGAGGCCCTGACCTGAGGTGACGCGGGCCGGTGCGGCGGGGACGGGCGTCGTCCGCCCCCGCCGCGCCAGTGGGACGTCGCGGGAACGGGCATCGTCCGTCCCCGCGACGTCAACGGCCTGGTCGGATGCGGGGCCTCCCCCCGAGGGAGGCCCCGCGTCGCGTTCACCGGCCGATCAGCTCGTCGTCGTTGCCCCGGGTGTACATGCCGGTGACCCGACGCGCCCAGCGCGTCTGCGTCGAGCTCGGCTGGAGGAACAGCGCGTCGCGGCGGCTGGCGGACGCGAACGCCGTGAGCAGGACCAGGGTCACCAGTAGGGAGGCCAGCACCACAACCAAGATCACCGAAACCAGGACGGCCATCGGCTCTCCTCTCCGCGGGGCCCAGCACCGAGCGCCCCGCTCCACCGCCGGTCCATCGAGCGGACCGGCCGTACCTCGACGGTAGGCGCGGCGGCGGCGATCGTTTGTGTCGTGTGACCCGAATTCAGAGAGATACGGTGCAATTTTCGCCTTGGACGCGCCCCGGCCACCCCCCGGGTGAAGATCGCACGCTCTTGGCAGGGTCCGGCCAGCCGGGAACCGGGGCTCCCTCCGGCGGGCCAGGCCGGTGCCGTCCGCTCCCCCGCGCGGGTGATCCGGCCCCGTGACCGGCCGCGCCACCATGGTCTCCGTTCCGCCGTCCCCCAGGCGAGGAGATCCCGTGTCCGGCGACCCCCTGTCCTCCCCCGCCCTGATCCTGCTGGGCCTGCTGACCGGTTTCGCGCTCGTCGGCGGGCTGGCGTGGGCGATCCGGCGGCTGCTCGGCCTGCCGGTCGGCACCGGACGGGCGATGGTCGGCGCGCTCGCCGGGTACTCGCTGACCGGCGCGCTGGCCCGCGACCTCCAGCGGGAGAGCCCGGGGTTGTACCTGGGGCTGGCGCTGGCGTCGGCGGTGCTGGTGGCGATGACGTTCGTGGTGGTGGCCGAGGCGCTCGCGCCGACCGGGACGTTGCCGCGCCCGCTGGAGATCGTGCCCGCGCTGGTGCGGCGCGCGGCGCGCAGCCGCCGCTACTCGCAGATCGTGCGCATCGCCGTCCGGCACGGCCTGGGCCCCTACCTGCGCGGACGCCGCCGGGACGGGGTGCCCGCGCGGTCGTTGCGGCTGGCGTTGCAGGAGGGCGGCGTCACCTTCGTCAAGTTCGGGCAGGTGTTGTCCACGCGGCGGGACCTGCTGTCGGAGGAGTCCGCCGCCGAGCTGGCCCGGCTCCAGGACCAGGTGGCGCCCGCGCCCGCCGCCGACGTCGAGCGGGTGCTGACCGAGGAGCTGGGCGCGTCGCCGCACGCGGTGTTCGCGGAGTTCGACCCGGTGCCGCTGGCGGCGGCGTCCGTCGGGCAGGTGCACCGCGCGCGGCTGCGGTCGGGCGCTGAGGTGGTGGTGAAGGTGCAGCGTCCCGGCGTCCGGCCGCTGGTCGAACGTGACCTGGACATCCTGGGCCGCCTGGCGGTCTCCTTGGAGCGTCGTACTCGCTGGGGGCGTGCGCTGGGTGTGGTGGAGCTGGCCGAGGGTTTCGCGACGGCGCTGCGCGAGGAGCTGGACTTCCGCGTCGAAGCCCGCAACATGGCCGCCGTCGCCGCCGGGCGGGGCCTGCGCGTCCCGGCCGCGCATCCGGAGCTGAGCACCGAACGGGTCCTGGTGCAGGAGTGGCTGGACGGCGTGCCGCTCGCCCAGGCCGACCCGATCATCGCCGCGCACGGCCTGGACCGCGCCCACCTTGCCCGGGAGCTGCTGGGGGCGCTGCTCACGCAGATCATGCGGGACGGCGTCTTCCACGCCGACCCGCACCCGGGCAACATCATGCTGCTGCGCGATGGGAGCCTCGCGCTGCTGGATTTCGGCTCGGTCGGGCGGCTGGACGGCCGGTCGCGCGCCGCGCTGGAGCACCTGCTGATCGCCGTGGGGCGCGGGGACGCGGCGGCGATGGGCGACGCGCTGCTGGAGGTCGTGGCGTCTCCCGAGCGGGTGGACCGGCCGCGCCTGGAACGCGGGCTCAGCCGGTTCGCGGCGCGGCACCTGAACGCGGGACCGGCGTCGGCGGTGGAGATGTTCACCGGCCTGTTCGGGCTGGTGGCCGAGCACGGGCTGGCGGTGCACCCGGAGATCGCGGCGGTGTTCCGGGCGCTGGCGACGCTGGAGGGCACGCTCACGCGGCTGGACCCGGCGTTCGACATCGTCACCGAGGCGCGGGAGCACGCCACCGGAACGCCGGGGCCGCAGACGTTGAAGGAGGCGGCGGCCGACGAGCTGCTGGGCGCGCTGCCCGTCCTGCGGCGGCTGCCCCGGCGGTTCGACCGGATCACGCACGCGCTGGAGCGCGGGGACCTGGGCGTCAACGTGCGGCTGTTCGCCGACGCCGACGACCGGCGGCTGGTGACGGCGCTGCTGCACCAGACGTTGCTGACGGTGCTCGGCGCGACGGCCGTGCTGGCGGGCGTGCTGCTGCTGGGCACGACCGGCGGACCGGCGGTGACGCCGTCGGCCGGGTTGTACCAAGTGTTCGGCTACACGATGTTCGGGATCGGGTCGGTGCTGGTATTGCGGGTGCTGTTCACGATCTTCCGGGGCTGAGCGGTCAGGCGATCCCGTTCTCCTCGGCGACCGACAGCGCCTCCATGATCATGCGGGTGGCGGCGTCGGCGTCCTGCGTCAGGTCGTTGATGTGGTAGGCCAGCAGGAACGCGGTGGCCTCCAGCGCCGCCATCTCCTCGGGGTGCCAGGGCCCGTGCCGCCTGCGCCACAGCGTGGGGCTCTGGCCGAGCGCGGAGGCCACGACCATCGCCGCCATCGTGGGCACGGCCTCGGGGCTGACGCTGCGGCGCATCGCGCCGAGGGTGCCGACGAGGAAGGGCAGCACGTACTCCAGGACGTCCTTGTCCTGCGCCTCGTGGGCCTGGCGGAGCCACTGCGTGAACAGGTAGATCAGCGTGCAGGCGCCGTCCAGGACGTCGGCGGCGCCCTGCGGCCCGAGCGAGGCGAGGAAGTCGTCCAGCGCCTGCTGCTCCTCGGGGTCGGGGCGGATGTCGTCGCGGAACCCCTTCAGCCGGGCGTCGATGAGGAACATCGCCGTACCCACGTCGCCCACGGGGGTGGAATGGGGATCGGTGGAGAAGGACACGGATCGCCTCCATGCGTAGTGGCCCGTATCCGCACCGTAAGTCCCCGCGAGCGGCCTCGTGGGTCTTTCCGCCCGATCAGTCCTTACGGCCCAGCTCTTCGGCGACCAGGGAGAGGCCGATACCCAGCATCCAGACGTCCTTGGCGATGGCGATGCCCTGCTCGGTGGGCTTCAGGCTGCCCGGCTGCCGCATCCCGGGCGTGCGGAGGTAGAGGCCGAGGAGCCCGCCCGCGAATCCGGTGAGCGCGGCCCCGGCGAGCGCCGAGGGCACGAACGGGAGCAGCAGCGCGGCCCCGATGCCGATCTCGGCCTTGGACAGCAGCGCGGTGAAGCGCTCGGGGTCCTGCCCCTTGAGGAACGGGTAGGTGCCCGAGGCCATGCCGTGGATGCCGGCGGCGGTGTCCTTGTCGGCCTTGGCCTTGCCGAGGCCGGAGTTGAGGATGAACGCGCCGGTGGCGAGGCGGGCGGGCAGCTGGTGCGGACGGGCCAGAAGTCTCATGATCACTCATCAACGGGTCGGCGGCATGACACCGATCTTGATGCCCCGGACGGGCCCGGCTCACACGACCGGCTCCGGACGCCGCCCTCGCGGGGACGGCGTCCGGAGACCATCGTTACGGCTTGCGGAACTGCTCGATCAGCGCGGCATAGCCGTCGTCCTCGCGCCCCTCGGCGACGGCGCGGTCGGCGAGAGCCTTGTAGAACCGGGGCTGCCCGGCGTCGACGCCGAGGGCCTCGCTCTCGTGGACGAGGTGCTCCATGGCGGCGAGGTGGGTGCCGATGGTGGAGTCGGGGGCGGGGTAGACGCCGTCGTCGATCTGCTGGGCGTAGCCGGGCACCCAGTCGGCGACGGTGCCGATGCTGACCTTGGCGAGCTCGGCGAACGCGGTGGCGTTGACGCCCGCCGCGCCGAGGAGGGCGGCGCCGTGGAGGAAGCCGTTCAGGATGCCCCACATGAGGCCGAGGATGGCGGCGTCGTGCAAAGAAGAGAGGACGTGGTCGTCGCCGAGGTGGAGGGTGGCGTCGGTGAGGCTCTTGAGGACCGGCTCGTGCGCGTCGAAAGCGGCGCGCGGCCCGCTGTAGAGGACGACGGCGTCGGCGGTGCCGATGCCCTGCGGGGCGGCGAGGATGGCGCCGTCAAGGTAGGCGGCGCCTTGTCCCGTCGCCCACTCGGCAGCGGTACGGGCCTGCTCCGAAGTGCCGGAGGTGAGGTTCACCAGGACGCGCCCGTTCAGGTCGAGCGAGCCAAGGAGTTCATGGACGGCGTCGTAGCCGGTGAGGCAGACGACGACGAGCGGAGAGGCCGCGACCGCGTCGTCCACCGACCCGGCGAGCGTCGCGCCCTGGGCGACGAGGGGTTCGGCCTTGACTGCGGTGCGGTTCCAGACGGTCGTGGCGTGCCCGGCGCGCAGGAAGGTCTCGGCGAGCGCCCGGCCCATGAGCCCGAGCCCGATGACCGAGACGGCGGAGGAATCGTGGTGCCGCTTGGCGGGTTCACTGATCATGTCGGGATCATCGACCTTCACACCGGTATGAAGGTCAAGAGGGAGCGGACATGCTGATCGGCGAACTGAGCCGGAGGACCGGCGTCAACACCCACCAGCTGCGGTACTACGAGTCGCAGGGCCTGCTGGAACCCGACCGCGGGCTCAACGGCTACCGCGAGTACGGCGAGGACGCGATCCTGACCGTGCGGCAGATCAGGAACCTGCTGGAAGCGGGCCTGTCCACGCAGACGATCGAATACCTGCTGCCCTGCGCGACGGGGACGACGCCCGACCTGGTGTCCTGCCCCGAACTGCTGGACGTCCTGCGAGCACGCCTGGGCGGCCTGGAGGAGCACATCGACACCTTGACCCGCTCCCGAGACGCCCTGCGCACCTACATCGAGACGGCCGAACAGGGCATGTCACCGCAATACGCCTGCGACACGACCACGGCCGCCTGACCCCGCTGACCAGGCAGAAGAGGGCTACCGGATACGTTCGATCATGGCCCCTGCCCACCAGGTAGGAGCCCGGGGGGACAGGAGGCCACACCATGCTGATCGACCGGCGCCCCTGGTCGGCGCTACCACCGACGCGCGTCCAGCTGGCAGCGAACAGTGACTGGGAGAACGCCTACGAGGTACCACCGTCAGGCGCAGACGAGTGGCTGGCAGAGCACCAGGGCAAGGTGTCCTTGGAAGTGTTCTTCACCGAAAGCATCTTCCTAGGCGTCCACCTGACCAAGCTGCCACCACCCACCCGCCCCGACTTCGTGCGCGCCCTGCTGGCATCCCTGAAAAACCAAACCCTGGCCTTCGCAAGAGCCTTCTGGCGCCTCCCAAACGGCACCCCACTGCTGTCACCAGACCCGCCCAGGGCGCTGGAGGTAGGCGTAGTGGACGCCTGGCAGAACAACTCCCCCGCCGTAATCTGGAAAGCGGGCGAACGCCGCCCCACCCTGACGCGCCTGACAAAGCCACTACGCGAGCCACACCCGACCCGCATAGCCCTAGAAGCAAGCTTCGCAAACGAGACATGGATAGGCCGCGACGTATCAACCCGAACCAAAGACGGCTACACCCTGAACGAAGCAGAACTAACGAGAGCCGCCACAGACTTCCTGACCTAACCCACAAGTAGGAATTGTTGCCTGGTCGGGCCGTGTGAGGTGGGGCGGACGAGTCGGCCTGTAAGCCGGGTTCTGTGCCCGCCCTTGCGGGCGGGGACGGCCATCCATCTCGGGCCGCCGTTGCCGGCGGTCTCCAGCGGTCTACCCGCAGGCTCGGGCGGGCCGCCCTCGAACGCCTGCGCAGGAAGCGTCGCTTCCCTTCTTGACCTTGCTCCGGGTGGGGTTTACCCAGCCGCCCACGTCACCGTGGGCGCTGGTGAGCTCTTACCTCACCGTTTCACCCTTACCACCGGCGGACCGGTGGCGGTCTGTTTTCTGTGGCACTGTCCCGCGGGTCGCCCCGGGTCGGCGTTACCGACCACCCTGCCCTGTGGAGCCCGGACTTTCCTCGGCGGGGATCGCTCCCCGACGCGGCCGTCCGGCCGGCTCGTCCGCCGTGCTGGTCACTCTACCGGGTGCGGGAGGCCGGTCAGGGACGCGTCCAGGCGCTCCTGGGGCAGGTCGTGGTCCTCCATCTCGCCTGACAGGTAACGGTCGTAGGCCGCCATGTCCAGGTGGCCGTGGCCGCATAGGGCCGTCACGATCACCTTGGGCTCGCCTGTCGTGGCACAGCGGCGGGCCTCCTCGACGGCCGCCGCGAGGGCGTGGGTCGGTTCTGGGGCCGGGACGATGCCTTGGGTGCGCGCGAACAGGACGCCTGCTTCGAAGCATTCGCGTTGGGGTTTCGCTACTGCCTCGAACAGGCCCAGCTCGTACATGTGGGACAGGAGGGGGGCCATCCCGTGGTAGCGCAGGCCGCCCGCGTGGATCGGGTCGGGGACGAAGTCGTGCCCCAGGGTGTGCATCTTCAGCAGGGGTGTGAAGCCTGCCGTGTCGCCATAGTCGTAGGCGTAACGGCCTCTGGTGAAGGACGGACAGGAGGCGGGCTCTACGGCCAGGATTCGGGGGTTGATGCGGCCTTTCAGTTTCTCGCGGAGGAACGGGAACGCCAGGCCTGCGAAGTTTGAGCCTCCGCCTGTGCAGCCCACTATCAGGTCTGGGGTTTCGTCGAGTTCGGTGAGTTGTTCTAGGGCTTCTTCACCGATGACCGTTTGGTGCATCAGGACGTGGTTGAGGACGCTGCCCAGGGCGTAGCGGGTGTCTTCTGGGGTTGCTGATTCGACTGCTTCGCTGATGGCGATGCCCAGGGAACCTGGGGACGTTGGATTCTCTGCCAGGATCTTTGCGCCTGACGTGGTGAGTGGGGACGGGCTCGCATGCACCGTCGCGCCGTACAGGGACATCATCGAGCGGCGGTAGGGCTTCTGGTCGTACGACGTTCGCACCATCCAGATCTCGCAGGACAGGTCGAACTGCGCACAGGCGAACGCCAGGGCGCTTCCCCATTGGCCCGCGCCCGTTTCCGTCACCAGGCGTCGGATTCCCTGGCGGGCGTTGTAGTACGCCTGGGGGACGGCGGTGTTCGGCTTGTGTGAGCCTGCTGGGGAGACTCCCTCGTATTTCAGGTAGATGCGGGCGGGTGTGCGCAGGGCCTTTTCCAGGCGGCTGGCTCGGATCAGGGGGGTTGGGCGCCAGAGGCGGTAGACCTCTCTGACCTCTTCTGGAATCTCCAGGAAGGGGGCCGTGCTGACCTCTTGCGCGATCAGCTCTTCCGGGAAGAGCGGGGCCAGGTCCTCCGGGCCCACGGGGCGGTGGGTGCCCGGGTGCAGCGGCGGCGGGGGTGGTTCCGGCAGGTCCGGGACGATGTTGTACCAGCGGGTCGGCGGCGAGGCCATACACCCTCCTCGGTAACGGGTTATGCACTTACCGTAATCGAGGAGGGTGTGACGTGGGCGGCCGGAAGCGGTCAGGCCAGGTGGTGGGTGTCGTTGAACGAGCGCAGCGTCGCCGGGCCGTCGGCGTACCACGCCACCGTCGAGAGCGCCGCCACGTCCAGGTGCATCCGGTACAGGGACGCCATGGGCGCGCCGAGCGCGTCCTTCACCAGCAGCTTGATCGGCGTCACGTGGGACACCAGCAGCACCCTGCCCTCGGGGTGACGCTTTTTGATCCGGTCCAGGGCCTTGCGGACGCGGCGGGAGACGGACGCGAAGCTCTCACCGCCGGGCGGGGCGGCGGACGGGTCGGCCAGCCACGCCTTCATTTCGGCCGGCCACCGCTCGCCTGCCTCCTTGAAGGTCAGGCCCTCCCACTCGCCGAAGTCGGTCTCCCGCAGGTCCTCTTCGACTTGGATGTCCAGGCCCGTCACCGCTGACACTTCGGCGGCTGTCGCCCGGCAGCGGCTCAGGGGGGAGGTGATGATCGCCTCTATGCCCCGGTCCTTGAGGGCCAGGGCGGCGGCCTGGGCCTGGGCCAGGCCGTTCTCGGTCAGGGGGTGGTCACCCGTGCCCGCGAAGCGCTTCTCGACGGACAGAGGTGTCTCGCCGTGACGCAACAGGATCGTGGTCAGCGGTTTGGTGGTGGCCGCGGACCAGGCGGGGGTCTCCGGAGCGCTGGGCTCCCACTCCTCGCCCCGCGCGGCCGCGTCCATCGCCTCGTTCGCCAGGCGGTCGGCGTGCGAGTTCTGGGCGCGCGGGATCCACTCGTAGGTCACCGAACCCAGGCGCGCCGCCCAGCCCTCCGCCTCGCGGGCCAGCGGGATCATGTCCGGGTGCTTGATCTTCCAGCGGCCCGACATCTGCTCGACCACCAGCTTGGAGTCCATCCGCACCCGCACCCGGGCCGCCGGGTCCACCTCGGCCGCCACCCGCAGGCCCGCGATCAGGCCCCGGTACTCGGCCACGTTGTTGGTCGCGTGCCCGATCGCCTCGGCGATCTCGGCCAGCGTCTCCCCCGACGCCGCGTCGCGCACCACCGCGCCGTAGCCGGCGGGGCCCGGGTTGCCCCGGGAGCCCCCGTCCGCCTCGACGACCAACTCCTTCACAGCGCTCATGGCCTCGCCTCCGCTCCACGCGCCGTCTTCCCTCGTCGCAGGCTCCTCGGTCCAGACGGCGCGCGGCTGCTCACAGACCCGATTCCGCCGTGCGCACCAGGATCCGGCGGCACTCCTCGCAGCGCACCACCTCGTCCTCGGCCGCCGCCCGGATCCGGTTCAGGTCCACCGTGTTCAGCGCCAGGTGGCAGCCCTGGCACGAGCCCCGGTACAACACCGCCGCCCCGACGCCGCCGAACTGGCCCCGCAACTTCTCGTACAGCGCCAGCAGGTCCTCGGGCACGTCCTTGGCCACGGCCGTGCGGGCCGCGCTCGTCGTCCCGGCCTCCTCGTCGATCTTCTGGAGGGCCGAGTCGCGCTTGGCGGTCAGCTCGGTCAGGTCGGCGCCGGTCGAGGTCTGCTCGTCGCGCAGCCCGGTCACCTTCGCGTCGGCCTCCTCGCGGCGCTCCATGATCTCCAGCACGACCTCCTCCAGGTCGCCCTGGCGGCGCTGGAGCGAGACGATCTCGGTCTGCAGGCCGCTCAGGTCCTTGGCGGAGGTCACCTGGCCCGAGTCCAGCCGCTTCTGGTCGCGGTCGGCCCGGGTGCGCACCTGGTCGACGTCCTGCTCGGCCTTGCGCTGCTCGCGGTCCAGGTCGCCGACGGCGGTCTCGGCGGCCACGATGGCGTCGCGCAGCTCGGTCAGCCGGCCTTCCAGGCGCTGGATCTCGGCCAGCTCGGGCAGGGTGCGGCGGCGGTGCGCCAGCCGGTCCAGCGAGCTGTCCAGCTCCTGCAGGTCGATCAGTCGCTGCTGGGCTTGCGGTGCGGCTTTCACTTCACTCCTTCGTGGTGCAGGCGCCACGCGTCGGTCACGAGCGTGGACACCCGGGTCTGTAGCGGTTCGGCGGCCGGGAGCGCGGCGCGCAGCGCGCGCTCGGCGTCGGCCAGCCAGGGGTGCTCGGTCGCCCAGTGCGCCGCGTCCAGCAGCGCCGGGCCCGGCCGTTCCAGGTACTCCGAGGCGGGGTGGTGCCGCAGGTCGGCGGTCAGGTAGACGTCCGCGCCCGAGGTGCGGGCGGTCTCCAGCAGCGAGTCGCCCGACCCGCCGCACACCGCCACGCTCCGCACCATGCGGTCGGGGTCGCCCGCCGCCCGCACGCCCCAGGCCGTCGCGGGCAGCCCGGCGGCCACCTGGGCGGTGAACTCCTTCAGCGTGACCGCCTCGGGCAGGTCGCCGATCCGGCCGAGGCCCCGGCGCGGGTCGTCGGGCGACGGCGCGAGCGGGCGCAGCGGCCCGGTGACGCCGACGGCGCGCGCCAGCGCGTCCGACACGCCCGGGTCGGCCACGTCGGCGTTGGTGTGGGCGGTGTAGAGCGCGGTGCCGCCCCTGATCAGCCGGTGCACCAGCCGCCCCTTCGGGGTGGTGGCGGGCACGCCGTTGACCGGGCGCAGCAGCAGCGGGTGGTGGGTGATCAGCAGGTCGGCCCCCCACTCCAGGGCCTCGTCCACGACGGCCGTGACCGGGTCCACCGCCAGCAGCACGCGGCCGACCTCCTGGTCGGGATCCCCGCAGACCAGGCCGACGGCGTCCCACGACTCGGCCCAGGCGGGCGGGTACAGCGCTTCGAGAGCGGCGATGACATGGGAGAGACGCACGTCCCGCAGGCTACCGCCCCGGAGCGTCCCAGCCGAGTCACCGGCCGTTCCGTGCCCCGTCCGGCGGGTTGGCGGGGGCCGGAACGGGGCATCCCAGCGGTGCGGGGGGCGGGCCGGGTCCGGTCCGCTCGGGCGGGATCAATCGGGAGTACCCTCCGCGTTGGAGTGTGTGTAGGTTCCTCGGCCCGGCGGGACATCGCCGTTCCGGCCGGGGTCGATGTCCGTCGGAAGAGATCACGTGAAGTCACCCTTTCGCCGCCGCAGGCGCCTCAAGCCCAAGAGCAAGAGCCCGGTCCGCCCGCAGCGGCAGGCCGAGCAGGAGGTCGTGGAGTGGCCCCAGGAAGGCACCGGCCGCACGTCGCTGATGGGCGCGATCCGCGGTGACGGGGAGACCGGCGCCGGGTTCGGCGGCGGCATGTTCGAGGACCTCGCCTCGGCGTTCGAGGGCTCCAAGAAGGTCAAGGTCGAGGAGCAGGAGCAGCAGAAGCTGCGCAAGCACGACGACCTCCAGCAGGCCGGCGACCGGGGCGGCGTGCGCGACGACCTGACCAGCGGCAAGATCCGCATCCGGCGGGAGCAGAACGGCCCGGCGTGACCCGGACGACTCCGGTCGAACAGATGTTCGACGTTCCGGTTATCGTGGACGGGTGAGCACCTACGTCCCGCCCGGCTGGCCCGCCCAGGTGCACCCGCCGGGCGCCGAGCACTTCGAGGACACCGCGCTGGCCTGGCTCCTGGAGCTGGTCCCGCCCGAGTACCGGCGCTACGGCGTGCTGCGCCGCTACCCCATCGCCCTGGCGCGGATGGCGCGCCACCACGTGAACGCGGCCGTGGAGGCGGCCCGGGAGGGTTTCCGCTCGGCCCGCGTCGAGCTGGGCGGCCTGGTCCCCCCGCACGGCATCGACGCCGTGCTGGAGACCTACCGCCAGGAGGGCGCCCGGCTGGTCGCCCTGCTGGAGTCCATCGACCTGGTCGACACCGCGCTGCGCGGCCAGGACCGTCCCGCGAACAGGCCCTAGACGCCAGACGGGACGACGGTCAGGAAGCGCGGACGCCGCCGCGCCCGGCCCGCCAGCCGCCCGACGACCCGCGTCCGCACGTCCGGCACCGCCGCCACCGGCACCAGCGCCAGCCCGCACCGGCCCAGCGCCAGGCCGCCCAGCGCGCCCGCCGAGCGGGCGATGTCCAGCGCCTCGTCCAGCAGTGGTTCGCCGCGTATGTGGCTCTGGGTGAGCAGCGGGCCTAGCGCGTCCAGGTCGCCTGTCTGGAGCACTCCGGCGGCCTGTTCCACGAGGTCGGCCGAGATCGCGGGGGTGGCGTTCTCCCCGCCCAGGCCCACGTCCATGATCAGCAGGCGCAGGCCCGCCGTGAGCAGGTCGCAGGGCAGGTGCCGCACCGTCCCGTCCGTGACCAGCGCCGCGTGGCCGTCGCGTGCGTGCAGGGACGCCAGATGCGACGGGTCCCGTTCGGTCTCGTAGGACGTCGCCGCCCGCGCGGCCCCGTACAGGTCGCCCAGCGTCGCGGTCGCCGCGCATGCCGTCTCCGCCCCGCTCAGCAGCCCCGTCTCCACCGGCAGCTCCCGGTTGACCACCAGCCGCGCCCCGGGCATGGGGTCGGCGTGCGCCAGCAGCGCCCTCACGGCGGGGACGGCCCATGGCGGCATCGTCCCGGCGGCCAGCGCCGCCGCCAGCCGTTCCTGGTCCATCGAGAACGCGTCGGCGTGCCGGTTCATCGAGTACAGCCCGGCCGTCCCGTCCTCGCCGGGACCCGCCGCGACGATCGTGCCCCACGGCAGCGCCACCGCCAGCGCCGTCCCCGGCCCCGCCAGCAGCGTCAGGGCGCCGTGCGCGCGGCGCAGCGTCGTGCACGGCGCGCCGTGCGCCCGCTCGAAGACGTGGGCGGTGATCCGCATCTCCGGGTCGGCGGCGGGCGCGCCCGCGATCCCGCCGGTCATCCCTCGTCCTTCCGTGCCAGCACCCGGTAGGCGTTGGAGGTGCCCGGGACAAGCGGCACCAGCCATCGGTCCAGCAGCAGGGCCGCCGCTATGAACGGCGCGCCCACTGTCAGCGCCAGCGCCCGCCGCGCCCTGTCTGCGGCGGTCGCCGCGTGCGGGGCCCAGGGCCGGTCCGGGCGCGGGCCGAACGCGGTGATCGCGAGCAGCGCCGCGCAGACGAGGTCGTGCCGCTGGTGGGCGGCGCGGCGCTCGCGCGCCACGACCTGCATCCCGCGCGCCGCCAGCGCCCCTTCCAGGTTGCCGATCGGCATCATGTTCAGGTGCTGGGGCTGGAGCCAGCCCACCCAGTGGCGGCCCAGCAGCCGGCTCAGGCGGCTTTCGGGGTCGGGCAGCTCGATCAGCAGGTGGCCGCCCGGTTCGAGCAGCTTGACGGCCGCGTCCAGCTCGGCCTGCGGGTCGCGGGTGTGCTCCAGGTAGTGGTGCATGCTCACGACGTCGTAGCGGTCGGTGAGCCGGTCCAGCAGGTCGGGGAACTGGCCCTGGTAGGCGTTCCGCAGCCAGCCGCGCCGCTCCGCCTCCCGCACCCCGGCGCCCATGTCCAGGCCGTCGAAGGCGGTGTCGGGCAGCACGGCGCGGGCGGCGCGGCAGAAGTGGCCGTGGCCGGTGCCGACGTCCAGCCAGGCGCGGGGCTCGGCGTGCGCGGCGACCAGCTCGGCGCGGGCCCGGTAGGAGCCGCCTTGCCGGGCGAACACGCGCTCGCTGAACGCGGATCCCAGCCCGTCGCAGGCGTCGCGGTAGTAGAAGTCGAGCCCCTCGCTGGTCAGGCGCGGGTTCTGGAAGATGTGCCCGCAGTCGCGGCAACGTTCCAGGATGAACGTGCCGGGCTTGCGCTGGAGGACGTCGCCGCTGGTCACGTGCTCGATCAGCGAGCGCGACCCGCACCAGGGGCAGTCCGGGCGGCGCGGCTCCAGGAAGCGCCGCACGCCCTGCACGTACTCGTCGCGGTAGTGCTCGCGCGCCCGCTCCTCGCGGCGGGCGTGCCGTCCCTCCCACGCCGACGGCGGGTCGGTGAGCGTCCGCCACCAGCTCCACGGCGTGACGACCAGCCGCAGCAGCGCCACCCGGTGCAGGTCGCGCGGCGACAGCGGCGTCCCGGCGAACACCACATACGGGACGGCGCAGTACGCCAGCGCCGCCACTGGTCCCCAGCGCGGGTCGGCGAGCAGCACCGCGACGACCGCCAGCCAGCCCAGCGCCGACCGGGCGATCACCAGCGGCACCGGCACGCCCAGCCCGCGCAACCACGCGCGGCGGCCCCGGCAGGCGGGGACGCGCGGCGTGGTGCGGCAGGGCACCACGACGAGGTCGGCGGTGCGCGCGTACTGCCGCAGCCGCGCCGTCAGCTCGCCGAACGCGCCGACGTCCAGCGTCCCGGGCCGGACGCCGACGCGCCGCAGCACGTCCTCGGAGGCGAACGTGGCGAAGCCCGCGCCCCGGCCGAGCGCCAGCGGATCGGTCCGGTAGCGGGCCGGGTCCACGCTCCGGGCGAGGTCCAGCGCGCGTTCCACCGGCAGGTCGGCCGGGACGAGGTCGAGCACCTGGAAGCCGCCGTCGCGCGCGCACGCCTGCGCGGCGCGCCGGATCTGGCCCGACACCACCGCGCCCTCGACCGCGACCAGGCCGTGCGCGACGTCCTCGCCGCCGGAGGGGGCCGCCCCGTGCGCGGGCACGCGGGCGGCCCTGCGGCCGGGCACGGGGCGGTACAGCCTGGCCAGGCGGCGGCGCAGCCGCACCGCGCCGCCCAGCACCGCGGCGGTGACCAGCAGGGACAGCACGGTCACGTCATTTTCTCCAGGCGGTCGGCGGCCTCCACGGCCCCGCCCGCGTTCTCGAACGACTCGCGCACCCGGCAGGCCGCCTGGCGGTAGCGGTCGTCGGTCAGGACCTCGCCCAGCGCGTCCTGCAACTCCTGCTCGCGCACGCGCGCGAACCGCACCGCCAGGCCCGCCCCGGCGGCCGTGACCTGCCGCGCGATGACCGGCTGGTCGTCGCGGATCGGCGCGACCACCAGCGGCAGCCCGTGCGCCAGCGACTCGCAGACGGTGTTGTGCCCGCCGTGGGTGATCACCGCCGACATGCGCGGCAGCAGCTCCAGTTGCGGGACGTGCCCGCGCACCAGCAGGTTGGGCGGCGGGTCGGGCAGCGTGCCGGGCGGGGTGACGAACACCGCCTGCACGTCCATGTCCCGCACGGCCTCGGCGGCGATCTGGAAGAAGCGCCGCCCGGCCTCGCCGTTGACGGTGCCGAGCGACACCAGCACCGCGGGCTTGTCCTCCTCCAGCCACTCCCACGGGAAGTCGCTGCCGGGCGGGCGGCCGAGCGCCGGGCCGACGAACGCGAAGTGGTCGGGGAAGAAGGAGGTGTCGCCGATCAGCGCCCCGGTGGAGAAGATCAGCACCAGGTGGTCGGAGAAGCGCAGGTCCAGCAGGTCGTCGATGTCGTAGTCGAGCTGGAAGTCGCCGATCTGCTCGCGCACCCACTCCTCCACCAGCGGCATGCCCGCCAGCGGCCGGGTGAACTCGGCCGAGGTGGTGGCCGAGGTCGCCCACGGGATGTCGTGCAGGCGGGCGGCGACCGGCCCGGCCAGCACCTGCTGGTCGGAGACGATCACGTCGGGCCGGAACCGCTCGACGGCGTCCTCGACGCCGGGCATCATCGCGTGCCCGAGCGGGACGATGAACTCCTCCCACAGGAACTTCAGCGCCGCCGGGCCGCGCAGCGACAACCAGTCCCGGCGCGCCTGCTCCAGCCCGGCGGTGAACTCGGGGTCCTCGGCGGGGTACACCTTGGAGCCGGGCTTCAGCAGGCCCTCCAGCGAGGGCGGGTGCCCGACCCAGGCGACCCGGTGGCCGCGCCGGGTCAGCTCGGCGGCGACCGCGACGGTCGGGTTGACGTGCCCGGCCAGCGGCGGCACCGCGAACAGGAAGCGGCGGCGGCCGCTGTCGGCGCGGCGGACCGGCTCCTGCGTGAACGCGCTGGGCATGGCGCCGAGCAGCGACGGCACCTGGACGCGGCGGCCCCGGCTCACAGCGCACCTCCCGCAGCCGCGACGGGGACCTTCGTGCCCGTGTGGTGGGACAGCCATGGCAGCACGACCTCCAGCAGCTCCGCGGTGCCCTCGCGCAGCACGGTGTGCGCGTGGCCCGCCATGACGTGCAGGGTGCAGTCGGGGACCGATCGCAGCAGCAGGCGCCCGGCCTCCGCGACGTCGGAGTGCTCCCCGTACACCGCCAGCACCGGGCACGCCACCGCGGCCAGGTCGGCGGGCCGCACCGGCTCCACCGCGGCCAGGTCGTCCAGCAGGCTGGTGCCGTTGATCAGGGCGTCGGCGGTGGCGGCCTGGCGGCCGCGCTGCCGCCAGCCGATCTCCAGCAGCTGGTCGGCCAGCCGCTCGTACTCCAGCGCGAGCGCGGACTTGCCGAGGGTGTTGAGCATGTCCTCGGTCCACTCCCCGGCCTGCTCGGCGGGGCCGTACGCCTCCACCAGCACCAGGCCCGCGACGCGGTCGGGGCGGGCCAGCGCGGCGTTCAGCGCGACCACGCCGCCGAAGCTGTTGGCGACCAGGAACACCCGGCCGGAGTGGCCGAGCCCGTCCAGCAGCGCGAACAGGTCGGCGACGGCGTCGGCCGCGCCGTAGCCGGTGGCGGTGCGCTCGCTGCGGCCGTGGCCGCGCAGGTCGTACAGCACCGCGCGGGCCCCGGCGGCGGCGACCGGCCCGGCCAGGGTGTAGTAGAAGCTGGACAGGTTGTCCAGGACCAGGCCGTGGACGAACACCACCACGGGCGGGTCCGGGAAGCCGGTCCCGGACGGTTCCATCGTCTGGACGTGGAACCGCACCCCGCGTGCGGTCACCTCAGGCATGTGCGTCCTCCAGGAAGCTGTTCAACAGGGGCGTCAGCCGGGCGCGCGCGGTGACGTGCAGGTCGTGGCCGCCCGCCAGGACGTGCCGGCGCGCGCCCGGCAGCGCCCGGCCCACCAGCTCGCCCGCGGCGCGGAACGGCGAGCCGTCGCCGGTCACCGCCAGGACGGGCAGCCCGGCCAGCGCGCGCAGCTCGGCGGCGGTGACCGGGGGTTCGGCGGCGAGGTCGGCCAGCACGCTGGTCTCGGCGGCCAGCGCGGCCGCGCGCCGCCCGGCGCGGGCGGAAAGGCCGTCGGCGGGCAGCAGGTCGTCGGCTGCCTGGTCGAGCCGTATGAACGGCGGGTCGACCAACGCCAGCCGGGTCGTCCGGCCCGGGTGGGCGCGGGCGAAGCGCAGGCCGACCGTCGCGCCGTAGCTGTGGCCCACCACCGCGAACGGCGGCAGGTCGGCGGTCAGTTCGGCGAGGTCGGCGACCATGGTCGCGGTGCCGTAGCCGGTCGGGGTGCGCTCGCTCATCCCGTGCCCGCGCCAGTCGATCAGCCGCACCGGGCGGGTGCGGGCCAGCGCGGGCGCGACGGTGAAGAACCAGGACGCCGCGCTGCCGGTGAACAGCCCGTGCAGCATCACCACCGGCTCGCGCCGCCGGGCGGCGGGCGCGCCGGGGAGGTCCACCACGTTGAAGCGGACGCCGCGCGCGCACACGTAGGCCATGGTCGGGTCTCCGATCCCGGCTCAGACGGCCGCGGGCTGGAGGCGCGCCTCGATGTGCCGGACCAGGTCGCCGACCGTCATGTTCATGATCTCGTCCAGGCCCAGGCCCGCGATGAAGGCGGCGAAGTCCACCCGGCCGCCGTAGCGGTCCTGGAGCTTCTCGGCCAGCGCGACGAACTCGATGCTCTCCAGCGCCAGCTCGTCGTTGAAGGTCGTGTCGGGGCCGATCTCGGTGTCCAGCAGGAAGTCCTCGCCGACCACCTCGACCAGCATCCCGACGACCTCGCCCAGCACGTCGCTCGACTGCGTCATGTCCTCTTCTCCCCCGTGTCCTCGCCGGCGTCGCCGCCGGCGTCGCTGTCATCGGTGTCGTCGTCGTCAGGGCGGGCGTCCGGCGCGGCGTCGGTCCAGGTCACCACGTGGCCGTCCAGCAGTCGCGACCGCACGACCGTCACCGCGCCCCCGGCCGCGACCAGCAGCCGGTCGGCGTCGGCGGCGGTGACGACGAAGTCGCGGGGCCGCCCGCGCAGCCCGGTCCCGGCGGCCTTGGCGACGGCCTCCTTGGCCGTCCACAGCCGGGTCAGCGCGGTGGCGCGGTCGCCGGGCAGCCGGGCCAGCAGGTCGCGCTCGCCGTCGGTCAGCGCGACCTCCTCGAAGCCCCGGCCGTGCTCGGCGACGGTCTCGGCGTCGATCCCGGCGGCCCACCCGGCGGGGCGGACCAGCGCCACGCCCAGCTCCGGGGTGTGCGCGATCGACACCGCCACCGGCTCCTTGAACGGCCCGGTCACCTCGGGCCGCCCGGCCGCGTCGTTGCTCACGGTCAGCTCGGCCGGGAACAGCGGGCCGTGGCCCCGGTCCCACAACCAGTGCCGCACCGCGTCCTTGACCGCGATCCGGCCCAGCAGCCACGGCCCCTGCGCGCGGGGCGCGAGGCCCTGGTACGCGGTGCGTTCGGCGGCGTTCAGGTACTGGCGCATCAGCAGGTCGCGGGAGGACGCGCCGTCCCAGCGCTTGCGGGCCAGCGTCCACCCGCCGGGCTGCGGCTCGCCGACGCCCGACACCTCGGGGGTGAAGCGCATCCGCCACAGCGGCTCGTCGGTGTAGAAGCGGTGGGTGGTCCAGCCCTCGATGCGGCCCCACAGCCGGCCGTCCGCGCCGACCATCTCCAGGTCGCACTTGACGGACGCGCCGGTGACGGCACGGTTCCGGACGGTCGCCTCCAGGCGCGCCCCGACGGGCGGCGGCGGCGCGTACCAGGTGACGCGCTCGATGCCGATCGGGAAGACGGTCTGGTCCTTGTCGCCGTAGACCTGGATCCAGTGGCCGCAGAGCTGCCCGGCGCTGTCCATGAGCGCGCCGGGCGTGGGCAGGGACGCCAGCTCGGCGCGCAGCCCGTCGCCCGCGAGCGCGGAGATGCCGGTGACGCCCCGGTACAGGGGGCCGTGGAACATCCAGCGCTCGGTGTAGAAGCGCTCGCCGGTGACGACGGGCGGCCGCTCGACGGTCAGCGGCGCGCGGTCGGGCGCGGGCGGGATCGGGTGGTGGGCGGCCAGCAGCACGGTGCCGTCGGTGTGGCCCTCGATGACGACCTTGACGCGGCGCGGCTCGCCCGGCACCGGCCCGCCGGGCTCGTCCAGGCGGGCGCGCACCTCGGTGGTGGTGGCGGGTTCGGCGATCACCCAGCGCAGCGCCTGGACACGCTCGAACCCGACCACCGTCAGGCCGGGGAGCAGCTCGCGCGCCGCGTCGGCCATGACCTCCAGCAGGGTGGTCAGCGGCACGACGGGGAAGCGGTCGGAGACGTCCGGCCAGCCCGCCCGCTGCGGGATCAGGCAGTGGTCGGCGACGTAGGGCATGGCCTCCAGCGAGAAGGTGCGGGTGGTGGTCCGCTCGGTCTCCTGGGGCACGGCGGCGGGCACTGCGGCGGGGGGTGCGGGCGCGGGCGGCGCGGCGGGGGCCCGCACGCCGTGCCGCATCGTGTCCAGGACGGTCTGGGCGCTGTCGGCGGCGTCGCGCAGCAGCGCGTCCAGCTCCGCCGACACCGGGTCGGCGGGCAGGGCCGGACGCTCGGCAACGCCGGACGGCGGGCGCAGCGGCGGCACCGCGCCGTCCAGCCGGACCAGCGGCGTGCCGAGGTCGAGCCGCACCGAATGCCCGGCCGCCGGGACGGGCCGCGCCGACGATCCGTAGCCCTCTGCCCACAGCGCTGCCACGACGCGCCGCAGCTGCTCCATGCCGGTGCGTTTGGGCACGTTGACGGCCATCGCCAGGTGGTCGCGGTCGCCGAGCCGGTCGCCGACGAACCCGGTGAGGCTGCCCGGCCCTACCTGCACGAACGCGCGCACGCCCGCCGCGTACAGTTCCTCGGTCAGCTCGCTGAACCGCACCGGCTCCAGCAGGTGCCGCACCACCAGCTCGCGCACGCGCGCGGGTTCGGCGGGGAACGGCGCGACGGTCGTCGCCGACCACAGCGGCACGCGCGGCGCGCGGATCGGCAGCGCCTCGAACGAGCGGTGCACCGGCCCCAGGTACGCCTCGGCCATGGGGGTGTGGAACCCCGACCGGAACGGCAACTCCTGGCCCAGCACGCCCTCCCCGGCCAGCCGCGCCAGGATCTCGCGGACCTGCCGGGGTGGCCCGCAGACCACCGACTGGTGCGGGCAGTTGTCGTGCGAGACCACCACGTCCGGCGTCTCAGCGACCGCTTCCATGGCGCGGTGCGCTCCGCAGCCCAGCGCGGCGTAGGCGACGTCGGGCACGTCCAGGGTCTCGTGCTCGGCCGCCGCCATGAACGACGCGACGGCGTCGCCCGGGTACACGCCCGCCACGATCATCGCGGTCCACTCGCCGAGGCTGTGCCCGGCGACCAGGTCGGGCCGCACGCCCAGCGCGTCGAGCGCACCGGCCAGCAGGCGGCCGACGGCCATCACGTCGGCGGCGTGACCGAGCAGGTCGGTGCGGCCGGTCAGCGCGGGCCGGGGCATGCCGAAGTGGTCGGCGACGTCGTCGGCGCGCGGCGCGAACGCGGGCTCGAAGCCGGGGAACAGGAAGGCCAGCCGCCCGCCGGTCGCCAGCAGCGGCCGGGGCGTGAACCAGATGTCGCTACGGCCACGCCACGGGGTGCCGCGCCGCACGACGGCGCGGGCGAGGTCCAGCTTGCGGGGCGTGGGGCCGACGATGGCGAGGCGACAGGGCAGGTCGGGGGGCTCTACGCCGGCCCGCGCCAGCAGGTCGGCGTCGGGGGCGGCCAGCAGGCGGGCCAAGGCGTGCTCGTCGTCGGCGGTCAGGCGCAACACCGGCTCGTCTCCGGCGACGCGTTCCAGGGCGGGCGCTCCGGCCGGGATCATGGTGGCGGCGGGCGCCTCTTCGAGGATGACGTGGGCGTTCGCGCCGCCGAAGCCGAAGGCGTTCACCACCGCGCGGCGGGGGGCTCCGGCGGGGCGCTCCCAGTCGGCCAGCGCGCCGACCGGTTGCAGACGGGTCCCCGCGAGCGCCGCGTGCGGCTCGGCGACGTGCAGGGTCGGCGGCAGGACGCCGTCGCGCAGCGCGCACGCGGCCTTGATCAGCCCGGCGATCCCGGCGGCGGGCATCGCGTGCCCGATCATCGACTTGACGCTGCCCAGCGGCAGCGGCGGCCCGGCGGTGCCGAACACCCGGCGCAGCGTGGCGAGCTCCGCCTCGTCCCCGGCCGGGGTCGCGGTGCCGTGCGCCTCCACCAGCCCGACGGCGTCGGCGGCCGAGGGGTCCAGCCCGGCGTCGGCCCAGGCGCGCTCGACGGCGAGGACCTGGCCGTCCACCAGCGGGCTCATGATGCTGGCGGCGCGGCCGTCGCTGGAGGAGCCGACGCCGCGGACCACCGCGTAGACGCGGTCGCCGTCGCGTTCGGCGTCGGCGAGGCGCTTGAGCAGCACCACGCCGGTGCCCTCCGCCAGGAGCGTGCCGTCGGCGGCGGCGTCGAACGGCCGGATGCGCTCGCTCGGGCTCAGCGCCCTGAGCTGGCTGAACACGCTCCAGACCGTCGCGTGGTGGGCGTGGTGCACGGCTCCGGCGAGCATCGCGTCGCACTGCCCGGAGCGCAACATCCGCACCGCGTGCTCGACCGCCAGCAGCGACGACGCGCACGCCGCGTCCAGCGTGTAGGCGGGGCCGCGCAGGTCGAAGCGGTTGGCGATGCGGGAGGCGGCGAAGTTCGGCACCAGCCCGACCGACGCGTCCGGGCCGTCGGGGCCGAGCCGGTCGCAGAACGCGCGGCGGACCTCCTCGACGCGGTCGGCGCCGAGGTCGGGCAGCAGCTCGCCGAGGACCGCCGCGAGCTGGTGGGAGGTGCGCACCCGCTGGTCGAAGCGCGCCACGCCCGGGGTGATGTAGCCGCCCCGGCCGATCACCACGCCGATCCGGGACCGGTCGGGCAGCCGGTCGGGGCCGCCCGCGTCGGCGATGGCCTCGGCGGCGGTGCGCAGCGCGAGGAGCTGGTCGGGCTCCATGCCCGCGACGGCGGCGGGCATGATGCCGAACCGCGCCGGGTCGAAGGTCGCCAGGCCGTCCACGAAGCCGCCGCGACGGCAGTAGAAGCGGTCGCTCTCGGGCGGCCGGCCGTACGCCTGCGGGTCGTAGTACAGCGCGGGGTCCCACCGGTCGGCGGGCACCTCGGTGATGGCGTCCACCCCGGCCCGGATGTTGCGCCACAGTTCCGCCGCCGTGCCCGCGCCGGGGAAGACCGCCCCGACGCCGACGATGGCGACCGGTGCGCCGACGCTCACTCGGCGGCCCCGGCGAACACGACCTGCACCTGGTCGCCGGTGGCGATCTCGTCCAGTAGGGCGGCGACGGCGGCGTCCGGGTCGATCAGCGCGACGCCGCGCCGGGCGTACTCGCGGGCCAGGCCCGGCGAGACCATGCCGCCCCCGGCCCACGGACCCCAGTCGGCGACCAGGACGCGGCCGCGCAGCGTGGTGCGCCAGACGCGGGCGAGGGTGTCGCAGGCGTCGTTGGCGGCGGCGTAGTCGGCCTGGCCCCGGTTGCCGTGGACGCCCGACACGCTGCCGAACACCACGAAGAACGAGGTGTCGGGGCGGACGGCTCCGGCCAGCGCGCACGCGCCGTCCACCTTGGTGCGGTAGACGCGGTCGAAGGAGTCGGGCACCTTGTCGCGGATCAGCCGGTCCTCCAGCAGGCCCGCGCCGTGCACGACGCCGTCCAGGCGGCCGTGCCGGGCGTAGACGTCCTCGACGACGGCGCGCACGGCGTGCGGGTCGCGCACGTCCGCCGCGTGGTAGCGGACCGAGGCGGCGGTGCCGGACAGCCCGGCCAGGGTGGCGCGGACCTCGCGTTCGGCCAGCACGCGCCGGACGACGCCCTCGATCTCGGCGGGCGTTCGGCCGCCTTGGGCGATCAGGGCGCGGCGTAGCGCGGCCTCGTCGGCGGCTTCGGCCAGCGTGGGATCTTCGGCGGCGGGTTCGGGCGTGCGGCCCAGCAGCTCGATGTGGCAGCCGGTGGTGCGGGCCAGCTCGCGGGCGACGCGGGCGGTGATGCCGCGCGCGCCGCCGGTCAGCAGCACCACGCCGGTGGCGTCCAGGCCGAGGTTCGCGCCGGGAGCGAGGGGCGGGGCGGGCACGACCTCCAGGGTGCGGCGTAGCTCGCCCTCGTAGCCGACCTCGACGGGGCCGTCGGCCGTGAGTTCGGCCAGCAGGCGCAGGGCGAGGATGCGCGGGCTCTCCTTGACGTCCACGTCCACGGCGCGCACCAGCGTCTCGGGGTACTCCCGGGCGATGGTGCGGGCGAGGCCGCGCAGGCCCGCGCCGGGGGTGGGGTCGCCGACGCCGCCGTCGTAGTCGTGGCCGAAGGTGCCGCCGGAGCCGGTGGCCAGCAGCAGCCAGCGCAGCCCGCCCGCCAGCGCGTCACGGACGCCCGCGTAGGCCGTGGGGAGGACGGGGCCGCCGCCGGGCCGGAGGGCGGCGAGGTGGATGAGGCCGTCGCAGGGGCCGTCGGGCTCCAGCGGGGCACGGACCTGCGCGCCTTGCTGCTCTAGGAGAGCGGCCAGCTCCAGGGCGACGCCGCAGCCGTCGTCCACGATGACGAAGCGACGCCCGGCGAAGGCGTCGGGGCGAAGCTCGACGGCGGGCAGTGCGGGCAGATCGGTGACACGGACGACCTGCCGCCGAGGCGCGACAACGGCAGGCTCGTCGCCCACCGGGGCGGCGGGCGCAGCGGCGGGTGCGGCGGGTGCGGCGGGTGCAGCCAGCGTGTCAGCAGGCGCACCAATGGGCGTGCCAGCAGGAGCGTCAGCCGCCCCGGCGGCCTGGGCCGTGGTCAGGAGAGTGGGCAGGATGGCGGGCAGGGCGAGCGGCTCGGTCACCGCATCCCGCGCAGCATGCCGTCCAGGCGCAGCCCCTCTCCCAGCGGACGATGCTGCGGCGGGCACTACCCCACTGGGCGCACCCCCAGCAGGTGCTTCGGCAGATGGCGCTTCGGCGGGCGCTATCCCGGCGGACCCCGCTCCAGGCGCTGCTTCAGAGGGCGCTGCCCCGGCAGGCGCTACCTCGGCGCGCGCCTCGTCGGGCGTCGCTTCAGACGTTCCTGCGGCGGGCGCGGCTTCGGCGGGCGCTCCCCCAGCAGGCGCTTCGACGGGTGCCGATCCGGGCGCTGCCCCGGCGGGCGCTTCCCCAGCGGACGGCGTGCCGACGCGTTCGCCGATCCAGGTCACGATCCCGCCGATGGTCTTCACGCGGGCCAGTTGCTCCACCGCCGACTCGTCCAGGCGGCTTCCGGCGGCGGCCAAGCCCACCCGCTCCGCCAGCTCACCGATGATCTCGGTGCGCTTGATGGAGTCGATCGACAGGTCGGCCTCCAGGTCCAGGTCCGGGCCGAGCATCGTCTCCGGGTAGCCCGTCCGGGAGCTGATCACCGCCAGGACGGCGGCGCGGATGCCGTCGGGGCCCAGCGCCTCCGGGGCCGTGGCCTGGGCGGGCACGGCGGGCTGCGGCTGCGCGGCGGGCTCGGCGCCGTTCCGTGCCGGAGGCACCACTTCGCCCGCCAACATCGGGCGCGGCGCGGGGACGGGCGGGGACACCGGCGGCAGGGCAGCCCCCCCAGAAGCGCCGAGGAAGCCCAGCACCACGTCCCGCTGCGCCGCGACCAGGTCCCGGCTGGTGCGCAGGTACTCCAGCACCGCCTGCTCAGCGGCCGCCGCGCGCGCATTCTGCGCCTCGACGTCCGGAGCCGCGGCCGGAGCCGTCTCAACAGGCAGCGCGATCCGCTCGGCGGGGCGCAACCCGTTGGGCAGGTACTCCCCGTCAGCGGTGCGAACGAGATGTCCGTTGACGATCCAGCCCGGCGCAGGTCGCAGCTCCGCGCCCGTCACCACGCGGGCGTCGCGCCCCGCGAACAGCGGCAGCGCGTCCACCCCGACGCCCGCCGCCGCCAGCTCTGCCAGCGCCAGCAGCAACTGCTTCAGGCCGTTCTCGCCGGGAACGTCGCAGCTCACGACGGTGTGCGGGCGGTCGC
This sequence comes from Actinomadura hibisca NBRC 15177, assembly GCF_001552635.1. GTDB lineage: Bacteria > Actinomycetota > Actinomycetes > Streptosporangiales > Streptosporangiaceae > Spirillospora > Spirillospora hibisca. The sequence goes on along the minus strand of NZ_BCRO01000060.1, from coordinate 57,331 downwards.
CGAGGATCTTCGCGACGAGCCGGCCGAGCACCTGGCCCGGCCCCGCCTCCACGAAGGTGCGCGCACCCGCCGCGTACATCGCCTCGATCTGCTCGACGAACCGCACCGGCGCGGCGACCTGCCCCGCCAGCGTCGCGCCCAGCTCGGCGGGCTCGGTGTCGTAAGGCGCGGCCGTGGTGTTGGACCACACCGGGAACGCGGGCGAGCGCAGGTCGCGCGCGGCCAGCTCGGCGCGCAGCGGCGCGGCGGCCCCGGCGACCAGCGGGCTGTGGAAGGCGCAGGCCACCGGGATCGGCTGGGTCGGGATGCCGCGCTCGCGCAGGGCGGCCAGCGCGTTGTCCAGGCCCGCCGTGGACCCGGAGATCACCACTTGGCGGGGCGCGTTGTGGTTGGCGATGACGACCTCGGAGATGCCCGACAGCGCGGCGCGCACCTCGTCCAGAGATCCGGCGACCGCCGCCATCGTGCCGGGGTCGGCGACGTTGCCCGAGCGGGCGGCGGTCAGGATCGCCTCGGCGCGGACGGCGCTGAGCGCGACCAGGTCCTCTTCGCCGAACACCCCGGCCGCGCACAGCGCGACCAGCTCGCCATAGCTGTGCCCGGCGGCCAGGTCGGGCCGCACGCCCAGTTCGGTCAGCAGCCGGTGCATCGCCAACCCGGCGACGCCGAGGGTCGGCTGGGCGACGCGGGTGTCGGTGAGGGCGGCGCGGCGGCGCTCGCCGTCCTCGCGGGTGAACCCGGCGGGCGGGAACATCGCGGCGGTGTAGCGGTCCCCCGCCAGGCGCAGCAGGCGTTGCAGGCGCGGGAACGCCACGAACAGGTCGGCGAGCATCCCCGGCCGCTGGCTGCCCTGCCCCGGGTAGAGGAAGGCGACCTGGCCGGTCCCGGCGTCGGGGTCGCGGACGAACACGCCGGGCGCGGTACGGAACTCGCGCGCGTCGGCGATCTTGGCGGTGAGGTCGTCGAGGCCGGTGGCCACCAGCGACACCTGCACCGGTCCTTCGGCGACCGCGAAGGTGCGGGCCAGGTCACGCAGCCGCACCCGGTGCGGGCCCTGCGCGGCCAGCGCCGCGAGGCGGTCCAGCTCGGCGCGGGCGGCGGCGCGGTCCGCGCCCCGGATCAGGAACAGTTCGGCGGGCCAGTCGGCCAGCCCCGACACCGGCTCGGGCGCGCCGTCGTACCCGGCGAGCACCGCGTGGAAGTTCGCGCCGCCGAATCCGAAGCCGCTCAGCCCGGCGTAGCGCCGTCCCGGCTCGACGGCCCACGGGCGCGCGCCCCGGCCGAACGCGAAGGGGCTGGTCCGCTCGTCCCACGCCTCGTTGGGCTCGTTCAGGTGCAGGGTGCCCGGCAGCACGCCGGTGTGCAGCGCGTAGGCGGCCTTGACCAGCCCGGCGAGCCCGGCGGCGCACTTGGTGTGGCCGATCTGCGACTTCACCGAGCCGAGCGTGACGCTGCCGGGCGCGGCCCCGGCGGCGGTGAAGGTCTCGGTGAGGGTGGTCAGCTCGGTGCGGTCGCCGACCTCGGTGCCGGTGCCGTGCGCCTCAACGAGGCCGACCTCGGCCGGGGAGATCCCGGCGCGCTCGTAGGCGCGCTCCAGGGCCAGCTTCTGACCGGCCACGCGCGGCGCGGTGAGGCCGAGGGAGCGGCCGTCGCTGGACCCGGCGACCGACTTGACGACGGCGTAGACGCGGTCGCCGTCGCGTTCGGCGTCGGCGAGCCGCTTGAGCACCACGCACGCCACGCCCTCGCCGAGCGCGATGCCGTCGGCGGAGGAGTCGAAGGTGGCGCAGCGGCCCGTCGGGGACAGCGCGTGCACCGAGGAGAACAGCAGGTAGTCGTAGATGCCGTTGTGCAGGTCCGCGCCGCCGCACAGCACCATGTCGCTGGTGCCCGCGGCCAGTTCCTTGCAGGCGGCGTCGAGCGCGGCCAGGGAGGCGGCGCACGCGGCGTCCACGGTGTAGTTCGCGCCGCCCAGGTCCAGGCGGTTGGCGATGCGCCCGGCGATGACGTTGGTGAGCACGCCGGGGAAGGAGTCCTCGGTCAGCTTGGGCAGCTGCGCGTCCAGGCCCTCGGGCACCTCGCCGAAGTAGCGGGGCAGCACCGCGCGGGTGCTGTAGGCGGTGCCGAGGTCGGTGCCCGCCTCCGCGCCGAAGAACACCGAGGTGCGCGACCGGTCGAAGGGGCGGTCCTCGTATCCGGCGTCGCGCAGCGCGCGGGCGGCGACCTCCAGAGACAACAACTGCATCGGCTCGATGCCCGCCAGGGAGTTGGGCGGGATGCCGTAGGCGAGGGCGTCGAACGGGACGTCGGGCAGGAATCCGCCCCACTTGGAGGGGGTCTTCTCCCCCGCGCCCGCGCGAGTGGATTCGGGGTCGTAGTAGACGGCCGGGTCCCAGCGGTCGGCCGGAACCTCGGTGACGGCGTCGGCACCGGACACGATCGTGGACCAGTACTCGTCGGCGTCGCGGGAGCCGGGGAACACGCAGCCGATGCCGACGATCGCGATGTCCATCGGCTCCGCGCCGTCGCGGGGGCCGGTGCCCGCGGTCAGGCCGAGGGCGGCGGCGCGGGCGGCGAGGAAGCAGGTCGCGCCGGTGGTGACCTGCTCGTGCAGGCCGGTGATGCTGGTGGTCGCCGACCGCAGCGCCGCGACCTGCCCGATCATGTACATGCCCTGGCGGCGCTGCTCGTCGGCCTCGACCGGCTCCAGCGCGGCGCGGCCGACCTCGGGCGCGGGGCCGCGCCGCAGGCCCTTGGCGGCGACGCGCAGCCGCCCGAGGTTCAGCTCCTCCAGCCTGCGCCACATCTCCTGGCGCGGCGTCCCGGCCCGCTCCAGCTCGCGGCGGGCCTCCTCGAACGCCTCGACGTAGGGGGTGCGGGCGCAGCGCGTGGCGTGGCCGGGCGAGGTCTCCAGCAGCGTGGTGCCGTCGCACTCGACGGCGGCGCGCTGGAAGCCGGGCAGGATCGCGCCCGCCGCGACGGCCTCGTAGGTGAACAGGTAGGCGGTGCCCATCAGCACCCGCACGTCCGCGCCGCGCTCGGCCAGCGGCCCGGCGAGCGCGGCGACCATCGCGGCCGAGCGCTCGTCGTGCACGCCCCCGGCGAACAGCACCGACAGCTCGGCGGCGGCCTCGGGGTGGGCGTCGGTGAAGTCCAGCAGCCGCTGGAGCTGGGCCTCCCACAGCGGGAAGCTGGCGCGCGGCCCGACGTGACCGCCGCACTCCAGGCCCTCGAACACGAACTTGCGCGCGCCCTCGGCCAGGAACCGCTCCAGCAGGCCCGGCGACGGCACGTGCAGGTAGGTGCTGATGCCCGCCTCCTCCAGCGGCGCGGCCTGGGCGGGACGCCCCCCGGCGATCAGCGCGTACGGCGGGCGGACCTCCAGGACGGCCGCGAGCTGCGCCTCGCGCACCTCCGGCGGCGCGAACCCCAGCACGCCCACGCCCCACGGCCGGTCGCCGAGCCGGTCGGCGGTGTCGGTCAGCAGCTCGCGCACCTCCGAGCCGCTCATCAGCGCCAGCGCCAGGAACGGCAGCCCGCCGTCCTGGGCGATGGCGGCGGCGAACGCCGAACGGTCGCTGACCCGCGTCATCGGGCCCTGCACCACCGGGTAGTCGCGGCTGATCGGCGCGCCCGGCCGGTTGTCCACCGGGGCGAGCGGCTCGGCGCGCAGGGCGGCGCGGATGCTCGTCTCGATCTGCGCGCGGACGGCCTGCACGACGCCGCCCGCGGTCTTGTGGCGGCCCGCGAGCGCGGCGGCCAGCGCGCCGTCCTGGCCGACCGGCAGCGGCCGGGCGTGCAGGCCGGTCGCGCCGAGCCGGGCGTTGACCCGGGCCTGGTCCAGCCCGGCCAGGCCGGGGTCGGGCAGGTCGGGGCGGGTGTAGACGCGGTAGCGGTGGCCCGGTCCGGCGGCGGTCGGGCCGGTCTCGACGACGCGGGTCTCGCCGCCGTCCATGGCGGCCAGCGCGGCGGACACGTCGGCGGGCAGGTCGGTCTCGCGGACCAGCGCGAGCTGGGTGTCCAGCACCACCCCCGCCGCGCCGCCCGCGACGGCGGCGGCCGCGGTGTGCGGGCCGATGCCCCCGGCCGCGTACACCGGGACGTCGATCCGGCGGTCCGCCAGCAGGTGCTGGAGCAGCACGAACGTGGTGAGGTCGCCGACGCGGCCGCCCGCCTCGCAGCCGCGCGCGATCAGCCCGTGCAGGCCCGCGCCGCCGTGCGCTGCGGCGATCCGCGCGCCCATCGCGACGGCCTGGGCCGCCTCCTCGGGGCCGGTGACCTCCACCAGCAGGCGACGCCCGCGCGCGTAGGCGGCGACGTCCACCAGGCCGCCCGCGACGGCGGCCACGTCCACCAGGACGGTGCGCGCGGCGTCGGGCAGCTCCTCGGGCCGCACCTCGCATCCGGCCTGCACCCGGACGCCGAACTCCTCGCGCCACCAGCGGCGCACGTCCGACAGCGCGGCGAGTGCGGCGGAGCGGTCGACGCCGAGGTCCAGCACGCCGAGGCCGCCCGCGCGCGCGACGGCGACCGCCAGGTGCGGGGCGGGGCGGCCGAACGGCCCGACCCCGATGATCTCGGTGCGCGGGCGCCGCCGCGACGCCCCCGGCCCCGCCGCCCGCCCGGTCGTGCTCCCCGCGCCGCCCGAACCCGCCTCAGCCGCCATGCACTGCCCCCCGACCTCCCGCGCGGCGGCCGACCCTGCCGATCCGCGCGGCTCGAAACCTGGCCGGCGCCCGGCCGGCGAAACCCTGGCCGCGGTTCTGGGCCCACGGCGCTGCGCCACACTACGGTCGGTGACGCTCCGACCACCGGCGGACACACCAGGAAAGGCCGTCTTGCGGGGTCTCCAGAGGATCCCTGGGGGATTTCCAGGGGTTTCCTTGACCGGCGCGCGGGCGTGTGGGGGAAGTGGATCAGGCGCGGTTCACAAGTCGATCAAGCTTGGACGAGCGCCTCCCGGCGCGGGGCGCGCAGCCCGTGCCGCACGGTGCCCTCGTCCAGCCAGCGGTCGAGGTGGACCCACGTGGTGGTCATCGCCGACCGGCCGGTGAGCACCCCGAGGTGGCCGCCGGACGCGATCTCGAACCGGACCTCCGGGGCCTTCTCCAGCAGCCGGGTCAGCGGCCGGACCGCCGCGACGGGGGCGAGGCCGTCGCCGCGTCCGGCGATGGCCAGAACCGGCACCCGGACCTCGCTCAGCCGCACCCGCTCGCCGCCGATCTCCACGCCTTCACCGGCCAGCGCGTTGTCCCGGAAAAGGGAACGGTAAATCTGCTCGGCGGTGCGGCCGGGATAGGCCAGCATGGAGTCGGTGAAATGGTCGACGGCTTCAATCTGCGCCAGGAACTCGGCATTGTCAAGGTTGACAAGCGTCTTGTAAGGGCGCAGCAGGTATTTGTCGATCCCGATGAGCTGGTAGGCGCGTTTGACGACCGGTTGCGGCAGCCCGCCGAACACCGCGTTGACCACGCTCGCCTCCACCCCGCCGGTCAGCCGGGTCAGCGGCCGCAGCGGCGCGGCCAGCCGCACCGCGCGGGTGTCGACCGGCGTCGCGATCGCCGCCACCGAGGCGATCGGCAGGCCCGGATCGGCGGCGGCCGCCAGCAACGAGAAGATCCCGCCCAGGCACCAGCCGACCAGCTGCACCGGCTGCCCGCCCGCGTCCGCGCTGACGGTGCGGATCGCGCCCGGCAGCACCTCGCGCACCCACTCCTCGAAGCCGAGATCCCGGTCGGCGTACCCGATGGGGCCGTAGTCGAGCAGGTAGGCGCGGCGGCCGGTGTTGACCACGTGCTCGGCCAGGCTGCACCCGCGGCGCAGGTCGTAGCAGCGCGCCGGGGCGGCCAGCGGCGGCACGAACAACACCGGCGGCCCGGCGGGCACCAGGCCCTCGGGCGGCCGGTAGCGGTAGACCGAGCGCTTGGGCCCGTCGTCGATCATCTCGGTGGGCATCGGGCGCAGGTCGGCCAGGTGGCCGTAGAGCAGCTTGTGGGCGGCGTTGGCGGCGGCGGCGCGCAGGTTGCGGGGCGAGGGAATCATTTCTTTATTATCCATCTCCATTCGGGTCTCGGCGTGCGCGGGATATTGACCAATGCCGGTCTAGCTCGCACAAGAGCATTCCTACACCGGTCACGGTGAGACCGATATCACAGGCACGTGAAGCGCGCGTTAAATCACCTTGACCGCGCCGCCGCCGCGACCGGACATTGGGCACGCCGAAACGATCGGCCGGTCATCACGGAACGTCACCGCAATCGGCGGCGCGGCCCGCCGCCGCCCCCTTCTCCGGCACCCCGCCGCAACCCCCCGCGCACCCGCGACAACCCCGGCGGCGCGGACCTCCCGGACCTGTCACCCCACCCCCGCCCTCGCGCCCGCCAGGGGACATCCCGCATAATGGTGATTACACCCCGTAGCAGTAGCGCTACCGGGCAGACCGCATGGCGGGCGCGATGACGACCCTCGATCCGGCGAACGTGAAAGGCACGGCCACGGTGGCCCTCCGGGCCCCGCGCCGACGCCTCCCGCTGCCCCTGCGGCGGCGCGCCCCGGCCCTCGACGCGGTCGGCCCGGCCGTCGCGCCGCTGCTGGTCGCGCACCGGGCCGCCCATCCCGGCGGCGACGAGGCCGCGCTGCTGCGCGGCTACGAGGTCGCCGAGCGGCTGCACCGCGGCCAGTTCCGCAAGTCCGGCGCGCCCTACATCACCCACCCGCTGGCGGTGGCGATGATCCTGGCCGGGCTCGGCATGGACACCACCACGCTGGTGGCGGCGCTGCTGCACGACACAGTGGAGGACACCCCCTACACCCTGGACGAGCTGCGCGCCGACTTCGGCGACGAGATCGCGGTGCTGGTGGACGGGGTGACCAAGCTGGACGGCGGCCGGTGGGGCGACCGCGCCGAGGCCGAGACCTTCCGCAAGATCGTGCTGGCCGCCGCCGACGACCTGCGCGTCCTGGTGGTCAAGCTCGCCGACCGGCTGCACAACCTGCGCACGCTGGGCTTCCAGCCGCCGCACAAGCGGCGGCGCATCGCCAAGGCCAGCCACGAGCTGCTGGTGCCGTTCGCCGAACGACTGGGCATCCACGCGCTCAAGCGGGAGATGGACGACCTGGCGTTCGCCGCCAGCGACCCCGAGGCGCACGCCGTCACCGGCCGCGCGGTGCGCGCCGCCCTCGCCGGAGCCGAGGCGGCCTTCGGCCCGGCCCTGGCGCGGCTGCGCCCGTCGCTGGCCCGGCACGACATCACCGGCCGGGTGACGATCCGGGCCTCCCACCTGTACGCGGTGCACCGCGCGCTGGAGGGCGACGTGGCGGGGCTGCGGCCGTGCGAGGCGGCCCGGCTGCTGGTGGTCGTGGACGGCACCGACCAGGACTGCTACGTCGCGCTCGGGGCGGTGCACGCCGCGCTGCACCCGATCCCCGGCCAGGTCCGCGACTTCATCGCGCTGCCCAAGGACAACATGTACCGGTCGCTGCACACCCGGGTCATCACCCCCGACGGCGACGCGGTCGAGGTCATCATCCGCACCCGCGCGATGCACCCGGTCGCCGAGTACGGCATCGTCGAGCACATCCGCTCCGCCGGGCCCGCCGGGACCGTCACCGGGCGGCGCGACCTGGTGTGGCTGAGCCGCCTGCTGGCCTGGCAGTCGGGCGCGCCGTCGGCGGAGTTCCTGGACGGCCTGCGCGCCGACCTCGCCGAGGGCACGGTGGCGGTGCTCACCCCGTCCGGCGAGCTGATCACGCTCCCGGAGGGGGCGACCGCGCTGGACTTCGCCTACGCGCTGGGCACCGCGACCGGCGGGCGCAGCATCGGCGCGCTGGTCAACGGGCGGCTCGCGCCGCTGTCGGCCGAGCTGCGCAGCGGCAACGTGGTGGAGGTCATCACCGACCCCGAGGGCGTGCCGTCGGCCGAGTGGCTGGACTACGCGGTCACCGCCGCGCCCCGGGTGCACGTGCAGCGCTGGCTGGCCGGGCGGCGCACCGAGGAGGCGGCCGACGCCGGACGCCGCCGCCTGGTGCGCGCGCTGGCCGACCGCCGCCTGGACCTGCTGGCCGTCGAGGCGCACGGCGACTCGCTGGCGGTGGCGCGGGAGCTGGGCTACGCCGAGATCGACGAGATGTACGCGGCGGTGGGCGTCGGCACGCTGCGCCTGGACGACCTGCTGGCCCACTTCACCCGCCCCTGACCCGCCTCTGCGCCTGACCTGCTGTGGGGGCCGGGCGGAACCTTCCATCCCCCGCCCCGCGCCTGATCTGCTGTGGGGGCCGGGCGGTCGGATGGAACCTTCCCGTGCCGTCCCTACCCTGCGCCTGACCTGCTGCGGGGGCGTGCGAAGTCCGCCCGCCCTGGCCGCCTACGCTGGTGGCGTGGTGATCGTATGAGCGGCGGGCATCCGCTGGGGCGGGTCGTGGACGGGCCGCGCGTGATCGTGGCCGGGGTGGACGGCTCGGACACCTCGCTGCGCGCCGCCGCCTACGCCTGGGGGCTGGCGCGGCGCAGCGACGCGCGGCTGGTGCTGGTGCACGTCACGCCGGTGGCGGCGCTGTCCACGCTGACGCCGGGCGGCGCGGCGGTGCTGCGCGAGGCCGCCGAGCAGATCTCCGCCGAGCTGCGCGGCGAGCTGGAGCGCGCCGCCGCGCAGGCCCCGGTCCGCTACGAGCTGGTGAACGAGGCCGGGGACCCCTACACGGTGCTGGCCCGCGTCGCCGACGCCGAGCGCGCCGACGCCGTGGTGGTCGGCGCGTCCGCCCAGGCCGGGCACCGGCTGATCGGCTCGGTGGCGGTGCGGCTGGTGCGCGCGGGCCGCTGGCCGGTGACCGTGGTGCCCTGAGCGTGGTGCCCTGAGCGTGGTGCCCTGAGCGTGGCCGGTGGTTCGGCGGCGGCCGGTCGGGCAGACTGACGGTCCAGGAGCAGCGGCCGGACGCGCCGCCGCGACAAGCGGGGGGACGCCGGTGTCTGATCCTTACCTGACCGAGGCCCGGTGGGCGGGCACGGTCCTGCGGGTGCGCGGCCGCCTGGACGCCGGCCCGGACGGCGCGCTCAAGCTGGAGCTGTGCGAGCGCGATGGCCCCCGTTCCTGCGCGCTGCCCGTCGCCGTCGAGCCCGGCGACAACGGCAGCGAGCGCTTCTCCGCCGACGTCGACGTGCTGACCGCCGCCGACGGCGGCCCCCTGCCGCACGGCCTCTGGGACATCATCCTGCGCCGGGGCTCATACAGGGCCTCGCTGGGCCGGGAGCGCGGTCCCGAGCTGGACGGCTCCCCGCAGCGGCTCTTCCTGCCCGACTCCACCATGGTCAGCGCCTACTTCACCGTGCCCGGCGGCACGCTGGCGCTCGACGTCGGCGGCGACCCGCACCCCGCCGGTTCCACCACCGCCGACGCGCTGGCCTGGAACGACGAGGACGACGAGCTGGTGGTGTGCGGCCACGTGGACGTCCGCGACATCACCACGCCGGTCTCGGCGACGCTGACGCTGCGCGAGCGCGGCTCCGACCGCGTCTACGAGGTGATCGCCAGGCTGGACGCCGAGCCCACCCGGCTCGGCTACACCGCCTCGGTGCCGATGACGCGCGCGTTCATCGACGACCCGTTGCCGCGCGGCACCTGGGACGCGTTCCTGGTGCTGGGCTTCTCCGGGATGCACCGTGAGCTGCGGGTGCTGGCCCCGGCCGATCCGGTGGAGCTGCACGTGCGGCGGCGGCTGCGTCCGGTGAAGGTGGGGACGACGAAGGCGCCCGAACCGCTGGCCATCATCGTCGGCCGGTCCTGACCCGGCCGCTCCTGACCGGCCCGGCCTGGCTCAGAGGTCGCGCGCGCCCGGGAACGGCGGCTCGTCCCAGCCCTGCGTCTCGGCGGCGACCAGGGCCAGCACGGTGACGACGGCCGTGCCGCCCACCAGGTTGATCCCCGAGGTGGCCAGCAGCGCGCCCAGCGGCGCGTCCAGCAGCAGCGGCAGCAGCGCGACCAGCCCGACCACGATGCCGCCGATCCAGCAGAACGCGCGCAGCGGCCGGGCGGCGGTGGCCACCAGCACGTGCAGCAGGGCGGTCGCCTGGACGGTCATGGCGGCGGCGCACACCGCGTACGACACGGCCGCCGAACCGGTGCCCGCGGCGCCGCTGACGAAGACCGGGATCGGCAGTCCCAGCAGCCCGCGCAACATCAGCACCGCGATGGCGGCCAGGCCCCCCGCCGCGACCGCCGCGGCCAGCCCGCACCACCACAGGCGGCGCAGGTCCGTGACGGGCGGCTCGGAGATCGCCTCGTGCAGGGCGACGAAGCCCGCGTAACGGTCCATGACACGCTCGTCCGGACGGCGGCGCAGCGCCGTGCGGCAGCGGAAGGACCGCTGGTAGGGGCGGACGCGGCCGGCCCCGCCCCGGCGGCCGGAGTCCCGGCCCGGCCCGCCGTCGAAGAACGGCTCGAACGGCGTCTCGGCCATGGTCCCCTCCCCCGGTGTGAACACCTGAGTGCTACCCGGCGGGGTTCGGGAGGACTCCACCCGCTTCAACACTTTGCGTCCGCTTGGCAACTCTCCGCGAGCGGCACGGTTACGCTCGTCCGCAATTACGGATTACCGAGTACGGTGACGTCGTACCGGCCCGGCCAGCGTAGGAAGGCACCGCCCTGAGCACCACCGAGGAACGGCTGCGCGCCCTGGAGGCGCGGGTGACCGAGCTGGAAGAGCGCCTCGCCGCCGCTCCGCCCGAAGATCCAGCCGCCGACGACGCCGCCCACGAGGACACCGGCCACATCGTCTACGGCGGCGCGGCCCGGCTGGGCGGCCACGAGTGGAGCTGGCAGGTCACCCGCGCGCCGGGCTGGCTGCTGGAGCGGCCCGCCGCGCCGCTGGCGGCCGTCCTCCAGGCGGCGGGCCAGCCCGCCCGGCTGGAGGTGCTGCGGCTGCTGCTCACCGGGCCCCGCACCGTCGCCGACCTCCAGTCCGAGCTGGGGCTCGGCTCGACCGGCCAGCTCTACCACCACCTGAAGGCGTTGAGCGGCGCGGGCTTGGTCGAGCAGACTGAGCGCGCGGTCTACCGGGTGCCCGGCCGGGTGGTGTTCCCGGTGCTGGCGATGCTGAGCGCCGCCAACGACGTCAGCAGCGGCACCGGCGCGACGTGAGAAGGGCCCGGCGCCGTCCCGTCAGCGGGAACGACGCCGGGCCCTTGGCCCTGAACAGGCGGGATCAGACCTGGCCGGCCTTCTCCAGCGCCTCGCAGCAGGTGTTCACCAGCACGCGGGTGACGTTGTAGGGGTCGATGTTGGCGTTGGGGCGCCGGTCCTCGATGTAGCCCTTCTTGTCCACCTCGACCTGCCACGGGATGCGCACCGAGGAGCCGCGGTCGGAGACGCCGTAGCTGTAGACGTCGTGCGGGGCGGTCTCGTGCTGGCCGGTGAGGCGCTCGGAGATGCCGTGCCCGTACTCGGCGATGTGCTCCTCGACCTTGCCCGGCGCGCCCAGCGACTCGCAGGCGGTGACGATGGCGTCGTAGCCCTCGCGCATGGCCTTGGTGGAGAAGTTGGTGTGCGCGCCCGCGCCGTTCCAGTCGCCCTTGGCGGGCTTGGGGTGCAGGGTGGCGGCGACGTCGTAGTCCTCGGCGATGCGGTAGAGCAGCCAGCGGGCGACCCACATGTGGTCGGAGACGTCCAGCGGCCCGGCCGGGCCGATCTGGAACTCCCACTGGCCCGGCATGACCTCGGCGTTGATGCCCGAGAGCGCGAGGCCGGCGTCCAGGCAGGCGTCCATGTGCTTCTCGACGATCTCGCGGCCGAAGACCTCGTCGGCGCCGACGCCGCAGTAGTAGGGGCCCTGCGGGGCGGGGAAGCCGGTCTCGGGGAAGCCGAGCGGGCGGCCGGCCTGGAAGAAGGTGTACTCCTGCTCGATGCCGAACCAGGACTCCTGCGCGGCGTACTTGTCGGCCACCGGGCGCAGCTTGGCGCGGTTGTTGGTGGGGTGCGGGGTGCCGTCCACCAGGTAGACCTCGCACAGCACCAGCTTGTGGTCGCCGCCGCGGATGGGGTCGGGACAGCAGAAGACCGGCTTGAGCACGCAGTCGGAGTTGTCGCCGGGCGCCTGGTTGGTGCTGGAGCCGTCGAAGCCCCAGTCCGGCAGGTCCGCGCCGTCGGGCAGGATCCTGGTCTTGGACCGGAGCCGCGCCGAGGGCTCGGTGCCGTCGATCCAGATGTACTCGGCCTTGTAGCTCAACGTCGGTCCCTTCGTCATGCGCCGGCCTGTCGTTCGGGCCACCCAGAGAGTGACAATCCGGCATTTCGGACCTGTTGCCCAAATGTGAACGGCATGTAACGCGCGTCCTGACCTGCCGGGACGAAGTGAGAGACCGATCACAACCCCGGCTTTTCGGCCCGAGCCCTAGATGACCTTGCCGGGGTTGAGCACCCCGGCCGGGTCCAGCGCCCGCTTGACCGCCCGGTGCAGGGCGAGCACCTCCGGGCCCAGCTCGGCGCGCATCCCGCGCCGTTTGAGCAGGCCGACGCCGTGTTCGCCGGTGACGGTGCCGCCGAGCGCGATGGCGTCGTCGAGGATCTCCTCGAAGGCGCGTTCCGCGCGCTCGCGGGCCGCTTCGTCGCCCGCCGGGACGGTGATCAGCGGGTGCAGGTTGCCGTCGCCCGCGTGCGCGATGTTGGCGATGCGCACGCCGTGGGCGGCGGCGGTGCGCTCGATGCGGCCGAGCATCTCGGGCACCGCGCCGCGCGGCACGCACACGTCCTCGGTGAGGGCGGGGCCGAGGCGTTCGAGGGCGGGGTAGGCCAGGCGGCGGGCGGCGAACAGCGCCTCGGCCTCGGCGTCGTCGGTGGAACGGGTGCTCCAGCCCGCGCCCGCCGCGTCGAAGAACTCCTGGATGCGGGCGGCGTCCTGGTCGTCGACGGTATCCACACGAGCCAGGAGCAGGACGTCGCCGAGATCGGCCAGGCCCATGTTCTTCCAGTCGTCCACGGCGCGCAAGCAGTAGCGGTCCACCAGCTCCAGGGCGGCGGGCGTGACGCCGGAGGCGGCGATCGCGGCGACGGCGCGCCCGGCGTCCACCAGCTCGTCGAACGCGCCCACGATCGTGCGCGGCGCGGCGGCGGGCAGCGGAAGCAGCCGCACCGTCACCTCGGTGATCACGCCGAGCGTGCCCTCGGAGCCGACCAGCAGGCCGGTCAGGTCGTAGCCCGCCACGCCCTTGCGGGTGCGCCGCCCGACCCGGACCAGCTCGCCGGTGCCGGTGACGGCCTGGAGGCCCAGCACGTAGTCGCGGGTGACGCCGTACTTGACGCAGCAGATGCCGCCCGCGTTGGTGGCGACGTTGCCGCCGATGGTGGACCAGGGCGAGCTGGCGGGGTCCGGCGGGTACCAGAGGCCGTGCTCGGCGACGGCACGGCGCAGGTCGTCGTTGACGACGCCGGGCTGGACGACGGCGAGCTGCTCGTCGGCGTCCACCGCGAGGACCCGGTCCATGCCGGACATGTCCAGCACGACACAGCCGTCCACGGCGTTGGCCCCGCCCGACAGACCCGTGCCCGCGCCGCGCGGCACGAGCGGGACGCGGTGCTCGACGCAGAGCGCGACGACCTGCCGGACCTGCTCGGCGTCGGCGGGGCGGACGACGGCGAGGGCTTCGCCGACCGGCGCCCAGGCGGCCTGGTCGGCCGAGTAGGCGGCGACGACGTCGCCGTCGGTCTCGGTGGGCACGACCGCGCGCAACGCCTTGAGGAACCCCATTCGCCCAACCTAACAATGGAGCGTTCCGGTAAATTACCGACGTGAAGATCATCGTGCGCGGCGGCGTTCCCCTCCTGCTGTCGGCGTCCCTGCTCGCCGGGTGCGGCGGGGACGGGCAGACCCATGTGAAGCTCCCCCCGGCGGGCGCACCGCCGCAGGAGGTGGTCACCGCCTACGTGGCGGCGATCAACGCGCACGACAAGAAGACGGGCCGGGCGCTGTCCACGGCGCACTTCGGCAAGCTGGAGACCACCGAGGTCGCCGACAGCCTGTTCAACGACGCGAAGCTCAGCGACCTGAAGGTCAGCGCGCCGATCCCCGAGCAGGGCTACGAGTCGCCGGACGGCAAGCAGTACGCGCAGGTCGTCAAGGTGCCGGTGACCTTCGATTTGAAGCAGAAGACCGAGGTGTCGATGCCCAACGGGCCCACGGCCTGGGGATACCTGCTGGTCCGCGAATCCCTGACCGGACCTTGGCGCATCAACGACCACGGGAACGGCTGATCCCGGGGTAGCGTGCTGGCAACGGCATGGGAGGCGGGGCGATGACGGGGACGCATGAGGCGCTCTCGACACGCCGCCGCCTCCTGCTCGTCCTGGCGGGCTTCTTCGGCCTGGCCGTCACCGCGACGTTGTCGGCGGTGCCGGAACAGGGCGTCGCGGAGGTCATCCGGGCGGGCGCCACGGCAAGCGCGCCCGCGGCCGTCCGACCGCATCAGCCCGACGAGCGGCCGCGCCATACCGCGCACGCGTCCGAGCACGCCTGCATCAAGCCACCGGCGGCACTCTCCGCACCCGACCGTTGCCGGGTGCTGGCCAAGACGCGGCACATCGCGCCGCCCTCGGTGCGGCCGTCGACCGCGCCGGTGCGCGGACCGCCTTCCGACACGGGTTCCGACGTTCCCAGTCACTGATCGCGGCGTGCCTCTGGGGCGCGCTGCGGCGTACCCGTATGGAGGCTCGTCATCTACCGCGTCATCGTGGCGCGAGCGTGCCCGGCTGCCCTGGAGCGGCCGTGCTGACCACGTTCGCGCGGGCGTTCCGCACGCCCGACCTGCGCAAGAAGCTGCTTTTCACCCTGTTCGTCATCGTGCTGTTCCGGCTGGGCCAGAACGTGCCAGCGCCCAACGTGGACGTGGCGGTGCTGCGGGAGACCGCCGACGCCGCCCGTAACAACAACGGCGCCTACTCGCTGATCGACATGTTCAGCGGCGGGGCATTGCTGAAGCTGTCGGTGTTCGCGCTGGGGGTGTACCCCTACATCACGGCGAGCATCATCCTGCAATTGCTGACGGTGGTGATCCCGCGCCTGGAGGCCCTCAAGAAGGAAGGCCAGGCCGGTACCACCAAAATCACCCAGTACACCCGCTACCTGACGGTGGCGCTGGCGGTCCTGGAGGGCACGGGCCTGGTGGCGATGGCGTCGTCGGGCCAACTGTTCCGCGGCGTGCCGGGCGGAGCTCGCGTCCTGCACGAGGCGGGGCCGCTGCCGGTGGCGACCATGGTGGCGTGCATGGTGGCCGGGACGGCGGCGGTCATGTGGCTGGGCGAGCTGATCACGGAACGGGGCGTCGGCAACGGCATGTCGATCCTGATCTTCACCCAGGTGGTGGCGGTCTTCCCGGCGCAGTTCTGGGCCATCTACAAGACCAAAGGCACGTTCGTGCTGGTCCTGGTCGTGCTGGTGGGGCTGGCGATCATGGCGGGCGTCGTGTGCGTGGAGCAGGCGCAACGCCGTATCCCGGTGCAGTACGCCAAGCGGATGGTGGGGCGCCGGATGTACGGCGGCACCTCGACCTACATCCCGCTGAAGGTGAACCAGGCGGGCATCATCCCGGTGATCTTCGCGTCGTCGCTGCT
Source organism: Actinomadura hibisca NBRC 15177 (assembly GCF_001552635.1). GTDB lineage: Bacteria > Actinomycetota > Actinomycetes > Streptosporangiales > Streptosporangiaceae > Spirillospora > Spirillospora hibisca. The sequence continues at coordinate 41,738 of NZ_BCRO01000060.1, read as the reverse complement.
GTACCTGCCGGCGCTGGCGACGCAACTGCGCCCGGACCTGCCCTGGCTGAACCGCCTCGCCCCGCACCTGCGGCAGGACGACCCGTGGCACATGGCGGCGTTCTTCGTGCTGATCGTGGCGTTCACGTACTTCTACGTGGCGATCACGTTCAACCCGACCGAAGTGGCGGACAACATGACGAAGTACGGGGGCTTCGTGCCGGGGATCAGACCGGGCCGCGCGACGGCGGAGTACCTGGACCACGTGCTGACGCGGATCACGGCGCCGGGCTCGTTGTACCTGGGGGTGGTGGCGCTGATCCCGCTGCTGGCACTGGCGCTGCTGGGCGTGGGCGAGCAGTTCCCGTTCGGCGGCACGGGCATCCTGATCGTGGTGGGGGTGGGGCTGGACACCGTGAAGCAGATCGAGTCGCAACTACAACAACGCAACTACGAGGGCTTCCTGCGTTGAAAGAAGGCGGGCCCGGCCAAACGCCGGGCCCGCCTCAGGACTGCAACATCTGGGCAGCCCGCACATGCGAGATGCACTGAACAGCCAACCCCACAACAGAAGGAGCCCTACACGAGCCACGGAAAGCAGCGCCCCATCAATGCGGAACACTCATGCGAGCTGCCATACCGCGCAACTCCCGTCCCCCGGCCTGGGCTGTGGCCTGCTGAAGCATAACGGCCACGGTTTCGCGTACCGGCGGGCTGTTGCGTATCCACTGAGGGGCGGTGTCCTCGGCCCGGCGCAGCCAGCCGATGGCGGTGTCCCTGTGCTTGGGCTCTCGCGCCAATCCTCTGCCCACATCCGCCAGGAACGCGGCGTGCCTGCCTGGCTTGTCGGCGAGTTTGCCCTCGTCCACGGCCCGCGCCAACTCCAGGACCGCCCCGCCACTGACGCCTCGCTCCACGCTCACCGCCACGTCCCAGACACGGGCGTTGGTGGTGGAAAAGGACATCCAGTTCGCGTCAGGAGTGTCGGGAAGGGAATCCGCCAGATCGACGGCCTCGTCCATCCAGTGCTGGGCGTTGACGCCGTCATGCACCACGGCGGCGGCGAGCGAGGCCGTCAGGGTGAGCATCCCCAGAACCTCGTGTCCACGCTTGTCCCTGGCATACGGCTGGAGGCGCGCGGCCGACCGTTCGGCCATGTTCAAGGTGCGCGACCAGGACCCCGCACGCGGCATGGTGTGGATGCGCAGGAAGTCGACCTGGCCCTGACGCACCGGATCGTCCAGAATGGCCGCAGCCTCTTCGGCCCGTACGGCGGCCAGGTGCGCAAGGTCCTGATATCCGAGGTCCTTGGCCGTGAAGACCGCCGCCGTACACGCTTCCACCAGCGTGGACAGCGCCAGACGGTAGGCGGCCTCATCGATCGGAGCCGCAGCGTGCAGGTGCAACTCATCGAGTAGATCCGGCAGGCCGACGCCCACCCGCACGTAGTCACATGCCTGGTGATAGGGCTCGATGCGCGCCATCTCGGCGACCAACTCGTCCAGAGGACGCGCACGCTCCACCGCCGGAGAGGTCAGCGTGTTGGTCTGGAGCGCCACCCGAAGCCGGGGAATGGCCTCATGCGGATTAGCCTGCAAAGGATCCGACGACAAGTGCGGACCACCGACCAGATCAGTCTCAGAGACGCACAACGCACTGGCCAGCGCAGCAAGGTGACTGCGCCGATCCAACGACCGCTGCCCCCGCTCTGCCATCGACAGGAACGACGGACTGAGCCCCGACAACCCGGCCAACTCGACCAGCGTCAACCCGCGCCACTTGCGCAACACCCGCAACCGCGTACCGACCGTGTCCGCATCCCACACATCCCGACCAAGCATCAGCCATGCCCTCCGGTAGGTCGCAATCCCAGAGTAGGCACAGGCCGTCGTCGCTGGTCAGCTTTCTTACAAGGGCAGCAGATCAGCTCGGCCGCCCTGTTTCCTCAAGCCCCTCAACGAACGGCCGGACGCTCGCCCCACCCTCATCCGCCTCTGCCCCCGAGCGTCGCGCCCCACGGCATTTGCACCACCCTGGAAGATCGGGCGCTCCCCTCCCCGGCATCTTTCGCTCACCGGAAGGTCGCCGAACGGACATCCCACAATGATCTTCTTCCTTCGACCGTGACAGGTGCGAAGGAAGAGGCGTGATGGTGAGACGTGCGGCGGTGGCCGTGCTCGCGGCGGGGGCCGTGGTGGCGGGGTTCGGCGGGACGGCGACGGCCGCGCCCGCGCCGGTGGACGTGCAACTGCTGGCGATCACCGACTTCCACGGGTACCTGCGCCCCTACGACGACGCCGCCAACGGGCAGGTCAAGCTGCCCGACGGCACGGTGCTCAAGGTCGGCGGGGCCGCCTACAACGCCGCGCACCTCAAGAAGCTCCGCGAGGGCAAGCAGAACTCGATCACCTTCTCGGCGGGCGACAACTTCAGCGGGTGGCCGTTCGAAGTGGACGCCTTCCAGGACGAGCCCACCGTCGAGGTCCTCAACGCGCTCGGCGTCCAGTTCTCCGCCGCGGGCAACCACGAGCTGGACGTCTCGTCGGAGTTCCTCAAGGACCACATGGAGCGGGGCCGCTGCTTCGGCAAGGTGGACGTGGACAGCTGCTTCACCGACTCCACCGGGCGGCGCTTCAAGGGCGCGAAGTTCCCCTTCCTCAGCGCCAACATCGTGGACGCGCGGACGAGCCGTCCCATCCTCAAGCCCTACAACGTCGAGTGGGTGCGCGGGAGCGGAGGCCGCCGCGTCCCGGTCGGGTTCATCAACCTCACCGCCGTCGAGACGCCGACGGGCTCCACCTCCTACCAGCCCGGCCTGAAGGCGCTGCCGCTGGTGGAGACCGCCGCCAAGTACGCCGCCGAGCTGCGGCGCAAGGGCGTCAAAGCGATCGTCGCCAACGTCCACGAGGGCGGCCAGGCCGACGGCGCGGGCTTCAACGGCTGCAACAAGCCGTCCGGCCCGGTGATCGACTTCGCGCGGGCCGCCACGCCCGACATCGACGCGATCGTCACCGGCCACTGGCACGCGGGCTTCAACTGCTCGATCCCCGACCCGGCCGGCAACCCCCGCCCGGTGATCGAGGGCCTCAACCACGGCCGCCTGATCAGCGAGCTCGGGTTGAAGATCGACCCCCGCACGCGGGAGGTCCTGCGCGAGCACACCACGGCCGTCAACCACCCGGTCACCCGCGACATCGCGCCCGACCCGGCCGTCGCGAAGACGGTGGACTACTGGCGGGTGCGCGGCGACAAGCGCGCCGCCGAGCCACTGGCCAAGCAGACCGGCGACCTGGCCCGCACCCCCAACGCCCATGGCGAGAGCACCCTCGGTGACCTGGCCGCCGACGTGCAACTCTGGACCGCCCAGCAGAACCGCAAGGGCCGCGCCGACCTCGCCCTGATCTCGACCAAGCCGCTCAAGGGCTCGACGGCACTCGCCCGCGACCTGCCGTTCGCCAAGGGCACCTCACCGGGCGACGCCGACGGGACGATCACCTTCGGCGAAGCATGGTCGGCCTACGGCTACGGCAACCCGATCCTCACCGTCACCGTGACCGGCGAGCAGATCCACCAGGCCCTCGAACAGCAGTGGCAGGGCGGCCGCTTCGGCCCGCTGGCAGTGTCGCGGAACGTGCGCTACCGCTACGACGCCACCCACCCCGAGGGCGACCGGGTGGACCCGAAGGACGTAATCATCAACGGCCGCCCCCTCGACACCAGCCGCGACTACCGCCTGGCGACCCTGGCGTACACGCTGATCGGGGCGGACGGGTACTCGGCATTCACCGGCTTCCGGCAGGCGTACCGCAACCAGCCCGCCGACCACGAAGCGTTCGTCGCCTACCTGAAGGCCCACCCACCGGTCGGCCCGGCCCCGCTGGACCGCGTCAACGGCTGACAATGACCGGGAGCGCGCCTCCCATAACAAGAAGGCCCCGTTTCCTTGCTGGAGACGGGGCCTTGTTTTGCCCTGTGATCCTTGCGGTGGCTTCTTCAGCAGCGGTCCAGGAGAGATGCCTGTCCTACGATGTGCCAATCCCAAAGGCGTTCGGGGCCCTGTTGTACGACGAGGGTTACAGCATTGATCGCGAACTCGTTAGTTGGAAGTTCTCGGCCAAGTGCTGTGATGAGTGGTTCGGCCGGTTGTTCGGTCTCGCTGTAGGCGAGTGTCATGTGTGGGATCCACTGGGCGGGGCCTTCGGTGTGACCTTCGTGGCCGGTCACTTTGAGGGTGGCCGTCTGGACGGCCTTGCGGATCTGGCTCAAAGGGCCGACGGGCTGGACCTCTGCGGCGATCGCCTCGGGGTGATAGAGGATTCGGCCGAGCTTCACGTCGGCGGGAGGGAGTTCGGCGAGAAGTACAGATGCCTCGGCGAGCAGGTCCCGTTGCTGATCAGTGGTGATCTCTCCGGTGGGGCCGACCACGAGAATGGTGATGTGAAGCCATTCGAGCGGAGGCATGTGGAGACCGGAACTGCTGACGAGTCGCTGTTGAACAACCTGGGCGGCGTTGCGGGCTTCAGGTTGATCGCCCAGAAGGATGTGCCAGTAGACCATGCCCTGACCCGGGCTGGGCTCCTCTCGGTTCTGCCAACGATTGATCATCTGCGTGGGCAGAGGACTCATCAACTCTCCTGGTAGGAGCTGTCAGTCAGGGCGGCGGCGTTGAAGTCGTGGATCTACTGTCGGAGTTGGGTTGCGAGAGAGCTGTCCGGTAGCGGGGATGGCTGATCTCGAAGCCCTGTCGGGAGAGGTCAGCGGCTTTGATGAAGCGGTTTTGCCAGCGTGCCGTCTTAGCTTGGGCGTACCATGCGTACGACTCGTTAATCCCACCCTCTCGGGCGAGCATGAGCGCGATGGTGCTGTACCGCTCGGCGTGACCGTCAAGATCGACGTCACCGAAGATCACTGCTGCGTGTACGAGGAGATCGGCGTTGGTTCGCGCGAACGACCGTCATGTGTGACAGGGCGTTTCACGCGATAAGTGCTCCGGCTCGCTAAGGGCCAGGGGGCGGCGCGCCTCCTGATTCGGGCACGATTAATCGGCCTGACCGCAGAGCTGCACGCGGCGGCGCGACTCGGTGACCGCCGTTCGCCGAAGGGCCGGCAGGGGTGCCGCCTACGCGCGGCCCACCGCGCGCCGTTCGGGGAACGGCGCCCACACCGCACGCGCCGGACGGCGCGAGCGGTGGGCCGCGCCGTAGCGCGAGCGCCGCCACGCTTGACACCAAACGGCTGAATTCGGCAACAAACTAGACATGATCACTGCGAGGTCCCTTACCGCTCAAGGGGAACGAAAAGAAGGTTTTAGGCAGTTTTGACGTTTTGAATTACATGGCGTATCACGCAAGAGTATTATGGAGCTACAGCACACCACCCAGCCACAAAGGAGAAAAAATATGCATCTCCGCGAATTTCTTTATGTGGACACCGAAAAGGTTAGGTCAATGCTGGCACAAATAGAGGGCGGAATAGAGGAAGATGAAAGAAATACCGTCAGAACGGACAAGAGAACGGAAGGAGGCGTGCGAGGCTTTGCAAGTCATTATCAAAATTGGGCGGATGAGCGCTATGTAAACAAGTCCTTCGGAGATGCCCTATTTCCTGTCCTAGAGCAGAGCCTAGAGGTTCATAACTTGCTGGCCGATATATCCGATCAGCTAACTGATGTTGAACTGTGGAGATCAGGCACTATTGCAGACTCTTGGCCTGCTGGATCAATGGTGAGGATCACCTCACCTGGCTCGCTTTTTGATTCACGATTTGTAGCTTCAAGTCTTGCTGGTACAGCAGCTACTTACATGGGCCTACAGGGGCTTCTTGACGAAGGGCAGTCCCGACAGGGCGCATCCCGAGGCGGCAATAATCGCCGGTCCCAAGGTTCTAGAAGTTCCGAAGGAGACGGTACGCAAAATCTAGAGGACCTGATTCCCGACTATCAGATCAGCTCGGAAATGGAATTCCTTCCTTCCAGTCAACTCCGAGCTCTGATTAGAGTGGCCAGAGGGCTGTTTAGTCCCGGCCTGCACATGAACCTCACCCCTACCGATGACGACGAAATAGTTATTAGCGCTCGGCTTCAAGAGGGAAGGCAGTTTTTGGACAGTGAACCGGATGTACTCTTCGCTCGCTATGGCCTAGATGTCCAAGAGTGGACCATGGTTGGTCTTGTTGGGCACCACGCGGCCCCGGCGAGCACGACACCCTCTTTTGAAGATTTCGCGAATGACGAAGGACTCAAAAGAGGAAAGGCCGCCAGTACAGTCAATTCGTTCATGAAAGTAATGGGCGTAACTGGCTTGACCGATCTCCCCCAGCATCCCGGTTTCTCCATGGTGCCAATTGCTGTATATAGAACGATGATTACCCCAGCCTCAACGGAACTTATGCCATCACCCTAGAGATGAAGAAGAACTTGGCCCCACGGGAATACTACACTGCCTCCACTGCCCGGCCAATGAGGGCTATTATCTGAATCCTCTTGGAGTATCACGGCACCTTCGGCGATTAGCGATCTAACGCTATTTCGATATGGGGTGCGGTTTGCCAATATTGTGTTCACGAAGGGCAGTACTACGACTGGAATATTCAGGCCCAATGCTTCGGCTAGGACTCCTAGGGCGTAGGTGTCACTTATCCCTGCGGCCCACTTGTTGATGGTGTTGAAGGTCGCCGGGGCGACGATGATGGCGTTGGCTTTGGGCGAGCGCGGTTCGCCGGGTTTGCGGTACTGGCTGCGGACCGGGCGGCCTGTCTGCTCCTCCAGGGCTTCGGTGTCGATGAAGTCCAGTGCGGCCGGTGTTGCGATCACCTGAACTGCCCAGCCCGCTTGTTGTGCGAGATCGACCAGTTCGTTGGCGCCTCCTGCGGGGCCCGCAGCGCAGATGATGAGGTAGAGGACCTTTCCTTCCTCGGACTTGGTCACCAGGTCACTCCGATATCTGTTGAGAACTCTCGGACCTGCCTTTGGACGCTAGGCGGGGCTGTGGTCATAAGGTTGGCCAGCATTCGGTGAGCTGACGGGCGGGATGCGACCTCTTCGGGTGCCAGCTGGTGGGCGACGCGCAGAACCTCGTACGCCTTATCGTGCTTGCCCCACTGGGCGAGAGCACGGGAGGTGTCCATCAGGAGCGTTGCCTTGCGTTCGGTCAAGGGGACGCGGTCTAGGTCGATGGTGCGGGCTTGCTGGATGGCGGCTCCGGCGTCGCCGAGTTGGAGCGCGATGTTGACGCGGTGGAGTTGGACGTTGGTGGGGCCGAATGCTGTCCAGCGAAGGTTGTAGTCTCCGCCGAGTTGTTGGCCGGCGGCCTGGGCCTCGTCCAAGAGGGTGGCGGCGGTGTGGCGGTCGCTGCGTTGGCCTGCGGCCACGGCTCCCCGCAGAAGCAGCGCGCCGTAGACCGACAGGAAGTCGGGGGTGCGCTCGTCTACTTCGTGGTCGATGCGCTGGGCGTAGCTGCTGGCGGTGTTGGCGGCGGCGCAATGGCCGTCGTTCATCAGAGCGTGGGTGATGATGCGGGCGCTGGAGCCGATGATGGTCAGGTCTTGGCTGTTGTGCGCGGCTTGCATACTGCGGTCGGCGGCGATCCATGCCAAGCCCTCGTGGTCGAGCTTAAGCAGGATGCTTGCGGCGACGTGATGGGCTTCGGCCGAGAGTGCTTCGGCGCGTAGCCGGTCGTCGCCTTTATGAGTGCCAGACGCTGCGCGTAGGTCGCCCAGCAGTGCCGGTAGGGCGTCGATGACGGTGGAGTATCGGCAGTCCTGGTAGTTGCGTTTGGCGGTGGCGACGGCCTTGGACAGTCGGGGCAGGCTGAGGTCTGTCGGGCTCGGGTTTGCACCGGTGCCCGGGTAGTCGGCGAGGGCGGCGGCGAAGGCTTCGACGCCTTGCAAGGGCGCGCCGCTGGTGGGCAGGTCGGCAAGGATCGCGCTGAACACGCTTGCTCCGGCCAGCTTGCCGAGCGTCCTTCTGCGCACCGCGTCCCCTTCCCCAGATAGCTCTAGATCTGTGTCCAGAGAACTCGGTGATGGGGCTGGAGCCAAACCCGCGGGCTCATCCCGCGATGTGATAACCGCCCTGGCCGACGCTGGTGGCTCGGTAGAGGTGAAGTTCTTGGGGGCCAGGCCGAGCGTCATGCGGGCAGGGTCGGGCATCTGCAAACCGTCGGCGATGCGCTCGAAGACCTCCAGGGTGGAGACCTGGCGGCCGCCCTGCTTCATGGTCTCGCTGACCTTGCCCTGGGTCATGCCGCAGGCGATCGCGATCTGTGTCTGACTTGCGCCCGCGTACTGGCGCAGCAACAGGAAGACAGATCGGATGTCGCGGTCTTGAAGAGCTTGGATCACCTGCGGGCGCTGCCACAAAGACTCCGGGATGACGATCGGGTCTGAGGCCCGTCCCGGCATCGGCTCTCCCTCCGCGTCTGGTGCGCGTGTGCCGTCTTGGCTGAGCGTATATCCCCTGGCGGGATATCTCCGGGGAATGGGAGCCAGGCGGCGGATCTCAGATCTTGGTGTCATGACGCAGCGGCAACCGGCGGGCGAGACCAAGTGCGAGTCCTGCGGCGGGCGGGTCTGGAAGTTCAACCATCCTCGGCGGGCTGTTCTGGTGGGCCTGCCTCGTGCCGAGAGCGGGCCGGGGCCTCAGCGTTCGGCTTGTCTGGCGCGTACGCCGCCTGGCCGACTGCGGGCTGCGTGATGAACTGCGGGGCCAGTGACGTGGTGTGGGTGGCTGAACAGCGCGGTCCTTCCCCCGTTGGGCTGCATGGGATGGGCGGTCATGGCCTCGCGTCCCCAGTTCCGCTTCCAACGGCGGAGGTGGTGGCAGTGGTTCGGCTGTCGCCTGCTCAACAGATCGAGCGTCGGTATCCGGGCGTCCGGGTCTGGTACGGGCTCTATACCGGGTCCTGGTGGGCGCTGGTGTGGTGCGGCCGCTGGTGCCTGGTCGAAGCCTGCGACGCTGAGGAGTTGGAGCAGGTCATCGTCCAGGCACGGATGTGGCCGAACCGGGCGGGGTCGTGTGATGGGTCTGCGTGGCGGGTGTCATCGTGACCGCGCCGCAACAGACGCCTGTCCCGGAGCGGCCTGAGCGAGCGGCGAAGGCTGAATCTGCCGCCGCGGCTGAGTACCGGCTGTGGCGTTCTGGGTTCTTCGCCGAGGTGCCGTGGACTAGCGAGCAGGACCAGGAGTTCCACGGGCCGCATGTGGCGATGCGGCGGCCTGGCTTTGAGGCGATCCAGTGGCGGCGGGTGCGAGGGGCAGAGGCGCCGGTGCTGGGGTCCAAGGAACGGTTCCGGGTGGTCTCTCATACCTGTGAATGCCTGGCGACGCTGTACGAGTTGTGCGCGGTGGGCGGGGTGTACTTCATCCGGCGCACGGTGCGCGGGCCGGTGGATGACGAGGTATGGGAGTCGCCACGTAACCGGCTGCGCTCTGTCGAGGATCTTTGGGTCCGGCTGCTGCGAGGGCGTGCTCGCTGATGGTGGGGCTGCCCTAGGAGCTTTGTGAGCTGCTGGAATGCGAAGACCCCGTTTCCTTGGTCGGAAACGGGGTCTTCTCGGAGGTGGGCGTGGCTGGTTTCGAACCAGCGGCCACTCGCTTGTAAGGCGAGTGCTCTACCCCTGAGCTACACGCCCCCGGTGACCGGGCAAGCGTACCTGGTTCCCCGGGGGGTTCGCGAAACGGATTACGCAGCCGGGTGCGGGTTTTCGTCGGCTCAGGGCTGGGTGTCGGGGCCTTCCTGTTCCGCCAGGAAGCGCTCGAACTGCGCGCCGATCTCCTCGGCGGTCGGCATCTCCTGAGCTTCTGCTAGGAGGCTGTCACGTTCCGCTGCTCCGGCGAAGGCGTCGTACTGCTGCTCCAGGGCCCGGACGACCTTTTCCACCTCGTCGTTGCCGCTCACCTGTTCGGCTATCTCGGCGTCGGTCTCGGCCGCCGCCGCGCGCAGCTTGTCCGTCGGGAGGACTAGGCCCGTGGCTCCCACCACTGATTCCAGGGCCGCCACCGCCGCCGCCGGGTAGGCCGCCTGCGCCAGGTAGTGCGGGACGTGCACCGCGAAGCCCAGCGCGTCGTGGCCCGCCTCGCCCAGGCGCAGTTCCATCAGGCCCGCCGCGCTTCCCGGCACCTGCACCTTGTCGAACCATGAGGAGCGGGTGATCAGTTCGGGGCGGGTCGCGTGGGACGTCATGCCGACCGGGCGGGTGTGCGGCACGCCCATCGGGATGCCGTGGAAGCCCACCACCAGGCCCACGTCCAGGTCCTCCACCAGGTCGCGGACAGCGGCGGTGAAGCCCTCCCAGAGCCGGTCGGGCTCGGGGCCGGTCAGGAACAGGAACGGGGTGCCGATGTCGTCGCGCATCAGGTGCACCACGAGTTCGGGCGCCTCGTAGGAGGACCAGTGGTCGCGGTCGTAGGTCATCATCGGCCGCCGGGCCCGGTAGTCGATCAGCGCGTCCACGTCGAAGCGGGCCACCACGCGGTGCTCCAGCGTCTCCAGCAGGTGCTCGCGGACCAGGCGCCCGACCGAGCCCGCGTCCACGAAGCCGTCGAGGCTGTGCAGCATGACCGGCCCGCTCAGCTCCGGCAGGTCGGCGTCGAGCTGGTACAGATCCTCAGGGTTAAGCACCGTCTCCCCCACCTCTACATGTCGCTCTCCTTAACCCTAGGACATGACGGGTCCCTTCCTTGGATCGGATGTGATCAGGGTCGCACTCCGAAGACGCGGCTGGCCAGGAAGTCGTCGGGCAGCAGCGTGGTCAGGGCGGCACGATCGACGGTGGCGGACCCGGCGAGCAGCCGGTTGGCGTGCCGCAGGCGGGCCCTTTCGATGGCATTGCGCACCGAGCGCGCGTTCGCGAAACGGGGCTGGGCCTGGCGGCGTTCCAGGTAGTCGCGGAAGATCTGCTCGGTCTCGGGGGCCAGCCGGTAGCCCTCCCGCGCCAGCATCAGGTGGCCGATGGCCTCCAGCTCGGCGGTGTCGTAGTCGGGGAAGTCGATGTGGTGGGCGATGCGCGAGCTCATGCCGGGGTTGGACGCGAAGAAGGAGTCCATCCGGTCCTTGTAGCCGGCGAGGACGACGACGAGGTCGTCTCGCTGGTTCTCCATGACCTGCAGCAGGATCTCGATGGCCTCCTGGCCGTAGTCGCGTTCGTTCTCGGCCCGGTAGAGGTAGTACGCCTCGTCGATGAACAGGACGCCGCCCATCGCGCGCTTCAGGACCTCCTTGGTCTTGGGCGCGGTGTGGCCGACGTACTGGCCGACCAGGTCGTCGCGCGTCACCGACACCAGGTGGCCCTTGCGCACGTAGCCGAGCCGGTGCAGCAGCTCGGCCAGCCGCAGCGCCACTGTCGTCTTGCCCGTGCCGGGGCTGCCGGTGAAGGACATGTGCAGGTTGGGACGCGCCGAGTCGATGCCGAAGCGCGCCCGGACGCGGTCGATCAGCAGCAGCGCCGCGATCTCCCGGATGCGCGTCTTGACCGGGGCGAGGCCGACCAGCTCGGCGTCCAGGGCGTCCAGCACCCCGTCCACCTGGGAGTCGGCGCGCTCCTTGGCCAGGTCGACGCTCGCGTCGGGCGGCAGGGGCGGCGCGCCGGAGGAGGGGGCCTCCTCCTCCGGCGCGCCGTTCGGGGCGGGACGCATCCCGAATCCGGACCGTTGGCTCATGAGTAGCGTTCACCCTGGGGACGGTCGAGGGCGTACGGGTGGATCCGGTAGCGGACGCGCCGGTCGGAGGTCTCCTCGCGCTCCAGGCGGAAGCCCGGCTCCTCGGCGGGCCGCTGCACGATGAACTGGAGCGCGGTCGTCTGCCGCCCGTAGCGGGCGTCGTAGGCGTTCAGCCGGACATACAGGCTCGGGTACGCCTTGCGGCACTCGTTCACCTCGTACAGCACCCCGGCCGGGTCGGTGAGGTCGAACATCGGCAGGCCCCACATCTCCCAGTAGGAGTTGCGCGGGTGCGGGTCGTCGGTGAACTCGACCGAGCACGGCCAGCCGCGCTCCAGCGCGTAGGCGATCTGCTTGGTGATCTCGTCGTCGGTGAGGTCGGGCAGGTGGGAGAAGGTGCCTTGGGTGACTCGCATCAGACGCTCACAGGGGTCTCGACGACGTCGGGGGTGTCGGTGGACTCGTAGGTGAAGGTGATGTCGCCCCAGGTGGCCAGGGCCACGTCCAGCTCGCGGCTGTGCTTGGCGGCGGCGCGCAGGATGTCGGAGCCCTCGGCCAGGAAGTCGCGGCCCTCGTTGCGCGCCTTGATCATCGCCTCCAGCGCGACGCGGTTGGCGGCGGCCCCGGCCGCGATGCCCATGGGGTGGCCGATGGTGCCGCCGCCGAACTGGAGAATCACGTCCTCGTCCAGGTAGTGCAGCAGCTGGTGCATCTGCCCGGCGTGGATGCCGCCGGAGGCCACCGGCATGACGCCCGGCATCGACGCCCAGTCCTGGTCGAAGTACAGGCCCTTGACCGGGTCGGCGGCGATCTTGTCCTGGCGCAGGGTGTCGTAGAACCCGGCGACGCTGTTGGGGTCGCCCTCCAGCTTGCCGACGACGGTCCCGGCGTGGATGTGGTCCACCCCGGCCAGCCGCATCCACTTGGCGATCACCCGGAAGCTGACGCCGTGGGTCTTCTGCCGGGTGTAGGTGGAATGCCCGGCGCGGTGCAGGTGCAGCAGGACGCCGTTGGCGCGCGCCCACTTCGCCATCGACTGGATCGCCGTGTAGCCGATGGTCAGGTCGATCATGACGATGACGCTGCCGAGGTCGCGGGCGAACTCCGCGCGCTCGTACATGTCCTCCATCGTCCCGGCGGTCACGTTCAGGTAGTGGCCCTTGATCTCGCCGGAGGCCGCCTGCGCCTTGTTGACGCCCTCCATGCAGTACAGGAACCGGTCGCGCCAGCGCATGAACGGCTGGGAGTTGATGTTCTCGTCGTCCTTGGTGAAGTCCAGGCCGCCGCGCAGCGCCTCGTACACCACCCGGCCGTAGTTGCGCGCCGACAACCCCAGCTTGGGCTTGACGGTCGCGCCGAGCAGCGGCCGCCCGAACTTGCCGAGGTACTCGCGCTCCATCACCACGCCGTGCGCGGGGCCCTGGAAGGTCTTCACGTAGTGCGGCGGGATGCGCATGTCCTCCAGCCGCAGCGCCTTCAGCGCCTTGAACCCGAAGACGTTGCCGATGATGGACGAGGTCAGGTTCGCGATCGACCCCTCCTCGAACAGGTCCAGGTCGTAGGCGATGTAGGCGATGAACTGGCCCTCCTGCCCGGGGACCGGCTCCACGCGGTAGCACTTGGCCTGGTAGTTCTCGTAGGAGGTGAGCCGGTCGGTCCACACCACCGTCCAGGTGGCGGTGGACGACTCGCCGGCCACGGCCGCGCCCGCCTCCTCCGGCGGCACGCCGGGCTGCGGCGTGATCCGGAAGGCCGCCAGGATGTCGCTGTCCTTGGGCTGGTAGTCCGGCCGCCAGTAGCCCATCTCGGCGTAGGGGATCACGCCCGCCGACCATCTGCCCGCGCTCATCGCCGTCTCCTGTCCGGCCGGGCCCGCGGCGCGCCGTCCCGAGAAGGACGGCATGTCCCAGGGGGCCTGGGGACGGCGCGCCGGGTTCCGGCCACGTTGGTCCGTGGACGGTTCGAGCGTGCCCCGGCGATACTTGCACTGTCCATCAAGTGTTTCGGGGCGACCCTCAAACGAATGGTTGAACCATCATGACCGAGGCGCGGCTGCGCACCCTCGTCACGCTCGCCGACACCGGCTCGGTGCGGGAGGCGGCGCGGCGGTTGTACGTGACGGAGTCGGCGGTGTCGGCGGCGGTCGCGGCGCTGACGCGGGAGCTGGGCGTGCCGCTGGTGCGGCGGGCCGGGCGCGGGCTGGAGCTGACGCCGTCCGGCGCGGTGTACGCCGGGTACGCGCGGCAGGTGCTCGGCCTGCTGGAGCAGGGACGGGCGGCGGCGCGCGGCGCGGCCGACCCGGGACGGGGGCCGCTGCGGCTGGCGGCGGTGACCACGGCCGCCGACCAGATCCTGCCTGACCTGCTGGCCTCATTTCGGGCGCGCTGGCCGGAGGTGGAACTGGCGCTGGAGGTGGGGCCGCGCCGCCAGGTGTGGAGCAGCCTGGCCGCGCACGAGGCCGACCTCGTGCTGGCGGGACGCCCGCCCGCCGAGGCCGCCGCGACCGTGCTGGCGGTGCGGCCCAACGACCTGGTGGTGGTGGGCGCGCCCGCGCTGGCGGAGGGGTTCGCGCTCGGCTCGACGCCGTGGGTGATGCGCGAGCCCGGCTCGGGCACGCGCGCGACCGCCGAGGCGTACCTGACCGAGCACGACGTCGCGCCGCCCCGCCTGGTGCTGGGCTCCAACGGCGCGGTCGTCGCAGGCGCGGCGGCCGGGCTCGGGGTCGCGCTGCTGTCGCGGGACGCGGTGGGCGCGCACCTGGACGACGGCCGCCTGGTGGTGATCGACGCGCCGGGCGCGCCGCTGCACCGGCCCTGGCACGCGGTGGCGGGCGCGGCCCCGACGGCGACGACGATGTTGTTCGTGGCGCACCTGCTGGAGGCGCCGGGCTGGTCGGCGCCCTGACACGGTCCGGACGGCGCGGCCCCGGCGGTGACCCGGTGGCGGCACGATGGCGGCGCGGCGGCAGCCCGGCGTGGCCTCGGTCACACGTCCGGCGCGGGTGGATGCCTTCGGATCGGGGACGCGACAGAATCGGGTTCTACAGCGAAAGGGGCACCTATGACCGCCGAGCGGCCGTACGACATCGTCCTGTTCGGGGCCACCGGGTTCACCGGCGGGCTGACCGCCGAGTATCTGGCCCGGCACGCCGGCGCGGGCCTGCGCTGGGCGCTGGCCGGCCGCAACCAGGCCAAGCTCGCCGCCGTCCGCGACCGGCTGGCCGCCATCGACCCCGCCTGCGCCGAGCTGCCGCTGCTGCACGCCGACACCGACGACACCGCCTCGATCGAGGCCGTCGCCACCGCCGCCCGCGTCGTCATCACCACCGTCGGCCCGTACGTGCAGTACGGCGAGCCGCTGGTGGCCGCGTGCGCACGGGCCGGGACCGACTACGTGGACCTCACCGGCGAGCCCACCTTCGTGGACCGGATGTACCTGCGCCACCACGAGCAGGCCGTCCGGACCGGAGCGCGCATCGTGCACGCCTGCGGGTTCGACTCGATCCCGCAGGACCTCGGCGCCTACTACACCGTCAAGCAGCTCCCCGAGGGCGTGCCGCTGCACGTGGAGGCGTTCGTGCGGGCCAGCGGCGACGCCTCCG
Organism: Actinomadura hibisca NBRC 15177; assembly: GCF_001552635.1. Taxonomy (GTDB): domain Bacteria; phylum Actinomycetota; class Actinomycetes; order Streptosporangiales; family Streptosporangiaceae; genus Spirillospora; species Spirillospora hibisca. The sequence continues at coordinate 26,503 of NZ_BCRO01000060.1, read as the reverse complement.
GCGGCACGCTGCACTCGGCGGTCGGGATCTTCGCCGACCTGCCCGGCCTGTACCGCGCCGAGCGCGACCGCCGCGCGGTCGAGCCGCGCCCGGAGGGGCGGCGGGCGCGCATCTCGCGGCGGCCGGTGCCGAAGGCCGGGGTGTCGGGCTGGACGTTGCCGCTGCCGACCGTCGACCCGCAGATCGTCGAGCGGTCGGCGCTGGCCCTGGACCGGTACGGCCCGGACTTCAGCTACGGCGCCTACGTGGCGCTCAAGCGGCTGCCGGTCGCGGTCGGCATGGCCGCCGGGTCCGTGGCCGCCATCGCGCTGGCCCAGCTCCCGCCGACCCGGTCGTTGCTGCTGCGGCTGCGCACGCCCGGCGAGGGGCCGTCGGCGGAGAAGCGCGCCAAGCACTGGTTCAGCGTGAAATTCGTCGGCGAGGGCGGCGGCAAGCGCGTGGTCACCGAGGTGGCGGGCCGCGACCCGGGCTACGGCGGCACCGCCGTGATGCTGGCCGAGTCGGCGCTGTGCCTGGCGCAGGACGACCTGCCCGACACCGCCGGCCAGGTCACCACGGCCACCGCGATGGGCGACGCCCTGATCGACCGCCTCCAGAAGGCGGGCCTCACCTTCCGGGTGATCCACTCCTAGGCCTTGGGAATGGGGATGACCGCCTCGACGGTGGTGCCGACGCCGGGTCTGCTGGTGATGGTCACGCGGCCGCCCAGCAGCTCGGCGCGTTCGGCCATGCCGCGCAGGCCGTAGGAGTCGGGGCGGCGGCCCGGGGCCAGCACGTCGGCGATGCTGAAGCCGTCGCCGTCGTCGGTGACCGTCAGCCGCACCCGGTCGCGGTCGTGCTCCAGCAGCAGGTCCACGTAGCCCGCGCGGGCGTGCCGCAGGCAGTTGCCGACCGCCTCCTGCGCGATCCGGTACAGGGCGGTCTGCACGTGGTCGGGAAGGGCCGCGTCCAGCTCGCCGGTGACCGTGACGCCGACGTCCAGCGGCCCGGCGGCCGGGCCGCCCGCCTCGCGCGCGAGGGTGGCCAGGGCCGCCGACAGGCCGAGGTCGTCCAGCACCGGCGGGCGCAGGCCGCCGATCGCCGCGCGCGACTCGGCGGCGGCCAGGTCGCACAGCTCGCGGGCGTGCACGATCTGCGCCAGCGCCTCGGGATGGTGGGCGGGCAGCGCCGCCAGGGCCGCCGACAGGTGGAAGCCGAGCCCGGCCAGGCGCTGGGCGATGCCGTCGTGGATCTCCCGGCTGAGCCGCGACCGCTCGGCTTCCTGGGCCTGGACGGCGCGCTCGGCGAATCGTTCTGCGGCCAGCTCGCGTTCCTGCGCGGTGCGCAGCCGGCGGCACGAGCAGAGCACCGGCGCGAACAGCTCCGCCAGCGCGGTGACCAGCGCGATGTCCCCGGGCGGGCACGGCCCGGCGGCGCGCACGTCCAGCACGGCGACGGTGGCGTTGCCGCTGTGCACCGGGACGGCGACGCCGCGCCCGTCGGCGTGCTCGCGGGGACGGCCGTGCGCGGCGACCCACCCCACGTCGCCCTCCCCCAGCGCGACCGGCGGGCCGGTACCGGCCAGAGCGCGCTCGTCCTCGTCCAGGACGTACACGTCGCAGAACACCAGGCGCTCGGCCGACCGCACCACCAGCCCCGCCAGCTCCTCGGCCAGCCGGGGCAGCTCCCGGTCGGCGCAGGCCACCGTGATCACGCGCAGCAGCAGGTCGGGGCCGCGCCCGGCCAGCAGCTCCAGCGCGGCGGGCGTCACCGAAACAACCCCTCGCGCAGGGCGACGGCGATGGCCGCCGACCGGTCGGTCACCTCCAGCTTGCGGTAGAGGGCGCGCAGGTGGCTCTTCACCGTCTCCTCGCTGAGCACGAGCCGGGCCGCGATCGCCTTGTTGGACAGGCCGCCCACCAGCAGCGACAACACCTCGCTCTCGCGCTGGGTGAGCCCCCGGTTGGCGCCCGGCCAGAACTCGCCGCGGGTCAGGCGGGCGGCGGTGACCGCCATCCGCCCGGCCAGCGTGGGATCGACGACGGTCTCGCCGCGCGCGACCTCCTCCAGCCGCCGCACCAGCTCCGGGCCGTCCACGCGCTTGAGCAGGTAGCCGCCCGCGCCCGCGCGCAGCGCCTCGAAGACGTACTGCTCGTCGTCGTAGACCGACAGGAACACCACCCGCGTCTCGGGCACGCTCCCGGTCAGCGCGCGGCACAGGTCCAGGCCGCTCTCGGGCCCGAGCCGCACGTCCAGCAGGACCACGTCCGGCCGCAACGAGGTCACCAGCCGGGTGGCCTCGGCCGAGGTCCCGGCCTGCCCCACCACCCGCACGCGCCCGGCGAACCCGGCCAGCATCGCCTGCAGCCCGGCGAGGATCATCTCGTGGTCGTCCACCAGGACGACGCGCACCGGCACGCTCATCCCGGCACGATAACAACCGCAAGCTACTCACCAGTAGCCCCGGTGGTGCCGGGCTTCGCGGCGATTCACCCCGCGCGTCACCCAATCGGGGGACGCCCCGGCGGGCGGGCCGTCCTACCGTCCGTTCGGACATGCCGTCGGCACGCTAGGAGGCCAGGTGCCCCATCGGATCGTGCATATGCTCCGGGCGCGCGGCTCGGGACGCCGCCCCGTCATGCTCGCTATCGCCGGGGACAGCGCGGCGGGCAAGACGACACTGACCAGGGGGCTCGTGCAGTGTCTGGGGGCGGACCGGATGACCGCGGTCTGCGTGGACGACTACCACCGCTACGACCGCGCGGAACGGGCGGGCAGGCCGTTCACGGCGCTGCACCCCGACTGCAACCACATCGACATCATGGAGCAGCACCTGCAACTGCTGTCGATGGGCGAGCCCATCCTCAAGCCGGTCTACGACCACTCCACGGGGGAGCTGGTCCGGCCCGAGCTGGTCAAGCCCAAGGACTTCGTGATCGTGGAGGGGCTGCTGCCCCTGCACACCCGGCTGGCGCGCGCCTGCTTCGACATCACCGTCTACCTCGACCCGCCCGAGCCGCTGCGGCACTCGTGGAAGGTCAAGCGCGACTGCGACAAGCGGGGCTACACGCCCGAGCAGGTCATGGCCGAGCTGGACCGGCGCGAGCCGGAGAGCGCCGCCTACATCCGGCCGCAGCGCCGCTGGGCCGACATCGTGGTGCGGTTCGCGCCGGTGGCGGGCCGCGTCGACCCGCCGGGGACGCCGCTGTCGGCGGAGCTGCTGCTGCGCCCCACGATCGACCATCCGGAACTCAGCACCGTCCTGGACGGGGCGGCGCCGGGCGGCGGCGACACCGCGATGCACCTGCGGCTGCACCGCGACACCGACGGCCGTCCGGTGGACGCGCTGCACGTGCACGGCTACGTGTCGCCGGAGGAGTCGCAGGTCGTCAAGAAGGCCATCTGGGAGCGCCTGGGCACGCGGACCGGCAACGGCCTGCTGAGCCCCGACTCGCTGGGCCGCTTCGGCGAGTCGGACACCAGCGACCCGCTCGCCATCACCCAGCTGTTGCTGCTGTACCACCTGCTCGACGCCGACCGGCGGCAGGCCGCCTGACAGACCACGGTTCGCGCGGGGAGGCCCCGGTTCCCGGGCCGCGCGTTCCCTTCCAGGGCTTTTGCGGCCCGGCCATCGCCCAACGGGCCGGGCCGCAAAAGCTCCTATCCGGCCGCGAGGGACCGCCAGTCGATCTCGGGACGGTCCGGCGCCACGATCGCCAGGGACTGGCCGCCGCGCACCGTCTCGCCGGGCTCGGCCGCCAGCCGGAAGTGGGCGTTGGGACGGTGCGAGTCGCCGACCGCCAGCAGCGTGCTCCCCCGGTGCAGCAGGAAGACGGCCACGTCCAGGCGGGCCCACTCCCCCGCGCCCTCGGGCACGTCCACCCGGAACAACGTCGAGTCGGAGTCCAGCGTGCTGGCCAGGTTGTGGTAGATCGAGGCGACGCCCGGGTTGCGGACGGCGACGGCGATCACGGCCGGGTCGTCCACGTCCACCGGCTCGATGTCGGGGTCGATCAGGCCGAGCGCCTCGGCGATCTCGGCGCGGTGGCCGCCGTCGTGCACGCCCGCCAGCAGGTGCGGCCGGGCGGACCCGGCGCGGCGCAGGTGGGCCTGCACGCCGAGCATGACGCGGACGGTCTCGTCGTCGGTGCGGCCGATGACCAGCACGGTGCGGGCCGCCGCCAGGCAGGCCCGGTCGTAGGCGCCGTCGTCGTGCGCGACGACGTCGTACAGGTCAGGGTCGGGATTCTCACCGGACAGCTGGTCCGGCCAGAAGACGGCGACCACCGGCGTGCGGGCGTAGGCGGGGTCGGCGCGGAGCTGGCCGATGACCGCGCGCAACCCCGCGCGCTCGTAGCCGACGACCACCAGGTGCCGTTCGTGGTGCAGCCGAGCCCGGCCCGTCGCCTTCATGGTCCTGCCCTTCGCCATCCAGAGCGTGAGTTCCGCGAACAACATCAGCCCCGCGGTGAGCCCGGCGCCGATGACGATCGCGCCGCCGATCCGGCCGCCGGGCGTGGTGGGCGACAGGTCGCCGTAGCCGGTGGTGGTGCCGCTGACGAAGAAGTACCAGAGGTAGTGCAGCGGCTGTTTGAGCTCCGAGCCGGGAGGCTCGAACGCGGCGATCAGCAGCCAGCCGAGCAGGCCGGCGAGCAGCAGGACCAGCGCGGGCGCGCGCCAGGAGCGCGCGGCGATCCGATGGGCCAGCCGCAGGAGGAGATACGGCATCGGCGGCCGTCCTGTCGGGTGCGTGCGGAAGGTGCGTCGCAGCTTGACAAAACGGACATCAATCGTCAAGACCGGCGGATCCTTCCGGCCGCCCCGCGCCCGCTGTTTCGGGGGCGGGGACGGCCGGAAGGCCCGGGATCACAGGGCCGCGAGGGCCTTGCGGTACTCGTCGAGGTCGCGGGCGTCCGGGATGGCGTTCTCGACCTTCCAGCGGACGACGCCCTCGGTGTCGATGATGAAGGTGCCGCGCGTGGCCAGGCCCTTCGTCTCGTCGAACACCCCGTAGCTCTGCGCCACGCCGCCGTGCGGCCAGAAGTCCGACAGCAGCGGGAACTGGTACTTCTCCTGGTCGGCCCAGGCCCGCAGCGCGAACACCGAGTCGACCGAGACCGCCAGCACCTGCACGTCGTCCCCGCCGAGCGTGGGCAGCTCGTCCCGGATGGCGCACAGCTCACCGGTGCACACGCCGCTGAACGCCAGGGGGTAGAAGACCAGGACGACGGTCTTGTCGCCCCGGAAGTCCGACAACTTGACCGGCGTGCCGTGCTGGTCCTTCAGCTCGAAGTCCGGCGCGAGGTCGCCTACGTTGACCGCCAATGCCTCTCCCGCGTTAAGAGATCCCGCCCCGGAGGCGGGAACGTGCGCGCCCACGGGCGTGGGCACGGCGGTCAGTCTGCCACCCACCGCAGGAAGGCGAACGCGCCGGTGGGGCGGGAGGCTCCGCCGGTGGGGCGGGAAGCGTGCCGGTAGAGCGGGAGGCCCCGTCAGTAGGGCGGGAAGCGTGCCAGCAGAGCGGGAAGCCGCGCCGGTGGGCGGGAGCCGCCGTGGGGTAGTGCCAGGCGGCGCTGGGCGGCCGTAGGACGGTCGCGAGGCGTCAGGGTGGAGCGGCGGTGCGGGGAACCGCCTTCACCCCATGCAGAACAGGCCCCTTGGCGGACGTCAGGACGTCGCCGTGGGGCGCGGTGGGCGCGCCGCCGTCACGGGCCGGTGGCCGTCGAGCGGGGCACCGGCCGCGCGCCGGGCGGTCGCGCGGTCGTGGCCGGACCGGCCCCGGAGCCCGCGAACGTGGGACCGGGACCGGTCGGCCTACTTGCGAACCTTCGGTGCGACCAGGCGCGTGCCGGACCACTCCTGGGCGGCGCTGACGCTGCTGGTCTGGGACAGCCCGGCCGTCTGGGCGGCCTCGCCGATGTCGCTCGGCTCGACGTGCCCGTCCCGGCCCGCCTTGGGCGTCAGCAGCCAGATGTGGCCACCGTCGGTCAGGGCGCCCATGGCGTTGGTGAGTTCGTCGAACAGGTCGCCGTCCTCTTCCCGCCACCACAGCAGGACGACGTCGACCACTTCCTCGTAGTCCTCGTCGACGAGCTCGGTCCCGGTGACGGCCTCGATGGCCTCCCGGAGCTCCTCGTCGACGTCGTCGTCGTAGCCGATCTCCTGCACCACCTGGCCCGGTTTGAGACCGAGCCGATCGGCCAGGCTGCGCTCAGACTGCGCCTGGCCCGCGGTCGCGCTCACGAAAGTCCTCCCATGGTCGATAGTCCGCGGTGCGCCGGACCCTGGTACGGCCCCGGTCCGGGGCGGCCCGCTCCGGCATCACCGCGTGGTTTGCGGGACAGTCCACACAAGTAAGGGCCCCTAGCGCAAGTGTCTTCCCGGCATTTGGTGGCCTCATTGGCCCGATCGCACGGTCCCGCGTCATCGGACACCACCAGAGCGTAACAACCCACGCTCATCCCGCGAGGAAGGACAAGCGCACCTGGCGCTCGGGGTTGTCCACGTTGAGGTCGACCAGGGCGATCGACTGCCAGGTGCCGAGGGCCAGCTCCCCGTCCAGCACCGGCACGGTGGCGTAGGGCGGGATCAGCGCCGGCATGACGTGCGAGCGGCCGTGCCCGCGCGAGCCGTGCCGGTGCCGCCAGCGGTCGTCGGCGGGCAGCAGGTCGCCGAGGGCGGCCAGCAGGTCGTCGTCGCTGCCCGCCCCCAGCTCCAGGATCGCCACGCCCGCGGTGGCGTGCGGCACGAACACGTGCAGCAGCCCGTCCCCGCCGGCCTCGGCGGCGAACCGCCCGCACTCGGCGGTCAGGTCGTGCACGACCTCCCGGTTCCCGGTGGTCACCTGGACCACGACGCTCTTCATGATCGGGTGTCTACCCGATCGTGCGGCCGAGATTCCTCGGGCCCTCCTCCACCACCGCGTCCGGGCCCGGGAAGACCAGGGCCGTGCGGCCGTCGTCGAAGCGCACCACGAACGGCGGGCCGCCGCCCGCGCCGCGCACCTCGACGATCTCCCCCGCCCGATCGGGCTGCCCCACCGTGTTGCCGTGCACGTGCAGCCGGTCGCCGACCGATGCGTTCATCGCCGTCCTCCCCAGGCGCGCGGGCCTCCCGGGAGGCCGTCCGGGCGTGTCGAGGACTCCACCCTCGTACGGTTCGGGGGCGGCGTCGAGGGGTAGTGGCGGGGCAGCGGGACGATCCACACGAAACTCCCCGAAAATTCCGGGCCCGCCGGTTCGCTCATCGGGGCTGACCGGCGAGAATGGTTACCGGTTGGTAGAGATGCGTTAGCCGCCACGAACGGCGACGATGGATCACGAACCATGGCGACGAACAGTCGTTTTGCAGAAGACGGTAAGGACAGAGGGGACCCCGTGGCTTCCGGACGTCAACGCTTTTCGATCATCAGCGACGGCCTGCCGAGCCAGCTGCCCGACATCAACCCGGACGAGACCCGGGAGTGGCTGGAGTCGCTGGACACGGTCATCAAGACCGAGGGCCGCGGCAGGGCCCGCTACGTGATGTTGCGCCTGCTGGAGCGCGCGCGCGAGCAGCAGGTCGGCGTGCCCAGCCTGCGCAGCACCGATTTCATCAACACCATCCCGCCCGAGCGCGAGCCCTGGTTCCCCGGAGACGAGCACGTCGAGCGCCGCATCCGCGCCTACATCCGGTGGAACGCGGCGATCATGGTGTCCCGGGCCAACCGCCCGAACCTGGGCGTGGGCGGCCACATCGCCACCTACGCCTCGGCCGCCTCGTTGTACGAGGTGGGCTTCAACCACTTCTTCCGCGGCAAGGACCACGGCGAGTCCGGCGACCAGGTGTTCCTCCAGGGCCACGCCGCGCCGGGCATCTACGCGCGCGCGTTCCTGGAGGGCCGCCTCCCCGAGGACAAGCTGGACGGGTTCCGCCAGGAGATCTCGCACCCGGGCGGCGGGCTGTCGTCCTACCCGCACCCGCGGCTGATGCCGGACTTCTGGGAGTTCCCCACGGTGTCCATGGGCCTCACCGCGATCGACTCGGTGTACCAGGCCCGGTTCAACCGGTACCTGTACAACCGCAAGATCAAGGACACCTCCCGCTCGCACGTGTGGGCGTTCCTGGGCGACGGCGAGATGGGCGAGCCCGAGTCGCTGGGCGCCATCGGCCTGGCCGCCCGCGAGGAGCTGGACAACCTGACCTTCGTGGTCAACTGCAACCTCCAGCAGCTCGACGGCCCGGTGCGCGGCAACGGCAAGATCATCCAGGAGCTGGAGTCGTTCTTCCGCGGCGCCGGCTGGAACGTGATCAAGGTCGTCTGGGGCCGGGACTGGGACCCGCTGCTGGCGCAGGACGCCGACGGCGCGCTGGTCAACAAGATGAACACCACCCCCGACGGCCAGTTCCAGACCTTCACCGTCGAGTCGGGCGAGTACATCCGCGACAAGTTCTTCGGCGACGACCCGCGGCTGCGCAAGATCGTCGCGCACCTGTCCGACGACGAGCTGCGCAAGCTGTCGCGCGGCGGGCACGACTACCGCAAGGTGTACGCGGCGTTCAAGGCCGCCCGCGAGCACGTGGGCCAGCCGACGGTGATCCTGGCGCACACCATCAAGGGCTGGACGCTCGGCTCGGACTTCGAGGCGCGCAACGCCACCCACCAGATGAAGAAGCTCACCAAGGCCGAGCTGAAGGAGTTCCGGGACCGTCTGTATCTGGACATCCCCGACTCCGCCCTCGAAGGCGACCTGCCGCCCTACTACCACCCGGGCGAGGACTCCGACGAGATCCAGTACATGCGCGAGCGGCGGGCCGCGCTGGGCGGGTTCCTGCCCAAGCGCGTGGTGCGCGCCAAGCCGCTGAAGCTGCCCGGCGACGCGGTGTACAGCGAGCTGAAGAAGGGCTCGGGCAAGCAGAACGTCGCCACCACCATGGCGTTCGTCCGGCTGCTCAAGGACCTGATCAAGGACGGGAACATCGGCGCCCGCTTCGTGCCGATCGCGCCGGACGAGTACCGCACCTTCGGCATGGACGCGATGTTCCCCACGTCGAAGATCTACTCGCCGCACGGGCAGACCTACGACGCGGTGGACCGCAAGCTGCTGCTGTCGTACAAGGAGTCCGAGCAGGGCCAGATGTTGCACGAGGGCATCAGCGAGGCCGGCTCGATGGCGTCGATGATCGCCGCCGGCACCGCCTACGCCACGCACAGCGAGCACATGATCCCGGTCTACATCTTCTATTCGATGTTCGGGTTCCAGCGCACCGGCGACCAGATGTGGGCGCTGGGCGACCAGATGGGCCGCGGCTTCCTGCTCGGCGCGACCGCGGGCCGCACCACGCTGACCGGCGAGGGCCTGCAGCACGCCGACGGGCACTCCCCGCTGATCGCGGCGACCAACCCCGCCTGCGTGCACTACGACCCGACCTGGGCGTTCGAGCTGGCGCACATCACCCAGGACGCGCTGCGCCGCATGTACGGCTCCACCGAGGAGCACCCGCACGGCGAGGACGTGTTCTACTACCTCACCGTCTACAACGAGCCGTACCAGCAGCCGGCCGAGCCGGAGAACATGGACGCCGAGGGCATCGTCAGGGGCCTGTACCGCTTCCAGGAGGGGTCGGTCGAGGGCAACGGCGACGCGCCCAGGGCGCAGATCCTGGCCTCGGGCGTGGCGGGCCGCTGGGCGCTGGAGGCGCAGCGCCTGCTGGCCGAGGACTGGGGCGTGGCCGCCGACGTGTGGTCGGCGACCTCGTGGAACGAGCTGGCCCGCGACGCGGCCGCGACCGACCGCTGGAACCTGCTCAACCCCGACGCCGAGCCGCGCACCCCGTACGTCACGCAGAAGCTGGCCGACGCGCAGGGGCCGATCGTCGCGGTGTCGGACTTCATGCGGGCCGTCCCGGACCAGATCGCCCAGTGGGTGCCCGGGGACTACTCCTCGCTCGGCACCGACGGGTACGGGTTCTCCGACACCCGCGCCGCCGCCCGCCGCTTCTTCCACGTGGACTCGGCCTCGATCGTGCTGGCCGTGCTCACCCGCCTGGCGGCGCAGGGCGACGTCAAGCACGAGGTGCTCCAGCAGGCGATCGAGCGCTACCGCCTCGACGCCGACGTGAGCACCGTGTTCGCCGGCGGCGTGCAGACCGCCGAGAGCAACACCGGCGGCGAGTCCTGACCGGCGGCGCGTGCTGACACCGGGGCAGGCCGCCGGGATCACGGAGGTGTAGGCCGTGATCTGGTGACCCGCCCCGGGAAGGGCCCTCCGAAGCCTTCGGAGGGCCCTTCCGCATGTCCGGGGCCACCGCACGACGGAGGCAATGAAGCCGGTGAAGGTGAAGGGGGTGGGTGGCGGTCCGTCAGGGGGACGGGGGCGGGGAGTAGACGCCGAACTCGTTGCCCGCCGGGTCGGCGATCGTGGCGAACACCAGGCCGCTCGGCGCGGTGATCGCGGGCACGACGACCTTGCCGCCCGCCGCCTCCGCCTTGGCGCAGGCCGCCGCCACGTCGCGCACCACGACCAGGAAGTTGGCGTGGTTGCTCTCGGGGTCGGTGGCCGTCATGCCGCCGCTGGGCTGCTCGTCGCCCCGGAAGCTGATCAGCGAGTAGGCGTCCTTCGGGTCCAGGGTGAACTTCCAGCCGAACAGCTCGCTGTAGAAGCGCTGGGCCGTCGCCGAGTCGTCGGTGCCGATCTGGAACCAGTTGACGGTGTCGTAGGCGGGGGTGGTCATGGGTCGCTCCGTTCGGGTGGGTGTGCCTTCCCCCTCAGGGTCGAACAGGTGGGCGACAACCCTGTGTCGGTGTTTCTCAGACGAATTCCAGCGCGCGGATGCTGAGCGCGGCCGGCCCGTCGGCCACGTCCTCGAAGGCGCGCTCGGGCGCGGGCTCCTCCAGCAGGACGGCCCGGCGCACACGGTCGATCCGGAACATCCGTCCCTCGCCGCGCAGCCGGCACCAGCCGATCAGGTACCAGCGCAGCGACGCCGCCGTGAAGGCCACCGGCTCGACGTCGCGCTCGGTCTCGGCGCCGGAGCCGTCGACGTAGGTCAGCCGCACCACGCGCCGGGCCGCCATCGCCTCCTCCAGCACCGCGGGCACCGAGCCCGGGGCGGGCTCGTCCGGCGCCTCCACGAAGCGGATGCGCCCGGCCAGCCGCCGCGCGGTCGCGCCGTCGGCCGCCGACATCGCCGCGACGATCTTGTGCAGGGCGGTGCGGGCGCTGCGCGAGAACGGCGAGCCCTGCGCGCGGCCCAGCGTGATCGCGACGGCGACGGCCTCGGCCGGGGTGAAGTTCAGCGGCGGCAGCGTGCGGCTCTTGTCCAGCGTGTAGCCGCCGCTGCGGCCGACGTCGGAGTAGATCGGCACGCCCGCCTGCTGGAGCGCGCCGATGTCGCGCTCGATCGTGCGGACGCTGACCTCGTAGCGGGCGGCCAGCTCGCGGGCGGTCCGGCGGCGGGGCGCGCAGGCGCGCAGCTCCTCCACCAGCGCGTACAACCGGTCGGTGCGGTTCACGCCGCGACCGTACGCGCCGCCTCCGACATTTCTCAGAGCGAGCGCAGGAACTCCAGCAGCGCCCGGTTGACCTCGGCGGGCCGCTCCTGCTGCGTCCAGTGGCCGCAGCCGGGCAGCCAGACGGTGTCGCGCAGGTCCGGCACGAAGGTCTTCAGCCGGTCGATGGCGTCCCGCGCGCCGACCGCCACCATGTCGCGGTCGCCGGTGATGTAGAGGGCGGGCGGGGTGATCGGGGCGCGGTGCCAGGCGGCCGTCAGGTCCCAGTTGCGGTCCAGGTTCCGGTACCAGTTGAGGGGGCCGGTGAAGCCGCTGTCGGCGTATTCGGCCACGTAGGCGGCGATGTCGTCCTCGGTCAGCCACGGCGGGAGCTCGGCGGGCTGCGGGCACACGTCCAGGAAGCCGCCGCCTTCGGGGATGAACGGCAGGAAGTCGGGCGCGTCGCCGGACGCGGCGTACAGCAGGCCCCGGAACGTCGCCGCCGGGTCCCGCTCCAGCTCCGCCTCGGGGACGTCCGGCCGCTGGAAGTGCACCATGTAGAACCCGTCGCCGAACACCCGGCGCATCGTCTCCACCGGCGGCCTGGACGAGCGCGGCCGGTGCGGCACCGACAGCGCCGCCACTCCCCTGACCTTGTCGGGCCGCAGCTGCGCGACCGCCCAGGCCACCGGCGCGCCCCAGTCGTGGCCGACGACCACGGCCCGCTCCTCGCCGAGCGCGTCGATCAGCCCGACGGCGTCGCCCGCCAGGTGCAGGATCGAGTACTGGTCCACCGCGTCGGGCCCGCCGGTCCGCCCGTAGCCGCGCTGGTCGGGCGCGACGGCGTGGAAACCGGCCTCGGCCAGGGCGGTGAGCTGGTGCCGCCAGGAGTACCAGCACTCGGGGAAACCGTGCAGCAGCAGGACCAGGGGCCCCTGCCCGGCTTCGGCCACATGCATGGTCAGCCCGCTGGCCGACGTGACGGAGCGGTGCGTGATCTCGGTCATCGTTTCCTCCCGGTGGCGGTCGGTCCACGCTAGTCCGCCCGGATGCACGCCCTTCGACCGGCGGTGGGCGAAGCGGCGACCCCCTACCCCGGTATGACGCCACCTGGCTCCCCGGTGTCATCCGGCGGCGCCCGCCCGGTCCCTACCCTGTGACCATGACCGGCGAGAACTCCGACGAAACGGGCAGGTTGCGCACCCTGCTGGTGGGCGTGCTGGACGCCGCCGTGACCGGGAGGGCCGATCCCGTCCCCGCGCACCGGCCCTGGCCCCGCTGGCTGGCCTGGACACGCTGGATCGGCGTCGGCCGCCTGCCCTACGGCCTGGTGGTCGCCCTCGTCGGCATCGGGCTCACCGTCGCCCTGACCGCCGGTTCGTACTCGCTGCTCCAGACCGAGACCGCCAGGCGCGGTCTGCACCCCGGCGACCGCACCCTGCTGTTCTCGGCGGCCCTGGTGTGCCTGCCGCTGCTGCTGCGCGACCGGCATCCGCTGGCCGCCTGGCGGCTGAGCTTCCTGGCGATGGCGCTGGTCGACGTCGGCGACTGGCTGACGGTCCCCTACGTCCCCGCCGGGTCGTTCGTCGCGATGGCCTGCCTGTACACGGTGGCGGTGCGCTGCCCCCGGAACGTCACGGTCGGGGCGGGGCTGATCTCGCTGGCGGGAGCGTTGATCAAGGACGCGCAGAGCGCGCCCGGCGCGATCCTGCTGCTGCTGCTCGCGCTGCTGGTCGGCTACACCGTCCGGCTGCGCACCTCCGCCCGGCGCGCGCTGGCGGAGCAGGAGAAGCGGCACCAGGACGCCGAGGCCGTGCTGACCGAGCGCCAGCGCATCGCCCGCGAGCTGCACGACGTGGTCGCGCACCACATGTCGATGATCGCCATCCAGGCCGAGGCCGCCCCCTACAAGGTCGCCGAGCTGCCCGACGAGACCCGGACCGACCTCGCCGAGATCCGCGCGACCGCGCTGGACGCCCTCACCGAGCTGCGCCGCGTCCTCGGCGTGCTCCGCTCGGCCGACGGCGCCGAGACCGCGCCGCAGCCCGGCCTCGACCGGCTGGACGAGCTGGTCGCGCACGCCCGCGGCACCGGCCTCGCCGTCACCGAGCACCGGGCGGGCGACCTGGACCGGCTGCCGCCGGGCGTCGCCCTGACCGCCTACCGGATCGTCCAGGAGGCGCTGAGCAACGCGATGCGGCACGCCCCCGGCAGCCGGGTCCGGCTCAACGCCGAGCGCGCGGGCGGCATACTTCGGCTGGAGATCGTCAACGGGCCCGCCCCGCCCGGCCGGCGGCCGACCCCCTCGCCCCCCGGCGGCGGGCACGGCCTGGTCGGGATGCGCGAGCGGGCCGCGATGCTGGGCGGCACGCTGGCCGCCGGGCCCACGCCAGAAGGGGGATTCGCCGTGACCGCCGCCCTGCCCGTGAAGGACCCCCGATGAGCGTGCGCGTGGTGATCGTGGACGACCAGGGCATGGTGCGCACCGGCTTCGGCGTGCTGCTGAACGCCCAGCCCGACATCGAGGTGGTGGGCGAGGCCGTCAACGGTGCCGAGGGCCTGCGCGTGATCGCCGAACTGCGGCCCGACGTGGTGCTGATGGACGTGCGGATGCCGGTCATGGACGGCCTGGCCGCCACCCGCGCCCTGCTGTCGGAGCCCGGCGACGCCGAGCGCCCCAAGGTCCTGATGCTCACCACCTTCGACCTGGACGACTACGTCTACGAGGCGCTGCGCGCCGGGGCCAGCGGGTTCCTGCTCAAGGACGCCTCGGCCGGGGAGCTGGCCGAGGCGGTGCGGGTGGTGGCGGCGGGCGACGCGTTGTTGTCGCCGTCGATCACCAGGCGGCTGATCGCGGAGTTCTCCCGGCTGGGCGCGCCGCGCGCCCCGTCCCGCGAGCGGCTGGAGGCGCTGACCGAGCGGGAGACCGAGGTGCTGGCGCTGGTGGCGCGCGGGTTGTCCAACGGCGAGATCGCCGCCGAGCTGGTGGTGGCCGAGCAGACCGTCAAGACGCACTTCGGCCGCATCCTGATGAAGCTGGGCCTGCGCGACCGGCCGCAGGCGATCGTCTACGCGTACGAGGTGGGGCTGGTGCGACCCGGCGATTGACGCCTGCCGGTAGACCGCGTCATACCCCGGTGGTACGTCCGAAGACGGCACCGCCGGTTGATCTGCACGAGGGGTCCCGATTTCTAGCTTCCTGGTGAACGCACTCCGCTGACCAGGAAGGCCCCCTGATGCACAGGTACGCGGCGGTATCGGCGGTTCTGGCGGTGACGGCCTCGGTCACCTCCGCGCAGGCCGGGTCGGGTCCCTACGCCGCGCCCGCCGCGCTGCCGGAGCTGTCGTCGTCCGCGCTGGCGGCCCGTTACAACGCCGTCCGGCACGACATCGGGCGGGCCCGCGCGACCGCCGAGCGCGTCGGCGACACCGGCCGCGCCCGCGCCCTCGGGGCCTTCCTGAAGCCGGGCCGCCGGTTCCTGTCGTTCGACGCGCGCGGCCACGGCCGCGTCGTGGAGGTCCTGGGCGACCTCGGACGCGCCGACCGGATCGCGGTCGTGGTCCCCGGCGCGGACGGCAACCTCACCAACTTCGACTCCTGGAAGTGGGCGGGCGGAGGCGCACGCGCCCTCCAGGAGCAGGCCCGCCGCACCGCGCCCGGCACGCGGCTGACGGTAGTGGCCTGGCTCGGCTACGACTCCCCGTCCACGCTCAGCCCGGCCGTCCTAGGCACCGGGCACGCCGACGACGCGGCCCGCGACCTGCGCACCCTGATCGCCGGGTTCGGCAGGACCAGTCCGGGCGCGAGGATCGGCCTGCTGTGCCACAGTTACGGCTCGGTGGTGTGCGGCCGCGCCAAGGGCCTGCCGGTGGACGAGATCGCCCTCTACGGCAGCCCCGGCACCACCGCCGGATCGGTCGCCGACCTGAGGACGACCGCCAAGGTCTGGGCGGGCCGCGCCCGAGGCGACTGGATGCAGTACATCCCGAAAGTCCGGATGGCCGGGCTGGGCTTCGGCCGTGACCCGCTCTCCCCCGCTTTCGGCGCGCGCCGTTTCGACGCCGGGGCCGGTCCGCACAGCGCCTACCTCAAGCCCGGATCGACCGCGCTGCGCAACCTCGCCCTGATCGCGCTCGGCCGGGACGCGGAGGTGCGGCATGGCTGACCACGAGAGCCCCCGCGCCGCCAAGGTCCTCGGCTTGCCCGCCTGGCACGCCGCCCGCTACCAGCGCCTGAGCGAACCCCGCTCGAACGAGTCCTGCCCGAACGAGCCCCACCCGAATGGGTACCGCCCGGCGAGCGCGTTCGACCGCTTCGCCGCGCGCGTCGACGCCGCCACCCCCGCCCACCGCGACCGGGCCGTGGACGCCCTGCGCGCCCTGGCGATCCTCGGCGTCGTCCTCGGCCACTGGCTGATCACCGCGCTCACCGCCACCGGCGGCGGGCTGCGCACCGTCAGCCCGCTGGCCGAGCGGCCCGCGCTCACGCCCGTCTCCTGGGTGCTCCAGACCCTGGCGGTCTTCTTCCTGGTCGGCGGATACGGGGCCGCCAAGGGCCTGCGGCCGGGTGTGGCCCCCTTCGCCTGGGCGAAGCAACGCCTGGCGCGGCTGTGGCGGCCGGTGCCGCTGCTGCTGATCGTCTGGGTTCCGGCGGCGCTCGCCCTGTGGCTGGGCGGCTTCCCGCCCGGCACGGTCCGGACTCTGGTGAAGCTCGTGCTCAGCCCCCTGTGGTTCCTGATCGTCTACGGCGTGCTGACGGCGCTGGCCCCGCTCGTCTCAGTGGCCTGGTTCCGGTACCGGTGGCGGCTCCCCGTCGCGGCCGTGGCGGCGACGGCGCTGGTGGACGTGGTCCGCTTCGGGCTGGACGGCCCGGCCTGGCTCGGCTGGGCGACGGTCCTGACCGGCTGGCTGGTGCCGTTCTCGCTGGGCGTGGCGTGGGCGCACGGCGCGTTCGCGGGCGTCCGCGCCGCCGCCTTCCTGCTGGTGGGCGGCGCGCTCGCCACCGTCGGTCTGGTGTTGTGGGCCGGATATCCCGCCAGCATGGTCGGGGTGCCGGGCGCGGAGGTCTCCAACCTCAACCCGCCGACGCTGGCGGCCGTGGCGTTCGGGCTCGCGCAGACCGGCCTCGCTCTGCTGCTGCGCGGACCGCTCACCCGCTGGACGCGCCGCCCGCGCGCCTGGGCGACGGTCGCGGCCGCCAACCTGGGCGCGATGACCGTCTTCCTGTGGCACCAGACCGCCATGATGTCGGTCACCGTCGTCCTGCTGCTGGCCGCCGGGCCGCTGCCGGGCCTGCACGACTGCCCCGACGACCCGGGATGGCCCCTGGCGAGGCTGCTGTGGCTGCCCGCGTTCGCGCTCGCGCTCGCGCTGGCGGGCCTCGCCGCCCTAGCGCACGGCCGCCGCCGATCGGAACGATCTTGAGCCAAACTTCCGGGCCGCTCCGTACATCTCATGGAGGAGCCGCGTCCCCGAACACGCTGCCCGACCCCCGGTTTCCCGGAGCACCCCAGGACATCCGGTAGAAAGACAGGCCATGCCGCCCCACCTGCCGAGCCGCCTCCCAGCACGCCTGCCGGCCCGCCCCGCCTCCCCGCCGCGCCGCGCCCGCCGCCTGCGCCGGTTCCTGGCGTGCGCGGTCACCATCGGCGGCGTGCTGCTGACGACCGCCGGGACCGGCCACGCCGACCCGTACGCGGCCCCCGGGCCCGTGCCGACGCTGGCGCCGTCCACCCTGGACGCCCGGTACGCCGCCGAGCGCCGCTCGATCGAGCTGGCGCTGGAGACCGCCCACAAGGTGCACGACCGCGACCGCGCCAAGGCGCTCGGCGCGTTCCTCCAGCCGGGCCGCCGGTTCCTGTCGTTCGACGCGCGCGGCCGAGGCCAGGCCGTCGAGGTGGTCGGCGACCTGACCCGCGCCCGCCGGGTGGCGCTGCTGGTGCCCGGCGCCGACACCACCCTCAGCGGCTTCGACTTCAAGGCCGGACGGCCCTGGGCCGCGCCCGGCGGCGGCATCCGCGCCGTCTACGATCAGGCGCGCCGCTCCTCCCCCGGCACCGACCCCGCCACCGACCTCGCCGTCGTCGCCTGGCTCGGCTACGCCTCCCCCAAAACTTTCAGCAGCGACGTGCTGACCGACGAGCGCGCCCAGCAGGGCGCGGCCGAACTGCGCCGCTTCCTGGTGGGCGTGCACGGCGTCAACCCCGGCGCCCGCTTCGGGCTGCTGTGCCACAGCTACGGCTCGGTGGTGTGCGGCCGCGCCGCGCTGGAGGGCCGCGGGCCGGACGGGGCGGCCTGGCGCGCGGTCACCGACATCGCCCTGTTCGGCAGCCCCGGCACCACCGCCGTGCGCGCCTCCCAGCTCGGCCGCACCGCCCGCGTCTGGGCCGGGCGCGGCAGCGGCGACTGGATGGAGGGCGTCCCGCACGTGCGGTTCCTCGGCCTCGGCCTGGGCGCCGACCCGGTCTCCGGACCGTTCGGCGCCCGCGTCTTCGACGCCGGGACCGCAGGTCACAGCGACTACCTGGCCCCCGGATCGACGTCGCTGCGCAACCTCACCGCCATCGCCCTCGGCCACTCCGCCGAGGTGTCCCGGCACTGACCGGGACCGGCCACCGGTCCGCCGGAGCCCCACGGCGGCCGTCGCTCCCGCCCTTTCCCGGCGGCGCGTCCGGGCCCGTCGTGCCGGGCCATCGCCCGGGTGATGGCACCCTTGGTCGGGTGGACACCGCGAACGAGGCCGCCATCCGCGAGCAGACGACCGCCCGCCTGGAGAAGGCCATGGGCACCTTCGGCACCGCAGCGCTGGCCAGCATGGAGGAGCAGCTCCCCTGGTTCCGGCGGATGCCGCCGGAGCAGCGCTCCTGGATCGGCCTGGTCGCCCAGGCGGGCATCGCCGCGTTCGTCGAGTGGTTCAAGAGCGCCGAGCAGTCGAAACCGGCGATCGCCGGGGAGGTGTTCGGCACCGCGCCCCGGGAGCTGATGCGGGCGATCAAGCTCAAGCACACCATCGACATGGTCCGGGTGATCATCGACGTGGTGGAGACCCGGCTGGGCGAGCTGGCCGCGCCCGGCGGCGAGCCCCAGCTCCGCGAGGCGATCCTGCGCTACACCCGGGACGTGGCGTTCGGCGCCGCCCAGGTCTACGCCCAGGCCGCCGAGACGCGCGCCGCCTGGGACGCCCGGCTGGAGGCCCTGGTGGTCAACGCCGTGCTGCGCGGCGAGGTCGACGACGGCATGCACTCCTGGGCCGCCGCGCTCGGCTGGACCTCCAAGCCCGTCACCGTGATCGCCGGGTACACCTCCGAGGACGAGGAGCCCGAGGTCAGCATCGACCAGATGCAGCTGGCCGCCCGCCGCGCGCGGGTGGACGTGCTGGCCGGGGTGCAGGGCCGCCGCGTCGTGGTGATCGTCGGCGGGGCCGACGACCCGCTGGAGGCCGCCCGCCCCATCGCCGCCAAGTGCGGGCCCGGCCCCGTCGTGGTCGGCCCCCCGGTCGACGACCTGTACGACTCCACCGTCTCGGCCCGCGCCGCGATGGCCGGGCTGCGCGCCGCCGCCGGCTGGCCGGACGCGCCGCGCCCGGTGCTGGCCTCGGAACTGCTGCCCGAACGGGCCCTGGACGGCGACGACGCCGCCCGCCGCTACCTGGTCGAGCACGTCTACAACCCGATGAAGGCCGCCGGGGCCCCGCTGCTGGACACCCTGGCCACCTACCTGGAGCAGGGTTCGTCACTGGAGGCGACCGCGCGGCTGCTGTTCGTCCACCCCAACACGGTGCGTTACCGGCTGCGCCGGGTCACCGAGCTGACGGGCCTCGCCCCCACCGACGGCCGCAACGCCTTCACGCTGCGGATCGCGCTGGTCCTGGGACGGTTCGCCGCCCGCCTCCCGCGCACCTGACGCGCGCCTCCCGGGGCCCGCGGGCCATCCGCGCCACGGAATGTCCCCTTCTCCCGCCTTGTAGAGGTCGTACAAACCCCTCCGGCGAAACTTCGTACCGATCCGCATCGGCAGGGCCCGCCCGCAACGGGCAGGCTTATCGCTGTGATTCTCCTCGCATCGCCCGGCCAGGGCGCCCAGTCCCCCGGATTCCTGCAGCCGTGGCTTGAGGTACCCGGAGTCGCCGACCGGCTCGCCTGGTGGTCGGCGGTCACGGGCCTGGACCTGGTCCGCTACGGCACCACCGCCGACGCCGAGGAGATCCGCGACACCGCCGTCGCGCAGCCCCTGCTGGTCGGCGCGGCGCTGGCGGCCTACGAGGCCCTCTACCCCGACGGCGGGCGGCCCGACGCCGTCGCCGGGCACAGCGTCGGCGAGCTGGCCGCCGCCGCGATCTCCGGGGTGCTGTCCCCCGAGGCCGCGCTGGTGCTGGTCCGCGAGCGCGGCCGCGCCATGGCCGAGGCCGCCGCCGTCACCGAGACCGGCATGACCGCCGTGCTGGGCGGCGACGCCGACGAGGTCCTCGCCGCCATCGAGAAGCACGGCCTCACCCCCGCCAACGTCAACGGCGCGGGCCAGGTCGTCGCCGCCGGGACCATGGCGCAGCTCGCCGGGTTCGCCGACGAGCCGCCCGCCAAGGCGCGGCTGCGGTCCCTGTCGGTCGCGGGCGCCTTCCACACCGAGCACATGGCCCCCGCCGTGGCGACGCTGGAGCGGCTGGCCCCCGGCGCGCCGGTCGCCGACCCGGCGATCACGCTGCTGTCCAACCGCGACGGCGCGGTCGTCGACTCCGGCCGCGACTACCTGGCGCGGCTGGTCGCCCAGGTCAGCGCCCCGGTCCGCTGGGACGCCTGCATGGCGACCATCCGCGAGCTGGGCGTCACCGCGATCATCGAGCTGCCGCCCGCGGGCACGCTGGTGGGCCTCGCCCGCCGCGAGCTGAAGGGCGTGGAGCTGCTCGCCCTGAAGAGCCCCGAGGACCTCGACAAGGCCCGCGAGCTGATCAAGGCGCACACCTCGTGAGCGCCCCCAGACCGCTCCGGCTGCGCATGCCCGAGCTCGCGCCCGGCTCCCGCGTCCTGGCCTTCGGCGACTACCAGCCCGCCAACGTCGTCACCAACGACGACCTGGCCAAGCTGATGGACACCAACGACGAGTGGATCCGCAGCCGCGTCGGCATCGAGGAGCGCCGGATCGCCGGCCCCGAGGAGACCATCGCCGACATGGCCGTGCACGCCGGCGGCAAGGCGCTGGCGGCGGCCGGGCTCCCGGCCGAGGACGTCGACCTGGTCATCCTGGCGACCTGCTCCAACGAGACGCCGCTGCCCAACAACGCCGCCACCGTCGCGCACCGGCTGGGCATCCCCGCCCCCGGCGCCTACGACCTCAACGCCGCCTGCTCGGGCTTCTGCTACGCGCTGTCGGCCGCCGACTCGGCGATCCGCACCGGCGCCGCCCGCAACGTGCTGGTGATCGGCGCCGAGAAGATGTCGCAGTGGCTGGACTGGACCGACCGCTCCACCAGCATCATCTTCGCCGACGGCGCGGGCGCCGCGGTCGTCGGCCGCAGCGCCGAGCCGGGCGTCGGCCCGGTGGTGTGGGGCAGCGCCGGCGACCAGTCCGACCGCATCCAGGTCAAGAACCGGCAGTCGTTCATCCTGCAGGACGGCCAGGCGGTCTTCCGCTGGGCCACCACCGCCATCGCGCCCGTCGCGCTGGAGGCGTGCGAGCGCGCCGGGGTGGCCCCCGAGGACCTGGCGGCGCTGGTGCCGCACCAGGCCAACCTGCGCATCATCGACGCCATCGCCCGCAAGGTGAAGGCCGTCAACGCGGTGGTCGCCCACGACATCGTGCGCTCGGGCAACACCTCGGGCGCCTCGATCCCGATGGCGCTGGCCCGCATGATCGAACGCGGCGACGTGCCGTCCGGCGCCCCGGCCCTGCTGATCGGGTTCGGCGCCGGATTGGCCTACGCTGCCCAAGTCATCCAGATCCCCTAGCGCCGTCCGCGCCGGCTCTGGACCAACCCACGAAGGAGAACGGAAACACCATGGCAGTTGCCACCGAGCAGGAGATCCTCGACGGCCTGGCCGCGATCATCGACGAGATCGTCGGCATCGACAAGTCCGAGGTCACCCCGGAGAAGAACTTCATCGACGACCTCGACATCGACTCCCTGTCGATGGTAGAGATCGCGGTGGCCGCGCAGGACCAGTTCGGTGTCGAGATCCCCGACGACGAGCTGCGCAACCTGAAGACGGTCAAGGACGTCATCAACTTCGTCCAGAACCTGCAGCAGCAGGGCTAGCCGCAGGAGCGGCGCGCCGCCGACCCCCAGCGCGGGCCCACCGGGCCCCGCCCCGGTCCGACGGCGCGCCGCCACCGCACCCCCCAGTTTGCGAGGAGCACTCACTATGAGCAACAGCCCGACCACTGTCGTCGTGACCGGACTCGGCGCCACGACACCGCTCGGCGGAGACGTGCCGTCGACCTGGTCCGCGCTGCTCGCCGGCGAGTCCGGGGTGCGCAACCTTGACTGGGAAGGCGTCGAGGAGCTGCCGGTGCGGTTCGCCGCGCAGCTCAAGGTCGACCCGGCCGAGAGCATCCCGCGCCCGCAGCTGCGCCGCCTGGACCGCAACCAGGCCATCGCTTTGATCGCCGCGCGGGAGGCGTGGGCGGACGCCGGGTACGCGCCGCCCGCCGCCAAGAAGGGCCGCAAGGCCGCCGAGGAGGCCGCGGCCGCGCCCGAGGGCGCCACCGTGGACGGCGACCGGCTCGGCGTGGTGCTGTCCAGCGGCATCGGCGGCCTGCACACCGCCCTCAACAGCTACGACGTGTTCCGCGAGAAGGGCTGGTCGCGGGTCTCGCCCTTCACCGTGCCGATGCTGATGCCCAACGGCGCCTCCGGGCACGTCGGCATCGAGTTCGGCGCGATGGCCGGTTCGCACGCCCTGGTGAGCGCCTGCGCCTCCAGCGGCGAGGCCGTCGGCTACGCCATCGACATGATCCGCGCGGGCCGCGCCGACGTCGTGATCTGCGGCGGCACCGAGTCGTGCATCCACCCGTTGCAGATGGCGTCCTTCGGCGCGATGCGCGCGATGTCGACCCGCAACGACGAGCCCGAGCGCGCGTCCCGGCCCTACGACAAGAACCGCGACGGGTTCGTGCTCGGCGAGGGCGCGGCCGTGATGATCCTGGAGTCCGAGGAGCACGCCCGCGCGCGCGGCGCCCGCATCCACGCGATCGCGGCCGGCGCCGGCTACTCCGGCGACGCCTACGACATCGTGCTGCCCGACCCGAGCGGCGGCGGCCAGGCCAAGGCGATGCGCCGGGCGCTGACCGACGCGGGCCTGCGGCCCGAGGAGATCGTGCACGTCAACGCGCACGCCACCTCCACGCCCGCCGGCGACGTCCCCGAGCTGAACTCCATCAAGGCCGCGCTCGGCGAGGACGCCGCCGCCCGCATCAACGTCACCGCCACCAAGTCGATGACCGGCCACCTGCTGGGCGGCGCGGGCGCGCTGGAGTCGGTGATCACCATCCTGACGCTGCGGGAGGGCCTGGTGCCCGCCACCGCCAACCTGGAGGACCTGGACGACGAGGTCGACCTGGACATCGTGCGCGGCGAGCCGCGCAAGCTGCCCGACGGCCCGCTCGCCGCCCTCAACAACTCGTTCGGCTTCGGCGGCCACAACGTGTCGGTCGCCTTCCGCCGCGCCGTCTGAGCGAGACCCGCTCCGCCGTGCGCGCAGTGACCTAAGGAGCTTCCGACCGTGACCGTTCTCGACAACCGGCCGCTGACCCCGGCCACCGACCAGCAGGCCGACCTCGACCCGCGGCACCCGCGGCTCCGGCTCGTCGCGCTGTTCGACCAGGGCAGCTTCCGGCCGATCAACGACGAGAACGACGGCAGCGGCGCGCTCGCCGGCGTCGGGCGGGTCGAGGGCCTGCCGGTGGTGGCGTTCGCCTCCGACCCGCGCATCCAGGGCGGCGCGATGGGCGCGGCGGGCTGCGAGGCGATGGTGGCGGCCTACGACCACGCCGTCCGCGAGCGGCTGCCCATCATCGGGCTGTGGCACTCGGGCGGCGCGCGCCTGGCCGAGGGCGTGGAGTCGCTGCACGCCGTCGGCCAGGTGTTCGCGGCGATGACGCGGGCGTCCGGCATCGTCCCGCAGATCTCGGTGGTGCTCGGCGCGGCCGCGGGCGGCGCCGCCTACGGCCCGGCGCTCACCGACATCGTGGTGTTGTCCCAGGGCGGCAAGATCTTCGTCACCGGCCCGGACGTGGTCCGCTCGGTCACCGGCGAGGAGATCGACATGGCGGGCCTGGGCGGCCACGAGCCGCACTCCCGCAAGTCCGGCGTGGTGCACGTGGTCGCCAAGGACGACACCGAGGCGATCGCGCAGGGCCGCAAGCTCGCGGTGCTGCTCGGCCACCAGGGGCGGCTGCGCACCGACGAGGTCGTCGAGCGCGACTTCTCCACGCTGCTGCCGGACAACCCGCGCCGCGCCTACAGCGTGATGCCGCTGGTCAAGGGCGTGGTGGACAGCGAGGACTCCTACGTCGAGCTGCACCCCAAGTGGGCGCCCAACATCGTGACCTCGCTGGGCCGCCTCGGCGGCCGCACGGTCGGGATCATCGCCAACAACCCGCTGCGGTTGGGCGGCTGCCTGGACGCCACGTCGGCGGAGAAGTCGGCGCGGTTCGTGCGGATGTGCGACGCGTTCGGCGTGCCGCTGGTGGTGCTGGTGGACGTGCCCGGCTACCTGCCGGGCGTGGGCCAGGAGCACGACGGCGTGGTGCGGCGCGGGGCGAAGCTGCTGCACGCGTTCGCGGCGGCGACGGTCCCGCGGGTCACGCTGGTGACGCGCAAGGCGTACGGCGGCGCGTACATCGCGATGAACTCGCGCTCGCTGGGCGCGACCAAGGTGTTCACCTGGCCGAGCGCGGAGTTCGGCGTGATGGGCGCGGTCGCGGCGGTGCGGGTGCTGCACCGGCGCAAGCTCGCGGCCGTCTCGGAGGAGGAGCGCCCGGCGCTGGAGGCGGAACTGGCCGCCGAGCACGAGAAGCTCTCCGGGGGGCTGGAGCGGGCCCGCGAGCTGGGCGTCATCGACGAGATGGTGAGCCCGACGGAGACGCGCATGGCGCTGGCGCGCGCCATCGCCGAGGCGATCCCGGCGCGGGGGACGCACGGCAACATTCCGTTGTAGGTAGGGCTTAGGGGGAGGCTCCCGGATCCGTGTGGGTCCGGGGGCTTTCTGCATTGCGAGGGACTTCCTGCGTTGTGACGGCCTGCAGGCGCCGACGTCCAGAGACGGCGTTCGGGCGCGAGCGTCCAGGGACGGCGTTCAGGTGCAAGCGGCCGGATATGGCGTTCAGGCACGGGCATCCACGACGCGGGCGAGCAGGTCGCGCAGGTGGCGCCGGTCGGCGTCGGGGAAGGCGAACAGTTCGGCGGCCTCGGCCTGGCTGCGCTCCAGCAGCAGGTCCCGCCGCCGCGCGCCTTCCTCGGTGAGCACCAGGTGCTTGACCCGCCGGTCGTGCGGGGCGGGCTGCCGTGTGACCAGGCCGCGGCGCTCCAGGCCGTCCACGATGCCGGTCACGTTCGAGGCGTCGCAGTGCAGGCGGTCGGCCATCTCGCGCATCGGGACCGGCTCGCACAGCGTGGACAGGGCCAGGGCCTGGGCGGGCGGCAGGTCCAGCTCGGCCGCCGCCGCGTTGAACTCCGCGCTCAGCCGCCCGGCGACCTGGAAGACGAGGTCGGTCAGCTCGGCGACGATCGGCGTAACGCTCATGCCCCGATCCTACGTTCTCCTTCACCCACTTGATTATTGAGGTTCTCAAGTATGTGGGTTACGCTCCTCAAAAACTTGAGAACCCCAACTATGTAGTCACTCAAGGAGGAGCCGTGTCCGCAACACTCAGCACCACCGGCATCGGCACGAGCGCCCGCCGCGGCCGACGCGCGCTCGCCGTGGCCGGGGCGACCGTGGCGAGCGCCGTCGTATGGGCGGTCGGCGAACCGCTGCTCGGCAACGACCTGGTCGTCTCCTCGCCCGGCCAGGACCCGCAGGACCTGGGAGCGGCCGCGTTCATCGTGATGGCCCTGGCGTTCTCGCTGCTGGGCTGGGGCCTGCTCGCCGTGCTGGAGCGGGTGGCGCGCCGCGCCGCCACGATCTGGACGGTCGTCGCCTCACTTTTCCTGCTGCTGTCGTTCGTGCCACTGTTCACCGTGGAGGCGACCGGCGGGAGCAAGGCCGTACTGGCGCTCGCACACGTGGCGGTCGCGGCCGTCCTGATCCCCGTCTTCCGATTGACCGCGAAGGAGCGCCCGTGACGACGCACGACGAAGAGGTCATCGACAACACCACCGGCTGGGTCGCCGCGCACATCCGCACCTACGTCGAGAGCGACGGCGCGAAGGGCCACATGTACCAGGGCCTGCCGTCGCTGCTGCTCACCACGCGGGGCCGCCGGTCCGGCAAGCTGCGGCGCACCGCGCTGATCTACGGCCGCGACGGCGACCGGCTCCTGCTGGTCGCCTCGAACGGCGGCGCGCCCCGGCACCCGGCGTGGTACCTGAACCTGTCCGAGAATCCGGAAGTGCACCTACAGGTCGGGGCCGACAAGTTCCGCGCGCGGGCACGCGACGCGACGGCGGCGGAGCGACCGGAGCTGTGGCGCACGATGGCGGAGATCTTCCCGCAGTACAACGCCTATCAGGCCAAGGCGGGGCGGGAGATTCCTTTGGTGGTGCTGGAGCGACTACCGGAGGGATAAGCGCCTTCGCTAGAACCCCGGCAGGGGGACGCCGTCCCCCTACAACCCCCTGACAGAGAGCTCCGCCCCCTGCACCCCTCAAGGCCACCCCGGCTCCGCCCGCCCTACCAGCCCACACAACACCATGCCTACAGAGCTTGCACGGTTCGTCTTCTATAGACCTTGCACAGTTCACGTCCCTAGAACCCGGTTGTTCCCGCGCCACCGTGACGTGGTTGTGTGGCGGAGCCGGTTCCGGGGGTGTGGGGGCGGAGCCCCCGCCTCGGTAAGTAAACACAGCAGGGCTTCGCCCTTCTGCTGTTCCGGGGATGTAGGGGGTGGGCCCCCTGCCGG
>NZ_BCRO01000059.1 GCF_001552635.1 Actinomadura hibisca NBRC 15177 | reverse complement strand
CGCCGGGCCGCCCGCCGGGACGGGCCGCCCGCCGCCGCCCAGCGGCGTGGGCTGCCCGCCCGGCCGCCGCGGCAGGCTCCACACCTGCCGCTTCTCCATCGCCTGCTGGAGCGCGTAGGGGTGCACGCCGGTGCGGCCGATGCGCAGCCCGTTCGGGCCGCGCGCCCGCAGCATCGAGATGATCACCATGAGGAACACCCCCGCCCAGATGAGGTTCATCGGCTTGGCGTACCGCTGCGCCTTCATCCACAACGAGGCGGTGTCGTGCCAGGAACCGGTGTTGTTGTCCTCCTTCACCACCTCGCCGGTGGAGGCGGAGGTGGACACCGCGCTGGTGCCCGACCCGCTCAGGGTGTTGTTGCGGACCTGCGAGCCGTCGTTGTCGCCGCGCAGCGTGATGCCGTGCGCGGTCGCGCCCTGCACCACGTTGCCGATCAGCTTGCCGGTGGCGTTGCGCAGGTAGATGCCGGTGCGCGCGCCGACCACGGTGTTGCCCGCCAGGCTCGCCTCGCGCACCCCGTCGCGCAGCGCGATGCCCTGCCGGACCTGCTTGGACAGCTGGTTGCCGGAGATCTGCACCTGCGAGGCGTTCGAGCGCACCACGATGCCCATGTCGCCGCCGATGACCTTGCTGTTCTGCACCGACAACTTGTCGCCGCCGAGGATCTCGATGCCGTAGTGGCCGTTGTCCTTGGCGACGCTGTTGTTGACCGAGCTCTCGCCGAAGCTCTCCAGCGACTCGCCGGACGCCGACGGGCCGGCCGCCAGCGGCTGCCCGTTCAGCGTGAAGCCGTTGTGGCCGTTGCGCTCGGCGGTGCAGTTGGTGACGCGGACCTTCTCGGTGGCCCGCGACAACACGAACCCGTCGCCCTTGCTGCCGACCACCGTCGTGTTCTGGATCGTGGCGTTCTTGGCGAAGCGGTGCATCACCACGCCGTGCACCAGGCTGTTCTCGATGCGGTTGTTGGTGATCCGGGTCTGGTTGGACCCGGACACGAACAGCCCGAACGCGGTGTCGCTGATCGTGCTGCCGTCGATCGACCCGGTGACCAGGTCGGCGGCCGGCTGGTGGGTGGCGGTGCCGCCGGGCTTCTCGATCTCGATGTCGCCGGGGCCGCCCCCGCCGCCGCTGCCGCCCTTCTTGTTCTGCTCCAGGCGCTTCTTCTTGGCGGCGTGCCGCTGGTCCTTGTTCAGGTGCTTGAACGCGCTGGCCGGACGGTCGGTGCCGGTCAGCGCGACGCCGCCGGTGCGGCCGCTCCAGAACCCGAGGTGCGACACCTTGGCGTGCTTCATCTTGAACTCGCCGCCGACCGCGCGCAGGTAGGCGCGGCCGTCCACGACCTCGGTGTCGGGGCGGCGCGCGCGGTTGTTCCACCCGGTGATCTGCACCGGCCGCTGCGCGGTGCCCTCGATCTTGATGCTGCCGCCGTAGCCGACGATGGAGCTGAACGCGCCCGGCATCGAGCCCATCCGCAGCGTGAGGCCGCCGGGGGCGCTGAGCACCAGCTTGGCCCCGTCGGAGACGAACACGTGGATGCCGAGCAGGTAGGAGCCGTCGCCGAGCTTCTGGAAGTAGCGGCCGCCGTACCGTTGCAGGTCGGCGACGGTGTAGGGCTTGCCGCTGTTGACGGCGGGCAGCACCAGCGTCTTGCCGTGGCTGGAGCCGAAGATCTGCGGCCGCTTCCAGGCGGCGGTGGCCGCGCCGCCGGTCTGGAGGATGGCCGCCAGCACCGAGCGGACCTGCATGATCCGCTGGTCCTCCTGGTCGACCAGGGCGGCCTGCCGCTTGGCGTCCTCGACGGGCCCCGCCGCGACGGGGGCGGCGGCGGGGGCGTTCGGGGCGGGGCCGCCCGCCGCCGGGGCGTTGCCCGCGGGCGTTCCGGCCGGATTGCCCGCCGCCGGACTGCCCGCGGCATCGCCGCCCGGTCGGGGCGTGGGCGCGGCCTGGGCGGGTACGCCCGCCAGCACCGCCCCCAGGCCCGCGCCGAGGGCCAGTCCCACCGCCAGGGCCCGTCGCCCGGCCGGGGGGAGCATCGGGTCGTCGGTCACGTCAGGAACCCACTCCCTGCAACGAGCCGGCGCTCTGGCCCGCGCCGCCCACCTGGTCGGAGGTACGGGTCAGCCATCCCTGCTTGTTCATGGTCACGAACGCGTAGAGCTTGATGGGCAGCGAGATCATGATGATGACCAGCGCGGTCAGCGGCAGCAGCAGGATCTCCCCGGGGTGCCGCTTGAGGTGCGACCAGCCGCGCACGCCGCGGCCGAACAACACCCAGCCGATGGCGAGCGCGACGCCCAGCGGGTGCAGGTTGTCCATGATCCGGCTGAAGATCAGGTATCCCAGGGTGACGCCCATGGTGACCGGGGTGAGCAGGATCTGCAGCACGGTGACCTTGGTGACGAACGGGGTCTTCCAGAGCCAGCCCTTCCACAGCGCGGTCAGGTAGCAGCGGTAGGAGTTGCGGCTCCACCGGATGCGCTGCTTGACGAAGGCGCGGAAGGAGTCGGGGAACATCGAGATCGCGCGCGCCGACGACTGGTGCACGGTCTTGTAGCCCTGCGAGAGCGTCAGCCAGGTGAGGCGGCCGTCGTCGCCGGCGATGCAGCGGCGGCCGAGGAAGAACTCGTTCTCCAGGTTCTCCACCACCGGCAGGATCACCGAGCGGCGGTAGGCGGCGGTGCGGCCCGACAGGCAGGCGACGCCGCCCTTGGAGCCCATCGCGGGCACGTAGTCGTAGTAGCGCAGGTTGACCAGCCAGTCGGCGATGCGCCGCCAGACGCTGGTGGTGCGCTGGTAGACGTTCTGCTGGGTGCCCACGCCGCCGACCTGGGGGTCCTCGAACGGCATCTGCACCGCGTCCAGCAGGCCGGGCTGCCACCAGGTGTCGGAGTCGGCGAACACCACGATCTCGCCGCGCGCCGCGCGGATGCCCACGCCGAGCGCCGAGCGCTTGCCGGAGTGCTCGTAGACCAGCACGTGCAGGCGCGGGTCGCTCACCTCGGCGAGCCGGCGGTGCCCCTCGTGGTCGCCCACGTCGATGACGATGATGACCTCGCTGGGGTTCTGCGCGAGCCAGCTCTCCAGGCAGCGCACCAGGATCTCGGGGTCCTCGCGGTAGGACGGGACCACGACCGAGACGGTGGTGCGGAAGTTGTTGACCACCGGTTTGTCCATCCGGGACAGGATCACGCGGTACAACCACAGCCCCCACACCAGGAGACCCGCGAACCCCAGCGGAACGAACTTCCGCCAGTCGCCACCGGCGGTCGCCCCCGCGATCGCTCCCCAGGCGTCATTCAGCCACCCAGTGACAGACGACAAGACGCTTCACTCCTTTCGAGCAGGCTTCGGGGAGAGATCTGGCCCCTTGTGACCCCGTGCCACCTCCAGTAAGAGCGAGTAGAGCGGTGATCGGTTCACAATTGCCAGATCTGGCCAGAGACGCCCCATCAGCCCCTTGCGGTATCGGTATGTGGCGATGTACGTCAAGCGATCGGCCCCAAAAGTTCGCCAAACGACGTCGCCGCCACGCGCCGGATGCCGGGATGACACTTTTCCGAAACATCCGACGAAGAGTTGCCGACGTTGTATTGAGCTGTTTGTCGCTTTACGTGCTTCCTGTCCGTTTCGCTGTACCGAGGGGTAACCGGTTTGGCAGGGTGATGTGAGTTGTGTCACCTTTCTCCGGCGAACCGCGCCCTCAGGTGGCGTGGCACCCGCCGGACCGGGCGCCGGGATGGGTTGCCAGGGGTTACTAGCGGGTAGCATGATGTCGAGTTACTGACCAGTACGTTGCGCGGGGCCGCCGGTCGCCGCCGGACCAAACGGAGTGTTCGATGGGGCACTACAAGAGCAACCTCCGCGACCTGGAGTTCAACCTCTTCGAGGTGTTCAACCGCCAGGACCTGCTCGGCAGCGGCCCGTACGCCGACCTTGACGAGGAGACGGTGCGCAGCATCCTCGACGAGGTGAACCGCCTCGCCGAGGGCCCGCTGGCCGAGTCGTTCGAGGACGCCGACCGCAACCCGCCGAAGTTCGACCCGGCGCAGGGCACGGTCGCCATGCCGGAGAGCTTCAAGAAGTCCTACAAGGCGTGGATGGACGCCGAGTGGTACCGGGTGGACCTGTCGCCGGAGTTCGGCGGCACCGGTGCGCCGCGCAGCCTGACCTGGGCGATCGCCGAGCAGGTACTGGGCGCCAACCCGGCGGTCTACATGTTCTCCTCGGGCCCCGGTTTCGCCCAGATCCTGTGGCACATCGGCACCCCCGAGCAGAAGAAGTTCGCCGAGCTGGCCCTGGAGCGCCAGTGGGGCGCGACGATGGTGCTGACCGAGCCGGACGCCGGTTCCGACGTGGGCGCGGGCCGTTCCAAGGCCGTGCAGCAGCCCGACGGCACCTGGCACATCGAGGGCGTCAAGCGCTTCATCACCTCGGCCGAGCACGACATGTCCGAGAACATCTTCCACCTGGTGCTGGCCCGCCCCGAGGGCGCGGGCGCCGGCACCAAGGGCCTGTCGATGTTCCTGGTGCCCAAGTACCTGGTGGACGTCGAGACCGGCGAGCTGGGCGAGCGCAACGGCGCCTACGTGACCAACGTCGAGAAGAAGATGGGCCTGAAGGTCTCCACGACCTGCGAGCTCACCTTCGGCGAGAAGCACCCGGCGGTCGGCTACCTGGTCGGCGACGTGCACGAGGGCATCAAGCAGATGTTCCTGGTCATCGAGTACGCCCGCATGATGGTCGGCACCAAGGCCATCGCGACGCTCTCCACCGGCTACCTCAACGCGCTTGAGTACGCCAAGGAGCGGGTGCAGGGCGCCGACCTCACCCAGATGACCGACAAGACCGCGCCGCGCGTCACCATCACGCACCACCCGGACGTGCGCCGCTCGCTGCTGACGCAGAAGGCCTACGCCGAGGGCATGCGCGCGCTGGTGCTGCTGACCGCGTCCTACCAGGACCGCGTGCAGATCGCCGAGCACGAGGGCCGCAAGGACGAGCAGGCCGAGAAGGTCAACGACCTGCTGCTGCCGATCGTCAAGGGCTTCGGCTCCGAGCGCGCCTACGCGCTGCTGGGCAGCGAGTCGCTGCAGACCCTGGGCGGCTCGGGCTTCCTCCAGGAGTACCCGATCGAGCAGTACATCCGGGACTCCAAGATCGACACCCTGTACGAGGGCACCACCGCCATCCAGGGCATGGACCTGTTCTTCCGCAAGATCCTGCGGGACAACGGCGAGGCCCTGAAGGTGCTGGCCGGCGAGATCAAGGCGTTCGCCGAGAGCGAGGCCGGCAACGGCCGCCTCAAGGCCGAGCGCGCGCTGCTGGCCAAGGGCCTGGACGACGTGCAGGGCATCCTCGACCCGATGATCGGGTGGGCGCTGGGCTCGATGGAGGACCCCAAGCAGATCTACAAGGTCGGGCTGGCCTCCAGCCGCTTCCTGCTGGCGCTGGGCGACCTGATCGTCGGCTGGCTGCTGCTGCGCCAGGCCGAGGTCGCGCTGGCCAAGCTCGGCGGCGGCGACGTCTCCGAGGCCGACAAGAACTTCTACACCGGCAAGGTGGCGGCCGCGCAGTTCTTCGTGCAGACCGTGCTGCCGCGCCTGGCCTCCGACCGCGCCATCACCGAGGCCACCAACCTCGACGTGATGGAGCTGCCGGAAGAGGCGTTCTGATCGAGCCGATCGATCGGGCTGAACCAACCGTCTCCCGCGGTTAGGTGAGTCAGCGGCCCCCGCCACCTCGTGTGGCGGGGGCCGCTGCGCGTTCCGGGCCCGGTCACTACTGTGGACGGACCCCGCAGGACCGCTCAAGCCCCCCGACGCGAAACCGGAGAGCCGATGCCGGCCCCCAGAACGTCCGTGCCCCTCGTCCTGTCCGTCGCCGGAGTCCTGCTGGTCGCGGGCTGCTCGGACGGCGGGGACGGGAAGCCCGACAAGGCCGATCCCCCCAAGGCGGGCGGCAGCGGCACCACAGCCCCGCCCCAGACCGGCGGAGCGCCGGTGAAGGAGGGCTGGTTCGGCGCGGCGGACGGCCTGCACGCCCGCGTGGAGATCAAGGGCGTCGAGCGGCAGGGGGCCAAGACCACGCTGCGCCTGGCGGTCACCTCGCTGGACCAGGCGGCCAAGTCGGTGCCGTTCCCGGTGACGCTGCTGGACCCCGTGGGCCGCAAGCTCTACAAGCCGATCACGCCGGACGCTCCGCGCCAGTTCGCGCCGAACGCCGCGCAGGAGCTGGCCGTCGACTACCCGGCCATGCCGGGGAGCGTGCAGAAGATCACCGCGCTCACGCAGGGGACCGCCGGGGAGTTCACCGGCGTCCCGGTCACCGGCGGCGGGCCCGTCCCGGCGGCGGGCACCGGCAACCCGGCGGACCTGTACGACATCACCGAGGGCGAGATCAGGGACGTCACCTCCAGCGGCTCGGACGTGAAGCTGAACCTGCGCACCGACGTGCTGTTCGCGTTCAACTCCGCCAAGCTCGGCGGGCGCGCCAAGCAGGTGCTGGACGAGGCCGCGCAGGAGATCAAGGCCAAGGCCGACCCCGCCAAGCGGCCGCTGACGATCAACGGGCACACCGACAGCAAGGGCAGCGACGGCTACAACCTCAAGCTGTCGCGCGACCGCGCCGAGGCCGTCCAGAAGGAGTTGCAGGCGCGACTGGGCACGGCGTTCAAGTACTCCGCGCACGGCAAGGGCGAAGCCGAGCCGATCGCCAAGGAGGGCGGCTCGGACGACGCCAAGGCGCGCTCCCGCAACCGCCGCGTGGAGATCTCCTACGTGGTGCGGCAGCAGGCCGAGGGCGTCACGACCTCGGCGACGGCCGCCGCCGACGGGCGGGGCGGCACCGTCGCGCCCGCCGCGTTCCGGGCGCGGGACGGGCAGACGGTGGCCAGCCGGTTCGGGCGCTTCGGCGGGGCCAAGCGGCGGCTGGACGTCAAGCCGTTCTACCGCGACGGGGCCTATCTCGTGGCGGTGTTCGACCTGGTCAACGAGGGGCCGGGCACGACGCCGCCGGACGCGGCCTACCCGCACAAGGACTACCCGGGCGGCGCGTTCACCTCCTTCAGCGTGCTGGCCCCGGGCGGCACCGACGTGTACCGGGCGGTGCGGATCGGCCCGGCGGCGGCCAGTGGGCCGAGTTCGTACGTGGACCCGGGCGGCCGGGCGACGTTCCGGACGGCCCCCAACGAGCCGGTCCGGGGCTTTGTTTACATCCCGGCCCCGCCCGGAAACCCGACGTCGGTCGTCTTCGACGGCGGGCCCTTCGGAAAGGTGAACAACGTCCCGGTTTCCTGACCCCGCCCGGGTCCCCGGCGCTGGTGTGGCGGCCTGACCCGGCGGATAGTGAAGGGACAGGGCTACGGACCGTCCGGCGGAGGGCATCGTATGGGTGTCGGCGTCAGCATCTTCACGATCACGCTCGGCCTGATCCTCAAGTTCGCGATCCGGGCCGACGCCATGCGCGACCCGGTGGACATCCACGTGATCGGCGTCATCCTGATCATCGTCGGCGGGGTGTCGTTCGCCCTCCAGCTGTTGCTGATGGTCCGGATGCAGCAGCAGCGCGGCGGCTCCGAGAACCACCGCGACCGGATGTACGACGGCGACAACCCGCCGCCGGTGTGAGAACGGCCGGCCCCCGTGACAGGGGACCGGCCGATCTCCGGCGCGTCAGCTCCAGGCGAGCATCCGCACCGGGTCCTCCAGCATCATCCCGACGTCGCGCAGGAACTTCGAGCCCAGCTCGCCGTCGATGATCCGGTGGTCGAACGACAGCGCGAGCGTGGTCACCTTGCGGATCGCCAGCTCGCCCTCGTGGACCCACGGCATGTCGCGGATCTGGCCGAACGCCAGGATCGCGGCCTCGCCGGGGGTGATGATCGGGGTTCCGGCGTCCACCCCGAACACGCCCACGTTGGTGATGGTGAAGGTGCCCCGGGACATGTCGGCCGGGCTGGTCTTCCCCGCCCGCGCCGTCTCGGTGAGCCCGGCCAGCGCCTCGGCCAGCTCGGGCAGGGACAGGGCGTGCGCGTCCTTGACGTTGGGGACGATCAGGCCCCGCTCGGTGGCGGCCGCGATGCCGAGGTTCACGTAGTGGCGGACCACGATCTCGTCGCCGTCCCACGCCGCGTTGACCATCGGGTACCGGGCCGCCGCGACCAGCACCGCCTTGGCGACCAGCAGCAATGGCGAGACCTTGACCCGCTCGAACTCGGGGAGCGCGCGCAGGCGGCGTACGGTCTCCATGGTCGCGGTGACGTCCACCTGGAGGAACTCGGTGACGTGCGGCGCGGTGAACGCCGAGGCGACCATCGCGGCGGCGGTGGCCTTGCGCACGCCCTTGACGGGGACGCGCTCCTCCCGCCGGTCGGCGGTGGCCGCCGGTCGCGGTGCCGCTTCAGGCGCAGATGTGGACTGGGTGGCGGCCCGGATGTCGTCGCGGGTGATCGAGCCCTGCGGCCCGGTGCCCGTGATCGTCCGCAGATCGACGCCGAGGTCCTTGGCCATCTTGCGCACCGGCGGCTTGGCCAAGGGAAGAGAGTTGTCCACAGCCTGTGGACGAACCTCTTGAACGGGCTCGGGCACCGGAGGCGGCGATCCCTTGCGCGCCCGCCGCTTGGTGGCCCCCGGCTTGACGCCGTACCCCACCAGCACGGGCTGCCGCTTGGGCTCCTCGGGCGCGACCATGCCCGGTTCGTCCGGCGTCGGCACCATGTCCTGCTTGAGCGCGGCGGCCTGCGCGGGCGGCTCGGAGACGGGCGTCGCCACGGCCCCCTCCGCGCCCCCCACGTCCACCGAGATGATCGGGACGCCGACGTCCACGGTCGTGCCCTCGGCGAACGCCAGATCGGTCACCACGCCCTCGTAGGGGCTCGGCAGCTCCACGATCGCCTTGGCCGTCTCGATCTCCACGACGATCTGGTTGATCTCGACCGTGTCGCCCGGCTGCACGTGCCACTTGACGATCTCGGCCTCGGTCAGCCCCTCGCCCACGTCGGGCAGCTTGAACTGCTTGATCTCACCCATGCGCGTCACCAGGAGAAGGTCCGGTCGACCGCGTCCAGGATGCGGTCGAGGTCGGGCAGGTAGTGGTCCTCCAGGCGGGAGGGGGGATAGGGCGTGGAGAAGCCGCCCACCCGCAACACCGGGGATTCCAGCCGGTAGAAGCACCGCTCGGTGATCCGCGCGGCCAGCTCCGCCCCGTACCCGGAGAAGACCGGGGCCTCGTGCACCACGACGCAGCGCCCGGTGCGCTCGACGGAGGCGACCACCGCGCCGATGTCGAGGGGGTTCAGCGACCGCAGGTCGATCACCTCCAGCGAGCGCCCCTCCTCGGCCGCCGCGCCCGCCGCCTCCAGGCACGTCTTGACGGCCGGGCCGTAGGCCAGCACCGTCACGTGCTCGCCGGGGTGGACGACGCGCGCCTCGTGCAGCGGGGCCCACCGCGCCGGGTCCTCCTCCAGCGGGGCCTTGTCCCAGTACCGGCGCTTGGGCTCGAAGAAGATCACCGGGTCCGGCGAGGCGATCGACTGCTGGATCATCGTGTAGGCGTCGGCGGGGTTGGAGCAGGCCACCACGCGCAGCCCGGCGGTGTGGGTGAAGTACGCCTCGGGGGACTCGCTGTGGTGCTCGACCGCGCCGATGCCGCCGCCGCAGGGGATGCGCACCACGACCGGCAGCTCCAGCTTGCCGAGCGAGCGCATCCGCATCTTGGCGAGCTGGGTGATGATCTGGTCGGCGGCGGGGAACACGAACCCGTCGAACTGGATCTCGCAGACGGGCCGGTAGCCGCGCAGCGCCAGCCCGATCGCGGTGCCGATGATGCCGGACTCGGCGAGCGGGGTGTCGATGACCCGCTCCTCGCCGAAGTCCTTCTGGAGGCCGTCGGTGACGCGGAAGACGCCGCCGAGCTTGCCGACGTCCTCGCCCATCACCACGACCTTGGCGTCGTCCTCCATCGCCCGGCGCAGCCCGTGGTTGATGGCCCTGGCCATCGTGACCGGCTCGCTCATGACCGCACCTCCTCGAAGGACGCGAGGTAGGCGGCGAAGCGCTCCTGCTCCTCGGTCATCAGCGGGTGGGACTCGGCGTACACGTTGTCGAACATCGCCATCGGCCCGGGGTCGGGCAGCGCGAGGCACGCCTTGCGCAGGTCGTCGGCGACGCGCTTGGCCTCGGCGTCCACCTCGTCGAAGAACGCGGCGTCGGCCAGATCACCGCGCACCAGGTACGCCTTGACGCGCTCGATGGGGTCCTTGAGCTTCCACGCCTCCTCCTCGGCCTTGAGGCGGTAGCGCGTGGGGTCGTCGGTGGTGGTGTGGGCGCCCATGCGGTAGGTGAACGCCTCGACGAGCGTGGGCCCCTGGCCGTCCCGCGCGTTCTCCAGGGCCTTGCGGGTGACCGCGAGGCAGGCGAACACGTCGTTGCCGTCCACCCGGACGCCGGGGAAGCCGTAGCCCTGGGCGCGGCGGTAGAGCGGGATCTTGGTCTGCTTCTCCAGCGGCTCGGAGATGGCCCACTGGTTGTTCTGGCAGAAGAACACGACGGGCGCGTTGAAGACCGAGGCGAACACGAACGACTCGTTCACGTCGCCCTGCGAGGTGGCCCCGTCGCCGAAGTAGGCGATGGTGGCCCCGGCCTTCTCAGTGCCCAGCACGCCGTCGCGCTGGATGCCCATGGCGTATCCGGCCGCGTGCAGGGTCTGCGACCCGATCACGATCGTGTAGAGGTGGAAGCCGTGCTCGGCGGGGTCCCAGCCGCCGTGGTTGACGCCGCGGAACAACCCCAGCAGGTTGATCGGCGGCACGTCCCGGCACCAGGCCACCCCGTGCTCGCGGTAGGTGGGGAAGACCATGTCGTGGTCGCCCAGCGCCCGCCCGGACCCGATCTGCGCGGCCTCCTGGCCCAGCAGCGAGGCCCACAGGCCCAGCTCGCCCTGCCGGGTGAGCGCGACGGCCGCCAGGTCGATCTTCCGCACGATCACCAGGTCGCGGTAGAGCGCGCGCACCTGCTCGGCGCTGAGATCCAGGGGGTAGTCGGGGTGCTCGACGCGTTCGCCCTCGGGGGTGAGCAGCTGGACGAGCTCGTGGTCGGCGGTCTCCCGGGTGTCCGGGGCACCGCGCACGGAGTTGATCGTCATCGATGACTCCTCGTTCGGGGCCGGCGCACGGGATCGCCGCGGACCGGCCGACGTCCGGCGGCCACGCCCCCCGGATAAAGGGACGAAAGCCACCAATGCCATCGTGGCAGACATCACACCTAGGGACGCAAGCCCCCCGATACCCGATCTCTACCCCGTCCCGCCGCCCCGGCACCTCCCGGGCCGACGGGACCGGAGGACGCCGGAGCGGCGCGGGGTCACTCCCGAGAGAGGGAGCGGGTGGCTCCGGCGGCCACGGTCAGGCCCAGGATGAAGCCCGCCGCCACCAGCAGGTTCGCGATCCACTGGTAGACGCCCGACGGGGCGAACACCCTCTCCTGGCCCAGGTCGCCCACCGGCAGCAGCAGGTCCAGGGTGTAGAAGAACGCGTTGAAGTGCGGGTGGTCGTCCTCGTTCAGGATCGCGGGCTTGTGCAGGGAGAAGATCACCGTGCCGAACGCCAGCAGGCCCAGCAGCCAACTCGCGGCGCGGAACGGGCGGTAGCCGTAGCCGACCAGGATGTCCTGGAACCAGCCCACGATCTTGCGGGGCAGGCCCTGGGTCTTGCGGCGGTCGCGGGCCTTGGCCAGCAGCACCGAGCGGCCGTCGGCGTCCAGGCCCAGGGAGCGGTAGGTCTGCGCCAGGCGCTCGTAGGGCTGGGGCTGGTAGCCGTCGGTGTCGCGGCGGATCCACTCCAGGCGGCGGCGCGCCTCCATCGGCGGTTGCAGGTTCTCGTACTGGAGGCCGTCGAGCTGGAGCCGGTCCGGCCAGGTCGCGTGGTCGTCGCGCAGCACGTTGATCCGCGCGTACGACAGGTCCACCACGCCCTTGATCGGCTCGGCGGGGCGCAGCAGCACCTCCTCGGCCTGGAGGCGCTGGAGGCTGAGGGCCGTCCCGTCCCCGTTCGCCAGGTGCGCCTCGCGCAGGCTGAGCTGGCCGGTGATCCGGGCCCCGGCGAAGCTCACCTCGCCGTCGGCGGTGAAGCCGTCGGAGCAGTAGACGTCGGTCTCCACGGCCAGGTCGTCGGCGTTCAGCGCCGTCTTGCCGGGGTGGGCCAGCTCCGCCCCGACGAAGGAGAGGTAGCCGCCGACGCGCGCGCCGCGCAGGCGCACCTCGCCGTTGGCGGTGAACCCGCCGTCGCAGAACACGTTCGCCGCCACGTCCAGGCGGGACGCGTAGAGCGCCGCGCCCGACGGGTTGTGCAGCCGCGCCTTGCGGAAGATGAGCTGGCCGCCGACGCGCGCGCCCGGGAGGCGCACCTCGCCCGTCGCCGTGAAGCCCTGGTCGCAGTACACGTTCGCGTCCACGGTCAGCCGGTCGGCCAGCAGCGCGTCCCCGCCCGGGTTGGTCAGGTGCGCCCCCGACATGTTGAGGATGCCCGCGATGTGCGCGCCGTCCAGCCACAGGCCGCCGGTGATCCGGCTGCCCTCCAGCCACAGGTGGCCGTCCACGCGCGCGCCGGACGCCACCAGGCCCGGCAGGCGGCAGCGCATCAGGTGCACGCTGTTCATCGACGCCCAGTACAGGTGCGGCGCCTCGTCGAACACGCACGCCGTCAGGGCCAGCGGCATGCCCACCTCGGCGTGCCCGAGGTTCAGCGACCCGATGATCCGCGCCCCGGTCAGCCGCACCGCCGCCACCTGGCCCGGCTCCGGCTGCACCGCCCCGGCCAGCAGCGCGACCAGGACCTCGGCGCGCACCACCCGCTCCGGGCCCCAGTGCGCGGGATCGCTGGTGGACGGGTCGCCCGACGACAGGTCGACCGTCTCGCCCTTCAGCGCGGCCTCCCAGAGGCGGCGCTCCGGGGGCGACAACTCCTCGATGTTCATGGCGCGACTCCGGGGGGATGGGGGGATGTGCCCTGTCATGGTGCCGTACGCTTCACTCCGTTAAGGAAAACCGCAGATCAATGAGGGGGGCGGTCGTGGCGCGCGTCGTCGTGGACGTCATGCTCAAGCCGGAGATCCTGGACCCGCAGGGTCAGGCGATCGCCCGGAAGCTGCCGCAGCTCGGGTTCGAGGGCGTCGCGGCGGTCCGGCAGGGCAAGCGGTTCGAGGTGGAGGTGGACGGCCCGGCCGACGAGGCGGCGGTGGAGAAGGTCCGCAAGATCGCCGAGACGCTGCTGGCCAACCCGGTCATCGAGAACTTCGAGGTGCGCGTCCTGTAGCAGCGGCCCCGGGCCGCCCGGCGTTCCCGGAAAGACCCGACAGTGTAACGATTACGGAAGATTGCGCCGGGGAAGCCTTAGCTGCGTCGAGTCGTCGAGCGTGCTCCGGGACCGGGGTCCGC
This sequence comes from Actinomadura hibisca NBRC 15177, assembly GCF_001552635.1. Lineage (GTDB taxonomy): Bacteria > Actinomycetota > Actinomycetes > Streptosporangiales > Streptosporangiaceae > Spirillospora > Spirillospora hibisca. The sequence continues at coordinate 7,261 of NZ_BCRO01000059.1, read as the reverse complement.
CCAGGGGGGCCTGGGAATGTCACGAGGTGACAGGTGGACATGAAGTTCTCGCTCGCGCTCCCCCGGGAGGCGCTGAGCATTCCGGTGGTCCGGCGGGTGCTGGGCGACGCGCTGCGCGGCCTCGGCGTGTCCGAGGACTGCGTCACCGACATCCTGGTGGCCACCTCCGAGGCCTGCACCAACGTCGTCCAGCACGCCCGCTCGGCGGGCGACTACGAGGTGGCCGGCCACGTGGCCGAGGGCTCCTGCCGGCTGCGCGTCACCGACCACGGGCGCGGCCTGCGCGAGGCCGGGCCGCCGCACCGCACCGGCGGCCACGAGGACGGTTTGGCCGAATCCGGGCGCGGGATTAGGATCATGCGGGCGCTGGTGGACGACCTGGACATCGACTCCGCCCCCGACCGGGGCACCGTCGTCCACCTGCGGAAGCGGTTGACCTGGCGCGACGAGGCACTGATCCGACGCCTCGAACACCGTCTCATGCACAGCGCCGGGTAGATTGGGACGCGCGCGGGGGGACTGCGACGCGCATCGGTGATCGGCGGGACGAGCCGCCCGTCGCCGGAACGCCCTCATAAGCAGTTGACGCTCGTCTTCCCCGGCGGGCGATGATCGCAACGAAGGAACTGAAGCGATGGATGCTGCCCGGGTGGGGGTCATCACCTTCCCTGGTTCACTGGACGATCGCGACGCCGCGCGCGCGGTCCGGCTGGCGGGAGCCGAGCCGGTCGCGCTCTGGCACGCCGACCACGACCTCCAGGGGGTCGACGCCGTCGTGCTGCCGGGCGGTTTCTCCTACGGCGACTACCTGCGCGCGGGGGCGATCGCCCGCTTCGCGCCGATCCTGACCGAGCTGGTGGCCGCCGCCAAGGACGGCCTGCCGGTGCTCGGGATCTGCAACGGCTTCCAGGTGCTGTGCGAGGCGCACCTGCTGCCGGGCGCGCTGCTGCCCAACGCGGGCCTGCACTTCGTCTGCCGCGACCAGCGCCTGCGCGTCGAGAACGCCGACACCGCCTGGACCACCGGCTACACCGAGGGCCAGGAGCTGGTGATCCCGATCAAGAACGCGGACGGCCGCTTCACCGCCGACGCGCGGACCCTGGACGAGCTGGCGGCCGAGGGCCGCATCGTGGCCCGCTACCTGGACCTCAACCCCAACGGCTCGCTCGGCGACATCGCGGGCATCAGCAACGCGGCCGGCAACGTCGTCGGCCTGATGCCGCACCCCGAGCACGCCGTGGAATCGCTGACCGGCCCGTCCACCGACGGGCTCGGCTTCTTCACCTCGGTCGTCAAGCGGCTGGTCGGCGCATGACCGGCCGGTGCGGCCGGCGGCCCGCACGGCCCGCGACGAGGGAAGGCGGCGCCGCGGCGCCTCTGACGCGAACGGGAAACACAGCATGAGTGAGCAGCGTCCCAACGTGCCCGGCCAGCCGGGCGACGACCGCGCGGGCGGCGGCGAGGAGCCGACGCTGGAGTGGTTCGCCGACCTGAAGGACGACGCCGACGACCCCGAGCTGCACGCCGTGAACCCCTCGGTCACCCAGGCCTTCGGGGCCATCGTGGACGAGAAGGCGGGCAAGGACGAGGAGCCCCTGTTCGGGGAGCCCGAGGGCGCGCCCGCCGAGGCCGGGAACCGGCCGGAGGCCCCCGCCGAGCAGCGGCCGCAGCAGCCCGCTCCGGGCGAGCAGCAGCCGTGGCGGCAGCCCACCGAGTCCGGGCAGCCCTGGCAGCAGCAGCCCACCGAGGCCGAGCAGGCGTGGGCGCCGCAGCCCGGCCAGTCCGAGCAGGGGTGGCCGCAGCAGCCCGCCGAGGGCGAGCAGCCCTGGCAGCAGCCCGGCCAGCCCGAGCAGGGCTGGCAGCAGGCCCCCGCCGAGGGCGAGCAGGCGTGGCAGCCGGTGCCCGTCGAGGGTGCGCCGGGCTGGCCGCAGACGCCCGCCGCCGCCGAGCGCCAGGCCCAGATCCCCGTGGTCGAGCAGCCCGCCCTCCCCGCCGACCAGGCCCTGCCGTCCGCCCCGCCGTCCGCCGTGCAGCCCACCGCTGATCCGGCCGCGCCCGCCGAGGGCCCGTCCCCCGACTTCGTGCGCGCGCTGGCCGCCGAGGGCACCAGCGGCCCCTTCCCCGTCGACCCGCAGGCCCCCGAGGGCGAGCAGCGGGCCGCGACCGGGAACACCGGGCCCCTCCCGGCCGTCGGGAACCAGACGCGGAACACCCCCGGCGCCCCGGTCCCGGTGCTGCCCGCCGACTTCACCGCCGAGATCGAGGCCCCGCCCGCACCGGCGCCCGCCGTCCCGGTCCCGGCCCGGCAGCCCGACCCCGGCACCGACACCGTGGCCGTCGCCGCCCGCACGCCCGACCGGCCGCAGCCGTTCGCCGAGCTGGGCATGAAGGACGACGAGTACCGCCGCGTCCGCGACATCCTCGGCCGCCGCCCCACCGCCGCCGAGCTGGCGATCTACTCGGTCATGTGGAGCGAGCACTGCTCCTACAAGTCGTCCAAGGTGCACCTGCGCCAGTTCGGCGACAAGGCCCCCAAGACCGACGCGCTGCTGGTCGGCATGGGCGAGAACGCGGGCGTGGTCGACGTCGGGCACGGCTGGGCGGTCACCTTCAAGGTCGAGTCGCACAACCACCCGTCCTACGTCGAGCCCTACCAGGGCGCGGCCACCGGCGTCGGCGGCATCGTGCGCGACATCATGTCGATGGGCGCGCGCCCGATCGCGGTGATGGACTCGCTCCGCTTCGGCCCGGCCGACGCCCCCGACACCCAGCGCGTCATGCCCGGCGTGGTCGCGGGCGTGGGCGGCTACGGCAACTCCCTCGGCCTGCCCAACATCGGCGGCGAGACCGTCTTCGACGCCTGCTACGCGCAGAACCCGCTGGTCAACGCCCTGTGCGTGGGCGTGATGAAGCACGAGGACATCAAGCGCGCGGTGGCCCCCGGCCCCGGCAACAAGGTGATCCTGTTCGGCGCGGGCACCGGTCCCGACGGCATCGGCGGCGCGTCGGTGCTGGCGTCGGCGACCTTCGACGACGAGTCGCAGGCCAAGCGGCCCAGCGTGCAGGTCGGCGACCCCTTCATGGAGAAGCTGCTGATCGAGTGCTGCCTGGAGCTGTTCCGCGAGGACCTCGTGGTCGGCATCCAGGACCTCGGCGCGGCCGGGGTGTCGTGCGCGACCACCGAGCTGGCGGCGGCCGGCACCGGCGGCATGACCGTCGAGCTCGACGCCGTCCCGCTGCGCGACGCGACGCTGCGCCCTGAGGAGATCCTCATGAGCGAGTCGCAGGAGCGCATGATGGCGGTCGTGTCGCCCGACAAGGTGGCGCGCTTCATGGAGATCTGCGGTCGCTGGGAGATCCCGGCCACGGTGATCGGCGAGGTGACCGACACCGGCCGCCTGGTGATGACCTGGCGCGGCGAGACGATTGTGGACATCCCGCCGGGCACCGCCGCCGACGAGGGCCCGGTCTACGAGCGGCCCTACGCCCCGCCCGCCGACCTCGGCGCGCTCCAGTCCGACACCCCCGGCCGCCTCACCCGCCCGTCCAACGGCGACGAGCTGCGCCGCACGGTGCTGTGGCTGGCGGGCTCGCCGAACCTGGCCGCCAAGACCTGGGTGACCTCCCAGTACGACCGGTACGTGCTCGGCAACACCGTGCTGGCGATGCCCGAGGACGCCGGCGTGGTCCGCATCGACGACGAGTCGGGCCTCGGCATCGCGCTGTCGCTGGACGGCAACGGCCGCTACGCCCGCCTCGACCCGTACGCGGGCGCGCAGCTCGCGCTGTCGGAGGCGTACCGCAACGTCGCCGCCACCGGCGCCCGCCCGCTCGCGGTCACCAACTGCCTGAACTTCGGCTCGCCCGAGGACCCGGGCGTCATGTGGCAGTTCGCCCAGGCCGTGACGGGCCTGGCCGATGCCTGCCAGTACCTCGGCATCCCGGTGACCGGCGGCAACGTGTCGTTCTACAACCAGACCGGCACCACGCCGATCAACCCGACGCCGGTCATCGGCGTGCTGGGCGTGCACGAGGACGTGCGCCGCCGGGTCAACATGTCGCTGACCTCCGAGGGCGCGACGCTGGCGCTGCTCGGCGAGACCCGCGAGGAGTTCGGCGGCTCGGAGTGGGCGCACGTGGTCTACAACCACCTGGGCGGCCTGCCGCCGAAGGTGGACCTGGCCGCCGAGCGCGCGCTGGCGTCGGTGCTGATCGCCGCCGCCCGCGAGGGGCTGCTGACCGCCACGCACGACCTGTCGGACGGCGGCCTGTCGCAGACGCTGGTCGAGTCGTGCCTGCGCGGCGGCCTCGGCGCGCGGATCACGCTGCCCGGCGACCCGTTCACGGCGCTGTTCAGCGAGTCGGTGGCGCGCGCGATGGTCGCCATCCGGCCGGGCGGCGAGGGCCGGGTCGCGGCGTTGTGCCAGGAGGCCGGCGTGCCGGTCGCGCAGCTCGGCGTGGCGGGCGGCGACGCCCTGACGGTGTCGGGGCGCGGCGGCGAGGGCGACCAGCAGGAGCTGTTCTCGATCCCGCTGGCGGAGCTGCGCGAGTCGCACGAGCGGACGCTGCCGAGCTACGCGAGCTGATCCGTTCGAGGACGCCCCCGCGCTCGCGCGGGGGCGTCCTTGCGTTTCAGGCGCGCCGCCGTCAGCGCCGCCCCGTTCAGCGTCGAACGCGCAAACGAGCGCCCGGCCACCTTCCGGTGGCCGGGCGCTCGGTGCCGGGTGCTCAGTCCTTCTTGTTCTTCGCGAAGGCGAAGCTCAGGGCCACGCCCAGGACCAGGGCGATGGCCACGCCGAGGGCGAGGTTGTCGATGGCGACGCCGAGGCCGCAACCGATCGCCACGCCCGCGCCGAGACCGAGGCCCCACTGCGCGTTCGGCCGCTTCTTGTCCACTTCGTCCCCCCTGGAGCTGTATGGGGGTCCATCGTGGCAGAACAGCGGATCAGGCGCCGATGTCGTACCCCCGGGTGTGCCAGACCGACACCACCGACGGGCGCGGCTGGTCGCCGTCCGGCCAGCGGCTGGCGGGGTTCTCCGGCGTCGCGCCGGTGATCTCGCCGGGGTGCTGGACGGCCACGAACACCGTCTTCTGGTCCTTGACGATCAGCGGCCCGCAGGTCTCCGCGCCGTAGGGCACGGTGAGGAACTGCCGGACGTGCCCGCGCTCGCGGCCCTCGACCGGCATCGCGAACAGGCCGTCGTTGGCGCCCAGCGCGTTGCCGTCGGTGGAGATCCACAGGTTGCCGTCGGAGTCGAAGGTCAGGTTGTCCGGGCAGGAGATCGGGCTGACCTTGGACTTGTCGTAGCCGCCGAAGTAGGTGCCCGGGTCCTTGGGGTCGCCCGCCACCAGCGGGATCGCCCAGACGAACGTGGTCGCGCCCGCGTCGTTGCGCCGCTCCACGATTTCCAGAATGTGGCCGTGCTTGTTGGCGGCGCGCGGGTTGGGCTCGTCGGCCTGCGCGGCGGTCCGCGCGGTGTTGTTGGTGAGCGCCACGTAGACCGCGCCGGTCTTGGGGTTGCGCTCGATGTCCTCGGGGCGGTCCATCTTGGTCGCGCCGACCTTGTCGGCCGCGAGGCGGGTGTGCACCAGGACCTCGGCGGCCGTCATGCCGGGCACGAAGCTCCGGTCGCCGCGCACCAGCGGGATCCACTCGCCGGAGCCGTCGAACTCGCCGTCGGCGGGGAGCCTGCCGGTGCCGTCGACGTCGCCCTTGGGGCTGTCGCCGGTGAAGCGGGCCACGTAGAGCGTGCCGTGGTCCAGCAGCTTCATGTTGTGCCGCCGCGCGCCGGGGATGTACCGCTCGGTCGAGACGAACTTGTAGATGTAGTCGAAGCGCTCGTCGTCGCCCAGGTACACGACCGCGCGCCGGTCCTTGGACAGGGTGCTGTTGGCGGCCTCGTGCTTGAAGCGGCCGAGGTGGGTGCGCTTGGAGGGGGTGCCGTCGGGGTCGAACGGGTCGATCTCGACGATCCAGCCGAAGCGGTTGACCTCGTTGGGGTGCTTGGACAGGTCGAAGCGCGCGTCCACCCGGTCCCAGCGGCGGCTGTCGGCGGGGACGCCGGTGGAGACGCCGTAGCGGGCCAGGGCGGGCTTGGCGGCGTCCGGCACGCCCGAGGTGGCCACGAAGTACTGGTTGAAGTTCTCCTCGGCCGTCAGGATCGTGCCCCACGGGGACACGCCGCCCGAGCAGTTGTTGAGCATCCCGCGCACGGTGGTGCCGCGCGGGTCGGCGGCGGTGCGCAGCAGCGGGTGCCCGGCGGCGGGGCCGGTGAAGCGCATCGGGGTGTCGGCGGTGACGCGCCGGTTGAAGCGCCGCCGCCCCTTGGTGACCAGCTTCCAGCGCCCGGTGCGTCCGGACCGCTCGATCTCCACGACCGAGCCGCCGTGCGCCGCCATCGCGATGCGCATCTGCTCCTCGGTGGCGGTGGAGCCGTCCTTGTAGCCGCGGAACATCAGCGCTTCGTCGGTGTACTCGTGGTTGACCCACAACAACGCGCGGTCCCGGCTCAGCGGGAAGAAGGTGACGTAGTCGCAGTTGTAGCCGAACTGCTGGGCCTGCGCCGCCGCCGTCTGCTTCTCGAAGTCGAACGCGGGCGCGCCCGGCAGCACCGGGTCGCCCCAGCGCACCACGACCGACGCCTCGTAGCCGTTCGGGACGGTCACCTTGTCGTCCTTGTTGGGCGCGACGGCGGTGAAGCGCAACCGCGACCCGCCGCCACCGCCGTGGTGGTGCCCCCGGGCAGCGGCGGCGGGCGCCGGGCTGGCGAACGCGGCACCGGACGTGGCCGCGCCGGCCCCCGCGACCAGCGCGCCCAGCGCCCCGGCGCGCAGCACGCCGCGGCGGCTGACACGCTCGGCGACGATGTCCCCGAAATAGGCGTTGCCACTGGTGTTGGGCACCGGGTGGTCACACGCGTTCCCGCAGCGGTACAGGCACGTCATCGCGTCGCGTCCCCCGGAACGGGGCACCGACAACAACGGAAGCGCACGCTTGACCTGGCGTTCGGCCACGAATCCTCCTCTAGAACCGATCCGCGCAAACGGTAGGGAGGGCAGGGGCACATCAGGCCAACGCGAGATGAACGCCAGGGATGATCAGGGCAAAACGCCAGGTCATCGTCATTCACCTACGAATGCGACGACCCGGCGTCCCTGAGCGGGAGGCCGGGCCGGGGTCGTCCCGAGGACCTCAGCCACCACGCGAGTGACTAACTGGCCCGGTGGGGCAAAGCCGGAGGCGAGCCCCACCGGGCCAGA
>NZ_BCRO01000058.1 GCF_001552635.1 Actinomadura hibisca NBRC 15177 | reverse complement strand
TGGGCCGGGGCTCAAAAAACACTGATGTGGACGTGGTCGTAGTGGTTGGCGGTGACGCCGCCCCGGTCGGACATCGAGTCCCAGCCGGGCGAGCGCATGTCGTAGATGCGCTGCCGCCAGATCACGTACTTCACGCCGAGCTTGCTGGCGTTGGCGATGGCGTAGGCGGCGGTGCGGTCGCCCAGCGCCTGGGCCGAGCCGCCGGCCATGCGGCCGCCGGTCGTCACCATGAAGTCGCACGCCTTGCCGACGCCGTGGTCCTGCGGGTCGCCGGTGGTGCGCACGCAGCCGATCATCGGGAACGGTCCGAACTCGACGTCCAGGACGTCGTGCACCTTCTTCATGCGCGGGGTCACCCCGCCCATGCCGGCGCTCGGCGACTCCGGCTTGTACTTCTTGACCAGCTCGCGGATCTGCTTCTTCTTGCTCAGCAGGTCGGCGATCTGCTTCTCCAGGCCCTCGACCTTCCTCTTGGCCTCCTGCTGGGCCTTCTCCTGCTCGGCGACCAGCTTCTGCACCATCTGCACCTTGGCGGCCTGGTTCTGCCCCAGGTGCGTGGTCAGGCTGCTGGTGGCCAGCAGCCCGGCCGGGTCGTCGGCGGTGATGACCTGGAGGGTGGGGTCGGTGCCGCCGGTCATGTACTGGGTCGCGGCGAGCGTGGCGACCGAGCGGCGGGTCACCTCCAGGTCGGCGCGCAGGACGCGGGCCTTGTCCAGGGCGCGCTTCATGTCGAACTGGGCGTCCTTGAGCCGCGCCAGGTCGCCGCCGTAGGCCTTGTCGAGCCGCTCGATCTGGTCGTTCAGCTTGCTGATCCGGCCGCTGTCGCCCGGGTCGGCCAGCGCCCCGGGCGCGGTGACCGTGGTGCCCGCCAGCAGCGGCACGGCCCCGGCCAGGGCCGCGAGGGCCAAGGCGGCGCGCCGGCGACGGCGTCGCCGGCCGGTGGAGGTGGGGGTCTCCACGTCGTCTCCTCTCCTCGGTCGCCTACCGGGTTAGCTGACGGGTTCGGGCGCGGAGTCCGCCCTATCACGGCCGACGGGCGCGGCGCGTGAACTCACCCCGGCCGGAGCGCGGCCGGGAAGCCACCGCTCCCCGGCCGTCCGGCAGATGGGTCCCCGGCTCCCGCGCTGGACACCGCGGGACTCGGCCGATCCGGTCAGCTTGCCTCGGCGGGCGAGGCCGGTCACTGACCGAATGCCAACGAACTGTAAGGAACCATCCAGTACCTCGCCAAGGTTAACCCCTGCGGCGTATGAGGTGGTCCCTGGCCCGGCAGCCCGGCTCCCGCGCGGGGAGCCGGGCCATCCTACGTGACGGGCCTCACAGATTCGCCTTGTAGAGCATCTTGTTGGCGGTGCCGCGCGGGAGTTTGCCGATGCGGTTCTTGGTGGAGTAGTCGCTCAGCCACTTCTGCACCTGCGGGAAGGTGGAGTTCGGCCACTTCGACAGGATCAGCGCCGCCACGCCCGCCACGTGCGGGGAGGCCATCGAGGTGCCGCTGAGCGAGCGCTGCCCGCCGCCCGGCCAGGTGGAGGTGATGCCGTAGCCGGGCGCGAAGATGTCCACGCACTTGCCGTGGTTGGAGAACCCGGCGCGGTTGTCGTAGACGGTGGTCGCGCCGACCGCCTCCACCCAGCCCGCGCTGGCGGGCGAGGTGTTGCAGGCGTTCTGGTTCTCGTTGCCGGCCGAGACCGACACGAACACCCGGGACTTGGACAGGTTGGTCAGCGCGGTGTTGAGCGCGTTGGACTTGCCGCCGCCGAGCGACAGGTTCGCGACCGCGGGCCGCTGGGCGTGCGTGCGCAGCCAGTTGATCGCGCCGAGCACGTCCGACAACGAGCCGTTGCCCTCGCAGTCCAGCACCCGCAACGAGCGGATCCGCACGTTCTTGGCGACGCCGTGCAGCTTGGAGCCGATGGTCCCGGCCACGTGCGTGCCGTGCCCGGCGCAGTCGCCGCCGTTGCCGCCCAGGCTCGGGGCGACCCACACCGACGCGGCGCGGCCGCCGAACTGCGGGTGGTTCGCGGCGATGCCGCTGTCGATCACGTAGGCCGTGACGCCGGTGCCCTTCCAGCCGTAGGAGTAGGCCTTGTTGCGGCCGGTGCGCTGGTCGATGCGGTCCAGGCCCCACGGCAGCGGCGAGCGCTGCACGGTGTCGGCCTTGTAGATCTGGTCGGGCTCGATCGCGGCGACGCGCTGGTCGCGGCGCAGCCGGTCGAGCTGGCGGGCGTCGAGCTTGGCGGCGAAGGCGTTGACGGCGCCGGTGAAGTGCTTGGCGTTCGCGCTGACCTGGCGCGAGGCGTCGACCGGGGACGCGCCGCCCTTCATGGTGACGATGTACTGGCCGGGGATGGGCGTGCCGCCGCCGGTGACCGCGGCGACCTTGACCAGGTCGGGGCCGGTGTCGGCGGAGGCGAGGAACGGCAGGGTGGCGGCCGCGCCGAGGGACGCGGTGATCGCACCGGCCAGCAGGGCACGCCGGGGGGCAACGCGCAAGGGGACTCCTTCAGGGCGCGGCCGGGAACGCGGCACCGTGCCGCGGCGTCCGGCGCGCAGGGTCGGGGGAATCAGCCGTGAGCACCCTAATAGATCTATTGCGGATGTGAAGGTCAATTCGGACTCAATACCGTAAAAACGGGCCGGGCGGGCGGCGCGCTGCGCCGTTCGCCCGGCCCGTGATGCCGGAGTCGAAGGAAAAGACCGAGGTCAGCCGCGCTTCAGCACGGCCTCGTAGCGGCGGTTGTCGTTGCTCGGAGAGGTCCACACGTACTTCAGCGACCCGTCGGGCTGCCGGTCCACCTGCACGTTGCCGGGCGAGCAGGGCTTGGCGACCGCGACGGTCATCCGCAGGCTCTCCCCGGTGCCCCGCACGAAGGTCAGCGCGCCGGTGCAGCGCTCCTTCGGGTAGACGGCCCGCGCGTTCTTGCCGCCCGCCGTGAAGGTGACCTCCAGCGGGAACGACACGCCGTTGGTGGCGTTGACGGCGGTGCCCTTCCACGTGCCGCCGAACGAGCCGGGGATCGTGTCGACCGCCTGCCCGGCCGCCGGGCGGGCAGGGTCGGCGGAGCCTGCGGGCTCCTCCTTGAGCTGCGGCCACAACACCAGCGCGATGATCGCGACACCGACCAGCACGCCGATGGTCAGCGACAGCGCCACGCCCAGCACGTGGTTGTTGCGCCGCACGCGCGCCAGCAGCGGCGTGCGCCCGGCCGGCGGCACCGCGTCCAGCAGGGCGGTGCCGGTGCGGGCGTCGTCGCCGCCGTAGGGGCCCGCCATGCCGGGGACGATGTGCGGGGCGGTCGGGTCGGCCGGATCGACGGGGTCGGACGGCATGTCGAAGACCGCGGTGGCCTGGTTGCCGGGGAGCTGAATGCGGTCGTGGACCAGCACGGGGACGGCCTGCGTGGGCGCGGGCTCGGGCTCCGGCGCGACGTCGGGGCGCGGTGTGACCGAAGTCTCCGGCTGCGGACCGGTGTTCGGCCCGGAATCGTCCGGGGCGGGCAGGGCCAGGGGAGCCGGGGCGGGGCCCAGGGCGGGGGCCTGAGCCGGGGGCGAGCCCGCGGCCGGGGCCGGGCCGCCGGACAGGGCGCGGCCCTCGTCGACCATCGACGCGGGCAGCCGGGCGGCCAGCGGCCCGTCCTCGGCCAGCAGCCGTTCCAGCAGCCCCGCCGCGGTCGGCCGTTGCGCCGGGTCCTTGGCCAGCGCGTCGGCGACCACCTCGCGCAGCGACTCGGGCAGCGCCGACAGGTCGGGGTCGTCGTAGACGATGCGCTGCATGACCTCCGAGGGCGAGTCGTCGCCGAACGGCGGCGCGCCGGTCGCCGCGAACACCAGCGTCGCCGCCCAGGCGAACACGTCGGCCGCCGGGCCGATGCCCTGCCCGCTGAGCTGCTCGGGGGCCTGGTAGGCCGGGTCGGTCACCGTGCGCCCGGCGGGCACGGCGTTGACGGCCTCCAGCGCGCGGGCGACGCCGAAGTCGGCCACGCGCGGCCCGTCGCGGCCCAGCAGGACGTTGCCGGGCTTGACGTCCAGGTGCAGCGCCCCGGCCCGGTGCACCGCCGCCAGCGCGATCGCCGCGCCCACCGCGACCCGCTCGACGACGGCGGGCCCGCGCGGGCCCTCCTCGGCGACCAGCTGCTGGAGCGAGGGCCCGTCGACCAGCTCGGCGACGACGTAGGGGCGGTCGCCCTCGACGCCGGAGTCCAGCAGCCCGGCCGTGCAGAACCCGGCGACCTTGCGGGCGGGGGCGAGCGCCACGGCGAACCGCGAGCGCGCCACCGGCTCGCCGCTCAGCCGCACGTGCAGCAGCTTCACGGCGACCGGCCGCCCGGCGGCGGACCGCCCGGCGAACACCGCGCCCTGCTCGCCGACGCCGAGCCGCCCGGTGATCTCGTACCCGCCGAGCCGGCGCGGGTCCCCGGGCTGCAGCGGCAGCGCCCGGGACGTCAGCAACCCGGCCATCACGAACCTCCGTGTCCTCAGCCGGACCCGCGTCCCCACGCGGCTCCGGTCAGTTCCCCCCGAACACCTCAGACCCCGTTCAGCACCGGTCCCCTTTCTACCGGGTGCGGGCCCGTTCCGCCGGGATTGTGTCCGGACGGCGACCGAACGCGACCGGTTCCCGCCGACCGGGTACCGTCCTGTCGATGCCTCGATCACCGCTCACCCGCGACCTGCTGGACGGGCAGCGCGCCACCCTCGGCCTGCCGCCCGTCACCGGTCCCGGCGAGCCCGCCGATCTCCGCCGGGCCGCCTACCAGACGGTACTGGCCGCGCTGGACGCCGGCGCCGACCCCGCCCGCCCGGTGCTCACGGGGCCGGTGCTCAAGGGGGCGGTCCGGCACCTGCTGGACCGGCTCGCCGGGCTGGCCCCGGGACGCTCGGTGGAGGTCCGGGTGCCCCCGCACGCCGCCGTGCAGTGCGTCGACGGCCCGCACCATACCCGGGGAACCCCGCCGAATGTGGTGGAGATGGACGCCATGACCTGGATCGCCTTGGCCACTGGCCGGATGAGCTGGGGGGAAGCGGTGGAATCCGGGCGGGTACGGGCCAGCGGGGCGCGCGCCGACCTGTCGGCGTGGTTGCCGCTCCCGCCCGAAGCGCCGCCGGAGGACGCGGCGGGCTGACCGGGGCCGTTGACGCCCCGTCCAATTCGGGTCTTGTATCCCGGCCCGTCCGCTGCCAGCGTGGACGGTGGAGGGGGATCGGGGCCTGGCATGGAAGGTGGTGCCATGCTCGTCGGGCACTGGACGTTCGACATCGAGACCATCGACGGCCGCCGGGTGGCCGACGCCGAGGCCGGGCTGCCCGCCGTGCTGGACGCGGGCGTGGAGATCGTCCCGGGTGCGGACGGCCAGGCGCTCGCCTTCGACGGCCGGGGCCGGGTGGAGATCCCCGCCGCGCCGCAGCTCGTCCTCAGCCAGATCTTCGGGTTCACGCTGGCGTTCTGGGTGAAGGCGGCGGCCGGCCCGGTCGGGGAGTGGCGCAGCCTGCTCTACAAGCCGGTCGCCGAGCACGACGCGCGCGGCGTGGGCCTGTGGCTCTACCCGGACGCGATGCGGCTGCGGGTGCAGCTGTTCACCGTCAAGGGGCCCGAGTACGCCGACAGCCGCCGCACCGTGCCGCTGGGCGAGTGGGCCCACCTGGCGCTCGTCGTGGACACCGACGGCATGTTCCTCTACATCGACGGCAGGCTGGATTCGGCCGTGCCGCTGGAACATCCCGTGGTCACCCCGGGCGGGCCGTTCCATCTGGGCGGCGAGCCCGGCAGGCCGGGGCTGACCGGACTGCTGGAGGACTTCCGCGTCTACGCCTCGGCGCTGGACGAGCGGGACGTGCGGATCCTGGCGGCGTCCCCGCCGTGACCGGCCGTCCCGCCGCGACGGGTCAGGGCGCGGTGGTCTTGTCGGTGAAGGGGAACTCGCGCTCCACGCACCGCTGCCGCGCCGCGTCGTCGGGGTAGTGCGACCGGTCGCCGCACTCGGCGGCCTTGCTCAGCAGCCAGAAGATCGCGATCCCGCCGACCACCAGCGCCAGCGCCGAGCACACGACCCCGCCGACCGCCATGCCCCGCGCGCTGGTGCCGCGCGCCAGCGCCACCACCCCCAGCACCAGCCCGACCAGCGCCGGGATCATCCCGGCGAAGCACAACACCAGGCCCACCAGCCCGACGATCCCGAGCACCAGCGCGGCCCTGGCCAGCCCGGTCCGCTCGGGCGCGGACGGCGGCGCGTAGGTCTGGTATCCCGGCATCGTCATGCGCTCCTCCCCCTTGTCGACGACAAGACTCGCGCGCGCCGTGACATGCCCGGTGGCGTCCCGGGTAAAGGTCGGTCAATGAGATGGGCTGATCGGAGCAGGTGAAGGGGGCCTCTACACTGGCGAGCGTGCCTTCCGGTGACGGACGTCTGAGCCACGACATCGACCCCTCCGACCGCGCCCCGCAGGACGCCTGCGGGGTCTTCGGCGTGTGGGTCCCCCCGACGGAGACAGGCCGCGCGGAGGTGAGCAAGCTCGCCTACTACGGCCTCTACGCGTTGCAGCACCGCGGCCAGGAATCGGCCGGGATCGCGGTCAGCGACGGGTCGCGCATCGTCGTCTTCAAGGACATGGGCCTGGTGGCCCAGGTCTTCGACGAGTCGGTGCTGAACACCCTGCGCGGCCACATCGCGGTCGGCCACTGCCGCTACTCGACGACCGGGTCGCCGACCTGGGAGAACGCCCAGCCGACGTTCCGGTCCACCGGGCACGGCGGGCTGGCCCTCACCCACAACGGCAACCTGATCAACACGCCCGAGCTGGCCGCCCGGCTCGACTCGGCCGACCTGACCGCCACCACCGACACCGAGGTCCTGACCGCCCTTTTGGCCACCGCGGGCGGTGACCGCAGCGAAGCGAGGATCGCCGCCCGCGAGGGCGCGGGGGGTCCAGGGGGGTCGTCCCCCCTGAAGCGACTCGAGGGCGGCCCGATGGCGGCGGCGCGGGAGATCCTCCCGGCCACCCGGGGCGCCTACTCCCTGGTCTTCATGGACGAGGGCAAGCTCTACGCCGCCCGCGACCCCGAGGGCATCCGGCCCCTGGTGCTCGGCCAGTGGGAGGACTGCGGCTGGGTCGTCGCCTCCGAGACCGCCGCGCTGGACATCGTCGGCGCCCGCTTCGTCCGGGAGATCGAGCCCGGCGAGATGGTGGAGATCGACGGCGACGGCGTGCGCTCGGAGCGCTTCGCCGAGGCCAAGCCCAAGGGCTGCCTGTTCGAGTACGTCTACCTGGCCCGGCCCGACACCACGATCGCGGGCCGCAGCGTGCAGGCCACCCGCGTCGAGGTGGGCCGCCGCCTGGCGCTGGAGCACCCGGTCGAGGCCGACATGGTCATGCCGACCCCCGAGTCGGGCACCCCGGCCGCGATCGGCTACGCCGAGGCGTCCGGCATCCCCTACGGGCAGGGCCTGGTCAAGAACTCCTACGTCGGCCGCACGTTCATCCAGCCGTCCCAGACCATCCGCCAGATGGGCATCCGGCTCAAGCTGAACCCGCTGCGCGAGGCCATCGAGGGCAAGCGCCTGGTCGTGGTCGACGACTCCATCGTGCGCGGCAACACCCAGCGCCAGGTGGTGTCGCTGCTGCGCGACGCCGGGGCCGCCGAGGTGCACGTGCGGATCTCCAGCCCGCCGGTGGCCTGGCCGTGCTTCTACGGCATCGACTTCGCCACCCGCGCCGAGCTGATCGCCGGCAACCTCGACGTCGAGGGCATCCGCGACTCCATCGGCGCCGACTCGCTCGGCTTCATCTCGCTGGACGAGCTGATCGCCGCCTCCCAGATCCAGAAGGACCGGCTCTGCCGCGCCTGCTTCGACGGCGTCTACCCGATCCCGGTCGAGGAGAGCGCCCGCGGCAAGCACCTGCTGGAGCCGACCCGGTCCTAGGGCCGACAACTATCCCGGGGGACAGACCGTGAGCACCTCCTACGAGGCTGCCGGAGTGGACATCGCGGCGGGCGAGCGCGCCGTCGAGCTGATGAGGGCGCGCGTGGCGAAGTCGCGCCGCCCCGAGGTCGTGGACGACGCCAGCGGCTTCGCCGGGCTGTTCGACGCCTCGGCGTTCCTGCGCTACGAGCGGCCGCTGCTGGCGACCTCGACCGACGGCGTGGGCACCAAGGTCGACCTGGCGCGCCGCCTCGGCGTCTACGACACCGTCGGCCACGACCTGGTCGGCATGGTGCTGGACGACCTGGTGGTGTGCGGAGCCGAGCCGCTGTTCATGACCGACTACATCGCCTGCGGCAAGGTGGTCCCCGAGCGGATCGCCGACATCGTGGGCGGCATCGCCGAGGCGTGCGCCCTCGCCGGGGCCGCGCTGGTGGGCGGCGAGACGGCCGAGCACCCGGGCCTGCTGGGGCCCGACGAGTTCGACATCGCGGGCGCGGGCACCGGCGTCGTGGAGGCGGGCGCGCTGCTGGGCCCCGAGCGGGTCGAGTCGGGTGACGTGGTGCTGGCCATGGCGTCCTCGGGCATCCACTCCAACGGCTACTCGCTGGTGCGGCACATCCTGAAGAACAGCGACCTGGAGCTGGAGTCCACGCCCGCCGAGCTGGCGCGGACGCTGGGCGAGGAGCTGCTGACGCCGACGCGCATCTACGCCAAGGACTGCCTGGCGCTGATGGAGACCGGCGGCGTGCACGCGTTCGCGCACATCACCGGCGGCGGCCTGACGGCGAACCTGGCCCGCTCCCTGCCGGGCACGGTGGACGCGGTCCTGAACCGCTCCTCGTGGGAGGTCCCGCCGCTGTTCGAGATCCTGCGCGCCCACGGCGAGGTGCCGCAGGCGGAGATGGACAAGACGTTCAACCTGGGCGTCGGCATGGCGGCGATCGTCTCCGCCGAGACCGCCGACGCGGCGCTGCGCCTGCTGACGGGCCGGGGCGTCCCGGCCTGGGTGCTGGGCGAGATCGTCCCGGGCAAGGGCACCGCCGCCTACACCTGATCGACCGACGTGAAAGGCGGCCCGGCCCTCGGCCGGGCCGCCTTCGGCGTGTCAGGGGGCGGCCGGGGCCGCTCGGCGGAGCCGGTTGTTACCGGCGAACCTCGCATAATGTCCAAGCGTCCAACCAGGACACGACGATCGGGGGGCGGGAATGAAGGATGTGCCGCTCAGGCGCCTGCGCGCGGCGGCCCTGCCGCTGACGGTGCTCGGCGGGCTGGGGGTCTTCGCCGTCCTCGCGCCCACCGGGTGGGCCTACGCCGAGACGGCCCGCTACCGGCAGCCGGTGGAGCGGGTCCCGGCGACGCCCGTGGCGCTGGTGCTGGGGGCGGGGATCTGGCAGGAACAACCGTCGCTGCTGCTCGCCCGGCGGCTCGACCTGGCCGCCGAGCTGTACCGGACCGGCAAGGTCAAGGTGCTGCTGGTGTCAGGGGACAACCGGCGGCACGGCTACGACGAGCCCACCGTCATGCGGGACTACCTGGTCCGGCACGGGGTGCCGGAGGGAAGGGTCGTCCGCGACTTCGCGGGGCTCGACACCTGGGACTCGTGCGCGCGGGCCAAGCGGATCTTCAAGGTGGAGCGGGTCACGGTGGTCACGCAGCGCTTCCACCTGCCGCGGGCCGTCGCGCTGTGCCGGGCGGCCGGGATGGAGGCCTACGGCGTCGGCGACGACAGCATGGGCGGCAACCGCACCGAGGCCACCGTCGGCGGCTACCTGCGCGAGCCGCTGGCCATGCTCAAGGCCGTGCGCAGCCTGACCTTCCGGCCCGCCCCGGCGGTCGGCGGCCGGGACGAGCCCGGGGTGCGCGAGGCGCTGGCCGCGCAGTGAACGACGGGAGCCCCGGCCGCCCCTGAGGGGCGCCGGGGTCCGGCGACGAGGCCGGCGACCGCAAACAAACGCCACTGCCCGGCCTTGCGGTCACGGGCAGTGGCGGAATGCTTCTCGATCAGCGACCGGAGGTGCCGTCGCGGTCGTCCTTGCCGTAGTCGTCGGCATAGTCGGCGTACTTCTCGGCGAGTTCGTCGTAGTCCTCGCCGGGGGAGTCGTTGACTCCCAGCTCGCTCTTCAGGCGGTCGAGGTCGGTGCCGCCGCTGTTGTACTTGAGCTGGCGGGCAACCTTTACCTGCTTGGCCTTGGCTCGGCCGCGACCCATTGGCTCGACCCCCTCGATGGTCAGGGCTTTCGTGGGCCCATCAACGCGCGCGTGTACCACACGAACCGGTGCCTGATGAGCCATGCGTCAGTCACGGATACAACCGTACCCGTTTTGCGCCCGGCTCGGTACATCGTCGGTACGTGGCGGCACGCTCGTTGCGGAGAACCCCAGTGTATCGGGTCGTTGCGGGTTCACAGACTCGGGGCGACACGGGGCGGCACGGCCCGGCCCGCCTGCGCGCGGCGGGGGGCGGCGGCGGGCCGGAACGTGATGCGGATCACATGTCGATCACATGGGGGATCACAGCAGGATGCCGCGCAGCCTGCCCACCTCCGACATGCGGCGCTCGGCGAGGCGGTCGGCCGCCACCGCCGGCGGCACGCCCTCGTCGGCGGCCAGCGCGAAGATCCGCCGGGTGGTGTCGAAGATCTGGGTCGCGCGCGCCTTGGCCCGGTCGAAGTCGAAGCCCTCGATCTCGTCGGCGACCTGGATCACGCCGCCGGAGTTGACCACGTAGTCGGGGGCGTACAGCACGTTGCGGTCGGCCAGCACCTTCTCGATGCCCGGGTGGGCGAGCTGGTTGTTGGCCGCGCCGCAGACGATCGCGGCGGTGAGGACCCCGGCCGTCTCGTCGTTCAGCGAGCCGCCCAGCGCGCACGGCGCGTACACGTCCAGGTCGCTGTTGATCAGCTCGGCGCCGCCGGCGGCCACCTCGATCTCGGGGTGCCGGGTGCGCAGCCGCTCCACCGCCGCCGCGTTGACGTCGGTGACGACGATCTCGGCGCCCTCCTCCCGCAGGTGCTCCACCAGCCGGTGGCCGACCTTGCCGACGCCCTCGACGCCGACCCGCCGCCCGCGCAGCGACGGCCCGCCCCACACGGTCTCGGCCGCCGCCCGCATGCCCTGGTACACGCCGAACGCCGTCAGGATCGAGGAGTCGCCCGCGCCGCCGTGCGCGACGGTGCGCCCGGTCACGAAGCGCGACTCGCGGGCCACCAGGTCCATGTCCTCGCTGAAGGTGCCGACGTCGCAGGCGGTGTAGTAGCGGCCGTTCAGCGACTGGACGAAGCGGCCGTAGGCGCGCAGCAGCGCCTCGGACTTGTCGGTGGCGGGGTCGCCGATGATCACGGCCTTGCCGCCGCCGAGGTCCAGCCCGGCCATGGCGTTCTTGTAGGCCATCCCGCGCGACAGGTTCAGCACGTCGGCGAGCGCCTCCTCCTCCGACCCGTAGGGGTAGAAGCGGGTGCCGCCCAGCGCGGGGCCGAGCGCGGTGGAGTAGATGGCGATGATGGCGCGCAGGCCGCTGGCCTCGTCCTGGCAGAAGACGACCTGCTCGTGTCGGGGTTCCGAGCCCTTGTGGGGCGACCCGAAGACGTTAGGCACGGTAGTGCCCTCCTCTCAGTCTGAGATCAGCCTAAAGGTGGTGGAAGTCACCTCGGGGACCCCGGGGCCCTTCTCCGGGGTGACGATCGTCGATCTTGGCGGGACGGGGGCGCGGCGGGCGCGGAGACCGGCGACCGGGCCGCGTTCCGTCCGGGCCCGTGCCACGATGCGATGGTGCTTCCGTACGCCGCCTACCTACGGGTATACGAACCGGTGACCGCCTTCCCGGAACCGGCGCGGACGTTGTGGACGGCCTACGCCGACTCCCGGCGGCGGCCCCGCCGGGTGCGCGCGCTGGCCGCCGAGCAGGCCGAGGCGACCCGGCGGCTGGCCGCCGACCCGCCCGAGCCCGCGCCGGACCGGGAGAGCGGGCACGCCTACGTGCGGCGCTCCGGCGACATGCTCTACGTCTGCCCGTGGCAGACGCGGCTGCGCTCCTGGCAGGCGTTCGAGCGGTTCGCCGCGCAGACCCCGGCGGCGGTGACGGCCTGCTTCGTGCCGCCGCTGGTGGCCGCGCGCACCGCCGACGACTTCGAGCGCTGGAAGCGGGCGGGCCGGAGCCTGCGCCCCTGCATCCGGTCCAGCAACTGGCACGTGCCGCTGACGTGGTTCGTTCCCTTCGCCCACGCCGAGCGGTGCCTGCTGCTGGGCGGGCCGCCCGCCGGGGACGGCGAACCCGCGAACCGGGGCCCGGCGACGGCGGTCCCCGCGCGCACCCTTATCTACGTCACCTCCATGCCCGAGGCCCGCCGCCGGATCGCCGCCGCGCTGCCGGTCGTGCGCGACAACCTCGGCGAGGGGACGCGGGAGGCGCCGATGCTGGCCGCCGGGCGGCTGGAGGCGCTGGGCGACTGGCTGGAGGGGTTCCACCCCAAGGCCCTGGTCGAGCTGGACTACGGCGGGCTGGTGCACCTGCTGGACGACGACGCGCTGCGGGCCGACGAGTCGGTGGCCGAGGTCGGCGTCGCGGTCGCCGGGATGGCGCGCGGCGAGGTGGAGCTGGCGGTCGCGATGTACAAGCGGCTGCTGGCGCGCTGGCGTCCGATCCGCGCCCTGGAATCGGCGAACTGAATCGGCGGACTGGCGTCGCTTCCGCCCGTCCGTACCCCCTACGCTGGCCGGACCGCGCGCCGACGCACCGCCGGTCCGCCTGGCGGGGCGCCCGCGCTTCTCGCGCTACTGTGGCGCCGACGGCCGCGGAACCCGGTGGACAGTCCCGGATGAATCCCGAACTTCCGGCCGTAGCGCTCGTCCCTCACCTGGGGTTACAGCCGGTCGACCCGCCGTCCCCTGCGCCGAACTGAACAAATTTCCTGAATCCCTGCGCGATACGACTATACGTGTCGCTAGAATCACTCAGCGTGACCCGGCGACCACTCTGATGCGACATGAATCCCTACGAGGGGTGGCAAAGGTACTTGCTTGTTGCGATGAGTGGTGGCAAGGTTACACGTTGTGATGTCATAGTGGCTCTTTCGGGCCATAGGGGACATCAGTGACCACGCGAGATTAATCGCAGGATCGCTGTCATCGGTCCACGGAGGAGAGGCCGCACACATGTCAGCACGTACGCCAGAAGCCGAGCCCCTGTTGACGCCGGCGGAGGTGGCGACGATGTTCCGCGTTGACCCCAAGACCGTCACGCGCTGGGCGAAGGCCGGCAAGCTCACGTCCATCCGCACCCTGGGGGGACACCGGCGCTACCGCGAGGCCGAGGTACGGGCGCTGCTGGCGGGCATCCCGCAGCAGCGCTCGGAGTAGGGCATAGCCCTCTCCGGTCGGCGGACCCCGCCGCAGGGGCCGCCGGGCGCACGTCGCGCCAGTTTGGGGGGCGGTCAGGAGGCCGCTGAACACCCCCGCACGCCGCTTGCGCGTGGGGAACGGTTCAGAAGCCTCCCGGCCGGCAAGGACCGGGACCACGGTCGTCCGAGAACCGCGGTCCCGGCCCGCTCACCGTTTCGCCGGAAGTCCCGTCCGTGTGCGCGCACACCCGCGTGGGGTGCGTGTCCTCGGACGGGACTTTCGTATGCCCGGGGCCGCACGCCGGTGTGGCCGGAAGGCGAGGCCACCGGGCTGTCCCGGGGGACAGTCTTCGGTGTCCCGGTCCGCGGCGGGCCGGTCACTCTCCGGCGGCGTCCTGCGCGTCCTGCGGGCCCAGCTCCTCGCTCGCCAGCCGGTTGAACAGCTCCCCGATGCCCGCGTCGTGGTTCCCGGCCACGTGCAGCAGCACCACGAGCTGGTCGACCAGCAGCCGCTCCAGCTCGGGGCGCTCCAGGTCGCGGTTCTCCAGCCAGTCCAGCCCGGCGGTCTCGACCGACGCCATCCACGACCGCAACGTGATCCGCAACACCGGCGGCGGCGCCTCCACGCCCAGCGCGTGCAGGATGCGGCCCAGCAGCAGCTGGCGGATGCCGTCCACGATCTCGCCGACCTCGCCGGACCGGTCGGCCGGGCCGCCGCGCAGCAGCGCGGTGAAGCCGGCCGCGTGCCGCTCCACGAAGTCGAAGTAACGTTCCAGGGAGATCTGGAGCCGCTGCAGCGGGGTGCCCTCGGTGGGCGGCTCCAGCAGCACCGACAGCTGCTTGGCGGCGCTGCCCAGGGCGGCGATGTACAGCTCGTACTTGCCGCCGAAGTAGTGGTAGACCAGCGCGCGGGAGGCCCCGGCGGCGGCCGCCACGTCGTCGATGGAGATGTCCTCGGGCGGCCGGGTGCTGAACAGCTGGAGCGCGGCGTCGATCAGCTCGTCGCGGCGCTCGTCCACGCTGAGCCTGCGCCGCCCGCCCTGCCGCGCCTCGGGCCGCTCGGCCCGCTCGGCCCGCCGCCCGCGCGGAGCGGCGCCGCCGCGCGCCCTGGCGGCGGCCTTGCCCGCCGCCTTGCCGGCAGCCTTGTCATCCGCCACTACACGATCTCCCACCTGGGCAGGGTATCCGAGCCCGCGGGGCGGGGCGGCGCGACCGGCCGCCGCCGGGGCGCCCGGGGCGCTCCGGAACGCTCCCGGACGTCCTGTGATCCGGAACACCACAGGCCCGAACTCCCATTGGCGCCCGCCCGTTACTCGCTGTTGCGGCGATATGGGGCGAAGGAGGGGCATCATGGCATCTCCTCCCGAGTGAGGAGGGCGTGCCGGCCCGCTGCGACCCCGCGACGGCCCCGCGCGTCGAGGCGGCAGGTCCTGCAGGCCCCCCGGACGGAGAGCCATGTCAGCAAGCGAATCAAGCCCCCCGCGCCAAGGACGGACGGTGCCCGCCCCGCGGGCCCCGGCGCCCCCCGTCCCCAAGCCCACCATCCGCAACGTGGCCGAACGGGCCGGGGTGTCCAAATCCCTGGTGTCGCTGGTGATGCGCGGGTCGCCGCACGTCAGCGAACGCCGCCGCCAGGCGGTGCTCCAGGCCGCCCGGGAGCTCGGCTACCGGCCCAACGCGGTCGCCCGCAGCCTGGTCGAGGGCCGCACCCGGCTGATCGGCGCGATCGTCGCCGACCTGCACAACCCGTTCTTCGCCGAGTTCCTGGACGGGCTCCAGGAGAGCCTGCACGGCGCGGGCCTGCGGATGCTGGTCGGCAGCGGCCGCTGGGACCCGTTGTTCGAGGCCGAGGCCGTCGAGGCGTTCCTGGAGATGCGGGTGGACGGGCTGGTGCTGCTCAGCGTGGTGCCGGACTCGCTGAGCGAGGCGGCGGCCAGCGTCCCGGTGGTGGTGGTCGGCGAGCGCGACGTGCACGGCGTGGACATCGTGGTGGACGACGACGAGCTGGGGGCGAGCCTGGCCGTCGACCACCTGGTGGAGCTGGGGCACCGGCGCATCGCGCACATCGAGGGGGCGCCCTCCACCACCGCCCGCTACCGCCGCGCCGGGTACGAGAAGGCCATGAAGCGGCACGGCCTGGGCGACCAGATCGCCGTGGAGCCGGGCGACTTCACCGAGGAGGGCGGCTACCGGGCGGCGCGCACGCTGCTGCGCCGCGAGCCCCGTCCCACCGCGATCTTCGCGCCCAACGACCTGGTGGCCACCGGCGCGCTGTCGGCGGCCGACGAGCTGGAGCTGGCGGTGCCGGGCCAGGTCTCGGTGGTCGGCTACGACAACACGCACCTGGCCGCGATCCGGCACATCTCGCTGACCAGCGTCGACCAGCCGCGCCGCGACATGGGGCGGGTGGCGGCCGAGCTGCTGACCGCGCGCATCGCCGACTCGGCGCGCACGGCCCGGCAGACGCTGGTGACCCCGCACCTGGTGGTGCGCGCGACGACGGGACCGGTGCCCGCCTCCTGAACACGCTTCCGAGACGCTCCCGGAGAGAGTCGGCGGCCCGGCCGCGCGGGGTCCGCGGCAGGTCGATCGATCCTCTCGATCTGGTGCCGCGCGGGTAAGGGCCCGGCCAAGCCTGGCGCAATCGCAGGGCCGTCGCGCGCCCATGGCGGGTTAATGGACACACCGTTCGGCGGGTCGGGGAACCGTGCGCTCGGGCCGGCTCGGGGGAGGCGGTCCGGCCGGGACTCCGCCGAGTGGACACGGAGAAGGATCATGTTCACCAGGGGGGTTCATCCGTGCGTGATCCGGAATTGGTGTCGTGCGCGCAGCGCGCGGCGAGCGAGTTGGAGCGCGCGTGGTCGGAGTGGCGCCACGCGCGGGGGCTGGCCGAGCAGGTCTCCGAGTCCGTCGCCAGCTACGTGGCCCACTCGATCGACCACCCGTGGGGACGGCCCCGGGTGGTGCTGGGCCTGGACGCGGACGAGGCGCGCGCCCTCGCGGCGCTGCTCGGCAGGGAGGGCCCGCTCCGCTGACGGGACGGGCACGTTGACAGGACGGGCACGTTGACGGGGCGGCCGGGGCCGCGCGACCACCGGAAGGTCGCGGTCCCGGCCGTCCGGTTTTCCGCTTTTCCGCTTTCCTGCTTTGTCCCTATGTTCTGCGCTTATTCGGAGAAGTGCGTTTGACGTACGCGGACCGGTGTGCAGACTGTCAAGGTCGATAACGAACCCATCACGGGAGGACGAGCCTGTGCGCATCCACCGAAGCGGTACGGCGGCCCCGGGGCGCGCGCCGGGCCTCGCGCTCGGCCTCGTGCTCGGGCTGGGCGCCCTCACCGGCTGCGGGCTCGGCTCGTCCGGCAAGGAGACGAGCCCGCCCAGGACGGGCGAACCGGTCCAGCCGCCCGCGGCGACGGCCCCGGCGGGCGGGACGGCGAGCCAGCCGCCCGCCTCCGAGGACACCGGCGACGGCGGCGCGGCCGACGCGCTGCGCGGCAAGACCATCGTGATCGACCCGGGCCACAACGGCGGCAACGCCAAGAACCCCAGTGCGATCGCCAAGCAGGTCGACATCGGCAACGGCCGCAAGGAGTGCGACACCACCGGCACCGAGACCAACGCCGGGTACGCCGAGAGCGCCTTCACCTGGGACGTGTCGAACCGGCTGGCCAAGCTGCTGCGCGCGCAGGGCGCCAACGTCGTGCTGACCCGGCACAACGACACCGGCGTCGGGCCGTGCATCAACGAGCGGGCCGCCATCGGCAACCGCGCCAAGGCCGACGCGGCGTTGTCGATCCACGCCGACGGGGCCGGGGCCGCCCAGCACGGCTTCCACATCATCGAGCCGGTCGCGGTGAAGGGCTTCAACGCCAAGGCGGTGCCCGCCTCGCAGAAGCTGGGCCGCGCCATCCGCGACGGCTACCACGAGGGCACCGGCGTCGCCTACTCCAACTACCGGGGCACCAAGGCGCTCGACCCGCGCAGCGACCTCGGCGGGCTGAACCTGTCCACGGTGCCGAAGGTGTTCATCGAGTGCGGCAACATGCGGAACGCGGGCGACGCGGCCAAGTTGTCCAGCGCGGCGTTCCGGCAGAAGATCGCGCAGTCGCTGGTGACCGGCTTCGACAAGTACTTCACCTCCTGACCCGGTGCCTCCTGCCCCGGTCGGGGCGGCGCAGCGGGCAGGATGGGGCGGGTGTCCGAACGTGAACAAGCCCTGAAGCGCGCCGGTGACCTGCTCACCGGCGCCGATTACACCGTCGCGGGCGTCCGCGCCCTGCTCGGCCCCGTCGCGGGCGGCGCGCTGGCCCGTGACGAGATCGTGCCCGCGCTGCGCGCCACCGGCGGCGGCTCGCCGCTGGAGACGCTGACCCGGCTGCTCTGGATCCAGGAACCGGTCCCGGCGGGCGCGCTGGCGGGCGCGGCCGACCTGGTGGCGGCCGGGCTGGCCGCCGAGTCCGGCGGGGAGTTGCGGCCGCTGCTGCGCGTGGAGCCGCTGGAGTCGGTCACCGGGGCGGGCCACGCGGGGTACGCGGTCTCGGATCTGAAGGTGCGGCCCGGCTCGGGGGAGCGGGTGCGGCCCGATCACGTGGTGGGCGTCGGGGGCGCGTCGGGGAGCCTCGCCCGGCTGGTTGTCCACAGCCCTGTGGACAACGTTCTCGACCTCGGGACGGGCTGCGGCGTGCAGGCGCTGCACGTCGCCGACCCGGCCGTCCGGCCCCGCCCGGCGGCCCTCACCGCGACCGACGTGAACCCGCGCGCGCTGCGGCTGGCGGGCATGAGCTTCGCGCTGTCCGGGCTGGACGGCGTGGAGCTGCTGGAGGGGTCGTTGCTGGAGCCGGTGCGGGGGCGGCGCTTCGATCTGATCGTGTCCAATCCGCCGTTCGTGGTGGCCCCCGGCGACGGCGAGCGCTACGTGTACCGCGAGTCGGGGATGGCGGGCGACGAGTTCTGCCGCCGGCTGGTGGTCGGGGCTCAGGAAATGCTTACTGAGCAGGGGTATTGCCAGCTTCTGGCCAACTGGCTGCACGTCGACGGGGTGCCCTGGGAGGAGCGCGTCGGGGCCTGGGCGAGCGAGTCCGGATGTGAGGCGTGGATCGTCCAGCGGGACGTCCAGGACCCGGCCGAATACGCCGAGTTGTGGCTGCGCGACTCGGTCGAGACGGGCACCCCGGAGTACCGCCGCCGCTACGCGCGGTGGCTGGCGGACTTCGAGCGGCAGGGCGTCACGGGGGTCGGATTCGGGTGGATCACGTTGCGCCGCACGGGTGTCGCGGACCCCGCCGTGCGGGTGGAGGAGTTGCGCCATCCGGTCGAGCAGCCGGTGGGCGCGTACGTGGACCGGGTAGTGGACGGGCTGGCCGCCGCGCAGGAGTTTTCCACAAGTTGTGCACAACTGTTGCGGACGGCCGCCGGGGTCGTCCAGGAGCAGATCGGCGCGCCCGGGGCCGAGGACCCCGAGCGCATCCTGCTGCGGCAGACCGGGCGGCTCGGCCGGGCGGCCGGGGTGCACTCGGTCGAGGCGGCGCTCGCGGGCGTCTGCGACGGCACGATCCCGCTGGAGCCGCTCGTCGGCGCGATCGCCCAGCTGATGGGGCTGGACGCGGCCGAGGTGCGGGCGCACGCGGCGGCGGTCCTGCCGGAGCTGGTCGCCGACGGCTTCTTCGAGGTGGTCCCGGACGCCCTGTGAGTCCGGCTGCGCTGTGAGCCCGGCTGCGCGGCGGGCCCGGCCGTGCCGTCAGGGGCGGCCGGTCCCGCACGACCGCCAGGCCAGCGACCAGCGCGAGGTCCCCTTGCGGCCCTTGGCCACCCGCGAGGGCTGCAACAGGATCTTGTCGGTGGCCCCCTCCTCCAGCCGCGTGTACTGGGGACGGCGCAGCTTGCGGAGCGGGACGCGGGCCTTGTTCCGCCACCCGGTCGCGAACCAGGAGTCGGTGACGGCGATCCGGTTCCCGACCGGCCTCGGCAGCGAGGAGAACGGCCGCTTCGGGTTGTCGCTGACGGTGGAGCGCTCGGCGATGACCTCGGCGCTGGCCCCGTCGTAGAAGCGCTTGACCGGCTTGCCGTCGATGTGGTGCCAGGGCCCCAGGATCAGCCGCTTGCGGGTGCTGATGTTGTAGAAGCGGAAGGTCACCGAGGGCCGCCGCCCGGCCCGGTAGACCGTCTGGGCCTTGATCCTGTGGCCCGCCTTGACCTTGAGGCCGCGCACCTGCACCTCGCGGGTGTCGTAGGCGGTGCGGCCCCGGCGGATGTCGATGGCCTCCCACCAGATGTAGGGGTGGCCGCGAAGGTCGGTGTTGGTGCCGTTCTGGAGCAGGCCGCGCGTCCGGGCGCCGTTTCCGCCCAGGCCCGGCCAGATGGAGTTGGCCGGGACGGAGCCCGCCTTCCGGCAGGAGGCCATGTCGTACCGGGGCTGGATCCAGGTCGCCGACGCCTGCTTCCACTTGCGGCGGCGCGGGGCCGACGCGGCGGTGCCGACGACGCCCGCCCAGTTCCGGGATGCCGCGACGCCGCCGTTGGACCGGCCGGTGTGACAGAAACTCGGCTCGACCGCGTCGTACCCGACGTTCTCGGCGGTCCATTCGGCCAGTTCGGGGCCGCCGGAAGGGCGCTCGGGGTAGCCGTAGCGCTCCAGTTCCGCGGCGGAGGCGGTCCGGGCGTCCCAGCCGTCGGGCGGCAGCGTGACCTCCATCGGCGCGCCGGGGAAGGCGAACTCGGCCGTGCGGGGCACGGCCGCCGCCCGCTGCCCGGGGACGGGCCGGGGCGCGTAGGGCCGGGTCATCGGGACGGTGCGGCAGTCGGCTCCGGCCGGGTCCGGCAGGGCCGGGGCCTGGCGGGCCGGGGCGGCGGCCAGCGCCGGTTCGGCGGTGAGGGCGACGGCGGCGCAGGCGAGCACGGTGATCACTGGTCTCATGGGTGATCACTGTTGCCGGGCCGCCGGGCGCGGGCCCGCCGTGACCCGGCGCGGCCGGGCAAAAAGATCACCGCCGTCGCGTCAAGCGCGGCGGCGCGCGTCCGCCAGCGTCGCGAACGTGCTGCCGCGCAGCCGCCGGGCCAGGTCGCGGTGCACCCGGTGGGCCCACAGCGGCCCGCCGTAGATCATGCCGGTGTAGCCCTGGACGAGGGTCGCCCCGGCCCGGACGCGCTCCCACACGTCGTCGGCGTTCTCGACGCCGCCGACCGACACCAGCGTGAGGCGGTCGCCGGTGCGCGCGCGCAACCGCCGCAGCACCTCCAGCGAGCGTTCCTTGAGGGGCGCGCCCGACAGCCCGCCGGTCTCCTTGACCAGCTCGGCGGGGCTGGCCAGGCCGTCGCGGGCGATGGTGGTGTTGGTGGCGATGATGCCGTCCAGGCCCAGTTCGAGGGCGAGGTCGGCGACGGCGTCCACGTCGTCGTCGGCCAGGTCCGGCGCGATCTTCACCAGCAGCGGGACGCGCCGCTCGCTCACCCGGTCGGCGGCCTCGCGCACGGCGGTCAGCAGCGGCCGCAGGTGCTCGACGGCCTGGAGGTTGCGGAGCCCAGGGGTGTTGGGCGAGCTGACGTTGACCACCAGGTAGTCGGCGTAGGGGGCCAGGCGCTCGGTGCTCAGCACGTAGTCACCGGTCGCCTCCTCCTCCGGGACGACCTTGGTCTTGCCGATGTTGACGCCCACGACCGTGCCCGGCTTCCGGGCCCGCAGCCGTCGCGCCGCGTCCTGCGACCCGTGGTTGTTGAAGCCCATCCGGTTGATGACGGCCCGGTCCCGCACCAGCCGGAACAACCGCGGTTTGGGGTTGCCGGGCTGCGCCTGCCCGGTCAGCGTGCCGATCTCGACGTGCCCGAACCCGAACGCGCCGAGCGCCTCGTAGGCCACCGCGTCCTTGTCGAACCCGGCCGCCAGCCCCAGCGGCCCGGGGAACTCCAGCCCGAGCGCCCGCACGGCCAGCCCCGGATCGCGCGGCGCGAGCACCCGCCGGACCAGCGGCGCGCCCCCCGGGATCGCCTGGACGAGACGCAGGCCGCGCATCGTCCAGTGATGGGCGGTCTCGGCCGAGATCCGCGTGATGACGTGGGTGAACACAAGTCGATACATCACGGCCGATTATCGCAGAGGGACCAGCCGGAAAACCGGTTGAGGGGCGGGGACGGCCCGCCTAGCCTGACCGACATGTTGCTCCATGCCCGGGCCGCCCAGGGGTGGCCCTTCCAGAAGCGGACCTACCGCGACCGCCCGGCCCTCCGGCCCGCCCGGGGCGCGAACGGCTGAGACCCGCGCTCCCCGGGACACGGGCCGAGATGCCGCGAATCCATCTCTGCCTATCGGGAGACAGCATGGCCAAGGGCCGTAACGGACTGCTGGGCGTCGGCGGCCAGCGCAAGAAGATCGCTCGTCGCGAGCTGCGCGGCGGGCAGGCGGGCGGCGCGGGCGGCACCAACGCGCTCGCCCAGAAGCGCGAGCTGCTGCGCAAGATGCAGGAGCGCAACGCCGAGAAGAACGCGTGACACACGGCCCGGCCGGGGAGTCCCCGGCCGGGCCTACACGATTGCGCTGATCGCGGCCGCCGGTGGGTCAGGCGCGGCCGAAGGCCCGTCGGACCTGAAGCCGGACCTCGCGGCTGGTGCCCCGCACCATCGCGCGCACCCACGCGGCCGGTTCGCGCACCGACACCCGCCAGGCCGAGTGCATCCCGCGTCCGGCGGGCAGCAGCACGCTCGCCTTCACCCAGCGGGACGGGGTCACGACCGTGACCCGCCACACGGCGGCGACGCCCAGGGCGACCGGCCGCAGCGCGTAGCGCCACACCAGCACCGCCGGGATCACGAACAGCACCCGGCCCAGCCAGCGCAGCCCGGTCCCGATCACCCGCCACGCCCACGCCAGGCTTCCGGTGAACGCGTGCCAGAACGCCGCCAGCACCATCCCCGTGCCCCGCCCGAAGCGGGCGAGGAGCCCGCCCAGCCAGCGCGCCGCCCAGCCGAGCCCGACCAGCGGGGGCCGCAGCACGTACCGCCACAGCAGGACCAGCGGCAGCACCACCAGCCATTCGATGGTCTTGCCGACGCCGATGGCGGCCATCCGCAACAACCACCACGCTCCGCGCGCGATCGCGACGACCGGCCGCACCACGAGCAGGTCCAGGACCGTCGCCAGCGCGCGGCCGACGGGAGCCAGCAGCGTCCGGTAGAACCAGCGGCTGAACCTGCCCGTCCCGCGCCCGAAGACCCGCAGCGCCGCCCAGATCACGCTGACGAACAACCAGTGCAGCGGCCGGGCGACGCCGTTGCGCCACAACCAGCCGAGGCCCGAGCCGACCACCCGCACGCCCGACCAGACGCCGCGCCCCACCCACGCGAAGCCGCGTCCGATCGGGGCGAGCACGTACTTGTAGAAGGCGCGCGCGGCGCGGCCCAGCGGCTTCGCCAGCCACCGGGGTGACCGGAACAGGCCAAGCAGCAGCTCGTAGCAGAGCCGCACCGGCAGGACGACCACGAGCGCGATGATCCGGGCCGGGACGACGATCCACGGCGGACCGGCGGGCCGCGCGGGAACGGCGGGCGTGGCGGGCACGGCGGCGGGGCCGTCCGCCTTCACCAGCGTCACCGGCCCGGCGACGCCCGGCCCGGTGGCGTCCGTCCGAGGCTTCTGCCGCGTCTCCAATGCCTTCGCCCCTCGCTCGTCCTCGCTGCTCTTTTTGTTAGAGACCTCCCGCGGTGCGCGGGTTCCCCTGCTTCGGAGTGTCGCCTCTCACCGCGTCCCGGGTGAGGGACCGGTGTCCTGATCCGCGCGGGACCGGCCGTTGAACCCGTGCCGCGCCCCTCCCCGTACTGCTCCACGATCCGGGAGAGCGGTGCGGCCGCTCCGCCTCGATCGACCGGAACCGAGACGGAGGAGACGAGATGCAATTCCCACGTTGGGCGATCCCCGCGGCGGCCGCCCTGACCGCGACCGGGGTGCTGGTCACCGCCTGCGGCCAGGAGCAGGGCGGCGCGCAGCGCAACAGCTCGGCAGGGCTGAAGCAGTCCCCGGCCGCCGAGGCGCCCGCCGAGGAGGCCGGGACCCCGGCGGCGTCGGCGCTGGAGGTCGCGAGCGTCGGCAAGCTCGGCAAGGTCGTCACCGACGGGGAGGGGCGCACCCTCTACCGCTTCGACAACGACACCGCCCGGCCGCCCGCCTCGACCTGCGCCGACGCCTGCGCCAAGGCGTGGCCGCCGATGTGGGCGGGCCAGCAGGACCCGCAGGTCAAGGGCGTGGACGAGGCCCTGGTCGGCAAGGTGCGGCGGCCGGACGGCAAGTGGCAGGTCACGCTGGGCGGCTGGCCGCTGTACAAGTACGCCAAGGACCAGAGCCCCGGCGACGTCAAGGGGCAGGGCGTCGGCGGCACCTGGTACGCCAGCGCGCCGGACGGCAAGAAGGCCGGGGTGAAGGCGGCGACGCCGCCCGCGCAGGCCGAGCAGGAGCCCAACGGCGACAACGCGGCGGGCGGCCGGTGGGCCGGGTGGACCACGATCAAGGTCCGGCGGGACGCGACGCTCGGCATGATCGTCACCGACGGCAAGGGCCGGACGATGTACCGGTTCGACAAGGACCGCCCCAAGGTCAGCAACTGCTCGGGCGACTGCCGCGCCAAGTGGCCGATCGTGACGTTCAACGGCTTCAAGAAGCTCAAGGTCGAGGGCGTCGACAAGGCGCTGGTGAGCTTCATCGAGCGCAAGGACGGCAAGCCGGGCGAGTGCCAGCTCCTCATCAACGGCTGGCCCATGTACTACTTCGCCAAGGACGCGAAGGCCGGGGACACCAAGGGCCAGGCCGTGCAGAACGTGTGGTGGGCGGTCTCGCCGCAGGGGAAGAAGGTCACCGCGAAGGCCGACGCCGGGGGCGACGATGGCTATGGAGGCGGCTACTGAACCGCGCCGGGGCTTCCGAGAGCGGCAGGGCCGCGGACCTGCGGGGGTCCGCGGCCCTGCCGCCGTCCGGAGCGGGCCGTCCGGGTCAGCCCTGCGGGCCGGTCCAGGTGGCGGGGACGTGGCCGACGCGCACCCGCTGCGGGTGGGCTCCTGTCGCCCGGCAAGGCCCAATTCCGCCTCCGTGTCCTCCGCGGCCGGAGTCGGACGCGAGAGGGGGAACGCGTGCCCGTCGTGTTGCGGACGTGCCGCGTGTTTGCGGTGGGTCGCCTCTTCCTTACCGTGCGCGAATCGTGTCTCGACATGCCCGGGGTCCGGTGTTTGAGTGGAGGTCGGTCCCGCCATGCATGCGGCCCGGCGAAGCGCCCGCAGGTGGTGGGAGGCTTCGGGAGGCCCGATGGTCGAGCGAGCGAGGAAGCGGTACGGCGGACGGGGCCGCGTCGCCCGGGGCGCGGCGGCGCTGGCGCTGCTGGCCAGCGGGCTGGCGGCGTGCGGCGGTGAGGGCGGCACCCCCACGCTGCGCTGGTACATCAACCCCGACAGCGGCGGCCAGGCCAAGCTCGCCGCCTCGTGCACCAAGGCGTCCGGCGGGAAGTACCGGATCGAGACGTCGGTGCTGCCCAACGACGCCACCCAGCAGCGCGAGCAGCTCGTCCGGCGGCTCGCCGCCAAGGACTCCGGGCTCGACATCATGAGCCTGGACCCGGTGTTCGTCGCCGAGGCCGCCAACGCCGGGTTCCTGCGCCCCTTCACCGACGCCGAACGGCCGCAGTTCACCCAGGGCGTGTTCCCTCCGGCGGTGGAGAACTCCACCTGGGAGGGCAAGCTGTACGGCGCACCGTTCTGGGCCAACACGCAGTTGCTCTGGTACCGCAAGTCGGTCGCGCGGAAGGCGGGCGTGGACCCGTCGGCCGCCGACTTCACCTGGGACAAGATGATCGACGCGGCGGTGCGCACCGGCAGCACCGTCGGCGTGCAGGGCAACCGGTACGAGGGCTACATGGTCTGGGTGAACGCCCTGATCGCCTCGGCCGGCGGGAAGATCATCAGCGCCGCCGAGCGCGGCGACGAGGCCGCCATCGACATCGACTCCCCGGCCGGGCGGCAGGCCGCCACGATCATCGCCAAGCTGGCGCGGTCGAAGGCCGCCGGGCCCACCATCGCCACCGACGACGAGGAGGCGGCCCGCTCCCTGCTGAACGGGGCGCGCGGCGGCTTCATGGTCAACTGGGGTTACATCTGGCGGGCCGAGAACGGCGACGCCAAGGACGGTGTCATCGACAAGTCCATCCCCGGCGACCTCGGCTGGGCCCCCTACCCGAAGGTCGCCGCCGGGCAGGACAGCAAGCCCCCCTTCGGCGGCATCGAGCTGGGCATCGGCGCGTACGGCAAGCACAAGGACCACGCCGTCGAGGCCGTCAGGTGCATCACCTCGACGCCGAACATGAAGTTCTACATGCTCGACTCCGGCAACCCGGCGGCCCGGCCCGAGATCTTCGACGACCCCGACGTGGTCAAGGAGTTCCCGATGGCGCCGCTGATCCGCGACTCGATCAACCGCGCCGCGCCCCGGCCGATCACGCCCTACTACACCGACGTGTCGGGTGCGGTGCAGAGCCGCTGGCACCCGCCCGCGTCGGTGGACCCCTCGTCCACGCCGCGCCGGTCCGGCGAGTTCGTCCGCCAGGTCCTGCGCGACGAGGCGCTGCTGTGACGCCCGCCGCCGTGCCCACCGGAGGTGCGCTGTGACGACGATGGACAAGGCGCCCGCGCCACCTGCGCGCGGCCGGGCGCAGATCTCCGACCGCGGCCGGGCGGAACGGCGGCTCGGTCTCATCCTGGCGGCCCCGGCCGTGGTCGTGATGTTGCTGGTGACGGCCTACCCGCTGCTGAACGCGCTCTGGTTGTCGCTGTTCAGCTACCGGCTCACCGCCCCCGACGACCGCGAGTTCGTGTGGTTCGCCAACTACGCGACCGCGCTCAGCGACGGGCTGTTCTGGTCCGACGTGTTCACCACCTTCCTCATCACCGCGATCACGGTGGGCGTGGAGCTGGTGATCGGGTTCGGGCTGGCGCTGGTGATGCACCGGGCGGTCTTCGGGCGGCGCACGGTGCGCACCGCGATCCTGGTGCCCTACGGCTTCGTCACCGTGATCTCGGCGTTCGCCTGGTTCTTCGCCTTCGACCTGGCCTCGGGCTTCGTCAACCCGTGGTTCGGGCTCGGCGACCACGCCTGGTTCTCGGGCCGCTGGTCCTCGCTGTTCGTGATCATCCTGTCGGAGATCTGGAAGACCACCCCGTTCGTGTCGCTGTTGCTGCTGGCCGGGCTCGCGCAGGTGCCCGGCGACCTCGGCGAGGCCGCGACGGTGGACG
Organism: Actinomadura hibisca NBRC 15177; assembly: GCF_001552635.1. Lineage (GTDB taxonomy): Bacteria > Actinomycetota > Actinomycetes > Streptosporangiales > Streptosporangiaceae > Spirillospora > Spirillospora hibisca. Next base: position 36,140 of record NZ_BCRO01000058.1, on the reverse strand, counting down.
GCGCGACCGCCTGGCAGCGGCTCTGGCGGGTGACCGTCCCCAACATGAAGGCCGCCATCATGGTCGCGGTGTTGTTCCGCGCCCTGGACGCCTGGCGGATCTTCGACAACATCTTCATCATGACCCGGGGCCAGGAGGGCACCGAGTCGTTGTCGTTCCTGACCTACCGGCAGGGCATCGAGCGGACCTCCATCGGCATGGGCAACGCGGTCGGCGTGCTGCTGTTCCTGTCGGTGCTGGTCATCGCGGCGGTGTTCATCAAGGGATTCCGGGTGGACCTGTCCCGGGTGCGAGGTGACCGCTGATGGAGTCGGCCCGTTCCAAGTGGCTGTGGATCGTCGCCTCGGCGCTGATCCTGGTCTGGTCGTTGTTCCCGATCCTGTGGATCGTGATGCTCTCGTTCAAGCAGCCGGGCGAGGTCGGCAACAAGCCCGGCTTCCTGCCCGACGACTGGACGTGGGAGAACTACCGGACGGTCTTCGAGACCGACCTGTTCACCTCCGCGCTGGTCAACTCGATCGGCATCTCGCTCATCGCCACCTTCGTCGGGGTGGTGTTCGCGACGCTGGTGGCCTACGCGATCGCGCGGCTGGAGTTCCCCGGCAAGAAGCTGATCCTGTCGTTCGCGCTGGCGATCGCGATGTTCCCGGTGGTGTCGCTGGTCGGGCCGCTGTTCAACCTGTGGCGCGACGTCGGGCTGTACGACACCTGGCCGGGGCTGATCATCCCCTACATCTCGTTCGCGCTGCCGCTGGCGATCTGGACGTTGTCGGCGTTCTTCCGCGAGATCCCGTGGGAGATGGAGCAGGCCGCGCAGGTGGACGGGGCCACCACCTGGCAGGCGTTCCGCAAGGTGATCGTGCCGCTGGCCGCGCCCGGGGTGTTCACCGCCGCGATCCTCACCTTCTTCTTCTGCTGGAACGACTTCGTGTTCGGCATCTCGCTCACCTCCTCCGACCGCGCCCGGCCCGTCCCGGCCGCGCTCGCGTTCTTCACCGGGGAGTCGCAGTTCGAGCAGCCCGCCACCGCGATCTGCGCCGCCGCCGTGGTGGTGACGATCCCGGTCGTGGTCATCGTGCTGCTGTTCCAGCGCCGCATCGTGGCCGGGCTCACGTCCGGCGCCGTCAAGGGATAGGGGAGCCGCGCCATGGCCGCCATCACCATGCAGAACATCGTCAAGCAGTACGGCGACGGCTTCCCGGCCGTGAACGACGTGTCCCTGGACGTCCAGGACGGCGAGTTCATGATCCTGGTCGGGCCGTCCGGCTGCGGCAAGTCCACCCTGCTGCGCATGATCGTGGGGCTGGAGGACATCACCTCGGGCGAGATGCGGATCGGCGAGAAGGTCGTCAACCAGGTCGCGCCGCGCCGGCGCAACCTGTCGATGGTCTTCCAGAACTACGCGCTCTACCCGCACCTGACGGTGTACGAGAACATCGCCTTCCCGCTGCGGCTGGCCAAGAAGCCCGGCGAGGAGGTGGACCGGCGCGTCCGCGAGACCGCCGACCTGCTGGAGCTGACCGAGCACCTGGAGCGCAAGCCCGCCAACCTGTCGGGCGGGCAGCGCCAGCGCGTGGCGATGGGGCGCGCGATCGTCCGGCAGGCCGACGCGTTCCTGTTCGACGAGCCGCTGTCGAACCTGGACGCCAAGCTGCGCGGCCAGATGCGCACCGAGATCTCCCGCCTCCAGCGGCGGCTCGGCGTCACCACCGTCTACGTCACCCACGACCAGACCGAGGCGATGACGCTCGGCGACCGCGTCGCGGTGCTGCGCAAGGGCGAGTTGCAGCAGGTGGGCAGCCCGCGCGAGTTGTACGAGCAGCCCGTGAACCTGTTCGTGGCGGGGTTCATCGGGTCGCCGTCGATGAACTTCCTGCCCGCGCAGGTGGAGGGTTCGCGGCTGCTCACGCCGCTCGGCGCGTTCGACACCGGCGCGCTGCCCAGCGCGGGCGTGGCGGGCGACCGCACGGTGGTGCTGGTCGGCATCCGGCCGGAGGATTTCGAGGACGCGTCGCTGGTGAGCGCGGAGAAGCGGGCGCAGGGCGCGGTCGTGCGGGTCCGGGTGGACGTCACCGAGTGGCTGGGCAACGAGCAGTACGCCTACGTCCCCTACGAGGCCCCGCGCGACCTGGCCGAGCAGCTCCGCGAGTTGTCGCGCGAGCTGGACAGCGACCAGATGCGCACCCAGGCCGTGGTGGCGCTGGACGCGGCCAGCCTCATCACCGCCGGGGACGAGGTGGAGTTGTGGGTCAACACCGCCAAGATGCACGTGTTCGACCCGGCGACCGGCGAGAACCTGACCCGCGACGAGGAGCGCGTCGCGGCGCTCGGCCGCCAGTCCGACAAGGCGCGGCAGGCGCAGCGCCGCGCCCAGCGAGCCGACGCCGAACCGCCCGCCGAGCCGCCCGCCGGGCCGCCGACGCCGGGGTGACCGGTACCGGGGGCGGCGCGGCGCTCCAGGCGGGTGCCGCGCCGCCCCCGGATGGTGGTTCCTTTCCGGACGTGCTGGTCAGACGGTTTCGGCGGGGAGGGGCGCGGGGTCGGCCGACGCGGGGGCCTCGGACCGGTGGGACGGCAGGACGAAGACGGCGACGAGGGCGGCGGCCAGGAACAACGCGCCGGTGACCAGGAGCGCGGCGGAGTAGCCGTCGTTCAGCGCGGCGGGTCCGGTGCGGGTGCCGGTGTGCGCTGCGGCGAAGGTGACCAGGGCCGCCAGGCCCACGCAGCCGCCGAGCTGGCGGGCGCTGTTGAGCACGCCCGACGCCATCCCGGCCTCGCGCGCCGCCACGCCCACGGTCGCGGCGACGGCCACCGGCCCCAGGCACATGCCCACGCCGACGCTGCCGACCACCGACGGGCCCAGCACGTCGGCCAGGAAGCTCCCCGACGGGCTGATCAGCGCGAACCACCCCATGCCCGCCGCCGCCAGCAGCGCGCCCGGCACGAGCGCGGCGCGGGGCGTGCGCAGGCCCGCGATCCGCGTGCCGATCAGCGTCCCGACCACCGCGCCCGCCGAGAACGGCAGGAACGCCGCGCCCGTCGCCGCCGCGCCCATGCCCAGCACCTGCTGCATGTACAGGGAGACGAAGTAGAACGCCGCGAACTGGCCCGCCGCCGCCAGGAACACGAACGTGTTCGCGCCCGTCACCCAGCGGCTCCGCAGCAGGCCCAGCCGCAGCAGCGGCGCGGCCGTCCGGGTCTCGGCGAACCCGAATCCGGCCAGCAGGACGGCCGCCGCCGCGAGCGTGCCGAGGGTCGCCGCCGACGTCCAGCCGTTCTCGTCGGTGCGCACCACGCCGTACACCAGCAGGCCCGTCCCGGCCGTGGCCAGCAGCGCGCCCAGCACGTCGAGCCGGTCGCGGCGCTCGGCGCGCGGCTCGGCGGGCACGCCGGATGCGGTCAGCGCGAGCGCGCCCACGATGATCGGGACGTTGACCAGCATCACCCAGCGCCAGCCCGCGTACTCGGTCAGCAGGCCGCCCGCCAGCACGCCGGTCGCGCCGCCCACCGCGTTCACCCCGCTCCAGACGCCGAGCGCCCGGACGCGCGCCCGGCCCTCGGTGAACGTGGTGGTCAGCATCGCCAGCCCGGCCGGGGCGAGCGCGGCGGCGGCGACGCCCTGGACGGCGCGGGCGGCGACGAGCTGCCAGGGGGCCTGCGCCAGGCCGCCCACCAGGGACGCGAGGCCGAACACCGCGAGCCCGCCCGCGAACAGCCGCCGCCGTCCGAACAGGTCCCCGGCCCGGCCGCCCAGCAGCAGGAAACCGCCGAAGGTCAGCGCGTAGACGTGCACGACCCAGGCGAGGTCGACGGGGGTGAAGCCGAGGGCGGCGCGGATCGAGGGCAGCGCGACGTTCACCACGGACATGTCGAGGGCGACGGTGAACTGGGCCACGGCCACCGCCGCGAGGACGGCCCCGGGCCGCCCCGCTCTGTTTTTATACATGTATAGAAAATAGCTCCGGCCCCCGGCCGTGTCCAGGGGCCGATGCGCGATGATGGGGACGTGCCGCCTTCTCCCGCGCCCCGCAAGGGCCGCCCGCCCCGCGTCTCCCGAGCCGAGATCGTGCAGGTCGCGCGGCGCGTCATGGACGAGGAGGGCGGCGACCGGCTCACGATGCGGCGGCTCGCCAGGGAGCTTGAGATCACGCCGATGGCGCTGTACCACCACGTGCGCGACAAGGAGGAGCTGATGCTCCTGCTGCTGGCGGACTACGCCGCCGGGGCGGAGCTGCCCGAGCTGCCCGGCGACCCGCGCGAGCGGATCGTCGTCGCGGCCCGCGCGATGCACGACCTGCTGGCGGCCCGGCCGCGCGCCGTCGAGATGATCACCGCCGACGACCTGCTCGCGCCGGTCGGGCTCTGGTTCGCCGAGACCATCGTGGACGCGGCGGTGGCCTGCGGCCTGACGCCCGAGCGGGCGGTGCGCGCCTACCGGACGATCTGGTTCTACACCGCCGGGGAGCTGACGGTCCGGGCCGCCGGGGAGCGCCGTCGCGCCGAGCGCGCGGGCGAGCCCACCTACCGGGAGCGCGTGTTCGCCGGGCTGGACGGCGACGCCTACCCGCGGCTCGCCGGGCTGGCGGGACGCTGGGTGGAGATCACCGCCGAGGACTCCTACGAGGAGGGGTTGCGGGCGGTCGTGGCCGGGCTGCTGCCCTAGCCGGCGGCGGTCAGTCGAAGGGACGCGCGATCTCGTCCATCGTCGCGTCCACGCACTCGGCCAGCGTCCGGGCCTGCTGCTCCTCGACCCAGCGGAGCGAGCCCAGCCGCAACGACAGCAGGAACGACGCGGCCAGCACGCGCGAGCGCAGGTCGTCGGGGTCACGGCCCTCGCGCCGGGCGATCCGCTCGGCGAGGTCGCGCTCCAGCTCGGCGAAGCGGGCGAGCTGGCGCTCCAGCAACGAGGCGTGCCGCTTGGCCAGCCGGGTGCGGACGGCGCGGTTGGGGTCGAAGTCGTGCTCGGCGAACATCTCGTGCACGGCTCCGCGCAGCGCCGCCCAGGCGGGCTCGGCGGCGGGACGGGCGGTGAACGCGGCCAGGAGCTGGCGCATCCGCTCGTCGTCGCCGTACAGGAGCGCGTCCTCCTTGCCGTCGAAGTAGTTGGAGAAGGTGCGCCGCGACACCCCGGCCGCGTCGGCGATCGCCTCGACGGTGACGTGGTCGAGGCCGTGCTCGATCGTCAGCCGCAGCGCGGCCTCGTGCAGTGCCCGGCGCGTGGCGGCCTTCTTGCGCTCGCGCAGGCCCGGCGCGGGTTCGGCCGCGGGCCCGGTCGTGCTCTCCGTCGTGCTCGCCATGGTGGGTCCAGCCTATCGGGGCGGAAAATTTTCTCATTGGGAAATTTTTCCCACTGGGCATAATATGCGGCGGCCGGTCGTTGAGACCGTCGTCCCCACCCACCACCGCTCCCCGGGAGGCCATGCGTTGAGCGCAGAACCGTCCACCGCCGCGCCGCCGATGTCGCGGCGCGAGATCCTGGAGGCCCTGAGCGGCCTCCTGCTGGCCCTGTTCGTGGCGATGCTCAGCGCCACCGTGGTCTCCACCGCGCTGCCCCAGATCATCGGCGCGCTGCACGGCACCCAGTCGCAGTACACCTGGGTGGTCACCGCGACCCTGCTGGTGTCCACCGCGACCACCCCGATCTGGGGCAAGCTCGCCGACCTGTACAACAAGAAGACGCTGGTCCAGGCGGCCATCGTGATCTTCACGCTGGGCTCGCTGATCTCCGGCTTCGCCCAGGACACCGCGCAGCTCATCGCCGCCCGCGCCTTCCAGGGCCTCGGCATGGGCGGGCTGCAGATCCTGGTGCAGATCGTCATCGCCGCGATGATCAGCCCGCGCGACCGGGGCCGCTACTTCGGCATCCTGGGCGGCGTCATGGCGCTGGCCACCGTGGGCGGCCCGCTGCTCGGCGGCCTCATCGTGGACACCTCGTGGCTCGGCTGGCGCTGGTGCTTCTTCGTCGGCGTGCCGTTCGCGGCCGTCGCGTTCGTGCTGCTCCAGAAGACCCTGCACCTGCCGGTGGTGCGCCGCCCCGACGCCAGGATCGACTACTGGGGCGCCACGCTGATCGCGGTGGGCGTCAGCACCCTGCTGATCTGGGTCACCTTCGTGGACAAGAACTTCGGCTGGCTCTCCTGGCAGACCGCCGCCATGGTCGGCGCGGGCGTGGCGATCCTCGCTCTGGCGGTATGGGTGGAGTCGCGGGTGGCCGAGCCCGTCGTCCCGCTGGACGTCATCGCGCGCCGCAACACCGCGCTCGCGATCGTGGCGAGCCTCGCGGTCGGCATGGCGATGTTCGGCGGCGCGGTGTTCCTCGGCCAGTACTTCCAGATCGGCCGGGGCTACAGCCCGACCGAGGCGGGCCTGCTGACCATCCCGATGATGGTGGGCGTGTTCGCGGCCTCCACGGTCGCCGGGCGGCTCACCACCAAGACCGGCAAGGTCAAGGGCTACATCGTGGCCGGGACGATCGTGCTGACGGCCGGGTTCGCGGTGTTGTCCACCATGGACCACGCGACCTCGTTGTACCTGATCGGGTTCGGGATGTTCCTGGTCGGCGCGGGCGTCGGCATGTCGATGCAGAACCTGGTGCTGGTGGTGCAGAACTCGGTGCCGCTGCGCGAGATCGGCGCGGCGAGCGGCGCGGTGACGTTCTTCCGCTCGCTGGGCGGCACGATCGGCGTGTCGGTGCTGGGCGCGATCCTGGCCAACCAGGTCGCCGCCAACATCGCCTCCGGCCTCGCCAAGCTGGGCGTCCCGGCGTCGAAGTCGGGCGGCGCGGGCGGCTCGCTGGACGTCACGTCGCTGCCGGGCCCGATCCAGGAGATCGTGCGCGCCGCCTACGGCGACGCCACCGGCCACATCTTCCTGGTGTCGGCGGCCATCGCGATCGTGGGGATCATCGCGGCGCTGGCCCTCAAGCCGGTGACGCTGCGCGACAGCCTCGACCTGCCCGCCGACAAGGACGATGACAAGGGCGCGGCGGTGAAGCAGGCCGAGCCCGCCGGGGCCCTGTCCGACTGATCGTTCGGAAATGCCAGAGGGCCGGTGCCGCGTTCGCGGCACCGGCCCTTCCGTCATGTCAGGCCAGCGTGTAGGCCCGGATGACGGTCTGCACGACCGCGTTGCCGTTCCGGTCGGTGGCGGAGGCGCGCAACGACACGTGCTCCGCCCCGGCGGGCGGCGTGACGGTGACGGCCCCGGCCCCTGCGGTGCCGGTCACCCGGAGCTTCCGCCAGGTCTTCCCGTCGTCGAAGGACGCCTCGATCGTGCTGGAGGCGACGGCGGAGGCGGGCGCGCCCGGGTTGCGCTTCACCCAGAACGGGACGACCGTCGTCCGGCTGCGCGCGGCCCGGTTGTGGTCGTCCAGCCCGGCCGGGAGCAGGTCCACCGTCATCAGCGGCAGCGCCTGCCTGGCCGTGGTGCGCGCGGACCGGAACGTCCACAACGTGTCGGTCGCGGTGGCGACCGAGGCGGGCGGGCCGGTGCGGGTGAGCTTCTCGTGCAGGGTGTAGGTCGCGGCGTCGGCGGGCACCGTCGCGTCCATCCACGCGGCCTGCCAGCCCGGCCGGATCTGCTGGGCGGCGATCTGCGTGCCGTCGCGGCTCAGGGTGAGGGTGCCCTCGGTGGTGTCGTCGTAGCCGCAGTCGTCCAGCGCGCCGGTCACCGCGCAGGCGGAGGTGACCGAGAGCCGGTCGCCGTCGCGGACGTTGTTCCCGGCGATCAGGTTGGGGCCGAGGACCGCCGCGTTCCACACGTCGGCCTGCGGGCCCGCCCGGTAGGAGCGCGGGGTGCGGTAGACCGTCGCGCCGTGGTCCGGGGCGTCGCCGGGCGTGTCCAGCTCGCCGCTCCAGGCGATCTTCGGATCGGCCCGGAGGAACAGCGTGAACGTGGACGGGAACGCGCGCTCCACGCCCAGCGTGATGGTGTGGACGTCGCTCAGGGCGGGGACGCCGCCCCAGCGGATCGTGCCCGTGGAGCCGGTGCCCTGCGACCGGACGGTGGTGCGGACCTGCGCCATCTGCGCCTTGCGGGTGCGCAGCGACGGGTCGGCCGGGACCTCGCCGACGGCGAACCGGTGGTCGCGGAACACCTGCGCGCTCTTGCTCTCCCACAGGGACGAGACGCTGTAGGTCATGCCCGGCTCGCGGACCGGCTTCAGCGACATCCGCACGCCGGGGTCGGCGTAGTGGAAGTCGTAGGTGGCGATCCTGTCGCTCTCGTAGCCGACGATGGCCTGGGCCTTGGAGAACGTCGCGCCGGAGGTGTCGTTGGCGAAGTCCACGGGCGTGGTCTGCCGGGCGTCCAGGACGTGCCGGTTCGCGCCCGCCGTGAACTCGACGATCTCCTTGATGCCGCTGTCCCACGCGGTGCCCGTGCGCAGGTGCGCGCTGAGCAGGTAGCGGCCCGGGGGGACGCGGGCGTGGCCGACCGAGTCGGGGGTCGTCTGGACGTCGAAGCGCTCGCCGGTGTCCAGCCGCTGGAGCGAGATGAAGGGGAACAGGTCCGAGGGCTCGCCGTCGCGGCCGTAGGTCGGCAGCGTCACGTTCGCGGTCGGCGGCTCGACGTAGGCGTTGACGAGGGTGCGGACGGCGGGCGCGCCGCCGGACGAGGCCGTGATCTTCCCGCTGTAGAGGCCCGCCGTGACCCCGGTCGTGCCGCCGAGGGTGAGCGTCACCGCCGCCGTGCCGTTCGCCGGGACGGTGACCTGCGCGCGGTCGAGCCGCGCGGCGCCCGCCGGGATCGGCGTGCCCCGCGCGTCGGCCAGCGCGACGGCGAGGTCGAGGGTGACCGGCGCGTCCCCGGCGTTGGCGTAGGTGATCTTCTGCTCGACCGGGGCCGAGCCCGAGTCGGGCCACTTGGCGTCGGCGTTGACGGTGGCGGGGGAGGCCGACACCCGCTGGGCGACGGCCTTGGCCACGTCCACCCGGCCCGCGCCCTGGACGTGCATGGACACGCCGTCCAGCTCCTTGGCCGAGGCCATCAGGGTGGACTTGATGCGGCGGCCGTCCCAGCCGGGGTGCTGCTGGGCGAGGATCGCGGCGGCCCCGGCGACGTGCGGCGCGGCGGCCGAGGTGCCCGACAGGCGGGTGTAGCGGTCGTCCACCGGCGAGCCGATGTTGCTGCCCGAGGCGCGGGCGGCGACGATCCCGACGCCCGGCGCCATGATCTCCGGCTTGACGGCGTAGTCCCACGGGCGCGGCCCCTGCGTGGACACGGCGGGCCGGTCCTGGGCGTCCACGCTGCTCACGGCCAGCGCCTCGGCCGCCGCGCCGGGCAGCGCGACCAGGCCGGGGATCGGCCAGACCAGATCACCGGCCGCGCCGATGAACAACGTGCCGGTCTCGGCCGACAGGTCGTTCAGCGCCTGCTCGACCGGATCGACGGCCGGGGAGTCGCAGAAGCAGGTCATGCTGAGGTTGACGACCTTGGCCTTGGCCTCGCGGGCGGCCCAGGTCATGCCGTCGATCAGCCAGGACTCCTGGCCCTCCCCGTCGTCGCCGATCACCTTGCCGCTGACGACCGACGCGTCCGGCGCGACGCCCCGGTACCTGCCGTCGGACGCCGCGCCCGTCCCGGCCAGGATCGACGCGACGTGCGTGCCGTGCCCGAAGACGTCCCCGGCCGAGGGCGCGGTCGTGAAGTTCCTCGACTCGGTCAGGTTGTCCTTGAGGTCGGGGTGGTCGGCGTCCACGCCGGTGTCGAGCACCGCGACCTTGACGCCCTTGCCGGTGAGGCCCTTCTCCCACGCGGCGGGCGCGCCGATCTGCGGGACGCTCTTGTCGAGCGCGGCCTTGACCTTGCCGTCCAGCCACATGCGGGCCGAACCGTCGGCGACGAACGCCTTCCACGTCCGGCCGACGTCGGACTTGGGGGCCTCCAGCGCGGTCAGCGGCCCGGCCGAACGCACCCGCTGCGCGCCCGCCTTCAGGGCGGCGGTCGGCCTTTTGACGATCAGCGGCAGCGCGGCGCGGCTCGCGTCGTCGTAGCCGGAGGCCAGCAGCCGGTCCACCTCGAACAGGCGGCGGTCCAGGCGGCCCGCCGCGACGAGCCCGGCGGCGTCCACCGGCAGCACGGTGATCTTGTCCTTGGTGACGGTGACGCTGTACCCGGTCCGGCGGCCGGGGCCCGGGGTGACCACGACGCCGGGCTTGGCGTTCTTCTTCGGCGTGACGGTGACCCGGTCGCCGGTCACCAGCGTGACGGTGCGGGACGGTCCGTCGCCCGCCTGCCGCGCCTGCGGGGCCGGAGCCGGGAAGGGGGACGGGGACGGCGCGGCGCTCGCGGCACCGCCCGGGACCAGGGCGGCCACGACGGCGGCGGCGACCGCGCCGGAGGTCAGGGGGACGGATCGGTGTCGGAACCGGCGGGGCTCTCGGGCCATGCCGACCACTCCTCGGTGCGGGGACGAGTGACCAAAACCCCGCCACCATATGCTGGCATGATCGTCAGTGCCAGACCCAAGAAGCTCAGTCCCGGTGGCCGCCCTTCGGGCAGTCGTGCGGCGGCTCGGCGTCGTCCAGCACGGCCAGCAGGCCGTGCAACGTCTCGCGCTGCTCCGCGCTCAGCGGCGCGAACAGCTCCTCCGCCGCCTCCCGCCGCACCGCCGACATCCGGGCGCGCGCGTCCAGCCCCGCTCCGGTCGGCTCGACCAGCAACGACCGGCGGTTGGCCGGATCAGGCCGCCGGGCGACGAGGCCCGCCTCCTCCAGCGCGTCCACCAGCGTGGTCGCCGAGCGGGGCACGATGTCGAGCCGCGCCGCCAGGTCCACCATGCGCAGCGGCGCGTACCGGATGATCACCCGCAGCGCGCGCGCCTGGGCGGGGGTGAGGCCGAGCGGCGCGAGGCTGTCGATCTGGTGGCGGCGCATCCGCCGGGCCGCCCGCAGCAGGAGGTCGGCCAGCTCGCTTTCCATAACTAGAGGCTAGCTCATAGTTCCGGGGAATGATTATGAGCTTGGCTCAGTTATACGGGTGTCGCCGACGAGAGGAGCCGCCGATGGCCCCCGACACACCACCTCGAACAGAGGAGACCCCAGCGAAGATTCCACCCCCCGAGTCCCCGCGCCAGGGCCGCCGCATCCTGCGCCTGTTCCGCCCCTATCGGGGCCGCCTCGCCCTGGTCGGCCTGCTGGTCGGCCTGTCGTCGCTGGTCGGCCTCGCCTCGCCGTTCATGCTGCGCGAGGTGCTCGACGTCGCGCTGCCGCAGGGCCGCACCGGCCTGCTGACGCTGCTGGCGCTCGGCATGGTCGCGGTCGCCGTGGCCACCAGCGTGTTCGGCGTCCTCCAGACCTACCTGTCCACCGGCGTGGGCCAGCGCGTCATGCACGACCTGCGCACCGCCGTCTACGGCCACCTCCAGCGCATGCCGCTGGCGTTCTTCACCAAGACCCGCACCGGCGAGGTCCAGTCGCGCATCGCCAACGACATCGGCGGCATGCAGTCCACGGTGACCTCCACCGCCACCTCGCTGGTCTCCAACTTCACCTCGGTGGTCGCGACCGTCATCGCGATGGTGTTCCTGGACTGGCGGCTGACGCTGGTGTCGCTCGCCATGCTCCCGTTCTTCGTGTGGATCAGCCGCCGCGTCGGCAGCGAGCGCCGCAAGATCACCTCCAAGCGGCAGGGCCAGATGGCGGCCATGTCGGCGATCGTGGAGGAGTCGTTGTCGGTCAGCGGCGTCCTGCTCGGCCGCACGATGGGCCGCTCCAAGGCGCTGACCGAGCAGTTCGCCACCGAGTCCAGGGGCCTGGTGGACCTGGAGATCCGCTCCAGCATGGCGGGCCGCTGGCGGCAGTCCACCATCATGATCGTCATGTCCGCGATGCCCGCGGTCATCTACTGGGCGGCCGGCCTCACCGCCGCCGGGGGCAGCCCGCTGGTGTCGATCGGCACCCTGGTCGCCTTCACCACCCTCCAGTCCGGCCTGCTGCGGCCGATGGTGATGTTGCTCCAGACCGGCGTGGACGTGCAGAGCTCGATGGCGCTGTTCCACCGGATCTTCGAGTACCTCGATCTGGAGCCCGACATCACCGAGCCCGCCGAGCCCACGCCGCTGCCCAGGGCGCGCGGCGACGTCCGCTTCGAGCACGTCGGCTTCTCCTACGGCCCCGACGCCCCCGCGCTGCGCGACATCGACGTGACCGTCCCCGCCGGGACGCACCTCGCCGTCGTCGGCGAGACCGGCTCGGGCAAGACCACGCTCAGCTACCTGGTGCCCCGGCTGTACGACGCGACGTCGGGCCGGGTGACCATCGACGGCGTGGACGTGCGCGACCTGTCGTTCGCCGACCTGTCGGACGCGGTCGGCGTCGTCTCCCAGGAGACCTACCTGTTCCACGCCTCGGTCGCCGACAACCTGCGCTTCGCCAAGCCCGACGCGACCGACGAGGAGCTGGTCGCCGCCGCCCGCGCCGCCCAGATCCACGACCACATCGCGTCGTTGCCCGAGGGCTACGACACGATGGTCGGCGAGCGCGGCTACCGCTTCTCCGGCGGCGAGAAGCAGCGCCTGGCCATCGCCCGCACCATCCTGCGCAACCCGCCGGTCCTGGTGCTGGACGAGGCGACCAGCGCGCTGGACACCCAGACCGAGCAGGCCGTGCAGGACGCCATCGACGCCCTCGCCGAGGGCCGCACCACCATCACCATCGCGCACCGGCTGTCCACCGTGCGCGACGCCGACCAGATCATCGTGCTGGACCGCGGCCGGGTCGCCGAGCGCGGCACCCACGACGAGCTGCTGGCCCTGGACGGGCGCTACGCGGCCCTGGTGTCGCGCGACGGCCTGGCGGTACCGGCCGCGGCCTGACGGCCGGAGCCGCCAGGCCGCGTCCGGAGATCCCGGGGCCGGGTCACCGCTGGACGTCGGCGACCAGCAGGCCCGGCTCCTTCTTGTCGTCGGTGCCCGCGTTGGAGATGTGCGCCTTGCCGTCGTGCACGGCCACCGACGTCGGGCCCGCCAGGCCGCTCTCGGCGTTCAGCGCGGTGTCGTGGGTGCCGTCGGCCTTCACCCGGACGACCTGGTTCTCCGACTCCATCGTCACCAGCGCCACGTCGTCGGTGCCCTGCGTGAACGCCAGGTCCCCGGCGCCCTTGAGGTCGGTGGCCTTCACCTCGGGCTTGCCCGCGCCGCCGTTGCCGTCGATCGGGACGCGCACCAGCGTGCCCTTGCCGGTGTTGGTCGCCCACACCGCGCCGTTGCGGACCTTGATGCCGCTGGCGCCGCCGCCCGCCGCGCCGTCGGCGTCGCCCGACCCGGCCAGCTCGTCGCCCTGCGCCCAGAGCGTCGCCTTGTCGTCGTGGGCGCGGATCTTCCAGATCTGCCCCTTGCCGTGCTCGGTCAGGTAGACGTCGCCGCTGGCCTCGTCGATCGCCACGCCCTTGGCGGCGGCGTCGGCGGGCAGCCCGGCGACCCGGCTGGGCTTGCCGCCGCGCGGCAGCCGCCAGATGCCGTTCTGGTCGGCGCTGCCCGCCGCGTTGGCGACGTACAGGGTGCCGTTGGTGCCGCGCGTGATGCCGGACGGGCCCGTGGCGTCGCCCTCGGGCGCGGGCAGGGTGCCCAGGACCCGGACGTTGCCGTCGGTGCCGATGCGGGCGACCTGGTGCGCCTTGCCGAAGGTCACGTTCCCGGAGCCGTCGGGCTCCAGGACCAGGCCCTCGGGACGCTGGCCGTCGCCGTCGTCCAGCTTGGTGGTCACCTGCGGGTTGGTGAGCGAGCCGGGGCCGGTGGCCAGGCCGCTCCCGCCGCCGGTGCCGGTGCCGGACGGGGACGGCGAGCCGGAACCCTCCATCGTCCCGGACGGGGACGCGGGCGCCGAGGTCGCCGCCGAACCGGACGGCGTCGCCGTGGCCGCATTGCCGGACAGGGACGTGTCCACCTCCCGGCCGCAGGCGGCGGCGGTCAAGAGCAGGGTCGCCGCCATACCGGCCGCGACGGGGACGGGCAACGTTCTGGACATGACTCTTCTTCCTGGTGGGTGGACGAGCATCGCCGAACGTTGATCACCTACCCGGGGGTCCGGTCCGCCCAAGCCCTCGGCGGCTTATAAATAGCACCAAAAGCCGCAGGTCAGGCGCGCAGTCGGGCGGCCAGGACGGGCAGGTGGCTGGCGTCCACGTCCTTGGTCGCCGTCAGCAGCGTCAGCGGCCCGGAGCGGGCGGCCTCGCGCAGCTCGGCGACGGCGTCGGCGCGCCCGTCCAGCTCGGCCTCGTAGCGCTCGCGGAACTCGTCCCGCTTCGCCGGGTCGTGTCCGTACCAGCGGCGCAGCTCGTCCGACGGCGCGACGTCCTTGTCCCAGCGCGCCAGCGCGGCGCGCTCCTTCGACACCCCGCGCGGCCACAGCCGGTCCACCAGGACCCGTGCGCCGTCCTCGGCCTCGGGCTCCTCGTAGACGCGGCGCAGCCGGATGTCGGTGACCTTGCCCATACTTGCCGCCTACCCCGGGGCGGCCGGGGTTAGGCCGTAGATCACCGGGCATTCCCTCAGGTCGTGGGCCTTTTTGCCCGAGCGCGGGCCCGAGCGGAGGGGGAGCGGTCATGGCCACCACGGTCGCGGAACAGTTCATCGAGGTGTTGCGCCAGGCGGGCGTCCGGCGCATCTACGGCGTGGTGGGCGACAGCCTCAACCCGATCGTGGACGCGGTGCGGCGCACCGAGGGCATCGAGTGGGTGCACGTCCGCAACGAGGAGGCCGGGGCGTTCGCCGCCGCGGCCGAGGCCCAGCTCACCGGGCGGCTCGCGGTCTGCGCGGGCAGTTGCGGCCCCGGCAACACCCACCTGGTCAACGGCCTGTACGACGCGCACCGGTCGGGCGCGCCGGTCCTGGCCCTGGCCTCGCAGATCCCCAGCAACGAGATCGGCACCGGCTTCTTCCAGGAGACCCACCCCGACCGGCTGTTCACCGAGTGCAGCGACTACTGCGAGCTGATCAGCGGGCCCGCGCAGATGCCGCGCGTCCTGCGGACCGCGATCCAGCACGCGGTGGGCAAGGGCGGCGTCTCGGTCGTCGTGCTGCCCGGCGACATCGCCGCCGAGGACGCCGGGACCGCCACCGGCGCCAGCGACCTGCTCGTGCGGCACGGCTCGGTCCGGCCGCCCGCCGAGCAGGTCGAGCAGCTCGCCACGATGGTGAACGCGGCCGAGAAGGTCATGCTGTTCTGCGGCGCGGGCGTGCGGAACGCGCACGACGAGGTCATGGAGCTGGCCGCCCGCGTGTACTCGCCGGTCGGCCACTCGTTGCGCGGCAAGGAGTGGATCCAGTTCGACAACCCCTACGACGTGGGCATGAGCGGCCTGCTCGGGTACGGGGCCTGCTACAAGGCGATGCACGAGGCCGACCTCGTGGTGCTGCTCGGCACCGACTTCCCCTACGGGGCGTTCCTGCCGGGCCGCAACACCGTCCAGATCGACCACGACCCGGCGCGGATGGGCCGCCGCACGCCGCTGGAGCTGGCCGTGCACGGCGACGTCGGCGAGACGTTGCGCGCGCTGCTGCCGAAGATCGACCAGAAGCGGGACCAGACCTACCTGGACGAGATGCTGAACGAGCACTACAAGCTGCTCAAGAAGGTCGTGGACGCCTACACCCGCGACATCGCCAAGCACACCCCGATCCACCCCGAGTACGTCGCCGACGTCCTGGACGACGTCGCCGCCGCCGACGCCGTCTTCACCGTCGACACCGGCATGTGCAACGTGTGGGCGGCGCGCTACCTGACGCCCAACGGCCGCCGCCGCGTCATGGGCTCGTTCGTGCACGGCTCCATGGCCAACGCCCTGCCGCACGCCATCGGCGCGCAGCTCGCCGACCGGGACCGGCAGGTCGTGTCGATGTCGGGCGACGGCGGCCTCGGCATGCTGATGGGCGAGCTGCTGACGGTGAAGCTGCACGACCTGCCGGTCAAGACCGTGGTGTTCAACAACTCCTCGCTCGGCATGGTGAAGCTGGAGATGATGGTGGACGGCCTGCCGTCCTACGAGACCGACCACGCGCCGGTGGACTTCGCCGCCATCGCGCAGGCCACCGGGATCCCGTCGGTGCGCGTGGAGAAGCCCGGCGAGGTGCGGGACGCGCTGACCCGCGCGTTGTCGGAGCCCGGCCCGTTCCTGGTGGACGTGGTGACCGACCCCAACGCGCTGTCGATCCCGCCGCACATCACCGGCACGCAGGTGAAGGGCTTCGCGCTGGCGGCGGGCAAGACCGTGCTGGACGGGGGCGTCGGCAAGATGCTGAACCTGGCCAAGAGCAACCTGCGCAACATCCCGCGCTAAAGGGGAACGCCCGGCCGCCGGGGTGGACCGGCGGCCGGGCGCGTGCGGGTCCGCTAACCGCGGATCTGGAACATCTGCTGGAACGTCTGGGACACGGTGTTGCCGTCGGCGTCCCGCGCCTGGAAGCGCAGCGACACGTTCCGGTGGGACGCGTCGGCCTGCGGCAGCGTCAGGGCGGCGGTGAAGGCACGGGCGTCCTTCCTGCTGGTGGTGACCGGCTGCCAGGTCGCCCCGTTGTCGTAGGAGACCGACGCCTGGACGCTGTCGAGGCCGGGGTCGGCCGCGCCGGGCTGGTGGTAGCCGCCGACCGTGACGGTGAGCGGGCCGGGGGCGGCCCGGTAGTCCTGGCCGAGCGGGACGTCGTAGTCCAGCAGGAGCAGCGGGGTCGCGGCGCAGTCGCCGCTCCCGGTGCCGCCCGTCTGGCCGCAGACGTAGCCCTGCGGGGCGGTGCCCGACCCCGGCCGCGCGGAGTCGAACGCCCAGGTGGTGTCCACCTTGTAGCCGGGGAGGATCGCGATCCCCGGGGTGTGCGCCAGCCGCCACTCGTACCGGGCCCGGCCCTGGGGCAGGTCGTAGACGGTCATCGCCCCGTCGGCGCGCGGCTGGACGGGCGTCCCGTCGCGGGTGAGGGTGCTGACGACCTTGGTCCCGTCCGGCAGGAACAGCCCGGCCCCGTGCGGTCCCGACCCCCACGCGTGGTGGCCGTACTCGTGGTGGCCGTCGCCGCTGATCAGGTAGGGGATCGGGTAGAGGGTGTCGCCGCGCCGCCCCGCCAGCAGCGGGACCGCGCCGGGCTGCTCGGTGCGGGCGAGCTGGCCGAGGCGCAGCGGCAGCCGCCCGCGGACCTCGTCGGGACGGTAGCCCGGCGTGGCGAACACGTCCCAGCGCGACCAGGTGACCGCGCCGAAGTCCGCCATGGCCTTGGTCGGGATCACGATCCGCTGCCAGCGCAGGTCGGCGTCCACGGGATACGCCTCCAGCCGCTGGACGGGGCCCCAGAACGCCATCGAGGCGGCGAAGATGCCGTGCTGCTGGTCCTTGGGCCAGACGGCGTTGGCCGCCAGGTGGTACTCGTCCTCGTGCGCGGGATAGGTGGTCTTGACGACCGCCATGGCGTTCGCGGTCATCGTGATCGCCGGGTTGGCCGGGATCTGCTGCTTCCAGAACTTGACCGGGTTGTAGACCCACGGCGAGCGGCGGGCCGAGCCCAGCACCACCTGGGCGGGCTGGGTGCCGATCGCCTGCTGGAGCGTCCTGCCGTCCTCCCGGGTGACACCGACGACGGGTAGCTTCTCGCCGCCGGACAGGCCGGTGCTGCTCGTCTCGTACCCGTCGCGGGACTCGGCGACCACGACGCCCAGCGCCCCGGCGGCGGCGAGCCGTTGCGCCAGGTCCACCGCCGCGTCGTAGTCGTCGGTCGGGCGGCGCACCAGGACGAGCCTCCCGCTCACCTGGACCCCGGCGAGATCGGCGGCGCTGCCGGTGCCGCCGTACACCAGCGCGACGTTCTGGTTGCCGTCGGCGAACATCTTCAGGGGCGCGTCCCCGCCGTACGCGCCCTCCCGGTCGATCGCCAGGTAGCGGGCCTTGATGCGGCTCTGACCTGCTGTGATGCTGGCCTGGTAGCTGATCCGCTGGCTCCGGAGGCCGAACACGAACGTGCCCAGCGTGACCGGCTGGGCGGTCGGCAGCACGTACACGGTGGTCGGGTCGCTGATGAGCATGGCGTCGCCGCGCAGCGGGATCCCGGGGGCGGTGCGCCGCCACGCCGGGGTGGCCGCCGCCTGGAGGCTGTCGTTCGGCGTGCTGACGGTGACCGGCTTCATCTGCCGTACGTCGAAGGTCACCTGGGCGTCGCCGCCCTGGACCTGGAACTGCGGCTGGACGGCCATGATCTGCTCGCGGTCGAAGCCGAGCCGGTCGGGGTCGTCGGTGGTGGCGCCGGTCAGCCCGAAGGTGTAGGAGCCCTCGGGAAGCTCCAGCTCGCCCGTGCCCGCGAGGGTGTACTTCTCCAGCGGCCGGTCCGCGTCGTCGTTGGCGGAGACGGTGAGCGTGCGCGGCCCGGTGAGCGGCGCGCCGTCGCGGCCCACGGCGCGGAACGTGACCTTCCGGAGGGGCCGGGTCTTCTCCAGGCCCACGGCGGTGCGGACGGTCTGGGCTCCCGCCGTCGCGGTGACCTGCCCGCTGTACAGGCCGCGCGCCCCGGCGGCGGTGGCGATCGTCAGGTTCACCTGCCCGCTCTGCCCGGCGGCGACCGTCAGGCTGGTGGCCGACAGCCGCACGCTCGCGGCGGGGAGCGGCTCCCCGGACGGGCCCTTCACGGCGGCCGTCAGGGACAGGGTCACCGGCGCGGTCCCGGTGTTGGTGTAGGTGAGGGTCTCGGTGCCCTGCTGGGCGGCCTCCTCCTGCCGGTCGAAGGTGAGGTTCGGCGGGTCGGCGACCACGGTCTGGCCGATGGCCCGGTCCGCCTGCACGCGCCCCGCGCCCGTCTCGAAGGCGGTGCGGCCGACGTCCTTGGCCGAGCCGACGATGGCGGCCTTGAGCCGGGGCCCGGTCCAGGTGGGGTTCTTCTGCTTGAGGAGCGCGGCGACCCCGGCGACGTGCGGGGTGGCCATCGAGGTGCCGTTCAGCGAGGTGTACTGGGCGTCCACCGGGTCGCCCAGGGAGGTGCCGGGCGCGCGAGCCGCGACGATCGCCACGCCGGGCGCGGCGACGTCGGGCTTGACCGCGCCGCTGTCGCGCACGGGCCCCCGGGACGAGAAGTCCGCGAGCTTGTCCTGCTTGTCCACGGCGGCGACGGTGAGCGCGGTGGCGGCGGTGCCGGGCGAGGACACCGTCCGGGCCCCCGCGCCCTCGTTCCCGGCGGCGACGACGAACAGCGCGCCGGTGGAGCGGGACAGGTTGTTGACCGCCTCGTCCAGCACCGCGCCGTCCCGGGCGTCCACGCCCAGGCTCATGTTGACCACGTCGGCGTCCTGGGTCTCGGCCGCCCAGGTCATGCCCTCCACGACGCCGGACAGGCTGCCGTTCCCGTCGCCGTCCAGCACCTTGCCCACGATCAGCTTGGTGCCGGGCGCGACGCCCTTGCGGGCCGGGGTGCTCCCGGTGCCCCGGCCCGCGATGGTCGCGGCGACGTGGGTGCCGTGGCCGTTGCCGTCGAGGACGGAGGAGTCCCCGGGGACGAAGCTCTTGCCGGTCTGGAGCACGCCGCTGAGATCGGGATGGGCGCCGATGCCGGTGTCCAGCACGGCGACCTTGACGCCGGTGCCGGTGTAACCGGCCTGCCAGACCTGCGGAGCGCCGATCTGCGGGACGCTCTGGTCGAGCGTCGCCCGCACGCGGACGTCCATGGTCAGCCGCCGCACGCCCGCCTTGAGCGCGGGCTTCGCCGTGGGCTTGCCGGGCGCTAGAGCGGTCCACAGCGCGCCCTTCTTCTTGCGGTCCACCTTGAGGGCGACCGCGTCGATGGCGTCGAGGACCCGGTCGGAGCCGCCGCCGGGCAACGCCTGGGCGCGCGACTTCAACGTGCCCGCCGACAGCCGCGACTTCTTGTCGCCGTAGCCGACGATGACCGGCAGGGGCCTGCCCGGGTCGGCGAGGCCGTCCCGGACGAGGCGGGTGAGGTTGAACAGCTCCCGGTCGACGAGCTTCGCGCCGACGAGCGGCCCGGCGTCGCTGGGGACGGCGTACCAGTCGTCGCCGTCCTGCGTGACCTGGTACTGAACGCCCCTGCGGCCCTCGTGGAGCAGCACCGACCCCCGGGCCTTGTCGAAGGCGAACGTGTCGCCGGTGATCAGGGTCACCCGCGTGGCCTGGGCGGCCGGGCCGGGTCTCGGCGCGGCCGGGGGCGCGTGCGCGCCGGCTTGGACGGGAGCGGCCAGCGAGAGCGGGAGCGCCGCCGCCAGGGCGGCGGCGAGCAGGGCCCGCCGGCGCCGGTGAGGCCATCGGAGAACGGCCACCAAACCTCCTCGGTAAGGAAGATCGAATTCTCGATACTGCCTTTCCGAGAAGGGGATGCAGAAGGGATCCTCCTTGTCCGCTGCCGGTCAATGCGCCCATCGCTCGCTGACATGCGGAAAGGGGTGTTTTTGGTAGTCGGCTGATAATTCAGAGGAGTGTAACGTGCAAAGGAAAGTATCGCCTGCGCGTGCGGCATCGGCTATTCAATGATGGTGCCGGCTGAATATCGTTCAATGGGTGTTCCGGTTCCGGCGAGGCGCTCGCATTCGCCGGACTCCGGTCCCGGACCCGCCGTCCGGGACCGGAGCGATGCTCAGTTATCGACGCTTTCCCGCAATTCCATCGCGCGCAGCACGACCTCGATGCCGAACCGCGCCTCCGGGTCCTCCAGCCGGTCGCCCAGCACCTGCTCGATCTTGCGCATCCGGTACCGCACCGTCTGCGGGTGGATGTGCAGCAGCTTGGCGATCTCGGCGGCGGTGCCCCGGGTGACCAGCCAGGTCCGCAACGTCTCCACCAGCCGCTCGCGCTGGCCCTCGGTCATCGAATCCAGCATGCCGAGCTGGCGGCGGGCGAGCTGGTCCAGCAGGCCCGGGTCGGCCATCAGCCACAACGTGACCAGGTGGTCGGCGCAGTCCAGCACCGGCCCGCCGTCCAGCACGCCCTCGGTGACCAGCGCCAGCCCCCGCCGCGCCCAGCGCAACGAGTCGGCGGCCTGCGCCAGCGGCACGGTCAGCCCGGCGGCGGCCCCGCCGCCGGGGAAGGCCGCCGCCAGCATCGTGCGGCGGCCCGGCGTCAGCGGGCCCGGCACCAGCAGGTGCGGCTCGCCGTCGCCGAACTCGGCCAGCAGGTCGCGGTCCAGCGCGCCGCGCACGCACCGCGCGCCCGGCCGCAGCGCCACCAGCGTCGCCTCGCGCGGCACCGGCCAGCACGCCGCCTCGGCCAGCTCCATCAGGACCGGGCCCGGGGCGGCCGACAGGCCCGACAACACCAGCCGCAGCAGCTCGCGGCGGCGCTCGTCCAGCGGGGCGACGGGGGTGGCGCGCGCCTCCAGGTAGCCGTCCAGCGACAGCGCCGCCAGCTCGTCCAGGAACACGAACAGCGCGTCGGCCAGCCGCGACATGATCGCCGACGAGACGTCGTAGCGCGGCGCGACCTTCATGATCCGCCGCCAGGCCACCTGCCCGCCGATCCGGTAGGCCGCCTGCAGGGTGTCCAGGCTGCGGCCTTCGCGGGCCTCGTAGCGGCCGAGCCGCCGCGCGCCGTCGGCGTGCGCGCCGCCCGGCAGCGGCGCGCCCGCCGCGATCCGGTCCACGAACGCGCCGAGCGCCGTGCGCACCGCCGCGCGCAGCACCTGCCCGTAGGGGCTGTCGGCGGGCCGCGCGTACTCGGGGATGGCGCGGCGGATCTCGGCGACGATCTCGTCGGTGAGGCCGGGCAGCTCCGGCCGCATGATCTGGGCGAGCCGGCGCGGCAGCGGATGCGCGGGCTGCCAGGTGGGTTCCGCCAGGCCGCCCGGTTCGAGCGTCTGCTTCATGGGGCACCTCCTCGACCGCCGCGTGCGCGGCGGGTGCACCGGCGGGCCGGGGGCGGCCCGCACGGTCGCTCTTGCACCGCGGCGGGGGGTGGGACGCGCCGAGCGGGGACCCCCGCGCGCCTGGCCCACCGCGGTCCAGGACATCTCGAAGGGTGACAGAGGCCACTGCGCCGCACCGTACGCGAAAAGCACAAAGCGGCCCGCCGCGTGCTCACCGGCCGACAAGTCCGCCCGGCTCGGCGGTGAACCCGTCGCCGGGTGATGAAAACCGGCCGCGAATTGTTGCCCGACGCAGAAAACTGGGGCCGCGTAAAAGGCGTCCGCGCCCGGTACCCACCTGCCGCGATTGCCGGGCCGTGATAGTGCGCGCGCCTTTATCGCTCACTACTCATGAAATTTCCGGGGTCGCCGGAGAATGTATGGACTTGGCGTTCCGGGCCGGATAGTTTCCGCCTGGCAAGCCCCCGAAAGCCCCGGCAGAGCAGGCCGAAGAACCGGCCGGCACGACGTCGGCCAGGGAACTCTTCGGCCGACTCGGCCTCTTGATCCACGGAGTTCCCGGCTCGGCGCCCGTCACGGCCCGAGCCATTCCCACCCCGTACCAGGGCCGCCTTTTGGAGGTGAACGACCCCCGGGGGCGAGTGAGTTCCAGCCCGTACTGCTTCGTAACACGAGAGGTAACGAGTGAACGAGAACAGAAGGTCCGCCCGCAACGCGGCCACGGTCGCGGCCGTGGCGGCGGCGGTGCTGGGCGGCGGCCTGGTGTCGGCCGTGCCGGCGATGGCCGTGCCCGTCGAGAAGACCATCGAGTACGAGTGCAAGTTCCCGCTGGTGCAGGAGCAGCGCATCGTCGCCAAGATCAAGACCGACATCCCGGACCGCATCAAGGTCAACACCTTCACCCCGAAGATCGAGGTGTCGGTCTCGGCGCGGGCCAACGCCGACATCACCGCCGGCCTGAACATGGTCGGCGCGACGCACCTGAAGGGCACCGCCTCGGCGGCGGCCGTGGTGAAGTCCGCGCAGGGCAACCTGAACCTGAAGGTGCCGATCGTCCTGCCCGACACCAAGGTGCCGGCCGAGGGCGAGTTCGACATCCCCGGTAGCGGCGCGGCCCCGGCCATCAAGTTCCAGAAGGCCGGTCCCGGCCAGATCGACCTGGGCGACATGACGATGGCCGTCACCACGACCGACGACGACGGCAACCCGGTGGAGATCCCCGACGAGCCCGACGGCACGTCGATGAAGAACATCCAGTGCAAGAACCTGACCGCCGACAAGACGCTGGCCAAGTTCGTGGTCGAGGACGGCGACACCAACCCGGGCAACAACCCGCCCACCGCGCCGACCGACGTGAAGGGCACCGCCACCGAGAACTCGGCGACGGTGACCTGGACCGCCTCCACCGACCAGGACGGTGACCTGGCCGGCTACGAGGTCTACGACAAGAACGGCGCCAAGGTCGCCGACAGCGCCACCACCTCGGCGACGATCTCCGGCCTGACCGCCAACACGGCCTACACCTACACGGTCAAGGCCAAGGACGCCAAGGGCAACTACTCGGCGGCGTCCGCGCCGGTCACCGTCACCACCACCGGTGGCGGCGGCGGCGAGGACACCACCCCGCCCACCGACCCGGCCAACGTCACCGGCACCGCCACCAAGGACAGCGTGACGCTCGACTGGGACGACTCGACCGACGAGGGCTCCGGCGTGGCCGGGTACGACGTCACCGGCGGGCCCGCACCCGTGTCGGTGACCGAGTCCGCCGCCACCGTCGGCGGGCTGACCGCCAACACCGAGTACACCTTCGCGGTGACCGCCAAGGACAACAAGGGCAACAAGTCCAAGGCGACCACCTACAAGATCAAGACCAAGGCGGACGACGGCGGCGGCACCGTCGTCGACTACGGCTTCACGCTCAAGGGCTCGACGTTCGTCAAGGCCCCCAACGGCACCGCCCCGCTGACCGGCGGGATCGACGCCAAGCTGAAGCTGTCCACCGGCGAGTTCACCGCCGACCTGGTGCTGAACCCGACCAAGGGCGACTTCAAGATCCTGGGCTTCCTGCCCGTGCAGGCCGGGATCGTGCTGGAGCCGCAGGGCAAGACCACCGGCACGCTGAAGAACGGCCAGCTGATCGCCGACTCCAAGGTCGTCACCAAGCTGCCGTCCTTCACCCTGTTCGGCATCCCGCTGGGCGGCGGCGAGAACTGCAAGACCGTCAAGCCGTCCGACATCCGCCTGACCTCCGAGGGCAAGTTCGAGCCGCTGAAGGGCGGCAAGCTCAAGGGCACCTACGAGCTGTCGGAGATCAAGGACTGCAACCTGCTCACCCCGATCCTGAGCATCTTCACCGCGGGCAAGGGCAACACCATCGACCTGGACCTGACGCCCAAGCCGCGCACCTGACGCGCCTTCGGCGACCGGATCCCGGTCACCCGTCCGGCCCCCGCCGCCCGCGCGCGGCGGGGGCCGTTCCCCCTCACCAGCCCGCCCCCTGAGAGGTGGCAATTGAAAGCCGTGACCATGCTGGCCGCCGCCGGCCTGGCGCTGCCGGGCGTCGCGGTGGCCGCGCCGCCTGCGGCAGCGTCGCCCCTCCGGGCGGCCAAGCCGGTGTCGTTGTCGTTGAAGTACCAGTGCCAGTTCCCCCTGCTCGGCGCGCAACCGGTGACGGTGCGGATGAGCTCCGACATCCCCGACACCGCCGAGCCCGGCAAGCCGCTGCCGCCGATCCTGGTGGACACCGTCTCGGCCGTGGGCGCCAAGTCGGTGCAGGGCCTGAACGTCGTCGGCGCGGCCACCCTCGAAGGCACCGCGTCGGCCGCCGTGACCGTCACCTACCCGCAGGGCGAGCTGAAGCTGAAGATCCCGGCCGTCCTGGACAAGACCTCGCTGCCCGCCTCCGGCGAGGTCGAGGTCAAGGCGCGCGGCCAGGCCCCCGCCATCCGCTTCACCAAGGCGGGCAAGGCGCAGATCCTGGTCAACGACCTGCTCCTCACCCTCACCCCGCGCCTGGGCGACGGCACGCTCACCGGCCTCGACACCTTCGAGTCCGAGTGCGCGCAGGAGCCAGGCCAGGACAACAAGCTCGCGGAGATCACCATCGGCGGCGGCACCGGCGGCGGCACGTACGCCTACGGCGTCACGGGCACCACCACCGTCAAGGCGGGCAACGGCACCGCCCCGCTGACCGGCGGCCTGGACGCGACCACGGACGAGACGGGCGCGTTCACCGGCACGCTGGCGCTCAACCCCACCAAGGCCGACCTCAAGCTGCTCGGCTTCCTGCCCGTCCAGGCCGGGATCGCCCTCGCTCCGCAACGGCCGCTCGCCGGGAGCCTCACCGGCGGCGCGCTGAAGCTGGAGCCCGTCCCCGTCACCACCAAGGTCTCGTCGTTCACGCTGTTCGGCATCCCGCTGGGCGGCGGCGACACCTGCACCACCGAGAAGCCGTCCGAGGTCGCGCTGACCGCCGACGGCACCTTCGACCCGGCCAAGGGCGGCACGCTCAAGGGCACCTACGACCTGGCGGCCCTCACCGGCTGCGGCGTCCTGAACGGCGTGGTCAGCAGCGCGTTCGCCGGACCCGGCAACACCCTCGCGCTCCAGCTCGCCCCCAAACCCGCGACCGGCCAGTGAAGGAGGTTCGACCGATGTTCGGAAAGTTCCCCCGGTCCGGCCGGGCCCTCGTTCCGGTGGCCGCAGCCCTCGCGCTCTGCGGATGGGCCGCCACGGCGCCGGTCGCGACGGCCGCGCCGCGCGCCGCGACGCAGGCCGCCTCGCAGGCCGCGGTCGTGACGGCCGCGCCCGGCGACCCCGGGCCGCCCGGCGACGACTTCTACGTGCCGCCGAGTCCGCTGCCCGACGGCAAGCCCGGCGACGTGCTCCGCTGGCGTCCCGCCAAGGCCGGGCCGCCCGGCGCGCGCGCCCTCGCCGACGCGTGGCAGGTCATGTACCTGTCCACCACCGCGCTCGGCGAGCGCAACGCCGTCACCGGCACGGTCCTGGTGCCCAAGGGCGCGGACCCGGCCACCGCCCCGATCGTCGGGTTCGGGCCCGGCACCAGCGGCCCGGCGTTCCGGTGCGCGCCGTCGAAGTTCATCGACCAGGGCGCGTTCTACGAGCAGGCCGCGCTGAACGGCATGCTCAAGGCCGGGTACGCCGTCGCGGTCACCGACTACGAGGGCTACAAGCCCACGCCCAAGACGACCTACATGTCCGGCAAGGCGATGGGCCCCGCGCTGATGGACGGCGTGCGCGCCGCGCAACGCCTGCCCGCCGCCAAGCTGTCGCCGGACGCACCGGTGGTGTTCCGCGGCTACTCCCAGGGCGGCGGCGCGGCGATGTGGGCCGGGCAGCTCCAGCCCGAGTACGCGCCCGAGCTGAAGCTGACGGCCGTGGTCGGCGGCGGCGTCCCGGCCGACCTGACGCTGGTGTCGCTGCCGCTGAACGGCAAGCTCGGCTTCGGGTTCCTGGCCTACGCCCTCATCGGCCTGGACAACGCCTACCCCGACCTCAAGCTCGACTCCTACTTCAACGACGCCGGACGCGCCGCCTTCGCCGCGATGCAGAAGGACACCTGCACGCTGGAGCTGATCACCGAGTACCAGGGCAAGCGCACCACCGACTACCTCACCAAGTCGCCGTTCCTGGACAAGCCGTGGCTGGCCCGCGTCGCCGAGAACAAGCTCGGCGGCACCGCCATCAAGGTGCCGGTGTTCCACTACCACGGCACCGAGGACGACATCGTCGCCTTCCCCCAGGACAAGGCGCTGCGCGACAAGTACTGCGCGCTGGGCGTCTCCGACACCTGGAAGACCTACCCTGTCGGCCACATCACCGGCGTCGCCCGCGGCAACGCCGACGCGCTGGCCTTCATCGCCGACCGCCTCGCCGGCAAGCCGGCCACCCCCAACTGCGAGGAGACATGACCGTGAAACGCCTCATCATCGCCCTGGCGCTGGCCGGGACGGCCGCCGGAACGCTCGCCGGGTGCGGCGGGGACGACAAGAAGGACGCCGCCAAGGGCCCCGAGGTCGCCTGGGCGACCAAGGTGTGCGGCGCGGTGGACCAGAGCGCCGCCCGGGTCGCGCTGCCGTCCACCAGCAGCGACCCCAAGCAGTACCGCAGGAACGTGGTGACGTTCCTCGGCGACGTCTCCACCCGCCTCAAGTCGATGGAGGCCAGCCTCCAGAGCGCCGGGTCGCCGCCGGTGTCGGGCGGCCAGGGCTCGGTGGACCAGGCCCTCGCCAAGCTGCGCACCACCCGCGCCTCCGTCGAGCAGGCCCGCGCGCGCCTCGCCAAGGTGCAGATCACCGACCAGCGCTCGCTCCAGCGCGAGATGCAGAAGTTGTCGAAGGTGATGGTCACCTCCGCCACCTACCGGGGCCCGAAGGAGGACCTGCGGGCCAACCCGGCGCTGACCAAGGCGTTCGACAACGCCGACAACTGCAAGACCGCGCCCGCGAAGCCCTGACCTCGCGCACTCCGCCGACCACCCGCCCGCCGCGCAGGATCTCCTCTCCTGCGCGGCGGGCGGGCCTTTTTGCGTAATGGTGCGCGAGGAACCCGCCGAGCGGCCGTGGGTCGATCCGGCATCGCTGAGCTGGGAGAACGTCATTCTAGAAATGGCGATTGTCATCCGGCTGGACAGTTTCCGGCGGAACGTATTTGCCTGGCCACAATCGGGGGACGGCCCGAATGGGCAATCCTTGAATCGTCGAATCCGATGGCCAGGGGGTGTGCGGAAATGACCGCATCATTGGACGAGCGCGCGTTCACTGCGATTTCCGGCCGGGCCGGTGAAGTGCTCAGAACGGCGCTGGACGGCCTGCCCGGTCCGGAGGCGCGGCGGCTCGGCGGCCTGCTCGCCGACCCGGGCTCCGGCCGGGAGCGGCTGATGGCGCATTACCGGACGGCGGGCCGGGACCTGACCCGCGACGGGCACGAGCCCGCCGCCGCGCACCGCGCCCTGCGGGAGGCGGCGCTGACGGCCTGGCACACCGTCACCGACCTGCTGGACACGCTGGACCTGGACCACGGCACGCTGCGGCTGGTGGTCGAGGCCCAGTTCGGCTACCTGGAGGCCGTCACCGAGGCGGTCGCCGAGGGGTGCCGGGACGCGACACGCGAGTCCGCCGAGA
Organism: Actinomadura hibisca NBRC 15177; assembly: GCF_001552635.1. Taxonomy (GTDB): domain Bacteria; phylum Actinomycetota; class Actinomycetes; order Streptosporangiales; family Streptosporangiaceae; genus Spirillospora; species Spirillospora hibisca. The sequence goes on along the minus strand of NZ_BCRO01000058.1, from coordinate 8,222 downwards.
ACCTGCGGCGGCAGCGCGCCCGCCTGCTGGCGCTGCTGCTGGCCGAACCGCCCGCCGACCCGACCGTGCTGGGCCCGCTCGCGGCGGCGGCGGGCTGGCCGATCCCGCGCCGGGTGGCGGCCGTAGCGCTGTGCCGCCGGGACGCGGGGCAGGCCGCCCGCCGCCCCGGCTCACACCGCCGCACGAACAGCGCAAGCAACGCGGGCAACGCAGGCAACGCGCGCAGTGCTGCGGCCAACGCAGGCAACACGGGCAGCGCGGCTAGCGCCGAAAAAGCCGCGCCGCACGCCGTCGCCACGCAGTGCCCCATCCCCCTGGAAGCACCCGACGGCGCACTCGTGGACTTCTCCATGCCCGAACCCGCCCTCCTGCTGCCCGATCCCGGCCCGAGCGCGGGCGGCGACGCGGTGGCCGACGCGTTGAAGCCCCTGGTCCGCGACTGGACGGTCGCCGTCGGCCCGCCCGTGCCCGCCGCGCGCGCCGCCGAGTCCCTGCGCTGGGCGCGCGACACCCTGACGCTGGCGCGGCGCGGCCTCATCGACGACACCGGCCTGATCTGCGGCGCCGAGCACCTCCCGGCCCTGGTGGTGTTCCGTGCGGGCGAGCTGATCGAGGACGCCGCGCAGACCCGGCTGGCCCCGCTGCGCGCGTTGTCCCCGGCGCAGCGCGACCGGCTCACCCGGACGTTGCGGGTGCTGCTGGAGCACAACTTCAACGCCGTTCAGGCGGGCCGGCGGTTGCGGCTGCACCCGCAGACCGTGCGCTACCGGCTGCGGCAGTTGCAGGCCCTGTTCGGCGACGACCTGCGCGATCCCCGCCGCTGCCTGGAACTGGAACTGATCCTGCGCGCGGGCCCGGACCAGCGGGACACCGGGGGCGCACCGGGATCGCCCGTTCCATAATTGGACTGCCAGTCTCATAAGAAAGGGCGCCCTTTTCTGCTTTTCCCGGCCGTCCAGAGCCTCTTTGAATCTTCCTCAAATACGGTCTGAGCTGCGCCTTTCTCACATGCTTGTCAGCATGCCTCGGGCACCCCGGAGGAACTTGCTCAACTCTGTGACAATCATCGACCGGCGCGCGTGCTGCATCCTTGTGGGACTCACGGTTTCACAGCGGTCTGCACCGTTCATGGGGAGTCGTCCGATGAAACAGCCCGACCCGGACCCGCGCCCGTTCGAGGCCATCCCGCCCGACCTGATGCGGCGGATGCGCCCGCTCGTCGGCGCCGCCGCCGACGACCTGCTGGCCGAGCTGACCGGCGGCACGCCGGACACCGGCGACGCGTCCGCCGGCGAGCTGCGCGCCGCCATCGTCGACGGGCTCCGGCACTTCTACGACCTGGCCGAGCGCCCGCGCACCGCCTGGCCCGCCATCGCCGCCGCCTACCGCGAGGTCGGCCGCCGCATGGCGGTGCGCGGCCGCGACCCCGAGGAGATGCACAGCGCGCTGCGCCGCTCCGCGCAGGCCATCTGGCGCACCCTGACCGCGCTGGCCGAGACGCTGGAGGTGGACCGGGCCACGCTCGGCCGCATCGCCGAGGCGCAGTTCGGCTTCCTCGACGCGGTCGCCGCGCAGGTCGCGCACGGCTACGACACCGAGATCGCGGGCAGCGACGAGGCGGTGCGCCGCCACCGCACGCGCCTGCTCCAGACGTTGCTGAACGGCGGCCCCGCCCTCACCGACCAGTCCCTCGCCGACGCCGCCCGCGCCGCCGGGTGGCGGCCGCCGCGCACCCTGGCGGCGGTGGCACTGGCCCCCAAACCCGGCGCGTCCCCGCAACCGGCGGCCCTGTCGCCCGCGCTGCCGCCCGACGTCCTGGTGGACCTCGCCCGCACCGAGCCCTGCCTGCTGCTGCCCGACCCCGACGGCCCCGGCCGCTCCCGGCTGCTGGAGGCCCTGCTGCGGGACTGGACGGTGGTGCTCGGCCCGACGGTGCCGCCCGCCCAGGCCGCCGAGTCGTTGCGCTGGGCCCGCCAGGCGCTGGCGCTCACCCGGCGCGGCCGCATCCCCGACCGGGGCGTGGTGCGCTGCATGGACCACGTCCCCACCCTGGTGATCTTCCTGGCCGAGGACCTCATCGAGCGCGCCGCCGCGTCCCGGCTGGCCCCGCTGCGCGCGTTGTCGCCGGTGCAGGCCGAGCGTCTCACCGAGACGCTGCTGTCGCTGCTGGAGAACAACTTCAACGCCACCGAGGCGGGCAGCGACCTGCACGTCCACCCGCAGACCGTCCGCTACCGGCTGCGGCACCTGGAGGAGCTGTTCGGCGCCGACCTCCAGGACCCGCGCCGCTGCCTGGAGCTGGAGATGATCCTGCGGGCCCGGCAGGCGGGCACGGCCGACGACCGCGCCCCGCTGACGACCCCGGCCTGACCGGACTTCCGGCACGGGTCCTCAGCCCGGCGCGCCCTCCTCGAAGACCAGGAACTTGGCGAGCCCGGCCAGCGCCCGCCGGTCGAACGACCCCGTCACCGTCCGCACCATCGCGCCGAACGCCGAGTCCGGCGGCTCGACCTCCATCAGCCACGCCACCCGCTCGGCGATCCCCGCGTCCTGTGTCGCCGCGCCCGCCAGCATCACCGCGAGCTGGGTGGACAGCAGCGCCTCCAGCGTCGGGCGGTCGGGCTCGCCGGTCCGCAACCAGCGGATGCCGGTCCACTCCACCCCGGCGATCCACGCCTGCACGGTCGTGCGCAGCACCGGGCCCGGCTCGTCGACCTCCATCACCCGGTAGGTCATCGCGGCGATCCGGTCGCGCACGTGCCGGGCGGCGGCCAGCGCCGCGTCCGGGGCCCGCGCCGCGCCGCCGCCGAGGAACTGGACGTACCCGCCGGAGTACTCCTCCAGGAAGTCCAGGTAGAGGCGGAGCCGCTCGGTCAGCCCCACCGACGGCGGCCGCTCGGCGACGCCGTCCAGCCGCGCGACCAGCTCCGCGCCGACGCGCTGCACCGCGGCCTCGTACAGCTCGCCCTCGCCGTCGAAGTAGCGGTACACCGACGACCGCGAGGTCCCGGCGGCGGCGGCCACGTCGTCCATCGACACCTCGGCGGCCGGGCGGCGGCCGAACAGCGCCACGGCCGCGCTGATGATCTCCTCGCGGCGGCGGTCGGACGGCAGCCGCCGGAAGGAGGGGCGGCGCGGCTCGGCTCCGGGCATGCCCGTCACCCTAGCCCCGCCGCCACGGCCCGTCCCGGCGCCCGCGGCGCACAATTGTCAGGCGGTTGACAAGCCCGCGCCGCGATCCCTGGCCCCGGTCAGCAGTGCCGGGACGCGGCCCGCCCGTAGCGTTCGGCGCACGGCAGGCAACGATCAAGCGGCGGTGACGGCACATGATCGGACCATCGGACCCCGGCGGCGCGTTCCAGCAGGTGGCCCGGACGGGCGCGATGTTCGCCCGCAGCGGCCTGTGGCGGCCCGGCCCGCCCGCGCGGGTCGCGCGGCAGCTCGCGGCGCTGAAGCGCTGGGGCACGCTGCTGGGCGGCACGTGGGCCTCGGCGGCGGCCCGCGACCCCGACCGGCTCGCGCTGGTGGACGAGGAGGGCGCGCTCACCTACGGCCAGGCCGACGCCCGCACCGACCGGCTCGCCCTCGCGCTCGGCCGGTTCGGCCGCACGCCGCGCGTGGCGGTGTTGTGCCGCAACCACCGCGGCATGGTCGAGGCGCTGGTGGCGTGCAGCAAGCGCGGCGCGGACCTCGTCATGCTCAACACCGGGATGAGCGTGGACCAGCTCGTCGCCGTCCTGCGCCAGCAGCACGTGGGCGTGGTGATCGCCGACCCCGAGTTCGCCGCGTTCCTCCAGGCGCTCCCCGAGGGCGTGCACGCCGTCACCACCGGCGCCGCGATGGAGGACCTGATCGCGGGCGCGCCCGCCGCGCGGCTGGTGCCGCCCGACCGGCCCGGCCGCACCATCATGCTGAGCAGCGGCACCACCGGCACGCCCAAGGGCGCCGACCGGCACTCGCGGCCCGGCCTGACGCCGCTGGCGTCGATCCTGTCGCGCATCCCGTTCCAGGTGCACGAGCGGGTGCTGATCGAGGCGCCGCTGTTCCACACCTGGGGCTACGCGATGTTGCAGACGGCGATCTCGCTGCGCGCCACCATCGTCCTGCAACGCCGCTTCGACCCCGAGGCCACGCTGCGCGCCATCGACCAGCAGCGCACGACGGCGCTGGTGGCGGTGCCGGTGATGCTCCAGCGGATGGTGGAGCTGCCGCCGGAGATCCGCGCCAAGCACGACACCGGGACGTTGCGCATCACCGCCGCCAGCGGCTCGGCGCTGCCGGGCGAGCTGGCCACCGCGTTCATGGACGCGTTCGGGGACGTGCTCTACAACCTGTACGGCTCGACCGAGGCGTCCTGGGTGACGATCGCGACCCCCGCCGACCTGCGCGCCCGCCCCGACACCGCCGGGACCGCGCCGCCCGGCACCCGCGTGGCGATCCTGGACGACGCGGGCGAACCGGTGCCGCCCGGCACCACCGGCCGCATCTTCGCCGCCAACCAGCTGCTGTTCGCCGGATACACCAGCGGCGCGGCCAAGGAGATGCGCGACGGCCTGATGAGCCTGGGCGACCTCGGCCACATGGACGAGGCCGGGCGGCTGTTCGTGCACGGCCGCGACGACGACATGGTGGTGTCGGGCGGCGAGAACGTGTTCCCCAGCGCCGTCGAGGAGGTCGTGTTGCGGCTGCCGGAGGTGCGCGAGGCGGCGGTGGTCGGCGTGCCCGACGAGCGGTACGGGCAACGCCTGGCCGCCTACCTGGTCGCCGAGCCCGGCGCGGAGATCGACGCCGAGGCGGTGCGCGCCCACGTCCGCGAGCACCTGGCGCGCTTCGCGGTGCCGCGCGAGGTGTACGTGGTGGCCGAGCTGCCGCGCAACGCGACCGGCAAGGTGGTGCGCCGGGCCCTGCGCCCGCCGGAGCCCTGACCGCGGGGCCGGTCAGGCGGCGGGGATCTCCACCAGGAACCACAGGTGGGTGGCCTTGGCGGACTGCTCCAGCCCCCATTCGGCCGACAGGGCGTCGATGACGGTGAGGCCGCGGCCGTGGTCGCCGCGCCGCCGCAGGTCGGTGTCGAGCCCGGCCGGGCCCTCGTCGCGGACCTCCACCAGGACCTGGCGGCCGTCGGACGAGACCGTGACGCGGATGAGGCCCGAGCCGTGCAGCACCGCGTTGGCGATGGCCTCGGCGGCCATCAGCTCGATGTCGTCGAGCGTCTCGGCGTCGCCGACCACCTTGGCGGCGCGCTCGCGCACGGTGCGGCGCGCGGCCTGCCCCGCCCGCCGGTCGGCGGTCAGCGAGACGGGGTCGCCGAGCCGCTCCATCCCCGGGGTCACCGCGGCCTGCCGCGGCCGGTACCGGCGAAGGGCGGCGCGGCGGACCGCGCGCGTGAGACGGTGTGCGTCGAGCCGAGAGTCACTTGATCACCACATTGAGAGATCCGAGGCGCACCGCAATCATTCACCTCCGGTGAGTGATCGGGCAATGCACTGTGCACTTTGATCTTGACCTTTTGTGGACTCGGTGACCGGGACCGACCACGGGAATGATCCGCCATGGCCACCGTGAGACACCGCCGGCTGGCCCGGGAGCTGCGGCGGCTGCGCGAGGGCGCGGGACTGCGCCCCGCCGCCGTCGCCCGGGACCTGGGCTGGGACCGCTCCAAGATAAGCCGCATCGAGACCGCGCGCACCAAACCCCGCGAAGCCGATGTGGCGGCGCTGCTCGCCATGTACGGCTGCACCGGGCCGCATCGGGACGAACTGCTCGCCCTCGCGCGCGACGCGCGCCGCCGCGACTGGTGGGCGGCCTTCGGCGAGGTGTTCGACGGGACGTTCGTCGCGCTGGAGGACCAGGCGGCCGAGATCTGCTCCTGGCAACCGCAGACGGTGCCGGGCCTGCTCCAGACCGAGGAGTACGCGCGCGCCGTCATCACGGCCGCCCGGGGCTGCGGCCCGGAGGAGGCGCACCGGCACGTCCAGGCGAGGATGGCGCGCCGCCCGCTGCTGGGCAGACCCAGCGGCGCGCCGCACCTGGACGTGGTGCTGGACGAAGCGGTGGTGCGACGCGTCATCGGCGGCCCGGACGTGATGCGCGAGCAACTGTCGGAGCTATGGGCGGCGGCGCACCGCCCGAACGTGACGGTGCGGATCCTGCCGTTCTCGGCGGGCGCGCACGCGGGAGTGGACGGCAGGTTCGTGCTGCTGGGCTTCGCCCACGAGGACGACCCCGACGTGGCGTACATCGAGTCGGCGGCGGGCGATCTGTATCCCGAGTCCGCGGAAGAGGTCACCCGGCTTAGGTTGGCATGGGAACGCCTCCGTGGTGCGGCCCTTTCACCGAAGGACTCGGCGGCGTTCCTGGCGGAGCTGAGCAGGGAGTGAAGGCGTGACACGGTGGAGGAAGTCGAGCCACAGCGGCGGCAGCCAGGACTGCGTGGAAGTGCGGCGCGCAGGCCCCGCCACGCTGACCGTCCGCGACTCGAAGAACCCGCAGGGCCGCATACTCGTGTTGGACACGGACACCTGGCGAAAGCTCACCGCAAAACTGCGCGCCGAACCCTGAAACGGAACGAAGCCCCCAGGGCCGGGTACGGCGGCTCCAGGGGCTTCGTTCTGGCGGCGCGGCAACGCTACCGTGCGCACTAATGTCCGCCGCTACTCAGTCAGGCCCACAAATCCTGCGGGTTCTCCTTCATCGGGGCCGATTATCTGAGGCTCCCGTTATGCGACCATCCGAGATATCAGCCATTTTTCACCTCTGGTCCGTTGCGGACCTCACCCCAGGAGGTGGCCATGCGAGCGGTGGTCCTGGCCTGCGCAGCGCAGGCCGTGTACGTGGTGGCGTTCGTGATGTTCAAGACGGCGGCCCGGGGGATGCCCCCGCTGATAGCCCGCCGCCCCTTCCAGACGGTGGGCCGGATACTGCGCAGCAGGCGGTGGCTGATCGGCTTCGTGATCCTGCTGGCGGGCTTCGCGATGGGCGACCTGGCGCTGCTGTCCCTGCCGCTGGCGACGGCGCTACCGGCGTACGGATTCAGCCTGGTGCTGCTGTTGCTGGCGGGCTCGCACCGCTTCGGCGAACGACTGACGGCACCGGAGTGGGCGGCGACGGTGATAGCGGCGCTGGCGATGGGCCTGATGGCGCTGTCGGTACTGCTGGAGCCGGGCAACGTGCTGCACGACACCCCGCACAGACCACCGGTGGCGGCCGTGCCACCGCTGTGGGAGCTGGCGGTGGTCGTGGTGCCGTCGCTGGTGATCCCGGTGTGGATGTTCTGCGCCCGGGACAGGGTGGTGATGGGCCGCCACGCGCGTCCGTTGACGGGAGTGGCGTACGGGATAGGCGCGGGCGCACTGCTGGGCACGGCAGAGGTGTTCGGCCTGGGCATGGCACTCCTCCCAAAGGAAGATCGAACCGACGTGCTGGGCACCCCCTACCTGGTGCTGTTCCTGCTGGCGGGCGCGTTCGGCCTGGGCCTGATGTCGATCGGCCTGCAACGCTGCCGCCTGATCATCCTGGTGACGGTGGTGACGGTGACGGCGAAGCTGCACATGCTGCTGTCGGCGACGCTGCTGTACGGGGAACCGTGGCCGCATGACTGGATGTTGCTGCTGCTGCGGATGGCGAGCGTGCTGCTGGCGGCAACGGCGGTGGCGGCGTACCCGAGGCACGAGCGGAGAAGGCGGCGTCCTGTGCCGACGCCGGTGGAGCCGGAGAAGCCGTCGGCGTACGTGGGACGACGGCGAAGGAACACGGTCCCAAGCGTGTAGGGGTCGGTGCACCCCGCCCTCAGACCAGCTAGCTCAGCCCCGACTCTGCACCCGATCAACAGCCCTAGCCCCGACTCCGCACCCGAACAACGACCTAAAGCCCAGCGCTCCGCGCCAACCCCAGCGCTCCGCGCCCAACCCCAGCGCTCCGCGCCAAAGGCACGCTCCGCGCCAAAGGCACGCTCCGCGCCAAAGGCACGCTCCGCGTTTGGCGCTCCGCGCAACTACCTCAGCCCGCGCTCCGCGCGTGCCCAACGACACCAGCCCCGCGCCCCGTACCAGACCAACAACCTCAGCCCCCGCGCGAACATGCCCAGCGACCCCGGCCACCGGGGACGGGGGTGCAGGGGGCGGCGCCCCTTGCCAGGGGCTGCGGGGGACAGAGTCCCAGCGCGCGCTTTTGGGCAGGGCAGGCGCGTAGCGCCTTCGATTCGGGGGTTGTAGGGGGCTTGC
>NZ_BCRO01000057.1 GCF_001552635.1 Actinomadura hibisca NBRC 15177 | reverse complement strand
GGGCGGCGCCCGGATGTGGGGGTTTGGGGGGACGTCCCCCCAAGGAAACACAGCCGCTTTCGCCGAGGCCGAGGCACCGACTCAGTCTGTGGGGGTCTACACCAGACCGCCCACCTCAGCCACGCGCGGGTTTTCTGCACGTGCCCAACAGCCCTAGCCCGCGCGGGTTAAAGCCACGTCCACACTGCCCTCAGCCCGCGCGGGTTTTCCACGCCTGCCCGCCAATCTCAGCCCGTACTGCGCGCCCCAGACAGAACATCCCCGCGTGCGCGGGGCCGAGGGCTCCTGGTACGGCGGCGGCACGCCGAAGGGGGGACCATCCCCGCGTGCGCGGGGCCGAGGCTTATTGACCTGCGCTGTTGTAAGCGGCAGAGGCTGTTTTTATTTAGTTGTGCCATGCAACCCGCCGAGGCGGCCATGAGTTGGTCTTGATAGATGAAGCGGGGTGTCCTGCCTGTCGTCGGGAGGTGAGTGGGAGATCCATCCGACGGCCTTACTAGGGGACTCTCAGACTAGAGCGCTGGCTCCCTCGCACACCGCTCTGATGCCGAAGTAGTCCCTACCTACCCACACCAACCTTCGTCCCCTCGTCCCGCCCTTCACCCCATGGCGTTCCGCCAAGGGCCGAAATCTCCCCCCGACTCCCAACCCCCCACCTGAAAAGCACCCACGACACCACCGCTGTCCCGAAAGCCACCAACGCCAAACCCCCCAACGCCACCGCCGCGCCGCCCGCCCCCCACTCAAACAACCGCCCCACCGCAATCCCCCCAGCGAACGCGAACAAGCCCGCGCAGAACGCCCGCACCCCCAAGTACGCCCCATACCGCGTCGGCGGAGCCAGCCGAGCAAGCGTCCGGAACACCGCCGGTTGCATCAAGCCATCAGCCAGGCCGAGCAGCACCGCGACCGCGACCAACCCCACCAACCGATCGCCCACACCCGTCGCCAACAGCAGATAACCACCCCCAGCGAACAACATCCCCGCCCGCAGCACCCCAGGCCGCTCAGCCCGCCCCGCCGCCGCGCACCACGGCTGCACCGACGCCGACACCATCGCGAGCACGCAGCAGAACACCGTCACCGCCCCGGCCTCCGCCCCGCCCAGCGGCACCACCACTGCCGCCTGGTCCGCCAGCAGCATCGTCGGCATGGACATGACCGCGAACCACATGAAAGCCCGGTCCCGCAGCACCGCCCGCACGCCGCTGACGACTCCGCCCCTGGGCGCGACAGCCGGGACAGCCGGGACAGCCGAGACAGCCGAGACAGGCGCAGCAGACGCCCCATGCCGCACCAGCGAGAACAAGAACGCCGCACACACCCACAACCCAGCCGCCGTCAACGCCACCAACCAGTACCCGACGTTCAGCAGCACCAGCCCCAACGCCGGACCCACCACCGCCGCAACCTGCAACGTCATCGCATACGCCGCATAACCGCGCGCCCGCCGCCGCTCCGACAGCCCCGCCAGCAACGACTGCGCCGCCGGATGGAACATCGCCCCGCCCGTGCCCAGCAGCACCGCCGCCACGACCACCCCAGGCAGCGAAGACACCGTGCCCAGCAGCGCGAACCCGACCGCACGCAGCAAGCACGCCAAGATGCCCGTCCGCACCGGCGTCAGCACGTCCACCAGCACGCCGACCGGCAGAGAAAGCGTGTGCTGCACCAGATTGCGCAGCGCCAGCACCAAGCCGATCACCCCGGCCGCCAGCCCCAGGTCCTCCCGAAGATGCACGACGAGATGCGACATCGCCGCGAAGTAGCCCAACGAGATCGCGGCCTGCACGGCAACGACCACGGCGACCGTGTGACGGTCGCCGTGGTCGGAAGCGGAGATGCTCGTCACGCGCTCGGCAGCACGCTCAGCCGACGCAACAACTCACGCGCAACGGTGGCGCGCTTCCCGGCGTCACCGTCCTTCACGATGTCGATGTTCAGCGCGAACGTGTGCACACGCCCGCCGCGCTCCACCCACCCGACCCACCAGCCAGTGCCTGGGTTGGGAGCGTTCTGCCAGCCGGACTTCGCGAACAACGCGTACCCGTCCTTCTCCTCCTGCTTGATCAGCTCGCGGACGGTGCGCTGGTTCGCGCGCGAGGCCGGCAGCCGCTGCGCCGCCAGTCGCTCCAGGAAACGCGTCTGCTCCACCGCCGAGATCTTCAGCGGGCCGTCCAGCCAGAACCGGTCCACCACCTTGCCGGTCTGCTGGTTGCCGTAGCCCAGTCGGTGCAACCACTGCTGCTCGCGCTTCAGACCGATGCGGCGCGCGATCACCTGGAACGCCGCCGCGTTCGAGATGCTGACGGCCTCCCGCATGCTCATGTCGTGCTCCCACTCCGGGAACGGCTGCGGCGTCCCGTCCCACGGGATGATCTCGTCGGGGCTCTTGACGGCCCCCGTCTCCAGCGCGACGAGCGCGTGCGGCACCTTGAAGCTGGACGCGGGCACCAACGGCGTCTCGGCCCGCGACCGGTCCACCACGGTCGTCTTCCGGGTCTTCACGTCCAGCAGCGCGAACGAGCCGCGCACACCGGCTTGGTCGAACACGGCGCGCAGATCGTCGCGAACGGTGGTGCCGGGACGGGACAGGTGGACGGTCTTGCTCGCGGCGGCCGGGGCGGCACTGCCGGGCCCGGCCGTGGCCGCCGTGGCCGCGTTCGTGGCCGCGTTCGTGGTCGCGCCACGGGCGACAGCTTCATGGGCAGAGGCTCCGCACGCAGCGGTGCTAAGAAGGGTGAGGGCGGCGAGCGCGGCGACGCCCAGCCGGGAGCCGCGCGTTCGGGAGGAAGCTTCGATCATGCGGGTGAGGACATCAGGGGATGCCGGTGGATGTCCAATATTCGTATTGATCGAAGAATGATATTGGATTTCGTATCGTTCTAGGTCAGGCGGGGCGGATGCGTGGCTGGACATGCTTCGAAAATCTTCCGCAGGGAATGATCGTCGCTGGCTGCCCGCACCCTCGGGCGTCTGCGCATCCCGGTGTCGCTTTTGGACGATGCAGGACACGAGAGGGCGGTCGGGACGTCTGTCCGATGACCGATATCGGCACCATGGTTCCCGGGCGCGTGGCGCGGTGACATGGTTGCCCCGACGCACGATCATGCGTCAGCGCCCGAAGGGGGCAGGGATGGCAGCGAGCGCCCGGTTGATCGTCATGTGGAGCACGCCGCGGGATCAGGCGGAGTTCGATCGCCACTACCAGGAGGTCCACATCCCGCTGGCCAGGAAGGTGCCCGGCCTCCGTCGCTACACCCTGAGCAAGAACATCTTGCAGGTGCACGGGGGCGAGCCGCTCTACCTGGTCGCCGAGCTGGACTTCGACGACACGAGCGCGCTGCGGAAGGCGTTCGACATGCCCGAAGGCAAGGCCCTCACGGCTGACACGGACGTCCTGGCGAAAAACGCCGAGGTGCGCATCACGGTCTACGAGCTGGACGACATGCTCAACGACTCAGGACGCGCCTGAGTGTTCGCCTGGGGATGTTCTCCCAGCTCCCTACGACTCCCTGCGGCGAGCGACGGTTCTAGCCAGGGGCCGGCCAGTGCCTCGATGTGCTCAGTGACGTTCATTCCCCACGCTTTCCGCCACCCGGGCCCGGCGTGGGTCGTGCTCGTCGGCCCACGGGGAAGCTTCAGCGGTTGGCCATCCGCCAGCCCAGAGGGATCTACGGTGGGGAACCGCCTTCGCGGTCGTCTCCCGGTCCAGGCCAGCAATCAGAACCCCGGCGGCGAGCCTGCCCTGCCGCCCCTGCCACCCCCGCCTCCGCCGCAGGCCGGGCACGACGACTCCACCACTTTGGACGGGGCGTTGATATCACCAACGTGCACCACCACACCCGCGCCCAGACACACCTTGCACCCAGGGAAGGCGTCCATACCGGGCTCCTCCCACACGGGAATGTCCTCGGGACGTGGCAGCTCCCCGGGAGCCGGGTCCTCGGCGGGCTCGTAGTCGCCGCCGACATAGCCGCGTCCCATGCAGAAGCGGCAGGCGATCGTCAGCGAGCCGATCCGCTGCTCACCCTCGCCACCGCAGTCGGGACACTGAAGCTTGTCGGTCACACCTTGCCCGTTCCGTTGCAGACCGTGCACGGCACCATGTCGGTTTGCCGTTCCGGCCGATCTTCTGCGTGCCCGACCCCTTGCAGGCCGAACAATCCACAGCCTTACCGTGCTTACCCATCACCAGCCCTTTCCTGTGCGGCCGCGCCGACATCCGCGCTCATGGACCCTTGCCTATGCGAGCCTCGACCGTCCGGGCGATCACACCGGCAACATCGGCGGCATCGGCGACGACCCCGATCGACTCGCCGGTCTCAGCCCAGGTGAACCACCATGCACCGTCGATGAAGTCACAACCCGCCTCGATCGAAAGACCCGGCAACTCCGCGTTGATCACGTGCAGCACCGGCACGCCCGCACGCGGCACCACACCGCATGACATCCCACCGTGCGCCACCACGGCCGCATCGAGCACCGTCAAGTGCGTACGACGCTCGCTCGTGAGGACGGGCTGATCAGCGGAGACTCTGGCTTGTCGCGGGCCGTCGAAGCTCATGACGACGACGGTAGAAGGGGCTGGTCAGCGCCTTCCAGGATGTTTACAGATGTTGCAGATGCTCTATGGCCTCGTTGATGACATGCCGGGCGTCTCGCCCGTAAACCGCCTGTCCCTGGAGCAGCATGAACGCCTTCTCAAACAGCGCGATCTCGCGCGGTTGCGTGACCTTGATGCCGGCCGACGTAGTTTCGATCTTGATCAGCTGATCATCAAATATCCAGAAGCCTTCACCCGGCCAGAACCGGCGCACGACATCCGGCGGAATGACGCCAAGGGAGACGCTGGGCAGCGTCATCACGGCCAAGAGGCGATCAAGTTGCCCGAGCATCACATCCCGGCCGCCGAAGACGGTCGTCAGGGTTCGCGCTTCGATCACGAACGCAAACTTGCGATCACCCTTGTACAGGTAGTGCTGGCGTTCCATTCGAGCCGCGACGGCCGCATCAAGATCCGTCTGAGTCTCGTAGAATTCACTGGCAATCTTAAGGATCTCCAGACAGTACTCGGCCGTCTGTAGAATTCCCGGAACAACGTCCGATTCATACACTCGGAACCGCTGCGTCCTCTCGTAAAGAGGAAAGGATTTCTCCTGGAGACGTTTAAGGCCGCCACGGAGTTGGCGCTGCCACTCCAGCCACATCCCTTCGATGCCTCGAAGGGTTGCGATCAAGTCGGGTACCTGGGCTCCGGCCTCGCATGAGGCGCACCAGGCGCGAATATCGTCCTCGGAAGGATTTTGGCGCCCGTTCTCGATGCGGGAGATCTTAGTAAAATGAATACCCGAGAGCGAGGCGAGGGCCCGCCCCGTCAGGCGCGCATCTTTGCGGATCTCGCGAAGGCGGACACCGAACTCCTCGCGGGCTCGCTGGACCTGGCTTGACACTGGCGGCGGTCAGACAGGCACGTACTCGTGATCAGGGATGCCGAGAAGCCAGACGTTCTCGAACGACTGCTTGCACAGCCGTACGACGTCCGGATCCTTCCAGAGTTGGCGTTCGACAACTTCGCCACTCGCGGCGAAGATGGAAAAGACCGCCACCTCTTCATCGAAGAGCCAGAAGTCGTTTCCGGGAAGGGCGACGCCTGAGACGAGTCGACGGGGAACCCATACGATCTGTTCCCCGGCTTCGACGAACAGGTGAGAGTCCGACAGAACCCAGCGTTGGTAGTCATTTATGGGCTCAGAGATGATCCGTGCTCTCCGGATCACCTTTCCTTCTCGCGTGGCGGACCGCACCGTGTCGAACCAAGGTTGCAGCCAAGCGCGGTCGTCCTGCTCTCCACCTTCCCATTTCTTCAGATGAGGCTGCTCTGCCTGAGTTCCGTAAGAATCACGCATCTCCAAGTGCAGCGCTTCACGGCGGAAGGTCTGGAAGAATTCCTGACGCGCTTCACCTGTGATCAGTTCCAAGGCCTACCCTTCGCTGAGTAGAGCCCTCAGGGCCGATTTCGGGATCTCTACACAGTCTTCGTGATCTGGTATGTCCATCTGGTTGCGGGCTTCGGAATTGGTCACCCGGCGGCCCTGAACGATGAAGTTTCCTTCGTCGGTCACGTGCACGATCGGCGCGGTCCAGCTCGTTACACGACCTGAGACGTCATCGTTGACCAGGTGAGTGAAGAGGCCCGGAGGGACCTCAACGATCGTCTCGCCGTCGGGCACTTCGAGCTTGTCCAGGATCTCGGGGTCGGTCACGATCCAGCCCTGAACGATGTAGGTGTCCTGGTCAGTGGCGTACAGGGTTGGGGACTCGTCCGGCTTCGAGTCCTTACCCAAGAACGTGAGGTGCACGGACGTCTCCCGTCTGAACGGTTGACGGATGTTGCAGATCGAGCTTCCGGTCCTGAACGCGTCGGCGTCAAGGCGCTTATCGGAACCCTCACCTGAAGGCTGTCTTTCTCTCCCGAACTGGGAGGCATGCGGGGCTGGGGCCGGGGCTGGTGTTCTTGGTCACGCGCGGAGCGCGGTGAGGTCTAGCCGTCTCTCACAGGCTGATCGGGTTGTCCGGGGAGTCGAGCCAGACCTGTTGACCATCGGGCGTGACGGTCATGCCGAATCTGCCGCGTTCGGGCTGCCCCCACTTCACCCACCGGAAGAACGCAGCCTCCAGTTCGTCCCACAGATCGCGCTCGCCGAACTGTCGTACGTCGGGCCCGACCACGTGAGCGCCGGAATCGCCTGTCCAGAGCCATCCCTCGAACGGCGGACCCGGTTCAAAGACCATCGAGACGTGCGGCAGGCAACCCGCGATGGCCACATCCGCCCCGTACCCGGAGCGGAGGATGCGGCGCGGGTCGAGCACCGAGCTTCGCTCCCGGTATGGGCCCTCGTGCGTGGGAGCGGTGGGGGTCCGCTGGTTGCGAAGCATCATGTACCGCGTTCCGCCGACGAACCTTCCGGTGGCAGTGCCGTCGTCTCCGACGATCAGGCGCACCTTGTGTCCGGGCTCGAACTCGGGCATCCAGGGGAAGACGATCACGCCGCCGGGCCTGGTCTGCTCGATCCAGGAATAGGGCACCTGGCTGACTCCGGCGGTGACGTGAACGCGATCGTAGGGAGCTCCTTCCTGCCAGCCTTCAGCCCCGTCGCCGAGGACCAGGCGGGGCGAATACCCCGCTCCTTCGAGGTTGGCCGCCGCGCGCGCAAGGAGGTCGGGATCTATCTCGACACTGGTGACGTTCTCGTCGCCCACGCGGTACGCGAGTAGTGCGGCGGTCCAGCCGCTTCCGGTTCCGATCTCAAGGACACGGTCGCCTTCGTAGGGGTCCAGCAGCTCCAGGAACTCCAGGACGACGCCGGGAGCCGACAGGGAGGAGGTGTAGTCGCCTTCACCGCCGATCTCGGTTGCCCCGTCATCAAGCTGGGTGATGATCGGCTGGTCTGCGTAGGCCGCGCTCAACCACTCGTGCGGCCGCTGGCCTCCATCGATGCGGAAGCCGGGAGCGTTGTAGGGGTTGGCCCACGCCACCGGCGGCACGAACCGATGCCGGGGCACGGCGTGCAACGCCGCACGCCATGCCGGGTCGGTCAACTCGCCGCTGGCGGTCAGCATGTCGGCCAGTGCCTCGATGTGCTCAGGGACGTTCACTTCCCACGCTTCCCGCCACCCGGGGCCTGGCCGTCGCCGTCCTCCTTCTTGGGAGGCTTCGGCTCGAAGGGCTTGTCCTGCTTCGGGTCGCCCTCATGCTTACCCATACCGTCTCGCCTTCCTGCCTGGCGCGGCCGTCCGCCGCGCTCATGGAGCCTTGTCTACGTGGGCCCCGACCGTCCGGGCAATCACACCGGCAACACCGGCGGCATCGGTGACGACCCCGATCGACTCGCCGGTCTCAGCCCAGGTGAACCGCCATGCACCGTCGATGAAGTCACAACCCACTTCGATCGAAAGACCCGGCGACTCCGCGTTGATCACGTGCAGCACCGGCATGCCTGCACGTGGCACTACACCGCAGGACATCCCGCCATGCGCCACCACGGCCGCATCGAGCACCGTCAAGTGCGTGCGACGCTCGCTCGTGAGGGCGGGCTGATCAGCGGAGACTCTGGCTTGTCGCGGGCCGTCGAAGCTCATGACGACGACGCTAAGAAGCCCTGACCAGCGACGGCTAGGAGTTTTCCCGAGTTTGCGCGTAGCTGTTTCTCGCCGTCTCGATCAGCGTGCGGGCCTCGTCACCGTAGACCGCCATGCCGCGGAGCTGACCGAACAACCTCACGAAGAAAGCCAGCTCCTCCGGGCGTCTCGTACGGAAACCGCCTGACCACATCTCGCTACGCACCAGTTGCTCATCAAAGAGGTAGAAGCCTTCGCCCGCCCGGACATGCCGTTTCGCCCATGGCGGGATGATGCCGAGAGCCACGTTCGGGAGCCGCGTCACCTGGTGAAGGAAGCCAAGTTGCTCGCTCATGGTGGTGTTGCCCCCGAATGCATGTTCAAGGGCTCCGTGCTCGATCACGAACGAATATTTGTTCAGCCCGTTTCCTGCTGTGACGAGATGTTGCCGGGACAGCCGGGCGTCGGCGGCGGTCTCCACATCCGCGAGCGGCGTCCCGTGAAGCCGAGCGCTGGCAGTAAGGACCGCGACGATGTAAGCGCGTGTCTGGAGGATGCCGGGAACGATGTTCGACTCGTAAGCTCGGAGCAGGCCGGTGCTCTCGTACAGGGGCGTACTGCGCGACTGGATATGGACTTGCCCAGCCCGCATCTCTCGCCGGTACTCCACCCACATCTGTTCGATCTCCCGAAGAACCGCGATCAGTTCCGGGACCAGATGCGGGACGTCGCAAGCGGTGCACCACTGCCTGATGTCGTCCTCGGACGGGTTCTGCCGAGCGTGCTCAATTCTGGAGATCTTGGTGTTGCGCATGCCTGACCGGGCGGCGAGCCCCTGCCCCGTCAGGCCGGCATCAAGGCGGATGTCACGGAGTCTGATACCGAACGCCTTCTTGGCGGCGGCCGCGCTGTCTGACACCTCTTGGCTCAGGAAGTCGCGCGGTATTCGTCATAGGGGATGGCCAGTGCCCAGGCCAGATCGAAGGCGCCGGTGCAGAGCTTCACTACCTCGGCATCTTGGGCGAATTGAATCTCTGTCCGCTGGTTGTCCCCGCCGAAGACGTTGAAGATCACGATCTCGTCGTCAAGAACGAAGAAGTCATTACCGGGGAGCGAGACCGTGGAGACGAGACGCCGGGGGAGCCACCGCATCATCTCGCCCGCTTCTATTGCGGGCTTGCTGGCCTCAAGGATGAACCGGTGATAGTCCGACAGTGGTTCGGAGACAACCTTCACGCGGCGGGTCACGACACCCGCCGCAACCCTTGCCGCCGCACGTTCTCCCCAGACGCTCACCGTTTCCTTGACGGACCGGCCTGCCCGCCAGGCTGCGAACGTCTCGGCGTCTACGTCGTAGTTGTCCCTCAGCTCAAGCTTGAGGATGCTCTTGGCGGACCGCAGAAGCCCACTGCGCCGCTCCACCGAGATCGATTCCATAGTGCTCCTTGACATACATGCGCACGACGAGGTCCATCAGCGGATCGGGGAACTCGCAGAACGTCTCATCGTCTGCCAGGGAGCGAAGCTGAACGGCCACCTGCGGGCCGCGTCGCTTGCCCTGTGCGATCCAGCTTTCCCGGTTCGTCCGATAGAAGGCTGGGCAGTCGTCCAGATCTCCGCTACCCGGGTCCTTGCACACGAAGGTAGCGATCAGGTCATCGTCGTCGACGGGTGTTTGCATGAGATTGCTTCCTCCAAGATCACCATTCATGCAGAGCCGAGTCGGCACCATCCGAACCTGTGGCATCCGCGTTGGGCAAGGTGTCCGTTGGGAAGCAAAAGAGGAACGTCGCCGAGGGCCTACGCTCACCTATTCGACTGGGAGGCATGCGGGGCTGGGGTTGATGGTCTGGCGCGGAGCGCGGGTTGGGCTTGTTGGTCTAGGTGCGGAAAACCCGCGCGGGCTGAGGCAGTTGGGCCTGTGCACCACCCCGCGCGGGGCTGGGGCTGCTGGTCGGGTGTGGGGCGCGGGGTTGAGGTGGGTGGTCTGGTGTAGACCCCCACTGATTGAGTCGGTGCCTCGTCCTCGGGGAAAGCGTCGTG
>NZ_BCRO01000056.1 GCF_001552635.1 Actinomadura hibisca NBRC 15177 | reverse complement strand
TTGATCGCTGCATGAGAAACTCGCGTCCCTGTGTGGTTCCCGGAAAACAAACGGGAACCGCTACAATTCGATACCGAGCCGAGTCGCTCGGACGATGAGCTTGCCGGCCCGCCTCGCGGGTTGTGCGTTGGTCGTTCGGTGGTTATGGCGAGGGGGAAACACCCGGTCCCATCCCGAACCCGGAAGTTAAGCCCTTCAGCGCCGATGGTACTGCACGGGAGACTGTGTGGGAGAGTAGGACACCGCCGGACTCTTTTTACAGGAAGGCCCCGCCAGCAATGGCGGGGCCTTTCTCATTTCTGCCATGAGTCAAGGGTCCGGTCCCATCGACATGGGGCCGGACCCTTCTGCTCAGGCCAGTACGCAGTGGGTGCCGCTGAAGATGGTCGGCATGCACTTGTTGCAGTGGATGCACAACGAGCGCGTGGTCGGCTCGGCCTGGATGCGGTTGAGCAGGTCGGGTTCGCGCAGCAGGGCGCGCGCCATGGCCACGAACTCGAAGCCCTCGGCCATCGCCTGGTCCATCGTCGTACGCTGCGAGATGCCGCCCAGCAGCACCAGCGGCAGGTCCAGAGCCGCCCGGAACTGGCGGGCGCTCTCCAGCAGGTACGCCTCCTGGTAGGGGTAGGCGCGGATGAACTTCTTGCCGATCAGCTGGACGCCCAGGCGCTGCGGCTGGGGGAAGGTCGCGGCGAACTCGCGTACCGGAGCGTCGCCGCGGAACAAGTACATCGGGTTCAGCAACGAGCTTCCGGCGGTCAGCTCCAGGGCGTCCACGCCGCCGTCGCGCTCCAGCCACTGGGCCACCTGCAGGCTCTCGTCCAGCCAGAAGCCGCCCGGCACGCCGTCGTCCATGTTGAACTTCGCCAGGATCGCGATGCGGTCGCCCACCGCGTCGCGGACGGCGCGCACCGCGCCGAGGGCCACCTTGGCGCGGTTCTCCAGGGAGCCGCCGTACTCGTCGGTGCGCTTGTTGAGCTTCGGGCTCAGGAAGGAGCTCGCGAAGTAGTTGTGGCCGAGGTGGATCTCGACCGCGTCGAAGCCCGCCTCGATCGCCAGCAGGGCCGCGTCGGCGTGCGCCTGGGTGATCCGCTCGATGTCGGCGGCGCTCGCCTTGCGGATGGCCCGCATGCTCTGCGGGTTGAACGAGGCGGACGGGGCCAGCGCCGGCACCCGGTTGGACTTGCTGTTGGCGACCGGGCCCGCGTGCCCGATCTGCGCCGACACGGCCGCGCCCTCGGCGTGCACGGCGTCGGTGAGGCGGCGCAGGCTCGGCAGCGCCTCGGGCCGCATCCAGATCTGGTTGCGCTCGGTGCGGCCCTCCGGAGCCACGGCGCAGTAGGCGACGGTGGTCATGCCGACCCCGCCCGCGGCGTGCCGCCGGTGGAACTCGACCAGGTCGTCGGTGGCCAGCGCGCCCTTGCTCATGCCCTCGAAGGTGGCGGCCTTGATGATCCGGTTGCGCAGGGTGAGCGGCCCGAGCCGCGCCTCGCCGAACACGTCGGGGGTGGTCATGTGCTCGCTCCTCTTCGCGACGTTTCTGACATCATTCAATCAGTGATTGAAAGCTGATTTCACCACGTGTGGTGCAATGGAGTCCATGGCCGATGACTCCGCACCGACCCGCGACCGCCTGCTGGCGGCCGCCGAGCGCCTGTTCCTGGACAGGGGGGCCGACCAGGTGTCGGTCCGCGCGATCAACGCCGAGGCCGGGCTGAACCCGGGCGCGGTGCACTACCACTTCGGGTCGCGGGAGGGCCTGGTCTCGGCGCTGCTGGAGCAGGAGCTGGCGCCGCTGTGGGCCGAGCGGCTGGAGCTGATCGCCAAGCGCTCGCGGACCGACGGCGCGCCGTTCGAGGTCGCCGAGCTGGTGACGGCGATCGTGGAGCCGTTCGTGGAGCTGTCCCGCACCGCCAAGGGCCGGATGTTGTGCCACCTGCTGGCCCGCGCGACGCTGCCCACCTGGCGGATCCCGGCGGCCTCGCCGTGGTTCGGGCCGGTCCCGTTCGAGGCGATGCTCGGCCGCGCCCGGCCCGACCTGCCGATGGACGAGGTCGCCGACCGGTGGCGGCTGGCCTTCACGCTGCTGCTGGAGATCTACGGGCGGCCGCTGGCCCCCGTCGGCGGGGCCGCGGTCGCGCCGCCCCCGGCCGGGACCGTCATCGCCTTCGTCACCGCCGGGCTGACCGCCCCGGCGTCCGGGTAGCGGCCCGGGGCCGGGCGTTCGGGGCCGGGCTTATAGCCTGCGGAAAGGACGGGTTCACACGCAGGGAGGCCGGACCGGATGAAGAGCCAGGGGCGCAGGACCCGCAAGCCGACCGGCGCGCGGCGGACGCCGCAGGAGCGCGACGCCGCCGCGCGGGAGATCATCGCCGTCGAGAGCGGGAAACCCGGCCTGCTCGACGCCGGTCTCAACGGCGACGCCTGGCGCGAGGGCTATCCCTACGAGCGGAAGCTGAAGCGCGACGTCTACGAGAAGGAGAAGCGCGCCCTCCAGATCGAGCTGCTGAAGCTCCAGTCCTGGGTGAAGTCCTCCGGGCAGCGCCTGGTCATCCTGTTCGAGGGCCGCGACGCCGCCGGCAAGGGCGGCACCATCAAACGGTTCACCGAGCACCTCAACCCCCGCGGCGCGCGCGTGGTCGCCCTCGGCACGCCGACCGAGCGTGAGAAGACCCAGTGGTACTTCCAGCGCTACGTGGAGCACCTGCCGAGCGCCGGGGAGATCGTGCTGTTCGACCGGTCCTGGTACAACCGCGCGGGTGTGGAGCGCGTGATGGGGTTCGCCACGCCCCGCCAGTACGTGGAGTTCATGCACCAGGCCCCCGAGTTCGAGCGGCTGCTGGTGCGCGACGGCGTCCACCTGGTGAAGTTCTGGTTCTCGGTGTCGCGCGGCGAGCAGCTGCACCGCTTCATGGTGCGGCAGACCGACCCGGTGCGGCGCTGGAAGCTCAGCCCGATCGACCTGGCCTCGCTGGACAAGTGGGACGCCTACACCGAGGCCAAGGAGATGATGTTCTACCACACCGACACCCTGGACGCGCCCTGGACGGTGGTGAAGAGCAACGACAAGAAGCGGGCGCGCCTGGAGGCCATGCGGTACGTGCTGAGCCTGTTCGACTACCCGGGCAAGGACGCCGACGCCGTGGGGGAGCCCGATCCCAAGGTCATCGGACCGGCGGCGCAGGTCTTCGAGGAGGGCGAGCGGGAGGCCCGCATCCTGACCCGCGTCCCCGAGGACGACGGGGAGCGGCCCTCCTGACGCCGTGCCCGCCCGAGCCGGGTGGCTCGGGCGGGCATGGGGAGGTCAGCCGACCTTCGCGGCGGCGGGCTCCGGCGCGGGACGGCGGCGCAGCACCGTCGCCGTCACGGCCACCGCCGCGACCATGAGCAGCGCGCTCGTCCACACTGGGGCCCGGAAGCCCAGCCCCGCGTCGATGACCACTCCGCCCAGCCACGGCCCGGCGGTGTTGCCGACGTTGAACGCCGCCGTCGTGAAGCCGCCCGTCAGCGTCGGCGCGCCGTCCGCCAGCGCGAAGGTCCGGGCCATCAGCGCCGGGCCCGTCCCGAACGCCAGCATCCCCAGCAGGAACACCAGCACGAACACCGGCACGGGATGCGCGGCGGTCACCGCCAGCAGCGCCCAGCCGCAGGCCAGCGCCGTCGTGCCCGCCAGCAGTACCGGGACGGGTCGGGCGTCGGCGATCCGGCCGCCGACGATGATGCCCGCCATCGCGCCCGCGCCGAACAGCACCAGCATCCCCGGCACCCAGCCCTCGCCCAGGCCGGTCACCTCCGTCACCAGCGGCGCCAGGTAGGTGAAGGTGCAGAACGTCGCGCCCTGCACCAGCGCGTTCAGGGCGTAGGCGACCAGCAGCGGCCGCCGGACCAGCGCGCGCAGTTCGGCCCGCGTCCCGGACGCGGGCGGCTCGGGGCGGCTCGGCGGCAGCGTCACCAGCAGCGCGACGATCGACAGCGCCGACACCGCCGCCACCGCCCAGAACGCCGACCGCCAGCCCCACAGGCCGCCCAGCAGCGCGCCGCCGGGCACGCCCGCCACGCAGGCGACGGTCACGCCGCCCACCACGATCGACATCGCGCGGGCCCGGGACCCGGGCCCGACCATGGCGACCGCCGCGCCCGCGGCCACCGCCCAGAACGCGGCGCAGGCCAGCGCGGCGACGATCCGCGTCGCCAGCAGTACCCCGTAGCCGGGGGCGAGCGCCCCGGCCACGTGGCAGGCGGTGAACACCGCCAGCGACCACACCAGCGCGCGCCGCCTGGGCACGCGCAGCGTGAGGACGGCCAGCGCGGGCGCGCCGACCGCCATGCCGACCGCGAACATCGCGGTCAGCAGGCCCGCCTGCGGGATGGTCACCCCGAGGTCGGCGGCCACGGCCGGGACCAGCCCGGCCAGCATGAACTCCGAAGTGCCCTGGGCGAACACGGCGAGGCCCAGGACGTAGACGGCGAATGGCAAGAGAGAACTCCCCACGAGTGAAAAGGACAGGTGGGGACGCGTCGAGGCAGCATGTCGAGATGGCACGGCGTGGCTCCCCACCACGGGTGGGCGGGGGAACGCGCGTCGAAGCGTCCGCGGCACGGCCGACGCTGAGATCAGGGCAACAGCCGAAACACCCGGGCGGCGCTCAACGCGCGCGCGGGCTCACCTCGGCTGGCCGCCGACCACCGGACGAGGGCCGGTGGTCAGTCTCTTGACGCTTCGGGAGAGGACATGATCAACCACGGTAGCCGCTCGGGCGCGTCCGGGCCAACCCGGTCCCGCCCGGGTTGGTGAACGGCACCGGCCGCCATAAGCTGCTCGGATGACCGAGAAGCTGTGGGAGATCGAGCCGTCGGGCCCGCTGCGCGGTGACGTGACCGTGCGGGGGGCCAAGAACGCGGTCAGCAAGCACATGGTGGCCGCCATGCTCGGCGCGGAGCCGAGCACCATCCGCAACGCGCCCGACGTCGGCGAGGTCGGCATCACCGCGGCGATGCTGGAGCACGTCGGCATGACCGTCGAACGTTCCGGCGGCGAGATCACCGTCGTCCCCGGCCCGGTCACCGACCCCAGCGTGGCCAAGGCGTTCACCGGCCTGAACCGCATCCCCATCCTGATGCTCGGGCCGCTGCTGCACCTGGCGGGGGAGGCGTTCGTGCCGCTGGTGGGCGGCGACCCCATCGGCCGCCGCCCGGTCGACTTCCACGTGGAGGCGCTGCGCGCGTTCGGCGCGGAGGTCGTCATCGCCGACGACGGCATCCACGCCAGGGCCGAGCGCCTGGTCGGCACCCGCATCGAGCTGCCCTACCCCAGCGTCGGCGCCACCGAGACCGTGCTGCTGGCCGCCGTGCTGGCCAAGGGCAAGACCGTCATCCGCAACGCCGCCACCGAGCCCGAGATCATCGAGCTGGCGCTGTTCCTGCAGCGCATGGGCGCCGGCATCTCCTTCAGCCCCGACCGCCGCATCGTGGTGGAGGGCGTGGAGCGGCTCGGCGGCGCGCAGACCCGGCTGGCCGGCGACCGCATCGAGGCGTTCTCCTACCTGGTGGCCGGGCTGGTCACCGGCGGCGAGGTGCGAGTGCACGGCTGCCCGCAGGACCGGCTGGTCACCCCGATCACCACGCTGGCCCGGATGGGCGCCCAGTTCGAGATCACCGACGACTGGATCATGGCGTCGGCGCCGCGCGGGCTGCGCCCGGCCGCGGTGCAGACCGACACCCACCCCGGGTTCGCCACCGACTGGCAGACGCCGCTGATGGTGCTGTTCACCCAGGCCGACGGCATGTCGGTGCTGCACGAGACGGTGTACGAGAACCGGCTGGCCTACGTCCCGGCGCTGCAGAGCATGGGCGCCGAGATCGAGGTGTACGAGACCTGCCTCGGCGGTCCCGCCTGCCGCTACCACGACACCGCCGCCAAGCACTCGGCGGTCGTGCGCGGGGTGAGCAAGCTGCGCGGCGGCGACGTCACCATGCCCGACATCCGCGCCGGGTTCTCGGCGGTGCTGGCCGCCGCCGTCGCCGAGGGGCCCTCCACGCTGCGCGGCGTCCACCACATCGAGCGCGGCTACCACCGGCCCGTCGAGCAGTTCCGCGCGCTGGGCCTCAACCTGCGGAGCCGCTGAGCCCGGCGGCCGGGCGCGCGCCGAGGCTGATCTCGGGGGCCTCCTGGTACAACCAGGCGGTGGAGCGCTCGTAGAAGTGCCGCAGCACCACCGGCATGACGAGGTCGCGCACGCGGCGGCCGACCGGGCCCGCGACCTTGGCGTCGCGGTTGGCCGCCGCCATCTTCACCAGCTTGCCCACGCGCGCCCGCCGGTCCTGCTCGTAGGCGGCGAGCGCGGCCGGGACGGACGCGGCCGTGCCGCCCGCGCGCGCCAGGCGGTGCGCCAGCACCGTCGTGTCCTCGATCGCCATCGACGCGCCCTGGCCCGCGCCCACCGGGTGCGAGGCGTCGCCGACCAGCACGGCGCGGTCGTCGCGCCACACCGCGACCGGCGGCAGGACGTGGTGCAGCGTCGGCCGGTGCAGCGCGGTGGCGGCCCGCAGCACCTTGGCGGGCACCGCCTCCCGCCGGTACAGCCCGGCGAGCAGGTCGAGATCGACCGCCGCCAGGTCCGGCTCGGCGGGGGAGGCCACCTGCGCGGCCCACCACACCTGCCCGTCCGGCGCGCCGATCGACACGAACGCGCCCCTGCGGCCGAACACCATCTCGAACGTGCCCGGCGCCACCTCCGGGACGCCCGCCGAGACGCCGGAGGCGGTGTAGAGGCCCGCGTAGGCGGGTTCGGGCGCGCCGGGGTCCAGGCAGCGGCGGGTCGTCGACCAGATGCCGTCCGCGCCGACGAGAAGGTCCGCCGACGCCGTGTGGCCGCTCGCGAACGAGGCCGTCACCCGCCCGTCCCGCGTGGCCGTCCGCTCCAGCCGCTCCCCGGTCACGATCCGCGCCCCGGCGCGCTCGGCCTCGGCGCGCAGCTCCTCCACGAGACGGCCGCGCAGCAGCGTGACGCTGTGCAGCGGGTCGCCGGCCATCCGGCCGCGCGGCGTCTCGCCCATCAGCCGCCCGCTCTCCGACCACATGCGCTGTCGGGGGACCGCGAACCCGGCCGCCTGCACCGCCTCCAGGCAGCCCAGCGCGGCCAGCCCGCGCAGCCCGTTGGCGGCCAGGCTCACGAACGAGCCCACCTGCCCCGCCGGGTCGGCGTACGCCTCGTACACCGTCACCTCCGCGCCGATCCGGCGCAGCGCGATCGCGCCCGCCGCCCCGGCCACTCCGCCGCCCACCACGATGACCCGCATCCGCACTCCCTGAATTCTGATTCACCGAATCCTCATTCGGCGAACTGGGGTTCAGTATCATGGCGGCGACGGCATCGGTCAAGCGGAGAGACGGAGGACGCGGGTGGGCGTACGGAAGGCGCGGGCGGCCGAGACTCAGGCGGCGCTGAAGGACGCGGCGCGCCGGCTGTTCATGGAGCGCGGCTACCTCAACACCAAGATCACCGACATCACGGCCGCCGCCGGCCGCGCCACCGGCTCCTTCTACGACCACTTCGCGGGCAAGGAGGAGCTGCTCCAGGCGCTGATGGCCGACATGGGCGCGCAGGCCGACGACGAGATCGGCGCGCGCGAGCACCCCCGCGACCACGACCTGTCCGACCGCGCCCAGCTCCGCGAGCACGTGGCGGTCGCCTGGCACGTCTACCGCGACCACCTGCCGGTCGTGGTGGCGCGGTTCCAGGCGGCGGTGTCCGCCGACCCGCGGTCGGGCCGGCTGTGGCAGGAGCTGGCCGCCGAGACCGGCGTCTACCGCGAGCACCTGGACTGGCTGCGCGAGCGCGGCCACCCACTGCCCGGCGACACGGGGCTGGTCGCCGCCGCGATCGGCTCGATGATCTCGATGTTCGGCTACGCGGTCCTGACGGCGGGCGACGACGGGCCGGGCTTCTCCGACGACGAGATCGTGGACACCCTCACCGACCTTCTGCTGCACGGCCTGGCCGGTCCTTCCGCCCAGTCGGACGGGGGCTGATCCCGGGCGGTGCCGGGATATGGGACGGAGGGGCGGATACGCGGCGGCATCGGATATGTATGAGGGGTGATCGATCCCGCCGCGCCGCTCCCGAAGTACCTCCAGCTCCGGGCGATCCTGCTCGACATGGTCGAGCGGGGCGGGCTGCCGGTGGACGCGCCCATGCCCTCCGAGCGCGAGTTGTGCCGCCGCTTCGGGGTGTCGCGGATGACCGTCCGCCAGGCGGTGGACCAGCTGGTGGCCGAGGACCGGCTGCGCCGCATCCCCGGCAAGGGCATGTTCGTGGCCCGGCCCAAGGTGCAGATGCCCAAGGAGCTGGTGTCGTTCACCGAGGACATGCGCGCCCGCGGCCTGCGCCCGGCCTCCCGCGACCTGGCCGCCCGCACCGTCGAGGCCGACGGGACGCTGGCCGGGCTGATGGGGGTCGACCGGGGCACGCCGCTGCACCTGCTGGAGCGGCTGCGCCTGGCCGACGGGGAGCCGATGGCGGTGGAGCGCTCGCACATCCTGGCCTCGGCCGCGCCGCGCCTGCTGGAGCTGCGCGCGCCCGACAGCCCGCTGTTCGAGGCGCTGGAACGCGAGTACGGGATCGTCATGGACGCCGGCGAGCAGACCATCGAGGCGGGCCCGGCCGGCGACGCCGACGCGCGCCTGCTGGGCGTCGCGCCGGGCGACACGGTGTTCTTCCTGCGCCAGCGCACCTTCAGCCGGGGCGTCTGCGTGGAGGTCGCGCTGGCCACCTACCGCGCCGACCGCTACAGCATCCACCTCGGCCTGGTGAACCCCCGCACCTGACCTCCCGCCCCGGCGGGAGGCGATGCCGCGCATGCTTCGCGCGCCCCTCACCTTGCCCTGCCGGTCCACTATAGATCGGATCTATGCCGGGTAAAAGTAGGGAAAAGTTCCTTGTTCAAAAGTCTGGACGCCTATTGATCCGATCTTTCATACTTCCCTCTGAGATCGTCGAGGAGGACGCGGTATGACGTTGAGGCGATTGCGCTCCGTGGTCGGCGCGGTACTGGCGGGAACGGCCCTGGCGACGGCCGGGGCCGCCGTCCCCGCCACCGCCGCCGCGCACAAACAGAATGAACCGGACTACCAGCCCACCTACGAGTCCCTGAGCAGGCACAGGTCGCCGCAGTGGTTCGACGACGCCAAGCTCGGGATCTTCGTCCACTGGGGCGCCTACGCCGTGCCCGCCTACGCCCCGGTCGGCGAGTACGCCGAGTGGTACTGGAGCAAGCTGAGCGAGTCCGGCAAGCCGGTCCAGGCGCATCACCTGGCGAAGTACGGCAAGGACGTCGTCTACGACGACTTCCTCAAGCAGTGGAGGGCCGAGCGCTGGAACCCCGATGAGTGGCTGAAGCTGTTCAAGGACGGCGGGGCCAAGTACTTCACGCTGACCTCCAAGCACCATGACGGCGTGGCGCTGTGGGACACCGCCACCACCGACCGCAGCACGGCCAAGCTCGGGCCCCGCCGCGACTTCGTCAAGGAGCTGCTGGAGGCCGACGACCGGGGCGGCTACGGGCTGAAGAAGGGCCTCTACTACTCGATGCCCGAGTGGTACAACCCGGCGATGCCCAGGATCGGCGGCGGCTGGTTCGGGCGCGGCGCGCCCAAGAACTTCTTCACCGGCGAGCCGGTGCCCTACACCGGCTACAAGCCGATCACCGACTACGTCAAGGACCACCAGTACCCGCAGCTCAAGGAGCTGGTGAACCGCTTCGACCCCGACCTCATCTGGTGCGACATCGGCCTGGAGGACGTCAACAACAGCCTCCAGCTCAACGCCCAGTACTTCAACCAGGCCAAGAACCGCGCCAATCCCAAGGAGGTCGCGGTCAACAACCGGTGCGGCTCCAACGTGCCGCACGACTTCACCACCCCCGAGTACAGCGTCGAGCCCGACATCAAGAAGGAGAAGTGGGAGGCCAGCCGCGGCATCGGCCACTCCTACGGCTACAACGCCGAGGAGACCGACGCCGACCACCTGACCGCCGACCAGCTCGTCGACTCCTTCGCCGACATCGTCAGCAAGAACGGCAACCTGCTGCTCAACGTCGGACCCAAGGCCGACGGCACCGTTCCGGCGATCCAGGCCCAGCGCGTGCGCGAGCTCGGCCAGTGGGTGGACCTCAACCGCGAGGCGGTGTACGGGTCGCGGTACTGGACCCAGGCGGAGGACAAGGGCGCGAACGTGCCGGTCCGCTTCTCCACCCAGCCCAAGGCGTTCTACGCGACCGCGCTCCAGTGGCCCGGCGAGCGCCTGACGCTGACCGCGCCGGTCCCCGTCAAGACCGGGGACGAGGTGCGCCTCATCGGCTACGACCGGCCGCTGAAGTGGACCAGGGACGGCCAGGGACGGCTGGTCGTGGAGATGCCCGCGCAGGGGCAGTCGGCCACGCCCGGCAAGCACGCCTTCGTGTTCCGCGTCGCCGCGCCCGGCTACGACGCGCGCCGCGCCACCCTGCTCGGGCTGGACGCGCGGGCCACGGCCGCCGCCGCGGGCGAGCAGAGCACCGTCACCGTGGACGTCGCCAACCGCGGCGACCGCAAGGCCGCCGGAGGCGATCTCACGATCCGGACCCCCTACGGCACCCGGACGGTGTACCGGCCCGCGATGGAACCGCACACCCGCACCACGATCACCGCCACCGTGACCGTGCCCGCCGGGACCGGCTCGGGCGACCGGCCGGTGGAGGTCACGGCCCTCGCCGGGACCGAGTCCTTCGAGGCGCGGGCGTCGCTGCACGTCGTCGGCCAGATGACGAAGGTGGACCTGGCCGCCGCCTACGACAGCGACGGGATCGGCACCGCCGACGCGCGCACCGACGGCGACTTCGACGGCGTGGGCTCGACCTACGTCGCCGAGCAGCTTCCCAGGCCCGGCGACCTCACGGTCGGGCGCGTCCCGTTCACCTTCCCCTCGGGCGCGAACGGTGTGAAGAACAACGTCCGCGCGGGAGGCCAGAGCGTCGTGCTGAAACCGGGCAGGTACGGGAGCCTGCACCTGCTCACCTCCGCCGGATACGGCCCGGCGCGGAGCAAGGTCACCGTCACTTACGCAGACGGCTCCACCGAGGAGACCGAGCTTGCGATGCCCGACTGGATGACCGGCTCGGACCCGGTCGCCGCGCAGACCACCGACCGCTACCGGCCCGCGGGCCGGGAGCCCGCGCAAACCAAGATCTTCCAGCAGACCGTGCGGCTGGACGCGGGCAAGGAGGTCCGTTCGGTGACCTTCGGCAGGCCGGGACCGGCGGCCAACGTCACCGGCCACGTGTGGGCGATGACCCTGGAGGGCTGATCGAGCCTCCGCCCGCGCCGGGCAGGTCCGGCGCGGGCCGAGGCCCGGTGCGGCCAGGCGCGTTCGGACCGCCCGTCCACGGGGCAGGGTGGTCGGCGCGGGCCGGAGCGGCCGCGCCGAGAGGGGGTCGCCGGGATGACGGAGACCGGGAACGTGGTGATCGTGGGCGCGGGCCCCTCGGGGCTGCTGCTGGCGGGCGATCTGGCGGACGCCGGGGTGCCCTGCACGGTGCTGGAACGCCGCGTCGGGGAGTCGAACCTGACTCGCGCGTTCGCCGTGCACGCCCGCACCCTGGAGCTGCTGGACCAGCGCGGCGTCGCCGAAGCTCTGCTGAGCACCGGCGAGCGGGTGCGCAG
Organism: Actinomadura hibisca NBRC 15177; assembly: GCF_001552635.1. Taxonomy (GTDB): domain Bacteria; phylum Actinomycetota; class Actinomycetes; order Streptosporangiales; family Streptosporangiaceae; genus Spirillospora; species Spirillospora hibisca. Next base: position 23,211 of record NZ_BCRO01000056.1, on the reverse strand, counting down.
GGTGCGGTTGTTCGGCGAAGCGGTGCTGGACCTGTCGCGGCTGCCGTCCCGGCACCGGTACGTGCTGGTCACCCCGCAGTACGAGACCGAACGGGTGCTGGAGGAGCGCGCGGTGGCGGCCGGTGCGGAGATCCTGCGCGGCAGGGAGGCCACCGGCCTGCGGCAGGACTCCGGCGGCGTCACCCTGGACGTCCGGGCGGCGGACGGGACCGGCCACGCCCTGCGCGCCGCGTACGCGGTCGGCTGCGACGGCGTGCACAGCACGGTGCGGCGGGCGCTCGGCCTGCCGTTCCCCGGCGGATCGGTGATCAGGTCGGTGATGCTGGCGGACGTGCGGCTGGCCGACGCGCCGCGCGAGGTGCTCACCGTCGGGGCGACCGGCGACGCGTTCGCGCTGCTGGTGCCCTTCGGCGACGGCTGGTACCGGGCGGTCGCCTGGAACCGCGCCCACCAGGCCCCCGACTCCGAGCCCGTCGAGTTCGCCGAGGTCCGCGACACCGTCCGCCGGGCCCTCGGCACCGACCACGGGATGCACGACCCCCGCTGGACCGCGCGCTTCCACAGCGACGAGCGGCAGGTCCCGCACTACCGGATCGGCCGGGTCTTCCTGGCCGGGGACGCCGCGCACGTGCACTCCCCGGTGGGCGGCCAGGGCATGAACACCGGCCTCCAGGACGCGGCCAACCTCGGCTGGAAGCTGGCCGCCGCGCTGCGCGGCCAGGCCCCGCCCGGCCTGCTCGACAGCTACCACGAGGAACGCCACCCGGTCGGACGGGCGGTGTTGCGCGGCAGCGGCGCGGCGACCCGGGCGGTGCTGCTGGAACCCCGTGCCCTACGGGCGTTGCGCGCCGTGGCGGCACGGGTCGCGCTGCGCACGCCACCGGTGGCGCGACGGGCGACCGGTGCCGTGTCGGGCCTCGACATCGCCTACCCCGCACCGCACGGCGCGCACCGCCTGACCGGCCGCCGCGCGCCCGACGTGCGGCTGGCCGGAACTCCCGGGCGGCTGTTCGAGGCGCTGCGGGACGGCAGGTTCGTGCTGGTGGTGGCCGCCAACGATCCCGCGGTGACCTACCTGGCGACCAAACGCTGGGCCGACCGGGTGCGGTGCGCCCTGGCGGGCGGCGCGACCCGCACGACCGCCCTGGTGCGTCCTGACGGCTACATCGCCTGGGCCACCGACGAGACCGCGCCGGACCGGCGCGCCACCGAGATCCGCGACGCGCTGGCGGCGTGGTGCGGGCCGCCCGCCGAACGGCCCGCCCACGAACGCCACGGCCGCGAGCGCCAGGCCCGCGAACGCTGAACTCGCGAACGCTGGGCCTGTGAACGCTGGGCCCGCGAACAACTGGGCCCGCGACGGGCGGGACGCCGCTCAGAAGCGGTGGTCCTCCTTGCCGTAGCCGAGTTCCTCGGCCACGTCGGCGAGGTTGGTGTACTCCCGGTCGGGCAGCGTCTCCAGCGCGGCGACCGCGCCCTCCGGCACGTCCCCGTCCGAGACGTGCGCGAGGATGTCCTTGGTCGTGGCGGGCCAGCGCACGCCGGTCAGCGTCCGGGCCAGCGCGCTGCGCTCCTCGACGTCGGCCGGGCTCATCCCGGGCGGCGAGCCCTCCTGGCGGCTGCTGGTGATGGTGGTGGGATCGGCGGGCGCCGTGGGATCCCAGGCCGTGTTCTCGGACACGGGTTCGGTCTCCTTCCACTCCTCGGCGTGGGTCGGATGGCCGCCGCGCGTCATGCCCTCGGTCTGGTGCGCGAGCTTGTCGTCGCGCATCGGACCGTGCTTGTTGCTCTTGTCAGCCATGTCTCTCCTCCTTGGGCGGTCACTGGGATCGTTCCCCTTCCGGCGCCGCTCAACAGGCCGGTTGGGCCGCTGATCTGGGGGAAGGGGGCGGTTCGGGAGGCCCGATGTTGCCGCAGGAAGCCGTGAAAGTGGTCCGGAGCGTGGTGGGGTTGCTGGTGGCCGGGGCTTACGAGGACCTGGCGACGCTGACCGAGGAGCGGCGGCTCACCGCGCCGATGATGGCCGAGGCGGTGCGGCGGCACGGCGCGGCGCTGATCACGCCCCCGGAGGCCGCCTTCGACGTGCTGGAGGCCACCGAGCTCTGCACCGGCGACGACCGCGAGTGCGCCCACCACGTCACCGTCCCGCTCTGGACGGCACGGGAGGGACGATCCACACTGGAGGTCCAGCTGATCCTCGTGGAGGTCATGGTGGGCGTGTGGACCGTGGAGATCGTCTCGTTGCGAAGCCGCTGATGGAGTCGCCCGCCGACGTCGCGTGGTGGCAGCGGCACCAGGACACCTGGGAGCTGCTGGCCTTCGACGGCCGCGAGGACGGGCACGGCCTGCCCTACGACGCCGCCTCCGGCGACCGCCGGGCCGTGCTGGCGGCCCTGCTGCGCGCCACCGGCCACAAGATGCCGAGCTTCCTGCGGTTCCTGCTGGCGCAGGAGGCCGCCTGGCACCGGCACGCCTGGGGGTTCAGCCCCAGCATCGCGATGGCCGCGCTGCTGGTGGCCGAGCGACGCGACGAGAACGACGTCCACCTGCTCTGGCACGCCAAGGCCACCAGCTTCGACACCATGTGCGGGCTGCCGTACGAGCTGCTGTTCGCCGCCGGTGTCGCCGAGACCCGCGCCCACGTCCTGGCCGAGCCCGACCCCGACCGGGACGGGCTACTGGCCTACCTCGACCGCGCCGGAACGCCGACCGACGACCAGGTCCAGCACAGGTTGACCAAAATGCGAACCCATTTCACGTCCTGACCGGATTAGCATCCCCTCACGACGAGCGTGAGGGGGCGCGGTGACCGGGCACATGACGCCGGAGGAGTTCCGCCGGTACGGCAAGCAGGTGATCGACTGGATCGCCGACTACCAGGAGAAGGTCGAGGCGCACCCGGTGTTGTCCCAGGCGCGGCCGGGCGACGTGCTGGCGGCGCTGCCCGAACACCCGCCGGAGCGCGGCGAGGGCTTCGAGGCGGTCCTCGCCGACATGGAGCGGGCCGTCATTCCGGGCGTCACGCACTGGCAGCACCCCTCGTTCTTCGCCTACTTCCCCGCCAACGCCAGCGGCCCGGCGATCCTGGGCGACCTGCTGTCGTCCGGGCTCGGCGTCCAGGGCATGTTGTGGGCGACCAGCCCGGCCTGCACCGAGATGGAGACGCGGGTCGCCGACTGGACGGCCGAGCTGCTGGACCTGCCCGGCGCGTTCCGGGGCCACGGCGTCATCCAGGACTCGGCCTCCAGCGCCTGCCTGGTGGCGATCCTGGCGGCGCTGCACCGCGCGACCGGCGGGCGGCCCGCCCGCGAGGGCCTGGACGGCCGCCACACCCTGTACGTCAGCTCCCAGACCCATTCGTCGCTGGAGAAGGCCGCCCGCATCACCGGCATCGGCGCGGGCAACGTGCGGGTGGTGGACGTCGATTCCGGCACGCTGGCGATGGATCCGGCGCACCTGGACGCGCTGCTGGCCGAGGACGTGGCGGCGGGCGCGACGCCGGTGCTGGTGTGCGCCACCGTCGGCACCACCTCCACCACGGCCGTGGACCCGGTGCGCGAGATCGGCGAGGTGTGCCGCAGGCACGGGGTGTGGCTGCACGTGGACGCCGCCTACGCGGGCGTCGCGGCGGTCTGCCCGGAGCTGCGCTGGATCAACGACGGCCTGGAGCTGGCCGACTCCTACGCCACCAACCCGCACAAGTGGCTGCTCACCAACTTCGACTGCACCCTGCTGTGGCTCGCCGACCCCGAGCCGATGACCGAGGCGCTGTCGATCCTGCCGGAGTACCTGCGCAACCAGGCCAGCTCCTCCGGCGAGGTCGTCGACTACCGGGACTGGCAGATCCCGCTGGGACGGCGCTTCCGGGCGCTGAAGTTGTGGTCGGTGATCCGCTGGTACGGCGCGGAGGGGCTGCGCGAGCACGTGCGCACCGGCGTCGGACTCGCGGCGCGGCTGGCGGAGTGGATCAAGGCAGATCCGGCGTTCGAGGTGCGCGACCACCACCCGTTCGGGCTCGTGTGCTTCCGGCCGCGCTGGGCGGGCCTGCCCGGCGAGGAGGCCGACGCGGCGACGCTGGCGCTGATGGAGCGGCTGAACGCCTCCGGCGACCTCTACCTCACCCACACCAGGGTCGGCGGCCGGGTCGTGATGCGCATGGCCATCGGCGGGCCCGCCACCGGCGAACGGCACGTCCGCGCGGCCTGGGACCGCATCCGGGAGGAGGCCCGCCACCTGGCCGGGGACGCCCGGTAGGCGGTGCTCCGCCCGCCGGGCTCCCGGGGAGCCCTCGGAGAGGTCAGCGGGCGAGGCGCAGGGCGCGCAGGAACCGGCGGGCCAGCGACGTCGACTGCTCGGGCTCGGCGGCGGCCTCGGGCTCGGGACGGGACGGCGAGAGCGGCCGGGCGGCCGACAGCCGGTAGTGGACCGGCAACGACCGCAGCCCGCGCATCAGCGGGGAGGAGCGCCACTCCAGCTCCTCGGGCCGCACCGCCGGGGCCAGCTCGGCGAACCGCTCCGACAGCCGCTCCACCGCGATCGTGGTGATGGTGGTGGCCAGGTCGCGGCCCAGGCAGGCGTGCGGGCCCGCGCCCCACGCCAGGTGCGCGCGGGAGCTGTAGATGGCGTCGGGCGCGCGGCCGCCGGTGAAGGCGGGGTCGGTGTGCGCGGCGGCGGGCGACAACATCACCGGGTCGCCCGCGGCGATGGTGTAGCGGCCCAGCCGCACGTCGGCGCGCGGCCAGCGGAAGGTCAGGTTGGCCATCGGCGGCGCGGCGATCGCGGCCCGGTTGACCGCCTCGGGGATCATCCCGCCCGCCAGGCCGCCGCCCCCCATGATCATCTCGGCGGCGGTGCCGCAGATCAGGGTGGCGGTGTGGTCGCCGATGAGCCCGATCAGCATGACCATCTCGCTGGTCAGCTCGGCCACGGTGAGGTCGGGGGCGGCCGCCAGCATCGTCGAGGGCAGGTCCTCGCCGGGCTCCTCCCGCTTCCGCGCGCACACCTGCGCGACCGCGGCGGCCAGCCGCCCGGCCGCCTCGCCCGCGTCGGGCCCGGCGTCCAGCAGCCGCCACATGTCCACCAGCAGCTCCTCGCCGCGCTCGGTGGAGAACCCCAGCAGCCGGTTGATCACCATGAGCGGCAGCGGCCGGGCGTACTGGGCGGCCAGGTCGGCGGTGCCGGCCGGGCCGCCCTCGGCCAGCGCGGTGATCAGGTCGTCGGCGTAGCCGCGCACCGCCGCCTCCAGCGCGCGGGCCTGCGGCCGGGTGCGCTCCTGGAACGGCTGGAGGCCCGCGCTCCACGCGGTGCGCAGCCGGGTGGACTCCCCGCCGTCGCGGAACACCGAGCAGTCCACCTCGAAGGCGGGCAGCAGCGGCCAGCCGGCCGGGACGCGGCCCTCGGCGCGGGCCCGCCAGGAGTCCAGGCGCTTGCTCCAGACGCCGCGCGAGTCGCGCAGCACCTCCAGGACCTGCGGGTAGCCGATGACCAGCCAGGCCGGGACGCCCAGCACGTCCACCGGCGCGACCGGGCCGTGGGCCTCGCGCAGGCGTTGGTAGTGCGCGGCGAGGTCGGCGTCGTGTTCGGCGGTCGGCAGCGGCTCGACGGCGAGGTCGGCGAGCGGGGGGTGGGCCGGCGCGGGGTCGGCCGGCGGCGTCTGCGGCTCCATCGATCATGAACCCTAGGGGAGAACGCCCCTGTCGCGGCCGGTACGACGCGAAATGTCCCCAGATCGTGTCGCGCGGGCGGACGTGCGAGGCTAGGAGGGAGCACAACGACAGCTGGAGGACCCTATGGCCGACTCGCCCGCCGAAGAGCACGACGCTTCCGAGGACGACGTGAAGCGCAAGTTCCGGGAGGCCCTGGAGCGCAAGCAGAGCTCCGACTCCGACAAGCACGGGGACGGCGCCGGCAGGAACGGCAAGGTGCGCGGCGCGCACGCGCGCGCCGACCACCAGCGCCAGTTCCGCCGCAAGAGCGGCTGACGACCGGACCGGGCGGGCGTCGTTGGAACGTTACGGCGCCCACCCGCGACCCCGGTCTCCGGGACCGTCACCTGGCCCGGGAGTCACTTGGCGCCGGAGTCACTTGGCCCGGGGGATGCCGTCCTTGTAGAGCTTGTCGGCGTAGGACGGGCCGTAGTAGTGCTCCAGCTCCTCCAGGGTCGCCTTCTCGTTCGGCATCACGTCCTTGGTGAGGCGGGCGTGGGAGGGGAGCGCGTCGGGGTTCCAGGTCCCGGGCTTCCACAGCTCCGAGCGCATCAGCGCCTTGCCGCAGTGGAAGAAGATCTGCTCGATCTCCACGACGATCGCGAGGATCGGGCGGTGCCCCTTGACCACCATGTCGTCGAAGAACGGGGCCTCGCGCACCAGCCGGGCCCGGCCGTTGACGCGCAGGGTCTCGCTGCGCCCCGGGATGAGGAACACCAGCCCGACGTGCGGGTTGGCCAGGATGTTGAAGTAGCCGTCGCCACGCCGGTTGCCGGGGCGTTCGGGGATGGCCACGGTGACGTCGTCCAGCACCTTCACGAAGCCCGCCGGGTCGCCCTTGGGCGACACGTCGCAGTTGCCGTCGGCGTCGCTGGTCGCGATGAGGCAGAACGGCGAGGCGGCGATCCACTCCAGGTCCCGCCGGTGCAGCCGCACCCGCTCCTTCTGGGCGGCCCGGGGCATGACCTCGCCCAGCAGCTCGCGCAACTCCTCGGGCGAAGTGATCTCCACCGAAGTGGCCTCCGTGGGCGCGGTCATGGGGGGTCCTTTCACCCGGGGGACGGGCGCTCCAGCCTAATCGGCGGCCTTCCGGCGGCCGGAGCCGGGTGGTGGCCGCCCGGTCAGTGGCCCGCGCTGAACTTCACGTAGGCGACGACGAGGCCGATGGCCATGTCCACGGCTCCGGCGACCAGCGAGACGGCCGGGCCGCCGCCCATGCGGCGGCCGCTGACGTAGCCCCAGAAGAACAGCGTGAGCACGTCGCCGGCCGCCGCGACCAGCAGCGCCGTGCGCAGCTCGATCAGCTCCAGCGCGGCGACGCCGACCAGCAGCAGCGGGCCGACCGCCGACAGCAGCAGCGGGCTGCTGACGTACAGGGCCTGGCGCGTCTCGGCGGGCGAGGGGCCGTGGCGGTGCAGGGTGCGGTAGGACTGCTGGTCGGCGACCAGGGCGGCGAGCCACAGGCCGAGGGCCGTCGCGCCCACCGTCAGGGCCGCGCCCGCGGGGTCGGGGTCGGCGAACGACAGGCCGATGGTCACCGAGACCATCGTGATGGTGGCGTAGATGCGCTCCTTGAGCCGCTCGCCCATCAGCTCCACGTCCGCCGCCGTGCGCCGGTCGTACCGTCCCATCGTGCCTCCTCCCCACCATCGTGATCATGGTGGGGGCGCGGCAACCCCCTCCGGCCGCCATCGCCGCGCAAAACCCGGGCAAGGGGCAGGATCAGCGGGCGGGATCAGCGGGCGGGGTCGGGGGAGGGGAGGCCGGTGGTCTCCCGGACGCGGGTGGTGCCCGCGCCGGTGGCCTTCCAGTGCGGCGCGGCGTAGTTCCCCGCGACGCTCTGCGTGATCGGGGCGTTGGCGGACCTGGAGTGGTCGGCGGGCCGCAGCGCGTGGGCGCTCTGGACGGTCGCCAGCAGCGTGAGGGTGCCGGGACGGGCCGCGGCGGGCGTGGAGCCCGACAGGGCGGCGAGCGCCGCTCCGGCCGCGGCGGCCAGCAGCAGCCGGGCGGCGGCGGACGCGGGCGGGGCGGCGGTCATGGGAAGAACGACACCACGACCTCGGGTGCCGTGAACATCCGGGGAGACCCGTATCCTGCCCGGCCCGGAAGCGCGGCGGACCTACGTGGTCGGGCGCTCCGTACCGCTGGTTCGCGGCCGTTTCTCCAGGTCAGAGGTGATGGAGTGGCCCGGTCCCGGGATCGTGTCCCGGGGCCGGGCCGTCCGCCGGATCACATGTGGGTGCCGCCGTCGATGCGCAGCTCGGTGCCGGTGACGAACGCGCCGTCGTCGGAGGCCAGCATCGCGACCACGCCCGCGACCGTCTCCGGCCCCGCGAACCCCTGGCCGATGGCCGGGGCGAGCTTGACGAACAGGCTCATGTCGGCGTCCTCGGGCAGGCCGGGCCCGCGCCCGGTGGTCATCCCGCTGCTGATCGAGCCCGGTGCCACCGAGACCGCACGCAACCCCTGCTTGGCGTACTCGCTGGCCAGCACGTGGGTGAACGACTGGATGCCGCCCTTGGACGCGGCATAGGCGGCCATGTAGGGATGGGCGAAACTCGCCGAGGTCGAGCTGAAGTTCACCACCACGCCGTGCCCGGACTCCAGCAGCGCCGGAAGCGCCTCCCGGGTCACCAGGAACGTGCCGGTGAGGTTCACCGCCAGGACGGTGTTCCAGAACTCCAGCGTCGTCTCGTGGGTGTGCGCCGACCGCAGGATGCCGGCCGCGTTGACCAGCGCGTCCAGGCCGCCGAGGTCGGCGACGGCGGCGGCGACGCCCTCGCGTACCGCGCTCTCGTCGGAGACGTCGAGCACGGCGGTGGTGAGCCGGTCCTGACCGGTGCCCTGCCCGGCGGCGAGCCCGGCGGTGGCGGCGAGGCCCTCGGCGTTCACGTCGAAGGCGGCGACCCGCCCGCCCTCGGCCAGGATGCGCAGCACCGTCGCCTGCCCGATGCCCGACCCGGCCCCGGTGATGATGACGCGGCGTCCTTCGAAACGGTTCATGATCTCCTCCTGGATGGCAGGTTATGCCTAAGTGGCACAACGTGCCAAGGCCCTGGTCTATGCCTAAGATCGGGCTATGGACGCGGGGCGAGGGCGCGGGGAGCAGGGGCCGGGAACGCGGGGGGCCCAGGGGACGCTGACCGAGCGCCGCAGGGCGGCCACCCAGCTGGAGATCGCCGAGGTGGCGGCGGTGTTGTTCGCCGAGCGGGGCGCCGACGGCACCACGGCCGAGGAGATCGCCCGCCGCGCCGGGGTCGCGCCGCGCACCTTCTACCGCTACTTCCGCACCAAGCAGGACGCGGTCGCGCCGCTGCTGTCGGGCGGGGCCGAGCGCTGGTTGCAGCTGCTGGCCGAGACGCCGCCGGGTCTGCCGCTGCCCGAGGCGCTGGAACGCGCCGCCCGTCTGGCCCTGGAAGCCCCCGACCAGGAGTCGGCCGACGCCTTCGCGCGCACGCGCGGCCTGCTGCGCGCCGCCGCCGGGGACCCGGCCCTGCACGCGGTGTGGCTGAAGGTCAACCAGGACTCCGAGGAGCGGCTGGCCCCGGTGCTGGCCGGGCTGATCGGACGCGCCGCCGACGCGCTGGAGGTGCGCTTGGCGGCGGCCGCCGCGACCGCCGCCATCCGCGTCGCGGTCGAGACCTGGGCGGCGGGGGACGCCCCCGCCGACGGCCCCGGCTCCCCGGCCGACCTGGGCGTGCGCTGCATGCGCGGGCTGACGGCGGGCCTGCGCCCCTGAGACGGCCGCGCCGGGCCCCTGCGGCCCGGCGATGAGTTTCGGGCCCGTCCCCGGTCGGTACCGGGGAAAGGAGCGCCCATGACGATGAACCCGGCCGAGGCGGTGGCGCTGCAACGCTACGGCGCCGAGTTGCTGGAGCGGTCGATCGCTTACGCGCTGGTCGCGTTGCAGCCGGTCACCCCGGGCGCGCTGGGGCGGCCGACGCCCTGCACGGGCTGGGACCTCGGCATGTTGCTGGCGCACTTCTCCGACTCGCTGGCCGCGCTGCACGAGGCGGTGGACGGCGGGACGGTCGGGCCGCCCGCCGCCGCGGGGCCGCCCGCGGCCGATCCGGCGGCCGGGTGCCGGTCGGCCGCCGCGCGGCTGGTCGGAGCGTGGACGGCGGCGGACCGCCAGGACCGGCTGATCACCGTGGGCGGCTGCACGTTGCGCGCCGGGGTGATCGCCGGGACGGGCGCGATCGAGATCGCCGTGCACGGCTGGGACGTGGCGCGGGCGCTGGGGGAGCGGCGGGCGATCCCGCCGTCGCTGGCCGGGCGGTTGTTGCGACTGGCCCCGATGCTGGTCACCGACGCCACCCGCGACCGGCTCTTCGCGCCGGAGATGGCGCTTTCCGAGGACGCCCCGGCGGGCGACCGGCTGCTGGCCTTCCTGGGGCGCGACCCCGGCCTGGTGCTGCCGGGCGAGGGCTGGCCCGGCGGCCCCTGAGGCGGGCCGCCGGCGGACGGGTTCCGGGCGGGACCGGGGCGGCTCCGAGCGGGGGCCGGAGCCGTCCCGGCTCAGGGACGGGGCGCGTACGAGCGGACCCCGGCCTCCTCGTGCGCGTCCAGCACGCCCTGGTCGGTGAGCACGTCGAGGTGGGCGTCGATCTCCAGGACGGCCAGCATCTGGCTGAACACGTCCAGCTCGTCCAGCTTCCGGCGGCGGCGCGTCCACGGCATGGCCCGCGCGACCTCGAAGGCGGTGGCGTGCCCGGCCCGCACCTGCTCGGCGGCGGCGTCCAGGCGCTCCTCGTGGTGCCTGAGCAGCTCGTCGATCCGGGTGTGCGCGCTGGGGGTGACGCCGCCGTGCGCGGGCAGCAGCAGCGTGTCGGGCATGTCGCGGACCAGCCGCAACGACGCCAGGTAGCTGCGCAGCGGCTTGGGCTCGGGCTCGGTCTCCAGCCCGATCGACGGCGAGATGTGCGGCAGCACGTGGTCGCCGGAGAACAGCAGCCCGGCGGCGGCGTCGCGCAGCACGATGTGGCCGCGGGTGTGGCCGGGCGTCTCGAAGACGTCCAGACCGCGCCGGTCCAGATCGATCCGCTCGCCGTCGTCGAGCCAGGCGTCGGGCATGGTGTGCGGCATCCGCCGGTCCTCGGCGCTCACGCCCGCGCCGGCGATCCGGTCGGCGATGTCGGGCGCCCCGCAGCGGCGCAGCAGCTCGGCCTGGCGCGGGTGCAGCCCGGCGGCCACGCTGAACGCCTCGATGGAGGGCCGCTCGCCGCGCCCGATCCGCACCCGGGTGCCGAACGACTCGCGCAGCTCCAGGGCCTGCGAGTAGTGGTCCCAGTGCGCGTGGGTGACCAGGAACTGCGCCACGTCGTCCAGCCGGTGGCCCAGCGTGCGCAGCGCGTCGGCCAGGGCCCTGCGGCTGTCGGGCATCGACCAGCCGGAGTCCACCACGACCGGGCCGCCCGCGTCCTCGATCACGTAGACGTTGACCGCGTGCAGCGACGGGATCGGCAGCGCCAGCGGGATGCGGTGCACCCCGGGCGCGACCGGATGGGCGCCCGGCTCGGTCCAGTCCTCGGGTTGTTCCATGACCGGTACCGCCACCGTGAGCCCCCTCCGTCGCCAAGCTGATCCGGGCAGAACCTACTTCATCGGGATGCTCCGATCAGGCGTGGGGTGGTGAATCGGGCTCCGGCCGCCGCCGACCCTGGCCCCCGGGTTCGGTCGATACCGCCGCCGGGGGATAGGCCGCGCGTCCCGCGCCGTGTGACCATCCGGGCATGAACACCTCGTTGCTGGCCTTCCTTGAGGGAGGGCCCCGCGATCTGCCCCAGCGCACGGCCCGGATCACCCCGCCCGGTGTCGAGGTGAGGCTGCCGTTCCGGGGCGGCTACGAGCACTTCCGGGTGACCTCGCGCCACCACGACACCCCGGAGGGGCGGCTGCCGGTCTTCGTGTGGGCCGGGCGGACCGCGACCACCGAGTGAGCGCCGCCGCGCCCGCCGCGCGGCCGGTGTCGCGGCCGGTCGCGCGGCGGGCGCGGCGGGGAGGCAGGCGGGGAAGGCGCGGCGAGAAGGCGCGGGCAGAAGGGCGCGGAGGTCAGCGCGTGTCGAGGAAGCGGTCGAGCACGCGGGTGCCGAACTCCAGCCCCGCCACCGGGACCCGCTCGTCCACGCCGTGGAACATCGCCTGGTAGTCCAGCTCCGGGCCGAGCAGCAGCGGGGCGAACCCGAAGCTGCGGATGCCGATCCGGGCGAACGCCTTGGCGTCGGTGCCGCCCGACATCACGTACGGCACCGGGTGCGCCGCCGCGTCCTCGGCGCGCAGCGCGCCCGCCAGCGCCGCGAACGTGGGGCCGTCGGCGTCGGCGGCGATGGCCTGCTCGTGGTTGATGAACTCGCGGGTGATCTTCGGGCCGAGCAGCCGGTCGACGGTGGCGAAGAACTCCTCGCTCAGGCCCGGCAACACCCGGCCGTCCACCTGCGCGTACGCCGAGCCGGGGATGACGTTGACCTTGTAGCCGGCGTCCAGCCGCGTCGGGTTGGCCGAGTTGCGGATCGTCCCGGCGAACAGGCGGCCGACCAGGCCGAGCCGCCGGGCCTCCGCGTCCAGCCGGTCGTGGTCGATGGGCGCGCCGAGCGCCTCGCCGAGGCCGTCCAGCAGCCGCCGCACGCCCGGCGTCAGCCGCACCGGCCACTGGTAGGACGCCAGCCGGGAGATCGCGTGGCACAGCTCGGCGACGGCGTTGTCGGCGGCGGGCTTGGACCCGTGCCCGGCGACGCCCCGCGCGGTCAGCCGCATCCACGCCGAGCCGCGCTCGCCCGTGGCGATCGGGTAGACGCGCGTGCCGGGCGCGGCGGTGACGCTGAACCCGCCCGACTCGCTGATCGCCTCCTCGACGCCGGTGAAGAAGTCCGCGTGCTCGCCCACCACGTGCCGCGACCCGTAGTCGCCGGTGCACTCCTCGTCGGCCAGGAACGCCAGCACCAGGTCGCCGCGCGTGCGGCGGCCCTCGCGCAGCCGTTGGCGCACGGTCGCCAGCGTCATCGCCAGGGTGCCCTTCATGTCCACCGCGCCGCGCCCCCACAGGTACCCGTCGCGGACCTCGCCGGAGAACGGGTGCACGCTCCACTCGCCGGGGTCGGCCGGGACCACGTCCATGTGCCCGTGGATCAGGAAGGCGGGCGCGTCCGGATCGGTGCCCGGGACGCGCGCCAGCACGTTGGCGCGGCCCGGGGCCGACTCGGCGATGACGGGATCGACGCCCACCTCGTCGAGCAGCACCGCGATGTGCTCGGCGGCGGGGCGTTCGGGGCGGCCCTTGCCCTCGCCCTCGTTGGTGGTGTCGATGCGCAGGAGGTCCGAGCAGATGCCCGCGACCTCGGCCGCGGCCGTCGGGAGGGTGCCTTCCTGCGATGGAGCCTGGGTCATGAACCTGCCTTCCGTAGGGTTCCTGCGTTCGGTCCACGCGCTGACCTCGGCCGACGCCGGGAGCGCCGGATCATGATCTCGATCAGGTGACGAATGGATCAGGGCCGGGCCGCGCGGGGGACGTGGGGTATGACGCTCCCAGCCACGCGCCGGGTCGTGCCGCCCGGCGCTTACTGAGGGAGGACCATGACCCACCTCAAGGGAGCCGCCGGGCTGTCGGCGCTGACGCTGGCGGTGGCCGTCGCGGCGGCGGGCTGCGGCGGCGGAGGGGGCCAGGGCGGATCGGACGGGACGTTCGTCGTCGGCCACCCCGAACCCGACCACCTGGTCCCGGGCAACACCACCAGCAGCTACGCCTTCGACGTGCTGAGCGGGCTGTTCGAGAACCTGGTCGGGCTGAGCCGGGACGGCAAGCCGGTCAACCAGGCCGCCGAGTCGCTGACCACCACCGATCAGAAGGTCTGGACGATCAAGGTCAGGGCGGGGCAGAAGTTCCACAACGGGGAACCGGTCACCGCCGGGAGCTTCGCCGACGCCTGGAACAACGCAGCATACGGACCCAACGCCTATGAGGCGAACGACTACTTCTCCGAGATCCAGGGGTACGACGAACTCAACCCCGAGGACGAGAAGGCCACCCCCAAGACCAAGACGCTCTCGGGGCTCCAGGTGGTGGACGACAGCACCCTCAAGGTCACGTTGAAGAACCCCTTCAACCAGTTCCCCCTGCTGCTCACCTACCCCGCGTTCGCGCCCATCCCCAAGGCCGGGCTCGCCGACCTGAAGGCCTACGAGGAGAAGCCGATCGGCAACGGCCCCTACGAGGTCAGCGGCAAGTGGGAGCGCAACAAGCAGATCAAGCTGGTGCCGTTCTCCGGCTACACCGGCCAGCGCAAGCCGCGCAACAAGGGGGTGACCTGGAAGAGCTACTCCAGCGCCGACACCACCTACACCGACCTGCGCGCCGGGCGCGTGGACGTGATGCAGACCATCCCCGCCGCCAAGGTGCCCGAGGCCAAGCGGCTGCTGGGGAACCGGTTCCTGCCGCGCAAGACCGGCACCACCGACTACCTGGGCTTCCCCCTGTTCGACAAGCGGTTCGCCAACCCCGACCTGCGCAAGGCGATCTCGATGTCGATCGACCGACAGGGCATCAACAAGGCCGTCTACAACGGCGACTACCTGGTGGCCGACTCGCTGCTGCCGTCGATCATCCCCGGGCACCGGCCGAACGCCTGCGGTGAGGCGTGCACCTACGACCCCGCCAAGGCCAAGGCGCTGTTCGACAAGGCGGGCGGCTTCAAGGGCACGATGGAGCTGTACCTGTCGAACGCGCAGCCCAGCTACGCGCAGTGGATGCAGATCGTCGCCAACTCCCTGAAGCAGAACCTCGGCATCGCCGACGTGCAGTTGCGCATCATCCCCGCCTCCGACTACTTCTCCGTCCTCGCCAAGAAGGAGGAGAAGGGCCCCTACCGGCAGAACTGGGAGGCCGACTACCCCAGCGCCCAGAACTACCTGCAGAACATGTGGGGCGGCGCGGGCAACCGGATGGACTGGAAGAGCAAGGAGTTCGACGGCCTGATCACCAAGGCCAACAGCGCCGCCGACGAGCAGGAGGCGCTGAAGTTCTACAACCAGGCCGAGGACCTGGCGGTGCGCGAGCTGCCGCAGACGCCGCTGTGGACCTGGGCCGGGCAGGGCGGCCGGTCGGCGCGGGTGGACAACGTGACCATCACGCCGTACGCGTCCGGGCTGCTGGTCCACGAAGTGACGGTGAAGTAGCCCGCGATGTGGCGCTACGCGCTGCGGCGGCTGCTCCAGGCCGTCCCCGTCTTCTTCGGCACCACGCTGCTGATCTACTGCATGGTGTTCGCGCTGCCGGGCGACCCGATCCAGGCGCTGGCCGGTGACAAGCCCGTGCCCGAGTCGGTGGCGCAGGCGCTGCGGGCCCGCTACAACCTCGACGACCCGGTGCTGGTGCAGTACGCCAAGTACCTGGGCGGCCTGCTCACCGGCGACCTCGGCGAGAACTACACCGGGCAGAAGGTGTCGGAGATGCTCGGCGGGCGCTGGACGGTGACGGCGAGCCTCGCCGTCACCGCCTGGATGTTCGAGCTGGTGATCGGCATCGCGCTCGGCGTGTGGGCCGGGCTGCGGCGCGGCAGGCTCGCCGACACGCTGGTGCTGGGCGGCACCACGCTGCTGATCGCGGTGCCGGTGTTCGTCCTCGGCTACACCGCGCAGCTCGCGTTCGGCGTGCACTGGCCGATCCTGCCGTCGGCGGGCACCGACGAGGGCTGGCCGGTGAGCTACCTGCTGCCCGGGATCGTGCTGGGCTCGCTGGGCCTGTCGTACGTGGCGCGGCTGACCCGCACCAGCCTGGCCGAGAACCTGCGCGCCGACTACGTGCGCACCGCCCGCGCCAAGGGCCTGTCCCGGGTCCGGGTGGTGGGGCGGCACGCGCTGCGCAACTCGCTGATCCCGGTGGTGACCTACCTCGGGGTGGACTTCGGGTCGCTGATGGGCGGCGCGATCGTCACCGAGGGCATCTTCAACCTGCCGGGCGTCGGCCAGCAGGTGTTCCAGTCCATCCAGCTCAAGGAGGGGCCGGTGGTGGTCGGCGCGGTGACCCTGCTGGTGCTGATCTTCCTGCTGGTCAACCTGGTGGTGGACCTGCTGTACGGGCTGCTGGACCCGCGGATCAGGTACGAGTGACGGCGGAGCGCGCATGAAGATCGAAGATCCGGCGGAACCGGCCGCGGGGCCGGTGCAGACGACGGCCCCGACGACGGGGACGGCCCCGGGAGCGGGCGGTGTGCCCGCCGAGGCGGTGGCCGAGGCGGGCGGGCTGGTCGCGGGCCGCGCGGCGTCGCTCTGGCACGACGCCTGGTACGACCTGCGGCGGCGCGCCCTGTTCTGGGCGCCGGTCGCGGTGCTGCTGCTGGTCGGGACGATGGCGGCCGTGCCGGGCCTGTTCACCGGCCGGGGCGAGAACGAGGGCTGCGACCCCAACGTCGCCAAGCTCGGCCCGTCCGGCGCGCACTGGTTCGGCACCGACCTGGCGGGTTGCGACTACTACGCGCACGTGGTGCACGGCGCGCGGCCCACGCTGCTGATCGGCGTGGTGGTGACGCTGTTCGCGTTCGCGATCGCGGTGGTGCTGGGCATGCTCGCCGGGTACTACGGCGGCCCGGTGGACACGCTGATCGCCCGGCTGACCGACGTGTTCTTCGGGCTGCCGTTCGTGCTGGGCGCCACGGTGATCCTGGTCGCCTTCCCCGGGCACGGCGTCGGCGCGATGACGCTGGTGCTGGTGCTGCTGGGCTGGACCACGATGATCCGCATCATGCGCGGCCAGGTGATCGCGGTGCGCGACGCCGACTACGTGCAGGCCGCGCGGTTGCTGGGCGCCTCCGACCGGCGGATCATGACCCGGCACGTGCTGCCCAACGCGCTGGCCCCGGTGATCGTGGTGGCCACCCTCAACGTCGGCAACGTGATCGCGGGGGAGGCCACCCTGGACTTCCTCGGCGTCGGCCTCCAGTACCCCGAGGTGTCGTGGGGCCTGCAACTGAACCAGGCCCAGTCCTACGTCATCGACCACCCGCACCTGCTGGCGTTCCCGGCGGTGTTCCTGTCGCTGACGGTGCTGAGCTTCCTGCTGCTGGGCGACGCCGTGCGCGACGCCCTCGACCCGAAACTGCGGTGACCATGGACCTGGAGAAAGACCCGCCGCTGCTGGAGGTGGCCGACCTCAGCGTGGAGTTCGCCGTGCGCGGCGGGGCCGTGCGGGCCGTCAACGGCCTGTCCTACACCCTGCGCGAGGGCGAGACGCTGGCGATCCTGGGGGAGTCGGGGTCGGGCAAGAGCGTGGCCGCCCAGGCGGTGATGGGCATCCTGGACTCCCCGCCCGCGCGCGTCACCGGCGGGTCGGTGCGGCTGCGCGGCGAGGAGCTGCTCGGCCTGCCCGAGCGGCGGCGGCGCGCGTACCGGGGCGACCGCGTTTCGATGATCTTCCAGGACGCGCTGAGCGCGCTGAACCCGGTGTTCACCGTCGGCGACCAGCTCGCCGAGATGTTCCGCGCGCACCGGGGGATGCGCCGCCGGGAGGCGCGGGACCGGGCGGCCGAGCTGATGGAGCGGGTGCGCATCCCGTCGGCGCGGCGGCGGCTCGGCGACCATCCGCACCAGTTCTCCGGCGGCATGCGGCAGCGCGTGATGATCGCGATGGCGCTGGCGCTGGAGCCGGACGTGCTGATCGCCGACGAGCCCACCACCGCGCTGGACGTCACCGTGCAGGCGCAGATCATGCGGCTGCTCGCCGACCTCCAGGACGAGCTGCGGATGGGGATGGTCCTCATCACCCACGACCTGGGCGTGGTCGCCGGGGTCGCCGACCGCATCGTCGTCATGTACGCCGGGGCGGTCGCCGAGCAGGCGCCCGCCGCCGCCCTGTACGCCCGGCCCGCGCACCCCTACACCGCCGGGCTGCTGGCGTCGGTGCCGCGCATCGACCGGGGCGGCGGGGCGCTGCACCCGATCAAGGGCGCGCCGCCCGACCCCGCCGCGCTGCCGTCCGGATGCCCGTTCCATCCGCGCTGCCCGCGCGCCGAAGCGGTCTGCGCGGCCGAGGTCCCGCCGCTGGTCGAGGTCGCGCCCGGCCACGCGGCGGCCTGCCACTTCGCCGAGGAGGTGCACGGTGGGAACTGAGACTGCGGAGGAGACCCCCGCGCCGCCGATCCTCCAGGTGGAGGGCCTGGTCAAGCACTATCCGGTCACCCAGGGCGTGGTGGTCAAGCGCACCGTCGGGCTGGTCAAGGCCGTGGACGGGGTGGACCTGGAGCTGCGGCGCGGCGAGGCGCTGGGTGTGGTGGGGGAGTCCGGCTGCGGCAAGTCCACCCTGGCCAAGCTGCTGCTGGCGGCCGAGCGTCCCACCGCCGGGACCGTGCGCTTCGACGGCCGCGACGTGTTCGCGCTGGGCCGCCGCGAGCTGCGGGGCCTGCGCAGGCGCATCCAGATGGTGTTGCAGGACCCCTACTCCTCGCTCAACCCCCGCATGACGGCCGGTGACATCGTGCGGGAGCCGTACGAGATCCACCCCGAGGCCGTGCCCAAGGACGAGCGCCGCACCCGCGTCGAGGAGCTGCTGGAGCTGGTCGGCCTCCACCCCCGCCACATCGACCGGTACCCGCACCAGTTCTCCGGCGGGCAGCGGCAGCGCATCGGCATCGCCCGCGCGATCGCGCTGCGCCCGGACGTGCTGGTGTGCGACGAGCCGGTGTCGGCGCTGGACGTGTCGGTGCAGGCCCAGGTGATGAAGCTGCTGGACGAGCTGCGCGGCGAGCTGGGCCTCGCGTACGTGTTCATCGCCCACGACCTGGCGGTGGTCCGGTACGTCGTGGACCGGGTCGCGGTCATGTACCTGGGCCGCATCGTGGAGACCGGCGACGTGGCCGAGATCTACGAGCACCCCACCCACCCCTACACCCAGGCGTTGTTGTCGGCGGTCCCGGTGCCCGACCCCACCCGCCGGACGCGGCCGATCATGCTGGAGGGCGAGCCGCCGTCGCCGCTGGACCCGCCCTCGGGCTGCCCCTTCCGCACCCGCTGCTGGAAGGCCGCCGACATCTGCGCCGAGCAGGTCCCCGAGTTGAGGCCGCGCGAGGGCTCGGCGCACCCCAGCGCCTGCCACTTCGCGGCCGAGGACGCCCAGGTCGGCAGCGGCTGATCCGGACGCCGCAACGGTCCGTAGAGTGGTGCCATGGCACGTAGGGGAAGGACGCCGGAGCCGAAGCAGGACCTGCACCGGATCGCCGGGGGCGAGGCCGAGCTGTTGCGCGACACCGACCGCGACGGCGGCTGGGTGTTGTGCGTGGGCGGGGTCCCGCAGTCCTACGTGGACCTGTCCGACCCGACCCACCTCGACTTCGAGTACATGAAGCTGATGGGCGACGTCGTGGACTGCCTCGGGCCCGACGGCGAGCCCTTCGACGCGGTCCACATCGGCGGGGCCGGGTGCACGCTGCCGCGCTACGTCGCCGCGACCCGGCCCGGATCGCGGCAGGTGGTGCTGGAGCCGGACGGCGAGCTGGTCCAGCTCGTCCGCGAGCGGCTGCCGGTCAAGAACGTGCCGGGGCTCAAGATCCGCGTGATCGACGGGCGCGCCGGGCTCGCGGCGGTGCCCGACGCCGCCGACGACCTGGTGGTGCTGGACGCCTTCGCCGAGGCCGCCGTCCCGGCCGACCTGGTCACCGCCGAGTTCGCCGCCGAGGCCGCGCGCGTGCTGCGGCCCGGCGGCGTCTACCTGGCGAACATCGCCGACGGGTTCCGGCTGCCGTTCGCGCGGCGCTACGCCGCCACGGTGCGCACGGCGTTCCGCCACACGCTGCTGCTGGCCGACCCGGGGGTGCTGCGGGGCCGCCGCTTCGGCAACCTGATCGTGGCCGCGTCCCGGACGCCGCTGCCGGTCGCCGAGCTGAACCGGCGCGCGGCGGGCGGCTTCGCGCGGGCCCGGCTGCTGGAGGGCGACGACCTGACCGACTTCATCGCCGGGGCCGCGCCCCTGCGCGACGGCGAGGAGTTCGCCACGCCCGCGCCGCCGCCCCAGGTCTTCGGAAAGCCGTAACGGATCGCCGCGAGCACGACCGAACGCAATTCCAGGCCGGGCCCGCCGCCCTCATTGAAACAGGCACGCCCGGCCATTGTTGCCAGGCCGAAAAGGGAAGCGGCAATTCGCGGGCACCGCCCTGCGCGATCGCCCGACGCCCGGCCGCCCGGTGTCCCATAATCGAGCGATGGAGTCGTCCACCCGAATTCTCATTCTCGGCATGGATTCGTCGGGGAAGGTGCTCCAGTTCGACCGCAACGCCGCCGCGGTGCTGGGCGGGGACGCGGGCGAACTGCTGGGCGCGCAGGTGGACGAGCTGATCGTCGGTGCCCGGGAGCCCCTCACCGAGGTCGTGCGGCACGGCCGCGAGCGCACCGCCGTGCTGCCGGTCGAGACCCGCCACGGCGGCGTGCACGACGCCGTCGTCACCCTGCACCCGATGAACGGCGGCGATCCCGACCTCGCCGCGCTCGCGGTGGTCCGGGTGCCGGTGCCGCTGGCCGACCGGTTCCTCGACCCGGCCGTCATCCGGCGCGCGCTGCTGGACGACGCGCTGCCGCGCATCGGCGCGACCCTCGACCTCGACCTGCTGGCGCGCGGCCTGATGGAGGTGCTGGTCCCGCACTTCTGCAACTCCGGCGGCCTGCTGCTGCTGGAGAGCCTGGTGGACGCCGACGAGCCCCCGGCCGGCGGCTCGCCGGTGCTGCGCCGCATGGCGATCCGCTTCGACGACGCCGACCCCGCCTGGGACGCCACCTTCCCCACCGGCGAGACCCTGTCCTACCCCGAGCGCACGCCGTTCGCGACCTGCCTGCGCACCGGCGAACCCGTCCTCGCGCCCATGGACGGCGACCAGGCCGCCCGCCTCGCCGCGGCCTGGCGGCGGCCCCCGGTCGCCGACCTGCTCAAGGGCGCCTCGATGTTGCTGCTGCCGATCGTCGGCGCCGACCGCGGCGTGCTCGGCATGTTCGTGTGCGTCCGCGACCCCGCGCACCGCCCGTTCGACGCCTACGACGTGGAGCTCGGCACCGGGTTCGCCGCCCGCGCCGCCATCTTCATCGAGAGCGCCCGCCGCTACGGCCGCGAGCGCGCCACCGCGCTGACGTTGCAGCGCAGCCTGCTGCCCACCGGCCTGTCGGCGCCCTCCTCGGTCGAGGTGCACCACCGCTACCTGCCCGGCAGCCGCCTGATCGAGGTCGGCGGCGACTGGTACGAGGCGATCGCGCTGCCCGGCGCGCGGGTCGCGCTGGTGGTCGGCGACGTCGCCGGGCACGGCGTGCGTGCCGCCGTCACCATGGGCCGCCTGCGCACCGCCATCCACACTTTGGCCGGGCTGGAGCTGCCGCCCGCCGAGGCGCTGGAGCGCCTGGACTCGCTGATGCGCTCGCTGGGCGAGCGCGAGCCGCACTTCGCCACCTGCGCCTACGTCGTCTACGACGCCGTCATCGGCCGCTGCGAGGTCGCCAGCGCCGGGCACCTGCCGCCGCTGCTGGCCCCGCCCGGCGGCGAGGCGGTGTTCGTGGACGTGCCGCCCGCGCCGCCGCTCGGCATCGGCGACGGCCGCCCGGTCGTCAGCCGCGCCTTCACCGTCGAGGACGACACCCTGCTGTTCCTCTACACCGACGGCCTGGTCGAGAACCGCGCCCGCGACATCGACGACGGCCTGGACCGGCTGCGCGCCACCTTCGACCGCACCGGCGACGTCGGCCGGCCGCGCGGCCCGCGCCCGCTGGAGGAGTTGTGCCAGGCCACCCTGGACGGCGTCTTCGACGACCAGCACCGCGACGACATCGCGATGCTGGTGGCCCGGCTGCGCCGCATCCCCGCCGACGACCACGTGTCCTGGGAGCTGCCCGCCGACGCCGCCGCCGTGCGCCGCGCCCGCGGCCTGATCCGCCAGCGGCTGGCCGACTGGAAGCTGGACGACCTCGCCGACTCGACCGTGCTGATGGCCTCGGAGCTGGTCACCAACGCGATCCGGCACGCCGGGGGCCGCCTCACGCTGCGCCTGGTCCGCGAGGGCGGGCTGGTGTGCGAGGTGTTCGACTCCTCCGACGGCCGCCCGCGCATCCGCAGCGCCGACGACTCCTTCGCCGAGTCGGGGCGCGGCCTGCACGTGGTGAGCCGCCTGGCCACCCGCTGGGGCGTGCGCCGCACCGGCGGCGGCAAGGCCGTCTGGTGCGAGCAGGAGCTGCCCTAGCGCAGCACCGAGATGTGCACGTGGTCGTAGTGGTTCTGGGTGATGCTGCCCCGGTCGCCCATCGCGCGCCAGCCGCCGCCCCGCACGTTCCAGATGTGCTGCTTCCAGATCACGTACGAGATGCCGAGGCGCTGGGCGTTGCTGATGGCGTACTGGGCGACCTGGTCGCCGTGGCGCTGCGCGCTGGCCGACGGCATGCGGCCCGTGGTGGTCTCCATGAAGTCGCAGGCGCGGCCCTTGCCGTGGTCCTGCGGGTCGCCGGTGCTGCGGTAGCAGCCGATCACCGGGAACGGGCCGAACATGGTGTTCAGCTCCAGCACCACCGACCGCATCGTGGGCGTCATCATGTTGCCGGTGATGATCGAGCGCTGCGTGGTCACGTTGTCGGGACGCCCGGTGACCTGCGGCTGCTCGCGCGGGGTGGTCGCCTTCTCCTCCCGCTGCGCGCCCAGCAGCGCGATCTTGGTGCCGCGCGGCAGGATCTTCCGCAGCTGCTTGCCGAGCTTCTTGGCGTCGGTCTTGGGCGCGCTGAGCACCAGCGCGTTGCCCTGCGGCATCCCGAGGGCGCGGGCCTGGTCGCGGGAGACCACCGCGTCCACGTCGCCGATGCCCATCGAGGCGTACGCGCCGACCCGCACCTGGCCCGGCGCGTTGCTCCGCCCGGCCGGGACGACGCCGCCGAGCGGCAACGACCCGTCCTGGCTCAGCTCGAACGACACGGCCAGCCCGCCGGTCGCGACCGTCTGCCAGAGCTGGTCGGACTCGGCCGTCCGGCGCGGCGCGAACGCCCGGAACGTCGAGGGGTCGACGCCCAGCAGCCCGACCCGGCGCCCGGCGACCTGGGCCTGCGCGGCGTCCACCACCGCGACCCCGGCCACGCCCTTGAGCCGCCGGGCCCGCTCGACCGCCTGCGGCGGCAGCGCGGCGCTCCCGGCGATCAGCATGTGCGGGGTGAGGCGGCGGCTCAGCGGCGCGACCGCGCCGGGCTGCTGCCGGGCGGCGTCCTGCTGGGAGACCGACACGAGCGTGCCGGGATCGGCCCGGCCGGGCCCCATCTCGCCGTCGCCCGCGTTCCAGACGATCAGCACGGTCACGTTCCCGGCGACCGTGAGCACCGAGGCCGCGGCGAGCGCGACCGGCACCGTGCGCCCCCAACGCAGGACGCCCCGGCCGCCGCTGCCCGCCCCACGCCTGCGCACCTGGCCCCCGCCCTCCGCCGATCCTCCGCTGATCTACGCCCCGGCCCCCAGATCTTAGACAGCGCCGCGGCGGGCGGCCAGACGGGGGCGTGGGCTACAGGGGTTCTTGTGTAG
>NZ_BCRO01000055.1 GCF_001552635.1 Actinomadura hibisca NBRC 15177 | reverse complement strand
GCGCTGGCGAGTTCCACGCAGTGTGAATCGTCTCCGCCGCCGGAGTAGGAAGCCTTCCGCCATACGGCGCTCTTCAAGTCCATCGTTCTTCGATTGCCCTTCTAATGAATGCCCTTGAATCCTCAACGTTCAGGGCTTGTGTCTGGAGTTTAGCGAAGAGGTTGGTAAGCAGGGACAGCGTGTTGTCGTCGCGTGCTGTCTCGCCTCCGCTCGTGGTCTCCTGAAACCCCAGAACCGACAGGTCGGCTTGTGTCGCCAGCGCGTACGGAGCGTTCACACTCAGTCCGTCGTAACTGGAGAACAGAGCGATCTGGATGCGGATGTGCTTGCGCTGCCCGAGTTCTAGAACGCTTTCCAATTGCTCGCGCATCACCGCAGTACTCCCAACGCGGCGATAGAGCACCGATTCATCCAGGATCGCGCACAGCAGTGGAGGTTCGAGGCGCTCTAGGATCTTCTGCCTCTCCAGTCGTTCGGCGACGCCTTTCTCGGTAGCGGCCAGAACCTTCGCATATTCTGGGGTTTGCAGCAGCCCATCGATGTACATCGTCTGAACAGAGCGCAATAGTGTCGCGGTGGTCTCCACCTCGGAGTATTCGGTCAGCGCCCGGGGCAGATCGCTGTTCTCGATGTGTTTTCGCCACGCGGCGATGATCTTGCCGTTGGCATGGAGAACTTCATCCATTTTTTCGGCGTTCTCAAGTTTGCACCTGGAGGTGCCCTTGATGATCCGGCCGGCGAAACTGGGCGTGATGAAGATCCTTTGCGCCAGGGTGGCGCGCGTGATCTTGGCTTCCTCGCGGTGCTTGTTGACGATCTCACCGAAACGGCGCGAGCCGGGGGTCGGGTGGACTGACATGCGCTCTCCGCTCTGACCTGATGCGTCTAATGATCTATTGCGGGCCGTCCATCTCTGACGCGTATCTCTCAGGTCGCTGGTCACCCTACGCCGCATGGCGAAGTGTGTCACTAGTCACAGCGCAACGACCGAGCGTCACCGAGCCAAGGCAGCAGCCATGATCACCAGGGAACAGCTCCGCCCGCCGGAACCGATCACCGAAGCGTCGATGCTCGTGATCGAGGCCGAGCCGGAAGCGGTCAAGAGGGCGCGCGATTTCGTCGGGCGATGGTTCGGGCACTTCGCCTTGAACGAGGAGGACGCGCGGGCCGTCACCTCCGAGTTGGTGACCAACGCCTTCCGGCACGCCTGCCAGCCGGGAGGCACGATCGCGGTTCGCGTGTACCGCAGCGCGCAGGGCGCGGTGATCGAAGTCCTCGACCCGTCGCAGGACCTGCCGGTGATCAAGCCGTTCGATCTCACCAGCGAGGACGGGCGGGGACTGGCGATGTTGTCCATCCTGGCGGCGCGGTGGGGGACCTACACCCGGCTCGCGGGCGGCAAGGCGGTCTGGGCGGTGATCGCGTGAGTGAAGATCACACGCAGGCCATGCAGGAGGCGACGGCGATGATCGTCCTGGCGCGCGTCCTCAACACCCTCGATGGCTGTGTCGCCGTCGTGGACACCCGTACCGAGGTGCCTACGGTGGTCGTCGGGAACCGCGCCGAATGGGACACCGCGACCGTTCGTGTGTGGGTGAGCGGGAACGTCTTCCTGTGGCGTCACGGCGTCTGCCCGTGCCTGCTGGTGGACGCGTTCGCGTCGCTGGTCCGCAGCGTCGGACCGCACGGCTGACAGGAACACGGCCGCCCCGCACGCAGAGAAGCCCCCTACCGCCTGTCGCGGCTGGTAGAGGGCTTCTGCTCTTCCCACAGGTCGGGGCTACAGTCCGGCGGAGCGGCCGATGATCTCTTTCATGATCTCGTTCGAGCCCGCCCAGATCTTGGTGACGCGGGCGTCCATCCAGGCGCGGGCCACCCGGTACTCGCGCATGTAGCCGTAGCCGCCGAACAGCTGCACGCAGCCGTCGATGATCTGGTTCTGCGTCTCGGAGGTCCACCACTTGGCCTTGGAGGCGTCGGCGGTGTCCAGCTCCCCGGCCACGTGCGCGGCCAGGCACTGGTCCACGAACGCCTGCGCCACGTCCAGCTTGGTGATCAGCTCGGCCACCAGGAACTTGTTGTGCTGGAAGGCCCCGATGGGCTGGCCGAACGCCTGCCGCTCCTTGACGTAGGCGACGGTCTCCTCCAGCACGCCGCGCGCGTGCGCCACGTTGGCGATCGCGCACGACAGGCGTTCCTGCGGCAGCCGCTCCATCATGTGGATGAAGCCCCGGTCCAGCTCGCCGATGACGTGCGAGTCGGGCACCCGCACGTTCTCGAAGAACAACTCGGAGGTGTCGGCCTCGGGCTGGCCGACCTTGTCCAGCTTGGTGCCCCGGGTGAAGCCGGGCGTCCCGGCCTCCACGCCGAACAGCGTGATGCCCTTGGCGCCCCGGGACGGGTCGGTCTTGGCCGCCACGATGACCAGGTCGGCGTGGCCGCCGTTGGTGATGAAGGTCTTGGAGCCGTTGATCACCCAGGCGTCGCCGTCGCGGACCGCGGTGGTCTTCAGCGCCGCGAGGTCGGAGCCGCCCGACGGCTCGGTCATGCCGATGGCGGTGATCGTCTCGCCGGTGCAGAAGCCCGGCAGCCACTTCGCCTTGGCCTCCTCGGTGGCCAGCTCCAGCAGGTAGGGGGCGCAGATGTCCACGTGGATGCTGACGATGGAGTTGTAGGCGGCCGCGACGCGGGCCAGCTCCTCGCCGATCACGGCGTTGAAGCGGAAGTCCCCGGCGTCCTGGCCGCCGTACTGCTCGGGCATCTGCATGCCGAGGAAGCCCTGGCGGCCCGCCTCCAGCCACACCTCGCGCCTGAGCATCCGCTCATTGCGGATGTCCTCGTCCAGCGGCAGCAGCGTGCGCTCGACGAACTCCCGGACGGACGCCCGGAACAGCTCGTGGTCCGGCTCGAAGACGGTGCGGCGCATGGTCGTTCCTCCCGCTGTGTGGTGAAGTGCCGGATCAGTGTACTGAGCGATCGCTTAGGATCGGCGGGTGACCGAGGACCTGTGGGAGGACCTGGCGGCCGACCCCGAGGCGGCGCGGCGGTTGTTGCTGGCCGCCGTGGACGCCTTCGCCGAGCTGGGCTACCACGGCACCTCGACCCGGCGGATCACGGCGGGCGCGGGGATGAGCGCCGGGGCGCTGTACGTCCACTACCCGACCAAGGCCGACCTGCTGTTCCGGATCGCGGTGCTGGTGCACGAGTCGGTCGAGCGGACGCTCGTCGGCGCGCTGGCCGGGGTGGCGGGGCACGCGCCGCGCCTGCGGGCGCTGGTCTACGCGTTCGCGTCCTGGCACGCCCGCCACCACAGGGCCGCCCGCGTCATCCAGAACGAGCTGGGCGCGCTCGACGGCGGGCACGCCGCGCGCATCGCCGTCCACCGCCGCCGCGTGCGCGCCCTGATCCACGACGAGGTGCAGGCGGGCGTCGCGGCGGGGGAGTTCGACGTCGCCGACGTGGCCGGGACCGCCCGCGCCCTGGCGTCGCTGGCCATCGACGTGTGCCGCTGGTACCGGCCCGAGGGCCCCAGCACGCCCGAGGAGATCGGCGCGCTGTACGCGCACCTGGCGCTGCGGATGGTCCGGGCGGTCGGTTAGCGGGCGCTCAGTCCCACCAGAACGACCACCAGGTCTTGCCGCGGATCTCCTCGGCGTACCCGGCGAGGGTGCCGGGGCCCTGGAACAGGATGTCGGGGCAGAACGCCCAGTGCTCGGCGGCGACCTGGAGCGCGTGCTTGGCGGTGACCGGCGGCGCGGCCACGCTCAGCTCCAGGGTGTTGAAGCCGAGCCCGACCACGCGCGCGCCGAACCGGTCCTCCCAGCCGCGCACCACCGCCGAGAGCGGCGCCGTCCACTCGTTGTGGTTGAGCGCGCCCTGCCAGCCCACGGCGGTGAGGGCGTCGGCCCCGCGCTCCACCGCGACCAGGCCCAGCGACAGGCCGCGCGGGGAGATGGAGCGGGCGTACCGGTCGGCGACCGCGCCCGGGTCGTCCATCAGCGCGCCGCGCGGGGCCGGGCCGGGGCACTGCCGCCCGAACGGCGCCAGCTCCTCGACGTCGGCGTCGGCGGCCTGCTCGGCCCAGTCGTGCCACACCTCGGACATGAACGCGATCGGCGCGTAGTTGTCGATCTCGTCCACCGGCTCGGGCGCGACCTGCCCGGCCCCCCACGGCTGGTCGGAGTCGTCCAGCAGCAGCGGCCACAGGCCCGAGCGCCCGTGCTCGGCGCGCAGCCGCGCCCACAACTCGCCGGTGACCGGCTCCTCGCTCACCCAGAACGCGGGGCGCAGCGTGAGCTGGCGCTGCGGGAAGCCCGGGTCCGGCCAGACCACGTCCCCCGCCGGCAGCGGCACCGAGAGCACCCGGTGCGGGTCGCCGTCGGCGAACAGCTGCGGCAGGTTGCCCGGCAGGTGCGGGCGAAGATCGAGGTCATCCATTTCACGCCGTTCCGGTACAGATCATGCCAACAGGATCTTGGCACTCCGGAGATGTTAACGGCGTCCGGGGTACCGGGGGGACCGGCCGGAGGGTTCGGTCCCCCTGCCCTGATCACGATCTGATACCGGGCGGAGGGGTGCATAGCCGACGTCAGAGCGTGCCCGGCGCGCGCCGCCGCAGCAGCGCGCGGGCCGGCAGCGACATCGCGGCCGCGCCGGACCCGCCCACCACCAGCAGCAACGCGGCGGCGGGCCGTAGCGGGACGGCGGGCAGCGGCAGCCCCGTCACCGCCGTCGCGAACGCCAGCAGCGTCACCCCGGCGATGAGCGCGCCCGCCACCAGGCCGGTGCCCAGTACGATCACCGCCTCCAGCCGCACCATCCGCACCACCTGCCGCCGGGTCGCGCCGACCTGCCGCAGCAGCGCGAACTCGCGCCGCCGCGCCCCGGTCGCCAGCGCCAGCGTGGTGACCAGGCCGATCACGATGAACCCGGCGATGGCGGCCACGACCACCAGCGACAGGAAGCCCTGGAGCCGCAGTGCCTCGGACTGCCGCGCGGCCAGCGCCTCGGCGGGCAGCACCCGCGCCCCCGCGTAGGCGGCGGTTATCTGGCGCAGGTCGGCGGTGCCCGCCACCAGGATTTGATCGTCGAGTGTGGAGGCGGAGTGCGCTACGGCCAGGTCGTGGGGCAGCAGCAGGTCGCCGAACCCCATGCCGCGTTCGTAGATCGCGACGACGCGGGCTTTGATCTGCGTGCCGTCGCCGAGCCAGAGCGTGACGGCGGAGCCGACGCGGACGCCGCCCGCCACGTCCCGGCTGAGCGCGACCGCCGTGCCGGTCAGGGCGTCCAGCCGCCCGGAGACGGCGCCGGGGTCCATGGTGCGGGCCGCGTCGGGGGTGACGCCCCGGGCGCTCAACGAACGCAACGCCTGCTCGCCCATCTCGCGGACCGCCATGATCGCGCTGGTGTGCTTGACGGGCGTCGCGGCCCGCACGCCGGGCGTCCTCCGCACGGCCTCGGCCGCGCCGGGCGGCAGGCCGGGCCCGTCCGACACCAGCGCCTGGTCGGCGCGAGTGCCGTCGGCGGCCTGCACCTCGGCCGCGCGGACCATCGTGGTCTGGGCGAACAACTGCACCCCGGCGAACGCCACCGCCAGCGCCACCGGCGTGATCACCGATCCGGCGCGCAGCGCGGCGGTCGTGCTGGCGTGCCGGGCGAGTTTCCCGGCCACCGGTGCCAGGCGGGCCACCGGCGGGCCGAGCACGCGGTCGCCGATCCGGGCCAGCGACGGCCCGAGCAGCGCCGTCGCGATGACGAGCGTCAGCACCAGCCCCGAGACCGACGCGGCCGCTGCCTGCCCGGCGGTGGCCATCGAGACGCCGAGGGAGTTCAGGCCGAGCACCAGGAACACCAGCCCCGTCACCCGCCGCCAGCGCGGCAGATCGGACGGCTCCAGGGCCGCTTCACCGAGCGCCTGAGCGGGCCGGATGCGGGCGGTGCGCAACGAGGCCAGCAAGGTGGTGAGGGCCGCTGCGAGCACGGTGATCCCCAGCGCCGCCAGGGCGGGCAGCGGGCTGAGCGACAATCCGAAGCCCTCCGGCAGCACGCCCTTGGAGATCATCGCGGCGTGCAGCCCGGCCCCGGCCGCCAGCGACGACACCCCGCCCAGCACCCCGGCGGGGACGGCCGCGCCGAGCGCCTGCCGGACCATCTGGCCGCGCACCTGCCCGGGGGTGGCCCCGACGGCGCGCAGCAGCGCCAGCTCGCGGGCGCGCTCGCGGACCGACAGCGCGCCGAGCCCGCCGATCACGATCAGCGCCGTCATGATCGCGACGCCGCCGAGCACGGCCGACAGCTCGATCATGTCGGGCCGGGCGGCGGCCACCGCCGGGTCCTCGGCGTCGCCGCGCGCGGCCCCGGTGGCGACGTGCAGGCCCGGCGTCCCCCGGACGGCCTCCTGGAGGACGCGGGGGCTCACGCCCCGGTCGGTGAGCACGGCGAGGGCGTCGGCGTGGGCGGGGTGGCCGCTCAGCGTCGCGGCCGTCCCCGGCGCGAAGAACGCCGCCGCCGGTCCGGCCCCGACCAGGCCCGTGACGCGGTAGGGCTGCGGCTTCCCGGTGATCTGGAGCGGCACGGTGCCGCCGACCTTCGCGCCGGTCGCCGCGCTCAGCACGACCTCGTCCGGAGCCTGCGGGGCGCGTCCGGCGCTCAGCTTGTAGGGGCGCAGCGCGGCCGAGTCCCAGCCGTGGCCGGAGACCGTCGCGCCCGCGCCGGTCAGGACGGGAAACGACACGTCCGCGACCACCGCCCGCACTCCCGGCACCGCGCGCAGCCGCTCAACCATGGCGACCGGAACCCGTGCGGGCTCGGCCACCGGACGGCTCTGCTTCGCTGGTGGCGACCCAAGCTGCTTGACCCGCGTCTCGACGCGCTGCGGCCCGGTGACCACCGCTGCCGCCGCGCCGTACCGCTCGACGGGCGCGTGCGCGCGCAGCGCCGACTCCAGCAACACCCCGCACGAGCCGACCAACACTGCCGCGAACAGCAGCGCCGCGAAGAGCCCGGCGAAGATCCCCCTGGGTATCTTCACAACGACTCCCAGCGGGCGGAGATGGCGGCGGGGGAGGGGGCGACCATCTCGTCCACGATCCGGCCCTCGCTGAGGAACACCACCGAGTCGGCCCACGCCGCCGCCACCGGATCGTGCGTCACCAGCAGCAGGGTCTGTCCCGTGCGGTCCACGGTCTCGCGCAGCAGCCGCAACACCTCGCGCGCGGTGCGCGGGTCGAGCGCGCCGGTCGGCTCGTCGGCGAACACCACCTCGGGCCGGGTGATCAGGGCGCGGGCGAGCGCCGCCCGCTGCTGCTGGCCGCCCGACAGCTCGGCGGGACGGTGCCGCAGCCGGTCGCCGAGCCCGACCCGGCCGACCACCTCGGCCAGCCACTCCCGGTCCGCCTCCCGCCCGGCGAGCCGGAGCGGCAGCGTGACGTTCTGCTCGACGTCCATCGACGGGATCAGGTTGAACGCCTGGAACACGAAGCCGATCCGGTCGCGGCGCAACCGCGTCCGCCTGGCCTCGCTGAGGCTGCCGAGATCGACGTCGCCGATCCGCACCGTGCCCTCGGTGGGCCGGTCCAGCCCCGACGCGCATTGCAGGAACGTGCTCTTGCCCGACCCCGAAGGCCCCATCACGGCGGTGAACCCGCCGCGCGGGAACGCCCAGGACACCCCGTCCAGCGCCCGCACCTTCCCGTAGGTCTTGCGCACCTGTTCCAGCCGGACCGCGCTCGCCGTCCGCTCAGCCGTCGACACCGTCATGGGTCCCTCCCAGGAAAGCCCTGCTCACCTGGTCGAACCTAGGTTCGGCACGGGCCCCGGCACATGGGCGCACTCTCCCGAAACGGGGGTGTAGCCCGCTCCACCACGACCGGGGGGTTCGCCCCGGTCCGCCCGCCTTTCCGGTGCCCTAGCGTGAGGGACGAGATGAGACCGTTCCTGAAGCGCGTCGCCGACGCCGCCGTCTACACGGCGACCGGACTGCGCACCGCGCTCCCCGCGCTCCTGGGCCTGTGCCTGCTGCCGCTGGCGATCGTGCTCTCGCTGACGGTGGTCGCGCTGCCGTGGTTGCCGCAGCTGGTGCGGCCGATGCGGGCGCTGGCCAACGCCGAGCGCCGCCGCGCCGGCCGCCTGCTGGGCCACGAGATCCCCGAGCCCTATCCCGTGCCGCGCGGCGGCGCGGTCGAGCAGGCGCTGACGCTGCTGCGGTCCCCGACGACCTGGCGCGACGCCGCCTGGATGTGTCTGCACGGCCTCACCGGCCTGTTCATGGGCATCCTGCCGATCGCGCTGGTGCCGGGCATCGTGTTCGCGCTGTCGTTGCCGCTGTGGTGGTGGGCGGCCCCGCCCGGCTCGCAGGCGGCGTTCGTGGACCTCTACACCTGGAAGCAGGCGCTCACCCTGCCGTTCCTCCAGGCGGGGGTGAACCTGATCGTCCTCCTGGTGCTGGTGCCCCGCTTCCCCTACTGGCAGGCCCGGCTCGCCAACACGCTGCTGCGGCCGACCCGGCGCGTGAGCCTCAGCGAGCGCGTCGAGCAGCTCACCGAGACCCGCGCCGAGGCGCTGGAGGCGCACGGGGCCGAGCTGCGCCGCATCGAACGCGACCTGCACGACGGCACCCAGGCCCAGCTCGTCGCGGCGGCGCTGCGGCTGGGCCTGGCCGACCGCCGCTTCGACGCCGACCCCGAGGCGTCCCGCACGCTGTTCCTGGAGGCGCGCGAGGGCATCGAGGACGCCCTCGCCCAGCTCCGCGGGGTGATCCGCGGCATCTACCCGCCGATCCTGTCGGACCGGGGCCTCGGCGGCGCGGTCCGCGCGCTGGCCGCCGCGCAGCCCGTCCCCGTCACCCTGGACCTGCCCGACGACCGGACGCGCGCGCCCGCCGCCGTGGAGGCCGCCGCCTACTTCGTGGTCGCCGAGGCCCTCACCAACGTCGCCAAGCACAGCGGCGCCTCCCGCGCCGAGGTGGCGGTCCGGCGGGACGGGGCCCGCCTGGTGATCACGGTGCGGGACGATGGGCGCGGCGGGGCCGACCCCGCCCGGGGCACCGGCCTGGCCGGGATCCGCCGCCGGGTCGCGGCCCTGGACGGCGCCACCGGCGTCGACAGCCCCGCCGGGACCGGAACGACGCTGAGGGTGGAGCTGCCGTGCGGATCGTGATCGCCGAGGACAACGTGCTGCTGCGCGAGGGCCTGGTGCTGCTGCTGACCGGCGACGGCCACGAGGTCGCCGCCGTCGCGGGCACCGGTCCGGAGGTGCTGCCCGCGCTGCTGGAGCACCGCCCCGACGCCGCGATCCTAGACGTCCGGCTGCCGCCCGGCTTCCGCGACGAGGGCCTGCGCGCCGCCATCCAGGCCCGCCGGGAGATCCCCGGCCTGCCCATCCTGGTGTTGTCGCAGTACGTGGAGGAGACCTACGCCGCCGAGCTGCTGGCGGGCGGCGCGAGCGGCGTCGGCTACCTGCTGAAGGACCGGGTCAGCCGCGTCGGGGAGTTCCTGGACGCCCTCCAGCGCGTGGCGTCCGGCGGCACCGCGCTGGACCCGGAGGTGGTGTCGCAGCTGATGACGACCCGCCGCGACCCGCTCCAGACCCTCACCCCGCGCGAGCGCGAGGTGCTGGGGCTGATGGCGCAGGGCCTGGACAACGCCACGATCGCCGCCACCCTCGTCATCACCGAGCGTTCGGTCAGCAAGCACATCGGCGCGGTCTTCGCGAAGCTGGACCTGCCGCCCAGCGACAGCGGCCACCGCCGCGTGCTGGCGGTGCTCGCCTACCTGAACTCCTGACCGGGCCGCCGTTCTCGGATGGCCTTTCCCCTCCCCGGGAAACGTCCGCTGGTCTAGCCTTGCCGGAACACAAAGCGGGACCGGTCGGAGGAATTCCGTATGAACAGAACCGAACTCATCGAGTCCGTCGCGGCCCGCGCCGGGAGCGACCCGGCCGCCGC
Organism: Actinomadura hibisca NBRC 15177; assembly: GCF_001552635.1. GTDB lineage: Bacteria > Actinomycetota > Actinomycetes > Streptosporangiales > Streptosporangiaceae > Spirillospora > Spirillospora hibisca. The sequence goes on along the minus strand of NZ_BCRO01000055.1, from coordinate 58,127 downwards.
GCGCCGGCACGTGGACGCCGTCTTCGACGCCATCATGGAGAGCGTCGCGGCCGGGGACCGGGTGCTGGTGACGGGCTTCGGCACCTTCGACCGGGTCGCCCGCCCGGCCCGCAAGGCGCGCAACCCGCGCACCGGGCTGCCCATCGACGTGCCCGCCGGCGACGCCGCGCGCTTCCGCATCGGGCAGACCTTCAAGAACCGCGTGGCGCAGGGCGCGGTCCCGGCCGCCGGAACGGCGGCGGAAACGGTCACCGAAACCCTGCCGGAGAAGGCCGCCAAGAAGGCGAAGAAGGCCAAGAAGGCGAAGAAGGACGACGGGAAAACGGCGAAGAAGCCCGCCGACAAGCCCTCTGCGAAACCCGCTGCGAAGGCCGCCGACAAGCCTTCCGCGAAGGCCGCCGCAAAGGCCGCGGACAAGGCTGCCGACAAGCCCGCCGACAAGCCCGCCAAGGGCAAGGCGAAGGCCAAGAAGAAAAAGGGATAGGCGCCCGGCCGGACGGTCGGGTGGTTCGCCCCGCTATGACCGTCCGGTGATATCTCCCCGCACGGCCGGTATTTGCCCGGCCCGCCGCAGTGCCGACAGCCTGGGAGAATGATGGCCATGAGCAGCGGTTTTCCCGGCGCGGAACTGTCGGACGAGGAACTGGACGTCGCCTACAACGTGCGGCGCAAGGCGGGCCCGGAGCTCTTCGCCCGGCACATGGAGCGCTACCGCGCCGAGTCCGACCGGGCCGTCGAAGGGCTGCCCGGCACGCCCGGCGTCGTCTACGACGAGGCCGGCGGCGAGAAGCTGGACGTGTGGGGGACCGGCGAGGGCCTGCGGCCGGTCTTCGTGTTCGTGCACGGCGGCTACTGGATGGCGCTGTCACGGCACGACTCGGCGTTCATGGCGCGGATGTTGCACGGGCAGGGCGTCGCGACGGTCGTCCCCGACTACACCCTCGCCCCGGCCGCCTCGCTGGAGGAGATCGTCCGCCAGGTCCGCGCCGCGATCGCGTGGGTGTGGCGGCACGGCCGCGAGCACGGGCTCGACCCCGAGCGCATCGTGGTCGGCGGCAGCTCGGCGGGCGGCCACCTGACCGGGATGACCATGGTCGGCGGCTGGCAGGAGGAGCTGGGCCTGCCCGCCGACGTGGTGAAGGCCGCGATGCCGTTCAGCGGCCTGTTCGACCTGCGCCCGATCACGCGCGTCTACGTCAACGACACGGTCGGGCTGGACCTGCCGCGCGCCACCGCGCTCAGCCCGCTGCTGCTCCCCGGCGAGCGCCGCTTCCCGACCGTCATCGCGGTCGCCGAGCACGACGGCGCCGGGTTCCTGGACCAGACCCGCCGCTTCCAGGCGCACTGGGAGCCGGGCGAGCCGATGGTCGTCCCCGACCGCGACCACTTCGACGTCGTCCTCGACCTGGGCGACGCCGGCAGCGCCGTCGGACGCGCGCTGCTCGGCCTGTTCGAGCAGATCTGATCCGGGCAGGTCCGAACGAGCGGATCTAGCCCGCCATCAGCTCGGTCGCCCCGTTCCGGAGGTGGTCGAGCATCAGCCGCGCCGACGGCGTCAGCGACCGCTGGTCGGGCAGGGTGACCCCGACCTGGCGGCGCACCGGCTCCAGCGCCACCGGCAGCGGCGCGATGTCCCCGTCGGTGCGGGCCACCAGCTCGGGCAGCGCCGCGATCATGTCGGTGTCGCGGACCAGGGTGCGCACGGTCAGGATCGAGGTGCACTCCACCAGGTCGGTCGGCAGCGTCAGCCCCTCGGCCCGGAACACCTGCTCCAGCTCGTGCCGCAACGCGGTGCGCTCCAGCGGCAGCACCCACGGGTAGTCCAGCAGGTCGGTCAGCGTGAGCGCGGCGCGCGAGCGGGCCGGGTGGTCGCGCCGCGCCACCAGCCGCACCGGCTCGCTGTACAGGGTGATCTGCCGCAGCCCGCGCAGGTCCTGGATGGGGTTGAGGCGGCCCAGGATGAGGTCGATCTCGCCGTCCAGCAGCCGGGGCACCTGCGCGTCGAAGGTGGCCTCCTGGACGATCACGGTGATGCCGGGCCGGTCCCGCTTCAGCGTGGCGATGGCGCGCGGCAGCAGCACGTTCGACCCCGCCAGCAGGGTGCCGATGGTGACGGTGCCGACGTCGGCGTCGGCGAGGCCGGTGATGCGCTCCCCGGCCCGCCGCAGCTCGGCCAGCACCGCGCGGGCGTGCTCGACGAACGCCTCCCCGAACAGCGTCGGGGTGACCCCGCGCGGCCCCCGGGTGAACAGCTCGACGCCGAGGATGTGCTCGACCTCGCGCAGGCTGCGCGTGACGGCGGGCTGGGCGAGGTGCAGGTGCTCGGCGGCGCGCAGCACGCTGCCCTGGTCGGCGATGGCCACCACCAGCACCAGATGCCGCAGCTTGAGCCGTCCGTTGAGCAGGTCGATGGCGCGCATGCCGTCTTACTATCACAAATTCGTCATATCTGAGCGGTCGGCGACGACCGAACAGGCATGCCTCAGACCGGTCAGGACGGGGGTCAGGGCCCGCCGCGACCCCTTGCGGCACCCCGGAGGCCGTCGGCCTCCGGCGCCCTGAGCTGGATGAAGATCAACATCTGCAAATGATCAAGGGGGTTCGGTGGCCGGATGCGGTCATGATCTTGGACTTGTCCATGCCGGACCCCCGTGGCACCTTGCTCGTGAGGGTTACCGATGATCTTCGGAAGGGCCCAACCGCATGACCCCGGAGCCGGAACCCACCATGTCCCCGTCCCTTCGCTGGCCGACCTTCCTGCGGCTCGACCGTCCAGAGCTCGACGGCAACGAGATCGTCATCAGGGCCGGCCCCGTCGAGTCCCGCGCGCGCACCCGCACCGCCCGGTCGGCCCCGCTCGCCTACCTGTACGAGCTCGTCAGCGAGTTCGAACCGGACACCGAGGTGAGACTGCCCACCGGTCACTACGACGCCGAGAACATGGTCTGGATCTTCTCCGACGAGGTGCCAGGAATCGTCGGCATCACCCAGCCCACCTCGGCGTAACCCTGGCGAGTCCGATCAGACGTCCCGCACGGAAAGAACTCCGTGCGGGGGACCCCGCACGAGAAAGGCACCACCATGCCCAGTGTGCTCACCCGGCACCCGCTCCGCACCACCCGCGCCTTCCTGTCGCCCGACCACTCCGAGGTCGACCTGGAGGCCATGGCGTCCAACGAGGGCGACGAGCGTCCCTTCGGCTACGCCTACACCGCCCCGTGGACCGGCGAGGGCCCCGGCGCCGACCCGCAGGCCGGCTCCTACGACCCCGAGTCGCAGACCTGGAAGGGCCCGGACGGCTACGACATCACCGCCGGCTACACCTCCTGGACCAAGACCGGCGTCTACGGCGGCGACAAGTACATCGACGACCACTGCGCCTGATACATGGCAGACACCCAGGCTGAGGTCCTGATCCTCACTCAGGACTTCGACCCCACGGTCGATCCGGTCGTCCGGAGCCTCACGGCGAAGGGCGCCCGGGTCGCCCGCGTGGACACCAGCTACTTCCCGCGCGACCTGAGCTTCACCACCTCCGACTTCGGCGGCGAGCGCGAGGTCATGCGCTACCGGGACCGCGAGGTCGACCTGTCCCGGCTGTCGGGGGTGTGGTACCGGCGGCCGACCGCCTTCGAGTTCGGCGACGAGATGGGCGAGGCCGAGCAGGAGTTCGCCCGGTACGAGGGCCTGCACGGCGTCGGCGGCATCCTGCGCGGCACCGACTGCCTGTGGATGAACCGCCCCGACGCCGACTCGGTGGCCGAGCTGAAGCCCTACCAGCTGAAGCTCGCCAAGCGGCTCGGGATGCGCGTGCCCAGGACGTTGCTGACCAACGACCCCGACGAGGTCGTCCGGCTGGCCGAGCAGGGCCACCGGCTCGTCTACAAGTCGCTGACCGGCGGCGTCATCCACTACCCGGGGGCCTACCCGTCGGGACTGCTCACCACGGTGCTGGGCGAGGAGATCCACGACAACGCGCCCCGGGTCCGGCACACCATCTGCCAGTTCCAGGAGTACATCGAGAAGGCCTACGAGGTCCGGCTCACCGTCATCGGCAACACCTACTTCTCGGTGACGGTGGACTCGCAGGGCGACGCGGCGACCCAGGTGGACTGGCGGGCCGAGACCCAGCAGATGAAGTACGGCGACTACCGGCCGATCCCCGAGGAGGTCGTCAAGCGGACGCAGTCCCTGCTGGACGAGCTCGGGATCGTCTACGCCGCCGTGGACTTCATCGTCACCCCGGAGGGCGAGTACGTCTTCCTGGAGGCCAACCCCAGCGGCCAGTTCATGTGGATGCAGAACGACCTCGACCTCCCGATGTCGGACTGCGTCGCCGACCTGCTGATGCAGGGCGGCCCGTTCCGGCGCGGCGAAGTGGAGCAGGTCGGCTACTAGATGAACGCCCAGAGTGATGACCGTGCGGACGGCGCGCCGTCCGCACCGGTCACCGCCGCCGGGCTGACGGAGCCGCCGCGCGTGCAGGCGCGGCGGCTTCCCGTCCTCCTGGTCGGCGCCGTCCGGCTCGCCGCGGTCGCCGCGCCCCGCGAGTTCCTGTTCGTCACCGTCCTCCAGGCCGTCGCCGGGCTCGGGCTGGTCCTGCCCATCCTGGGCGGCCGCGAGCTGCTGGACCGGGTCCTGAACCCCGGCGGCGGCGACATGGGCCCCGTGCTCGCGCAGGCGGCGCTCACCCTCGGCCTGGTCGGGCTGGTGGGCCTCGCCACCGCCGTGGCCACCGCCCGCGACGACGTCCTCAGTGAACTGCTCAACCGGTACGCCATGGGGCGCATCCTCGACGTCGCCTGCACCGTCGAGCTGGCCGAGTTCGAGCGCCCCGAGTTCCACAACCGGCTGGAACGCGCCTCGATGAGCGCGCGCATCCGGCCGCACCAGCTCGCCCAGGGCGTCGGCGCGCTGAGCAGCGCCCTGCTGAGCACCGCCGGGATCGCGCTGGCGCTGGCGGCGATCGAGCCGTGGCTGGTCCCCGCGACGCTGCTGGCGGCCGTGCCGCTCTGGCTGGCGGGCCTGAAGAGCGGGCAGCTGCTGTTCGACGCGCTGTTCCGGCTCACCCCCGCCGAGCGGGAGCGCAGCTACCTGCTGGAGGTCCTGACCGGCCGCCGCCCCGCCAAGGAGGTCCGCGCGTTCGGCCTGGCCCCCTACCTGCGGAGCCGGTGGGAGCGCCGCACCGAGGAGCGCCTGGCGGAGATTCGCCGCACCGCCCGCGAGCGGCTGCGGATCACCCTGCTGGCCCGGCTGGCGAGCGGCCTCACGCTCGGCGCGGTGCTCGGCCCGGTGATCTTCTACGCGGCGTCCGGCGGCATGGCGATGGCCGACGCCGGGGCCGCTGTCGCGGCCGTGCTGCTGCTGGCCTCCCGGCTGCGGACCGCCGCCGCGGGCACCGACCAGCTCTTCGAGGCCGCCCCCTTCGTGCACGACCTCCAGTCGTTCCTGGTCCCGCCGGAGCGCCCGGCCGCGGCCCTGCCCGCGCCGCCGCCGTTCCGGCGGCTCACCGTGGAGGACCTCGCCTTCACCTACCCCTCGGCCGACCGGCCCGCGCTGCGCGGCGTCGATCTGGAGATCCACGCCGGGCAGGTGGTGGCGCTGGTCGGCGAGAACGGCTCGGGCAAGACCACCCTGTCCAAGCTGCTGTCCCACCTCTACCGGCCCCAGTCGGGGAACATCCGCTACGACGGCGTGGACGTCGCGGGCGCCGACCCCGACGAGCTGCGCCGCTCGATCGCGGTGCTGTTCCAGGACTTCGAGCGCTACCTGCTGCCGGCCGACGACAACGTCGCCGTGGGCCGCTGGGAGAACGCGGGGGACCAGGAGGCGGTCGAGCGGGCCGCCGTCGCGGCCGGGGCGCACCGCCTGCTGGCCGACCTCCCCGACGGCTACCGGACCCTGCTCGGGCCCGAGTTCGTCGGCGGCGTGGACCTGTCGGGCGGCCAGTGGCAGCGGGTCGCGCTGGCGCGCGCCTTCTTCCGCGACGCGCCGTTCGTCATCCTGGACGAGCCCACCGCGACGCTGGACGCCCGCGCCGAGCACGAGCTGTTCGAGCGCCTGCGCGCGCTGCTCGCCGGGCGGACGGTGCTGCTGGTCTCGCACCGCTTCTCGACGGTGCGGACGGCCGACCACATCTACGTGCTGGCCGACGGCCGGGTCGCCGAGCACGGCACCCACGACGAGCTGATGGCGGCGGACGGCCGGTACGCCGAGATGTTCACGCTCCAGGCGGCGGGTTATCTCGATCCTGTCTGAGATCCGCTCCGTGGCCCCGCCCGGAACGCCGGGCGGGGCCACGGCACGGCGGTCAGCGGGTGGCGATCACGATCATCCGGTTGCTGTCGGGGCCGAACGGCTCGCCCATCTCGTCCACCCCGCGCACCTCGGTGAATCCGGCGGCCAGCAGCCAGTCCCGCAGCTCGGTGAAGGTGAACAGGCGCACGAAGTACCGGGTGTCGCGCATCTCGCCGTCCCGGATCAGCGTCCGCTCGGTCACCAGGCGGCCCGTCAGCGGGTCGTAGCGGTGCCGGTCCACGACGCGGTCGCCGTCCCGCTCGACCACGCTGGCGTGCTGGAACCGGGCGAGCATCCAGTCGCGGCTCATCGTCTCGACCAGGAACCGCCCGCCCGGCCTGAGCGCGCGGGCCACCTCGGCGAGCACCCGCCGGTTGCCGTCGTCGTCGAAGTAGCCGAACGAGGTGAACCAGCACAGGACCGCGTCGAACCGTTCCGTCCACGGCAGGTCCCGCATGTCGCCCTGGACGTAGTCCACGTCGAGGCCCCGGGCGGCGGCGTCGCGGCGGGCCAGCTCCAGCAGCGACGGCTGGGCGTCCAGGCCGGTCGTCCGGCAGCCGCCGGCGGCCAGGTGGTTGGCGATGCGGCCGTAGCCGCAGCCGAGGTCCAGCACCTCGCGGCCGGGCTCCAGGTCCAGCAGCTTCCCGACGAAGGCCGCCTCCTGGTCGCTGTTGGAGTCGAGCAGGCCGCCGAAGAAGTGCACCCAGTCGTCGCCGAACACGTCCTCGCCGAACGCGTCGCGGGTGTCGGGCACCGTGCCGGTCATCGTCACCTCCGCCTCGCGGCGCGGCCGGGATCTCCGCCCGCCGCCGGGACGAATCTGCCAGCCCGGCCGAGTGGACCACCACCCCTCCGGGGAAGAAAGATCATCAGTATCCGGGCCGCCCCGCCGGTATCGCCGGGTGGTGATAGCTCCGGCGGCAACCGGTATTAGACAGGCATATCGCCTGGGGGCATGATTCTGCTGACCGGACCGACCGTCGAGAGAGGACCACAGATGGGGCGGAGCGCACCCGCGCACTACGTGGCCGGCACCTTCCGGACCACCGGGGACACCTTCCCCCTGATCGACCCGGCCGACGGGTCGGTGGCCGGCCGGGTGCCCGAGGCCACCCGCGAGATCGTGGACGAGGCCGTCCGCGCCGCCCGCGCCGCGCTGGACGGCGGCTGGGGCGCGACGCCCGCCGAGGAGCGCGCCGCCGCGCTGCGCCGGATCGCCGACGGCATCCAGGCCCGCTTCGACGAGTTCGTGGACGCCGAGGTCGCCGACACCGGCAAGCCGCGCGAGCTGGCCGCCACCGTGGACATCCCGCGCGCCATCGGCAACTTCCGCGCCTACGCCGACCTGCTGTACGGGCGCCCCGAGCGCGCCTACACCACCAGCGTCCCGGGCTGGAGCGTCGGCACCGGCCAGGCCCTGAACTACTCGGTGCGCCGCCCGCTGGGCGTGGTGGCGATCATCTCGCCGTGGAACCTGCCGCTGCTGCTGCTGACCTGGAAGGTCGCGCCCGCGCTGGCGGCGGGCAACGCCGTGGTCGCCAAGCCGTCGGAGGAGACCCCCTCCACCGCGACGCTGCTGGCCTCGGTCATCGACCAGGCCGGGCTGCCCGAGGGCGCGTTCAACCTGGTGCACGGGCACGGCTCCGACGCCGCCGGGTCGTTCCTCACCGGGCACCCGGGCGTGGACGCCATCGCCTTCACCGGCGAGTCGGCCACCGGCTCGGCGATCATGCGCAACGCCGCCGCGAACGTCACGCCGGTCTCCTTCGAGCTGGGCGGCAAGAACCCCGCGCTGGTGTTCGCCGACGCCGACTTCGAGGCGGCCGTGGACGGCACCGTGCGCTCGGCCTTCACCCACTCGGGCCAGATCTGCCTGTGCACCGAGCGCGTCTACGTCGATCGCCCGATCTTCGAGGAGTTCGTGGCGGCGCTGGGGGAGCGGGCCCGCAAGCTGGACGGCTACGGCCCGATGATCTCCGCGCAGCACCGCGACAAGGTCCTGTCGTACTACCGGCTGGCCGTCGAGGAGGGCGCGACCGTCGTCGCCGGGGGCGGCGCGCCGAGCTTCGGCGACGGGCGCGACAATGGCTTCTACGTCGAGCCGACCGTGCTGACCGGGCTGCCGGAGACCGCGCGGACCGTCCGCGAGGAGGTCTTCGGGCCGGTCTGCCACGTCGCCCCGTTCGACACCGAGGAGGAGGCGGTCGCGCTGGCCAACGACAGCGTCTACGGCCTCGCCGCCACCGTGTGGACCCGGGACCTGTCGCGCGCCCACCGGGTGGCCCCGCGCGTCGAGACCGGGATCGTGTGGGTGAACTGCTGGAACCTGCGCGACCTGCGGACCCCGTTCGGCGGGGTGAAGGCTTCCGGGATCGGCCGCGAGGGCGGAGAGTACTCCCTGGACTTCTTCTCCGAGCCCGTCAACGTCTGCATCCAGATCTGAGAGCGAACCCTTGACCGAGACAGTGACCCCGACCGTCGGCTCGCCCGTCGAGCAGGCCGCCGACCGCATCCTGACCGCCTACGCCACCGGCGAGCCGTGCGCCCCGGTGCGCGACCTGATCGGGTCGGCCGACGCCGCCTACGCCGTGCAGGACCGCCTCACCGAGCACTGGCTCGGCGAGGGCCGCCGCCTGGCCGGCCGCAAGATCGGCCTCACCTCCGCCGCGGTGCAGTCCCAGCTCGGCGTGGACAGCCCCGACTTCGGGATGTTGTTCGCCGACATGGCGGTGCCCGACGGCGCGGAGATCCCGGCCGGCGCGGTGCTCCAGGCCAAGGCCGAGGCCGAGGTCGCGCTGGTGCTGGAGCACGACCTGACCCACGAGCGGCACACCGTCGCCGACCTGATCCGCGCCACCGCGTTCGTGCTGCCCGCGATCGAGGTGGTCGGCAGCCGCATCCGCGACTGGGACATCACGCTGGCCGACACCGTCGCCGACAACGCCTCCTGCGGCATGTACGTGCTGGGCAACCGGCCCGCCGCGCTCGCCGACGTGGACCTGCGCGCCTGCGGCATGGTGCTGGAGCGGCGCGGCGAGCAGGTGTCCACCGGCACCGGCGCGGCCTGCCTCGGCCACCCGCTGAACGCCGCGCTGTGGCTCGCCGACACCCTGGTCCGCGTGGGCCGCCCGCTGCGCGCGGGCGACACCGTGCTGACCGGCGCGCTCGGCCCGATGGTGCAGGTGGCGCCCGGGGACGTGCTGGAGGCCCGCATCGCCGGGCTCGGCGACGTGCGCGTCGCGTTCGCGAAGGAGGACTCATGACCGACGTTGCGAAGCCCGTTGACATTGCGAAGTTCGCCGAGATCCTGGACGAGGCCGTCCGGGACCGGCGCGCGATCGGACGGCTCACCGACGTCGCGCCGTTCGACGTCGAGACGGCCTACGAGATCCAGCGCGCCGTCATCGCCCGCCGCGAGAAGCGGGGCGAGCGCCGCATCGGCGTCAAGATGGGCTTCACCAGCCGCGCCAAGATGGTCCAGATGGGGGTGGACGACCTCATCTGGGGCCTGCTGACCGACGCGATGCTGGTCGAGACCGACGTCGACACCGGCACGCTGATCCACCCGCGCATCGAGCCGGAGATCGTCTTCCGGATCGAGCCCGGCGGCGGCCACAAGGTCGCGGTCGGCTACGAGATCCTCGACTCGCGCTACGAGGGCTTCAAGTTCACCCTGCCCGACGTGGTCGCCGACAACGCCTCGGCGGCCGGGTTCGGCTTCGGCCCCTGGCACGACCCGCGCGACGTCGCCAACGTCGGGCTCATCGTGGAGATCGACGGCCGGGTCGCGCAGACCGGCTCGTCGGCGGCCATCCTCGGCGACCCGGTCCGGTCGCTGCGCGCCGCCGAGCGCCTCGCCCGCACAGCCGGGACGCCGCTGCGGCCCGGCGACATCGTGCTGGCCGGGGCGGCGACCGCCGCGATCCCGCTGCCCAAGGGCGCCCACGTCCGCGTCACCGGCGCGGGCCTCGGCGCGGTGGAGGTGACGACCAGGTGAGCCGCGAGCGGAGCGAGCCGATGAGCGGGGCGATCCTGGTCGAGGGCAAGGCCAAGCCGCGCGGCCGGTTCCCCCACCTCAAGCGCGCCGGGGACCTGGTGTTCGTGTCCGGCACCAGCTCGCGGCGGCCCGACGGCACCTTCGCCGGGGCCACCGCGGACGCCATGGGCGTCACCGACCTCGACATCCGCGAGCAGACGCGCGCGGTCATCGAGAACGTCCGCGACATCCTGCGCGCGGCCGGCGGCGACCTGTCCGACGTCGTCAACGTCACCACCTACCTGGTGAACATGAACGACTTCGGCGGCTACAACGAGGTCTACGGGACCTACTTCGACGAGTCGGGGCCCGCCCGCACCACCGTGGCGGTCCACCAGCTCCCGCACCCGCACCTGCTGATCGAGATCTCGTGCGTGGCGCACATCCCGAACTCCCCCCACTCCAGCAAGGAGGCCGGAGCATGACCCTGCCCAAGATGACGTTCGGCGCGCCCTTCAACTTCCAGGCGTGGATCGACGAGCACCGCGACCTGCTCAAGCCGCCGGTCGGCAACGTGCAGGTCTTCGACGACGCCGGGCTGATCGTGATGGTGGTCGGCGGCCCCAACCGCCGCACCGACTTCCACGACGACCCGCGCGAGGAGTTCTTCTACCAGCTCAAGGGCAACATGGTGCTGCGCGTCATGGAGGAGGAGGGCAAGCCCCCGGTCGACGTGCAGATCAACGAGGGCGACGTGTTCCTGCTGCCGCCGCACGTGCGGCACTCGCCGCAGCGCCCCGAGGAGGGCTCGATCGGCCTGGTGGTGGAGATCCCGCGGCCCGAGGGCGAGCTGGAGTCGTTCGAGTGGTACTGCATGGAGTGCCACCACCTGGTGCACCGCACCGAGCTCCAGGTCCGCTCGATCGTGGACGACCTGCCGCCGGTGTTCCAGGCGTTCTACGACGGCGACCGCAAGTGCCCGAACTGCGGCGCCGTGCACCCGGGCAAGCAGTGGCCCGACGACCTGATCCCGACCACCGCGCCCCGCGCCTGACCCACCCCTCGCCCGGCGCGCCGCCCGCCCGTCCCCCCACCACGCCCTCGGCGGGCGGCGTGGCGGCGGCGGCGCGCCCGCGAACGGAGGATCCGTGACTGTCTTCGACGTCCACGCCCACGTCTTCCCCCGCCTGTCCCGGGCCGAGGGGCGGACGCTCACCGGGGCGGGCGAGCCGTGGCTGCGCGTCCACGGCGACGGCACCGGCATGATGATGAGCGGCGACCAGGAGTACCGGCCGGTCGAGGCGGGCCTGTGGGACCCGGCGCGCCGCGTCGCCGACATGGACGCCCTCGGCGTCGACGTCCAGGCGGTGTCCTCGACGCCGCTGATGTTCGGCTACGACGCCGAGCCCGCCCGCGCCGCCGACTGGTGCGAGCTGGTCAACGACCGCATCCTCGCCTACTGCGCCGCCGCGCCCGCCCGGCTGCTGCCGCTGTGCCAGGTGCCGCTCCAGGACACCGCGCTGGCCTGCGAGGTCGCCACCCGCGCGGCGGCGGCCGGGCACCGGGGCGTGCACATCGGCAACCACGTCGGCGACCGCAACCTGGACGACCCGGGCATCGTGGAGTTCCTCGCGCACTGCGCCCGGATCGGGCTGCCGGTGCTGGCCCACCCGTGGGACATGATGGCCGCCGACCGGATGCGCGGCCACATGTTGCCGTGGCTGGTGGGGATGCCCGCCGAGACCCAGCTCGGCATCCTCGGCATGATGTTGTCGGGCGCGTTCGAGCGGCTGCCGGAGTCGTTGCGGCTCTGCTTCTGCCACGGCGGCGGCAGCTTCGCGTTCCTGCTGGGCCGCGCCGACAACGCCTGGCGCAACCGCGACATCGTGCGCGCCGACTCGCCCCGCCCGCCCTCGGAGTACACCGACCGCTTCCACGTGGACTCGGCGGTGTTCGACCCGCGCGCCCTGCGGCTGCTGGTGGAGGTCATGGGCCCCGAGCGGGTCATGCTGGGCACCGACTACCCGTTCCCGCTGGGCGAGAAGGACCCCGGCTCCACCATCCGCGCCTGCGCCGAGCTGGACGAGGCGCAGCAGGCGATGCTGCTGGGCGGCAACGCCGAGGCGTTCTTCGCGCCCGTGCCCGCCCCCGCGCCCGTCCCCGTCGCGGGGAACGCGCCATGACCACGCCCGGCGCGACCACGCTGCGGACCGGCGCGCGGACCGGAGGGCAGGCCAGGGCGCGGACCACGGCGCGGACCGTGGCGGGCGAGGTGCGCGGCGGCCGGGAGGAGGGCGTCACCGTCTTCCGGGGCGTCCCGTACGCCGCCCCCGCGCGCCGGTTCACCGAGCCCGCGCCGCCGGTGCCGTGGAAGGGCGTGCGCGACATGCGCGCGTTCGGCCCGCCCGCCGCGCAGCGCCCGGGACGCATGGCGTGGGTGCCGGGCCTGGAGATCGACCCGGCGGCCGGCCGGGAGAACTGCCTGACGCTGAACGTCTGGACGCCCGGCCTCCCCGAACCCGGCGCCGGGCCGCGCCCGGTGCTGGTGTTCCTGCACGGCGGCGCGTTCGTGTCCGGGTCGGGCGCGCAGCCGATGTACCGGGGCGACGCGCTGGCCCGCGACCACGGCCTGGTCGTGGTCACGGTCAACTACCGGCTCGGCGTCCTCGGCTTCGGGTACGACGACACGATCCCCGCCAATCTCGGGCTGCGCGACCAGGTCGCGGCGCTGGAGTGGGTGCGCGACAACATCGCGGCGTTCGGCGGCGACCCCGGCCAGGTCACCCTGGCCGGGCACTCGGCGGGCGGCACCAGCGTGCTCGCGCTGATGGCCGCCCCGGCGGCGCAGGGGTTGTTCGCCCGCGCCGCCGCGCTGAGCCCGCTGCCCTACGGGTTCGCGACGCCGCAGAAGGCGCGGGCCCTGACCGGCGCGTTCCGGCGCGCGCTGGGCCGGGCGCTGCCCCGCTCGGCGCCGCTGCGCGCGGTGCTGGACGCCGAGGCCGACGCGCTGCTGACGCGGCCGCCGGTGGAGGGCGTGCTGCCCATCGCGCCGGTGGTGGACGGGGAGTTCCTGCCCCGCCACCCCATGGACGCGGTGCGCTCGGGCACGGCGGCGCGGGTGCCGCTGCTGGTGACCACGACGGCCGAGGAGATGCGGCTGTTCGCGGCGCTGGACCCGGAGAACCTGTCGCGGGCCGCCGTGCGCACCGAGGTGGTGTTCGAGCGGCCCGTCGCCGAGCTGGTCCGCTGGCACCGCGAGCACGGCGCGCACGTCCGGCGGCACCAGTTCGGGCACCGCTCGCCGCTGGTGCGCGCGGGCGTCGCGCTGGGCGCCGCGCACCTGGTGGACGTGCCGTTCTACCTCGGCACCCTGCACGACCGGCGGGTCGCGCCGCTCACCGGGACCGGCCCCGACGCCACCCGGCTCGGCCACCGCGCCACCCGGGCGCTGGCGGCCTTCTGCTCGGGCGCGGGCGACCTCGCGCTCATCGACGACAACCTCGCCGGCCCGGCATCGGCCGCGCCGGCGCACGACGGAAAGGAGGGACGGCCATGCCGGACGCGCAGCGCGTCGCGATCATCGGATCGGGCAACATCGGCACCGACCTGATGATCAAGGTGATCCGGACCTCGAAGTCCCTCGACATGGCCGTCATGGCCGGGATCGACCCCGACTCCGACGGCCTGGCCAGGGCCCGCCGGTTCGGCGTCGCCACCACCCACGAGGGCGTCGAGGGCCTGGTCGCCATGCCGGAGTTCGTCGGCGTGAGCGTGGTGCTGGACGCCACCTCCGCCAAGGCGCACCGGCACAACGCCAAGGTCCTGGAGCCCTACGGCAAGAGGCTGGTGGACCTCACCCCGGCCGCGATCGGCCCGTACGTGGTGCCGCCGGTCAACCTGGAGGAGCACCTGGACGCCGCCAACGTCAACATGGTGACGTGCGGCGGCCAGGCCACCGTGCCGATCGTGGCGGCGGTGTCGCGGGTGACGCCGGTGCGCTACGCCGAGATCGTGGCGTCCATCGCCTCGAAGTCGGCCGGGCCCGGCACCCGCGCCAACATCGACGAGTTCACCGAGACCACCTCCCGCGCGCTGGAGGAGGTCGGCGGCGCGGCCCGGGGCAAGGCGATCATCGTGCTGAACCCGGCCGAGCCCCCGCTGATCATGCGGGACACCGTGTACTGCGTGGTCGGCGACTGCGACCACGACCAGGTGCGCGCCTCGGTGGAGAAGATGGTCGCCGAGGTCGCCGCCTACGTGCCGGGCTACCGGCTCAAGCAGCAGGTGCAGATCCGCCCGGTCACCGGCGACGACCCGCTGGCGGGCCTCGCCGGGGGAGCGGGCACCCTGGTGTCGGTGTTCCTGGAGGTAGAGGGCGCGGCGCACTACCTGCCCGCCTACGCCGGGAACCTGGACATCATGACGTCGGCGGCGCTACGCGTCGCGGAAAGGCTGGCGGCGCGATGACCAACGAGCCGACCCACGAGCTGTACGTGCAGGACGTCACCCTGCGGGACGGCATGCACGCCATCCGGCACCGCTACACCGTCGACCAGGTCCGCGAGATCGCCAGGGCGCTCGACGCGGCGGGCGTGGACGCCGTCGAGGTCGCGCACGGCGACGGCCTGGCGGGCTCCAGCGTCAACTACGGCCCCGGGGCGCATCTGGACGAGGAGTGGATCGCGGCGGCGGCCGAGGTGATGGAGAACGCCGTCCTCACCACGCTCCTGCTGCCCGGCATCGGCACCATCGCCGAGCTGAAGCGCGCCTACGAGCTGGGCGTCCGCTCGGTCCGCGTCGCGACGCACTGCACCGAGGCCGACATCTCGGCCCAGCACATCGCCACCGCGCGCGAGCTCGGCATGGACGTGGCCGGGTTCCTGATGATGTCGCACATGGCCGACCCCGAGACGCTCGCGGGCCAGGCCAAGCTGATGGAGTCCTACGGCGCGCGCTGCGTGTACGTGACCGACTCCGGCGGCCGCCTGACCATGGACGGCGTGCGCGACCGCGTCCGCGCCTACCGCGAGGTGCTGGACGCCGACACCGAGATCGGCATCCACGCCCACCACAACCTGGGCCTCGGCGTCGCCAACTCCGTCGTCGCCGTCGAGAACGGCGTGCGCCGCGTGGACGCCTCCCTCGCCGGGATGGGCGCGGGCGCGGGCAACTGCCCGCTGGAGGCGTTCGTCGCCGTCGCCGACCTGATGGGCTGGAAGCACGGCAGCGACGTGCTGAAGCTCATGGACGCCGCCGACGACATCGTGCGGCCCCTCCAGGACCGCCCCGTCCAGGTGGACCGCGAGACCCTGACCCTCGGGTACGCGGGCGTGTACTCCAGCTTCCTGCGGCACGCCGAGGACGCCTCGCGCCGCTACGGCCTGGACACCCGCGAGATCCTCATGGAGGTCGGCCGCCGCGGCATGGTCGGCGGCCAGGAGGACATGATCGTCGACATCGCGCTCGACCTCGTCGAAGGAAAGAAGAAGTGAGCACAGAGCAGGAAGCCCGCCGTCTGGACGAGGCCGACCCCCTCCCCACGCTGCGCGGCGAGTTCCTGGTCCCGCCCGCGCCGGGCGGCCCCTTCGCGGAGGCGGCCTACTTCGCGGGCAACTCCCTCGGCCTCCAGCCGCGCGCGACCGCCGCGCGGCTGACCGAGGAGCTCCAGGACTGGGCGACCTACGCGGTGGAGGGCCACACCCAGGCGCGCCGCCCGTGGGTGGACTACCACGAGCTGCTGCGCGAGCCCGCCGCCCGGCTGGTCGGCGCGCTGCCGCACGAGGTCGTGGCGATGAACACGCTCACGGTGAACCTGCACCTGATGATGGCGAGCTTCTACCGGCCGCGCGACGGTCGGACGCGGATCGTCATCGAGGACAGCGCGTTCCCGTCCGACTCCTACGCGGTCGCGAGCCAGGCCGTCCACCACGGCCTGGACCCGGTGGAGACCGTGGTGCGGCTGACGCCCCGCGACGGCGAGGACAACCTGCGCACCGAGGACGTCCTCGCGTTCCTGGAGCGCGAGGGCGACACCGTCGCGCTGCTGATGCTGGGCGGGGTCAACTACCTGACCGGCCAGCTCATGGACATGGCCGCCATCACCAAGGCGGGCCGCGCGGCCGGGGCGGTCGTGGGCTGGGACCTGGCGCACGCGGCCGGGAACGTGCCGCTGCGGCTGCACGACTGGGACGTCGACTTCGCCGCCTGGTGCACCTACAAGTACCTGAACAGCGGTCCGGGCGCGGTCGCGGGCTGCTTCGTGCACGAACGGCACGTGCGGGACGCCTCGGTGCCCAAGCTGGCGGGCTGGTGGGGCACCGATCCGGCGACCCGCTTCAGGATGGCCCCCGACATCGACCCGCCCGCCTCGGCGGACGCCTGGCAGCTCTCCAACCCGCCGATCCTGGCGCTGGCCCCGGTGCTGGTCTCGCTGGAGATCTTCGACCGGGTGGGCATGGACGCGCTGCGCTCCAAGAGCGAGCGCCTGACCGCCTACCTCGCCGAACGGTTCGCCGCGATCCCGGGCGTCGAGGTGATCACCCCGCCCGATCCGCAGCAGCGCGGCACCCAGCTGTCGGTGCGGATCGCGGACGCGGGCACGATGGTCCGGCGGCTCGCCGAGGAGCACGGGGTGATCGCCGACGCCCGCGAGCCGGACGTGATCCGCTTCGCGCCCGTCCCGCTCTACTGCACCTTCCACGACTGCCACCGGGCCGCCGAGGCCCTGGCCGGTCTCACCCGGAGCTGACCCGGGCGCCGCGGCTCCCCTCTCCGGAGGGGAGCCGCTCCCTTTTCCCGCCCCCGTTTACCGATAACCGATCGGCTATAGCGGCGGAGCAGACTGGTATTAGCGGATATGCCCCCCGGCCCCGATGATTTCCCTACCCGAATACGGGTGAACGCTCGGGGGAAGACGAAAGGGCACATCCGCATGAGGAGAATCCGCCTGTCGGTCCTGGCCGCGGGATCGGCGGCAGCCGTCGCCGTCCCCCTGGCCGCGAGCGCCGGGGCGCAGGCCGCGACGCCGAAGGACCCCTACATCCCCACCGTCTGCGGGGACCGGCGCCCGGCCGAGCCCGACCCCGGCAGCTTCGGGATGCAGTTGGACGGCACCTTCCGGCACCCGGCGCTGACCCCGGCGGGGGAGGAGCGGCACGCCTTCCCGGGCGGCGCGCAGGAACTGTTCGCCAAGACCAAGGGTTATGACCCCAAGTCGCACGTCTCCGGCCCGGTGAAACTGGAGGCGTCTTATCGGGGCGGGGAATTCACCCCCGACTACTTCCACTCCTGGCAGAACATCGTCGACTTCAAGGGCCGGCGTTATCTGTTCCAGTACGACCGCAGCGAGGGCCGCGTCTACGACGTGACCGACGTCCGCAAGGTCAAGGTCGTCGAGAAGCTCACCCGCAACGACGTGGACGGCGACGAGAGCAAGGGCAACTCCTCCTGGGCCCCGAACGACATGTGGGGCGCCTCCACGATCCAGTGGAACAAGAGGCTGAACGCCTACGTGATGGTGCAGAGCTTCGAGGCCAAGCGCCAGGTGGACGAGCTCGGCGACGGCGTCGACAAGAGCAAGTTCAACAACCCCGCGGGCGTCGCCGCGCTGCGCAAGAAGATCGCCCTCAAGGGCTTCAAGGTCTACCGCCTGGACGGCCCGCGCAAGAAGGACTGGAAGCTGCTGGCGACCGTCAGCACCGACGCGACCCAGCGCGACCCGCTCAACAGCGACATGACCCGGCCGCAGCAGGGCTCGGGCTCGCTGGACGTGCCGTACTACACCGGCGAGAAGTACATGTTCATCGCGACCGCGCCGCGCGACTCGTGGGGCAACAGCGAGGTCCCCACGCACCTGTACTCGGCCGGCTACCAGTCCTGGGACATGTCGGACCCGGCCCACCCGCGCAAGCTGGGCGAGTGGCACCTGCCCGGCCAGGTCAAGGGCGAGGAGGCGGCCTACCGCAAGAACCCGCGCTGCGGCAACCAGACCTCCTGGATGGGCGCGCGGATGCCGCTGTTCATCCCCAAGCCGGTCGAGCAGGGCGGAAAGTACGCCTTCGCGGCCCAGGGCGGCTTCGGCTTCTCGGTGCTGGACATCTCCAACCCGGCGCAGATGAAGACGGTCTCGCACATCGACCTGCCGCAGTCGGTGGGCGGCACCGAGGCCGACAACGTGGACGTCTCGCAGTACGCCAAGACCGGCATGGTCTACGTCAGCGGCTACCCGCTGGGCGAGGACTGCCACGAGCCGTACAAGGAGATCTTCCAGGTCGACGTGCGGAACCCCGCGCGCCCGCGCATCGTGGGCGCCCTGCCCCGGCCGACCCCGCCGAGCGGCTCGAAGTTCACCGACTACTGCCAGCGCGGCGGCAGCTTCGGCCCCAAGCGGACCGGCTACTACACCTCGCCCGGCACCCCGCCGAACGGCCTGCTGACCTACGGCTTCTACAACGCGGGCGTGCAGTTCTACGACATGCGCGACATCCGCCGCCCCAGGATCGCCGCCCAGTTCGTGCCCGAGGGCTACAGCCCGCGCGTGCCCGACTGGGCGCTGGGCAACCAGACCCACGGCACCTACGTGGAATGGGACCGCAAGATCGTCTGGGTGTTCACCAACGACGGCATCTACGCGGTCAGCTCGAAGAAGCTGATCGGCAAGCCCAACCTGGGCGCCCCGAGGACGCCCTTCCGCAACAGCGCGCTGTGACCGACCCGACCCGCTGACCCCTCCGGCCCCGGCCCCGCCGGGGCCGGAGGCGTTCCCGGCGGCGTTTTACGAAGCTTGTTCACCTTTGTCGGGCGGCCCGCCGGACTCGCCGGGCCGAACCTGTTGCGTGAGGCGATCGGTGGGGTAGAGTTGACGCGTTGCAGTCGTGTTTCCTCGTACGTTTTGTTTAATTAAGCGCCCGCGGAAGTTTCGTGACAGCGGGCGTTTTTGCTTCTCCGGGTGACCGGCGGATAGCGAGAACAAGGTCCGCGCGCAGCCCGATCGCCGAAGTGGCGGTCGGTGAAGTATCACCCCTAAGGAGAAATCATGGCCGAAGGCACCGTGAAGTGGTTCAACGCCGAAAAGGGCTTCGGGTTCATCGCCCCGGACGGCGGCGGCCCGGACGTGTTCGTCCACTACTCGGCGATCACCACCCAGGGCTACCGCAGCCTGGAGGAGAACCAGCGCGTGGGCTTCGAGATCACGCAGGGCCAGAAGGGCCCGCAGGCCGAAGGCGTGTACCCGCTGTAAGGCTTGAGCTGAGCGTCAACGCTTAGCCGCCGCGGCGGCCGGAGGTGCGAACCTCCGGCCGCCGTTCGCGTTCTCCGGACGATTCCCCGTCGCTCACATGCGGACGCGGCGGGCCGACGGGCGCAGGACGCGCCGGGCCGGGCGGAACACCCGCAGCAGCTCCGCCCCGACGTAGACCCCCGCGCCGATCGCCAGCGCCGTCGCCAGCGACTCGGCCAGCACCAGCCCGCCCTTGCCCGTGTGGCCGCTGGTCAGCTCCAGCATCCCCCGGTACATCAGCGTCCCGGGCATCAGCGGAGCCACGCACGGGGTCACCAGGATCAGCGATGGCACGTCCCGGGTCCGCGCCAGGGCCGTGCCCAGCGCCCCGATCACCGTCGCCGCCACGAACGTCGCGGGCGCGGCGGGCAGGTCGAGCTGCCGCAGCTCCACGTAGCTGCCCCAGCTCAGCACCCCGCCCATGGCGATCACCACCAGGTGGTCGCGGGTCACCAGGTGGTAGACGGCGAACGCCAGCGCGATCGCCGCCGCCCCCAGCGTCTGCGCCGCCGCCACCGACGACGGGGCGGTGGGCAGGTTCTGCAACGAGATCGGCACGCCCATCCGGGCCGCCACGTAGGTCACCGCGCCGATGCCGCTCAGGATCGCGGTGATGATGAACAGGACCTCCACCAGACGGGTCGTGCCCGTCACCAGGTCCCCGGCGATCCCGTCCTGCATCGACACCACCAGCGCCCGGCCGGGGATCAGCGCGATCACCACCCCGATGATCACCGAGCCGGAGCGCACCGGCGCGTCCGCCATCAGCAGCAGCACCGTCACCAGCGACCCGATCGCGGCGGCGACGGCCATCTGGAAGAAGTCGGTGATGCCGCGGCGGCCCAGCCACGCGCCCGTGCGGTCGCCCAGCAGCGTCGCCAGGAACGCCGCCGACGCCGCCACCGGCCCGCCGCCCACCAGCACCGCGCCCGCCGCCCCCAGGCAGGACAGGGCGACCGCCAGCGCCCAGTTCGGGTACGCGGTGGGCCGCCCGATGATGTCGCTCAGCGCGAACTTCGCCTGCTGGAGGGTCAGCCGCTTGGCGGTGGCGTCCCGCACCAGGTGGTGCACCGCGACCAGGCGGGTGTAGTTCGCGAGGCGGCGGCGCACCCGCCGCTCGGCGGTGACCGGCGGCCGCCCGCCCCGGGGCAGGTAGGAGATCCCGACGGCCGCGAGCGTCACGTTCACCTCGGGGTGGGGCAGCCCGTAGGCCCGGGACAGCCGCGCCACCGCCAGGTCCACCGCCTCGGCCGTCTCGCCGCCCGCGAGCATCAGCTCGCCGACCCGCAGCGCCAGGTCCATGGTCGCGTACGCCTGGCCGCCGACGCCCGGCGTCTGCCCGCCGCGCAGGGCCGCCTCCATCGCGGCGTACTCGTCACTGCTGGGCTCCCGCCGGTCCGCCGTCACGCCGGTGGAGCCTAACCGGGGCGACGCCGCAGGTCAGCGGGGCTCAGGGGCCATGGCGGAGTCTTTGCCGAGGCGCTCGCCGGAGCGCAGCCGGTCCAGGCCCAGCCAGATGAACTCCACCGCCATCTGCTCGGCCTTCTCCCGGGAGGTGTCGGGGTGCTCCAGCCACCACGACACCATCGAGAGCATCGACCCGTACATCAGCGGCACCAGCAGCCGGGCCCGGTGCTCGTTGACCGCCAGCTCGGCCGGGCTGAGCGCCGGGTCCCTGCGGCGGCGGCGCAGCAGCAGGTCGGCGAACGCCACGCCGAGGCGCTCGCGCAGGTCGCGCAGCTCCAGGCCCACCTCGGGCTTGTCCAGGTGCCGCACCACCAGGTTCCAGGCGTCGGGCTCGGCGGTGGCGTAGTCGAACAGGACCCGCACCATGGCGCGGATCCCGTCCACCGAACCCTGCTCGGCCAGCACCGCCGCGTTCAGGCGGGCCGTCAGCTCGGTCACGATGCTCGCGGTGACCTCGGCGAACAGCTCCTCCTTGGAGGCGAAGTGCTGGTACAGCAGCGCCTTGGAGACCTGCGCGGCCCCGGCGACGTGCTCCATCTGCGTCGAGTGGTAGCCGCGCCGCCCGAACTCGGTCAGCGCGACCTGGAGGAGCTGCTCGCGGCGCCGGGCGTGCGGCATGCGCCGCCGCGCGCCCGGCCCCGCGTCTCCGGCGGTGTCCCCGGTGGTGTTCGTCATCAACCGGTGAACTTACCCAGTTCGGCGCGCGCGACCGAGCGGACGTGCACCTCGTCGGGGCCGTCGGCCAGCCGCAGGGTGCGCAGGCCCGCCCACATCTGGGCGAGCGGGGTGTCGTCGGACACGCCCGCGCCGCCGTGCACCTGGATGGCGCGGTCCACGACCTCCAGCGCGACGCGGGGCGCGATCACCTTGATCGCGGCGACCTCGGAGCGGGCGGCCTTCACGCCCTGCTTGTCGATCAGCCAGGCGGTCTTGAGCGTCAGCAGCCGGGCCTGCTCGATCGCCATGCGGGACTCGGCGATCTGCTGCCGCACGATGCCCTGCGCGGCCAGCGGCTTGCCGAACGCGACGCGGTCCACCGCCCGCCGGCACATCAGCTCCAGCGCGCGCTCGGCCATGCCGATGGCCCGCATGCAGTGGTGGATGCGGCCGGGGCCCAGCCGCGCCTGGGCGATGGCGAAGCCGCCGCCCTCCTCGCCGATCAGGTTCTCCACCGGCACGCGCACGTCGGTGAAGCGGATCTCGCAGTGGCCGTGCTGGTCGGAGTAGCCGAACACGGGCAGCGGCCGGACGATCTCCACGCCGGGGGCGTCCATCGGCACCAGCACCATCGACTGCTGGAGGTAGGGGTGGCCGTCGGGGTCGGTCTTGCCCATGACGATCATGACCTTGCAGCGCGGGTCGGCCGAGCCGCTGATCCACCACTTGCGGCCGTTGATCACGTAGTGGTCGCCGTCGCGCACGATGCTGGTGGCGATGTTGGTGGCGTCGGAGGAGGCGACGTCCGGCTCGGTCATCGCGAACGCCGACCGGATCTGGCCGTCCAGCAGCGGCTCCAGCCAGCGCTTCTTCTGCTCGGCGCTGCCGAACAGGTGCAGCACCTCCATGTTGCCGGTGTCGGGGGCCGCGCAGTTGGTGGCCTCGGGGGCCAGGTGCGGGGAGCGGCCGGTGATCTCGGCCAGCGACGCGTAGTCGGTGACGGTCAGGCCGTGCGCCGGGTCGGTGCTGTCGGGCAGGAACAGGTTCCACAGGCCGCGCCGCCGGGCCTCGGCCTTCAGGTCCTCCACGACCGGCGGGACGGTGTGCTCCTCGCCCCGGCCGCGCAGCTCCCGCCGCTGCTCGGCGTAGACCGGCTCGGCCGGGTAGACGTGGGAGTCCATGAATTCCTGGAGGCGCCCGTGATAGTCCTGGGCCCGTTCGCTCAAACCGAAGTCCATTCGACTACAGTAACTGACTCGTCAGTTACTTGCGATGGGGAGGGTCCATGACCGCGGGCAGGGTCGCATTGATCACCGGTGGGTCCAACGGCATCGGCGCGGCCGTGGCGCGGCGGCTGGCCGAGGACGGCTGGCGGCTGGTGCTCGCCGACGTCGACGCCGAGCGCGGCACGGCGCTGGCCGCCGAGCTGGAGGGCGCGTTCGTGCGCTGCGACGTGCGCGAGCCCGCCGACAGCGCCGCCGCCGTCGCCGCGGCCGTGGACGGCTTCGGCGGCCTCGACCTCGCCTTCCTCAACGCCGGGGTCGCCAGCGGTTGCGGCCTGGACGCCGACTTCGACCCCGAGAAGTACCGCCGCGCCATGGGCATCAACCTGGACGGCGTCGTCTACGGCGTGCGCGCCGCGCTGCCCGCCCTACGCGCCCGCGGCGGCGGCGACATCATCGCCACCGCCAGCATGGCCGGGCTCACCGCCACCCCCTTCGACCCCATCTACGGGGCCAACAAGGCGGCGGTGGTCGGCCTGGTCCGCGCCCTCGGACCCGCGCACGCGGGCGAGGGCATCCGCGTCAACGCCCTGTGCCCCTCCTTCGCCGACACCGACATCCTCGTACCGCTGAAGGCGCACCTGGAAGAGACGAACTTCCCGATTCTCCAGGTCGGTGACGTCGTGGCGGCGTTCTTGGGCATCCTGGACGGGGACGACACCGGAGAGGCGTGGTTCGTGGTGCCCGGCCGCGAGTCCGGACCCTTCAAATTCCGCGGCGTCCCCGGCCCCCGCTGACCGTCCCGCCCGACCCCGCAACGGAAAGAGAGACATGCGCGCGATCCAGATCACCGAGTTCGGCGGCCCCGAGGTGCTCACCGCGACCGAGCTGCCCGACCCGGTCGCCGGTCCCGGCCAGGTGCTCATCGACGTCTCCCGCGCCGGCGTCAACTACGCCGACACCCACCAGGCCGAGAACAGCTACCTGGCCAAGGCCGAGCTGCCCCTGGTGCCCGGCGGCGAGGCGGTCGGCCGCACCGCCGACGGCCGCCGCGTGGTCGCGCTGCTGGGCACCGGCGGCTACGCCGAGAAGGCCGTGGCCCCCGAGGCGCTGGCGTGGGAGGTGCCCGACGGCATCGACGACGTGACCGCCCTCGGCATGGTGGTGCAGGGCGCGTCGGCGTGGTTGCTGCTGCGCCGCAGCGTGCACCTGGCGGCCGGCGAGTCGGTCGTGGTGCACGCGGCCGCCGG
Source organism: Actinomadura hibisca NBRC 15177 (assembly GCF_001552635.1). Classification (GTDB taxonomy): domain Bacteria; phylum Actinomycetota; class Actinomycetes; order Streptosporangiales; family Streptosporangiaceae; genus Spirillospora; species Spirillospora hibisca. Next base: position 33,980 of record NZ_BCRO01000055.1, on the reverse strand, counting down.
GGGAGTGGGCACGCTGGCGGTGCAGCTCGCCAAGGCGTGGGGCGCGGGCCGGGTCATCGCCACCGCCTCCTCGCAGGACAAGCGGGACCTCGCGCTGGAACTCGGCGCCGACGTGGCGATCGACGCCAACGAGCCCGACATGAAGGCCGCCCTCATCGAGGCCAACGAGGGCCGCCGCGTGGACGTGGTGCTGGAGATGACCGGCGGCACCGTCACCGACCAGAGCCTCCAGGCGCTGGCTCCGTTCGGCCGCCTCGCCTTCTACGGCATGGCCTCGCGCAAGCCCCCGAAGCCGGTGCAGCCCGCCAACCTCATGAAGTACTCCACCACCATCGCGGGGATGTGGCTGGCGCACGTGTTCCAGCTCCCGGGCGACGTGATGCGCGCCGCGCTGGACGAGCTGTTCGGCCTGGCCGCCGACGGCCGCCTGCGCGTGGTCGCGGGCGGCGAGTACGGCCTGGACGAGGTGCGGAAGGCGCACGAGGACATGCGCGCCCGCCGCACCACCGGGAAGCTGGTCCTCGACCCGTCCCGCTGAGCGGACGGGAACGTTCCCCGGGCGGGCGCGCCGTCCGGGGAACGTTCCCGGGTCAGCCCACCAGCCCGTTCTCGTAGGCGAACACGACCGCCTGCGTGCGGTCGCGCAGCCCGAGCTTGGTCAGCACGTGCCCGACGTGGGTCTTGACGGTCTGCTCGGCCAGCACCAGCTCGCCCGCGATCTCGGCGTTGGACAGCCCGCGCGCGATCAGGCGCAGCACGTCCAGCTCGCGCGGGGTGAGCGAGGAGGTCGCGCCGGGGCTCGGCCGCTGGTGGCGGCGGCGGCGCGCGAAGTCGCCGATCAGGCGGCGGGTGATCGACGGCGCGAGCAGCGCGTCGCCCCCGGCCACCACCCGCACCCCCTGCACCAGGTCGGCGGCCGAGGCGTCCTTGAGCAGGAACCCGCTGGCGCCCGCGCCGAGCGCCTCGTAGACGTACTCGTCCAGGTCGAAGGTGGTCAGCACCAGCACCTTGGGCCGCAGGTCGGCGGGGTCGCCCCCGGCGGCGGCCGCCTCGCCGACCAGCTCGGCGGTGGCGGCGAGGCCGTCCATCTCCGGCATCCGGATGTCCATCACGATGACGTCGGGGTCCAGCGCGCGCGCCAGCTCGACCGCCTCGCGGCCGTTGCCGGCCTGCCCGATCACCTCGATCCCGGGGTCGGAGGACAACAGCGCCGCCAGCCCGTCGCGGATCATCACCTGGTCGTCGGCGATCAGCACCCGAATCGTCACGAGAGCACACTGTACGCGGGCGTCCGCCCCGGTGCGCGATCATCGCCCGGGGCCGCCGGTCAGTCGGCGTCGCCGTAGGGCAGCTCGGCGCGGACCCGCCAGCCGTCGCCGTGCGGCCCGGCCTCCAGCGTGCCGCCCAGCATCGACACCCGCTCGCGCATCCCGACCAGGCCGTGCCCGCCGCCGGGCGACTCCTCCGGCGGGGTGCGCGCCCCGCCGTCGGTGACCGTGACGGTGAGGGCGGCCGTGCCGTAGCGCAACTGCACCGCGACGTCGGAGCCGGGCGCGTAGCGGGCGGCGTTGCTCAGCGACTCCTGCACGATCCGGTAGGCCGACAGGTCCACCCCGACCGACACCTCCCGGGGCACCCCGACCACGGTGCTGGTCACGCCCGCGCCGTTGCCGCGCGCGGCCGACACCAACTCCTCCAGCCGGTCCAGGCCCGGCTGCGGGGCGCGCTCGGCGCCCTCGTCGTCCGAGCGCAGCAGCCCGACCACCCGGCGGGTCTCGATCAGCGCCTCGCGGGCGGCGTCGCGCACCACCCCGAAGGTCTGCCGGGCCGCGTCGGGCAGGTCGGGGATCTTGTAGGGGGCGGCCTCGGCCTGCATGGCGATCACCGACATGTGGTGCGCCACCACGTCGTGCAGCTCGCGGGCGATGCGGGCGCGCTCCTCCAGCACCGCCTGCCGGGCGAGGTCCTGGCGCAACTGCTCGGCCTGCTGGGCGACGATCGCGGCCAGGCTGTAGCGGCCGCCGACCGCGTCGCCGAACACCAGCGTCACCACCGCCAGCGCCCCCAGGATCATCGCGAACCAGCTCGGCATCCCGGTCAGCACCGCCAGGGCCAGCGTGCCGACGGTGACGGTCCCCACCCCGACGACGGTCGTGCGGGGCACCGAGACCCCCACGAAGAACAGGATGACCAGCAGCGCGAGGAAGGCGGTCACCGGCCACGGCCAGAAGCCCTCGCCGCCCACGACGGGGACGGTGGCGAGGAAGCCCGCGGCCGACACCCGCCACGCCGACAGCGGCCAGCGCACCGCGAACACCAGCGGGGCCGCCATCGCGGCGCCGAGCGGCCAGGCGAGGGACGCGCTGAGGTGGGCGGCGTGGATGAGGATGGCGATGGACCCGGCGGTGAAGCCGACCGTCAGCGCCACCAGCACGGCGAGCGTGCCGTACATCAGCAGCGGCTGGGCGGGCAGCAGGTAGCCGCCGGATTCGCCCGAGCGCGGCACGACGGCGGCGTGCACGCCGTCGCGCAGGCGGTCGAGCGGGGTCGGGGCGGGGGCTGGCTCGTTCATTTGCCCCGAGCCTAGGCGGCGCGGGGCCGGGCGGGCGTGCCCCCGGAGAGGGAGATCGCGATCACCCGCCCAGGTAGGGGGCGGTGCTGTGTCCTACTTAACCGGTATTTCCGATTGACTTGATAGGGAATATGCGCCAGATTGAACGCCAGTCGCCTGTGAAGGGTTCACCGTGTCCACCTCCTCCCTCGACCTGGCGCGTCCGCACGCCCGCGGGCGCCCGTTCCGTCCCGCCGCCCTGCTGCCGCGCGCCGCGCTGGCCCGCCTCGTCAGCCCGCTGGTGCTGCTGGCCGTCTGGCAGCTGGCCGCCTCCACCGGGCTGCTGCCCGAGCGGCTGCTGGCCGCCCCCACCAAGATCGCCGCCACCGGGCTGGACCTGCTGCGGGACGGCACGCTCACCTCGGCCATCGCCGTGTCGGTGCAGCGCGCCGGGCTCGGCTTCCTGTTCGGCGCGGTCGCCGGGGTCGGCCTGGCGGTCGTGGCCGGGCTCAGCCGCGTCGGCGAGCACGCCCTCGACCCGCCGCTGCAGATGCTCCGCGCGCTGCCGCTGTTCGGGCTGATCCCGCTGTTCATCCTGTGGTTCGGCATCGGCGAGACGCCGAAGGTGGCGCTGGTCGCGCTCGGCGTGGCCTTCCCGCTCTACCTCAACACCTTCGCCGGCATCCGCGGCGTGGACGGCAGGCTCGCCGAGGTCGCCGAGGTCCTCGACCTGAGCCGGACCGCGCTGGTGCGGCACGTGGTGCTGCCCGGCGCGCTGCCGCAGGCCCTGGTCGGGCTCCGGCAGAGCCTGGGCGTCGCCTGGCTGGCCCTGATCGTCGCCGAGCAGGTCAACGCCGACGCCGGCCTCGGCTTCATGATCAACAACGCGCGGGAGTTCCTGCGCACCGACGTCGTGGTGCTCGGCCTGGTGGTGTACGCCGCGCTCGGCCTGCTCACCGACGCCGTGGTCCGGCTGCTGGAGAGGAGGGCGCTGACATGGCGCACGGGCTTCCCGGTGTGACCACCACCGCCAAGACCGGCGGCGACACCGCGCCCGCGGCCCGGGTGACCGGGCTGACGCGCCGGTTCGACGGCCGCACCGTCCTGGACGGCGTCGACCTCACCATCGAACGCGGTGAGTTCGTCGCCCTGCTGGGCCGCAGCGGCTCGGGCAAGTCCACGCTCCTGCGCGCGCTCGCCGGGCTCGACCGGGGCACCAACGGCGGCCTGGAGGTGTCCGGCGCCGTCGCGGTCGCCTTCCAGGAGCCGCGGCTGATCCCCTGGAAGCGGGTCCGGGCCAACGTCGCCCTGGGCCTGCGGGCGGCCGACCCGGCCGCCGCCGCCCGGGCGCTCGCCGAGGTCGGCCTCGCCGACCACGGCGGCGCGTGGCCGCTGACCCTGTCGGGCGGCGAGGCCCAGCGCGCCTCGCTGGCCCGCGCCCTGGTGCGCGAGCCCGGCCTGCTGCTGCTGGACGAGCCGTTCAGCGCGCTGGACGCGCTCACCCGCATCACCATGCACCGCCTGGTGCTGGACCTGTGGGACCGGCACGGCCCCGGCGTCCTGCTGGTCACCCACGACGTGGACGAGGCGCTGCTGCTGGCCGACCGCGTCCTGGTGCTGGACGGCGGCCGCATCGCCCACCAGTCCCGGGTGGCGACGCCCCGCCCCCGGCACCGCGACCATCCCGATCTCACCGCCCTGCGCGCGACCCTGCTGGAGCGCCTGGGCGTCACCCCCGAAGGAACGGCATGATCACCGCAAGTCCCCGCCGGACGCGCCTGCGCGCGCTCGCCGCCGCCCTCGCCCTCACCGCCACCGCCGCCCTCGCGGCCGCGTGCGGCGGCGGCGAGACCGGGAACGCCGCGATCGGCGCGGACGGGAAGATCGACCTGTCCAAGGTCACCCTGCGCGTCGGCGACCAGAAGGGCGGCCAGCAGGCGCTGCTCGCCGCCGCCGGGGAGCTGGCGGGCACGCCGTACAAGGTGGAGTTCAAGCAGTTCACCTCCGGCCCGCCGATGCTGGAGGCGATCAACGCCGGGGCGGTGGACTTCGGCGCGGTCGGCAACGCGCCGCCGGTGTTCGCCGCGGCGGCGGGCAGCAAGCTGAAGATCGTCTCGGCCGCCGACATCGGCCTCACCGGCCAGGCGATCCTGGTCGCCAAGGACGCGCCGATCCGCACGCCCGCCGAGCTCAAGGGCAAGCGCGTCGCGGTCGCCAAGGGCAGCTCCTCCCACTACCACCTGCTGACGGTGCTGAAGAAGGCCGGGCTCGGCTTCAAGGACATCCAGCCGCAGTACCTGGCCCCGCCCGACGCGCTGGCCGCGCTGAGCACCGGCAAGCTCGACGCCTGGGCCATCTGGGACCCCTACACCGCCCAGGGCGAGGCCCAGGCGGGCGGCCGCCTGCTGGTGGACGGCACCGGCTACACCAACGGCTACCAGGTCATCGTGGCCGGGCAGAAGACGCTGGACGACCGGGCCAAGGAGGCCGCGCTGCGCGACTACCTCACCCGCCAGCGCCGCGCCCTGGTCTGGTCGGCCGCCCACGTGGACGGCTGGGCGAAGGTGTGGGCCAAGGACACCGGCCTGCCGCTGCCCATCGCCGAGACCGCCGCCAAGCGCCGCGCGGCCAAGCTGATCAAGGTGGACGACGCGCTGGTCACCGCCGAGCAGGCGCTCGCCGACGCCTTCCACGCCGAGAAGCTCATCCCGGTCAAGGTGACGATGGCCGACCACGTGGACCGCCGGTTCAACGACATCGAGGTGAAGTGATGGCCCCCCGCTTCCACTGGTTCCTGCCCACCACCGGCGACAGCCGCGCGCTGATCGGCGGCGGGCACAGCGTCCCGGCGGGCGTCGGCCGCCCGCAGGCCCGGCCCGGCACCGCCGACCAGGTGCGCCCGCCCGACATCGACTACCTGGCCCAGGTCGCCCGCTCGGCCGAGCAGCTCGGCTTCGAGGCGGTGCTGACCCCGACCGGCACCTGGTGCGAGGACGCCTGGCTGGTCACCGCCGCGCTGCTGCGCGAGACCTCGCGGCTGAAGTTCCTGGTCGCCTTCCGGCCCGGGTTCGTCTCCCCGACGCTGGCCGCCCAGATGGCCGCCACCTACCAGCGCATCTCCGGCGGGCGGCTGCTGCTGAACGTGGTGACCGGCGGCGAGGCCGCCGAGCAGCGCCGCTTCGGCGACCACCTGGAGCACGGCGAGCGCTACGCGCGCACCGGCGAGTTCCTGGAGATCGTGCGCGGCGCGTGGAGCGGCGAGCCGTTCGACTTCAAGGGCGAGCACTACCACGTGGAGGGCGCGACGGTGGCGCGGCCGCCGGACCCGGTCCCGGAGATCTACTTCGGCGGCTCCTCGGCCGCCGCCGGGCCGGTCGCCGCCCGGCACGTGGACGCCTACCTGACCTGGGGCGAGCCGCCCGCGCAGGTGGCCGAGAAGATCGCCTGGATCAGGGGGCTGGCGGAGAAGGAAGGCCGGACGCTGCGCTTCGGCATCCGGCTGCACACCGTCAGCCGCGACACCTCCGAGGCGGCCTGGGCCGAGGCGCGCCGCCTGCTGGACGGCGTCGACCCCGCGCACATCGCCCAGGCGCAGCGGGCGCTGGCCGCCAGCGACTCGGTGGGCCAGCGGCGGATGCGGGCCCTGCACGAGGACTTCCGGTCCGGCGGCGCGGCCCGCGACCTGGAGATCTACCCCAACCTGTGGGCCGGGGTGGGCCTGGTGCGCGGCGGCGCGGGCACCGCGCTGGTCGGCAGCCACGCCGAGGTCGCCGACCGGATCGAGGAGTACGCCGCCCTCGGCATCGAGGAGTTCATCCTGTCGGGCTACCCGCACCTGGAGGAGGCGTACTGGTTCGGCGAGGGCGTGCTGCCCGAGCTGCGCCGCCGGGGCGTGCTCGCGGACGCGCGCGGGGCCGCCTGACCCGGCCCCGCGCCCGGCTCCGTGCCCGGCTCCGCGCCCGGCACGTCTTGATCCTTTGGCGGGGGCGGCGGACACTGCGGGCATGACCGGTGACCTGAGGCATCCGATCTTCGCCCGGCTCTATCCCCGGATGGACGCCGCCACCGCCCGCGCCGGCGGGGCCGACCACCGCGCCGAGCTGCTGAAGGGCGCGACCGGGCGCGCCCTGGAGATCGGCGCCGGCCACGGCGCCAACTTCGCGCACTACCCGCCCGGCGTCACCGGGGCGGTGGCGCTGGAACCGGAGCCGACGCTGCGCGCCCGCGCCGAGGAGGCCGCCGCCCGCGCCCCCGTCCCGGTGGCGGTGCGGGCGGGCACGGCCGAGGACCTGGACCTGGACGACGCCTCGTTCGACGTGGCGATCGCCTCGCTGGTGTTGTGCTCGGTCCGCGACCCGGTCCGCGTCCTGGCCGAGCTGCGCCGGGTGTTGCGACCCGGCGGGGAGCTGCGCTACTACGAGCACGTGCGGGGCGACACGCCGGGCATGGTGCGCTATCAGCGCTACGCGGACCTGGTGTGGCACCACCTGGCGGCGGGCTGCCGGGTGGCGCGGCCGACGGGGCAGTGGATCGCCGGGGCCGGGTTCACGGTCGTGCGGGAGCGGCGCTTCATCTTTCCCGAATCGCGGGTGCCCAACCCGGCGGGCCCGCATCTGATCGGCGTGGCGGTCCGCGACTGACCCTGCCCAGGTCAGACGCGGTGTCATGGGTGCCGTCCGGCTCGCATAACGTCCCTTTTCCGGGGAAGATCACAGTGCATGACTACAGAGGGTGAGGACAGGGCGGCCCGCTCGGAGCCCTCCCACTCGGCCGCGACCGCCGCCCTCCTGGCGGGGTCGGCTGCGCTGGGCGGGTTCCTGTTCGGCTACGACACGTCGGTGATCAACGGCACCGTGGACGCGCTGAAGGCGCAGTTCTCGCTGAACTCGGTGGTGATCGGGTTCGTGGTGTCCTCGGCGCTGCTGGGCTGCGCGGTCGGCGCCTGGTTCGCCGGGCCGCTGGCCGACCGGTTCGGCCGGATCCGGGTGATGCAGGTCGCCGCGCTCCTGTTCGTGGTGAGCTCGCTGGGCTCGGCGCTGGCCTTCAACGCCTGGGACCTGACCTTCTGGCGGCTGGTGGGCGGCCTGGCGGTGGGCGCCGCCTCGGTGATCGCCCCGGCCTACATCGCCGAGATCGCGCCCGCCGAGCTGCGCGGCCGGCTCGGCTCGCTCCAGCAGCTGGCGATCGTGCTGGGCATCTTCGCGGCCCTGGTCGTCAACTACGTCATCGCGCGGGTCTCCGACGGCGGCGCGGGCGGCGAGTTCCCCTGGGGCGGCAGCGCCTGGCGGTGGATGTTCGCCAGCGCCGTGGTGCCCGCGGTGGTCTACGGCGTGGTGTCCACCACCATCCCCGAGTCGCCCCGCTACCTGGTCAAGAAGCGCGAGATCGCGCGGGCCCGGCAGGTGCTGGCCAAGGTGATGGGCCGCGGCGGCGACGTGGACCTGAAGATCGGCGAGATCGTCAAGTCGCTGAAGACCGAGCGCCGGGTGCGGCTGTCGGACCTGCGGGGGGACACCTTCGGGCTGAAGAAGATCGTCTGGGTCGGCATCCTGCTGTCGGTGTTCCAGCAGTTCGTCGGCATCAACGTGATCTTCTACTACTCCTCCACGTTGTGGCAGTCGGTGGGCTTCAGCGAGGGCGACGCCATGGTCACCTCGGTGATCACCTCGGTCACCAACGTCGTCACCACGCTGCTGGCGATCGCGCTGGTGGACAAGATCGGCCGCAAGAAGCTGCTGCTGGCCGGGGCCGCGGGCATGACGATCACGCTGACCGTGATGACGGTCTGCTTCGCCACCGCCGCCGTGGTGGACGGCAAGCCCCAGCTCGGCGACGTCGCCGGGCCGGTCGCGCTGGTCGCCGCCAACCTCTACGTGTTCTCCTTCGGCGCCACCTGGGGCCCGGTGGTGTGGGTCATGCTCGGCGAGATGTTCAACAACTGGATCCGCACCTCGGCGCTGGCCGTGGCCGCCGCCGCCCAGTGGATCGCCAACTGGGTCATCACCGTCAGCTTCCCCGGCCTGTCCTCGCTCGGCCTCGGCATCGCCTACGGCCTGTACGCGGTGTTCGCCGCGCTGGCCTTCGTGTTCGTGCTCAAGGAGGTCCCCGAGACCAAGGGCCGCGAGCTGGAGGACATGGACAAGCTCGACCCGTCGTCGGCCACCGCGTGACCGGGCCCGCATGATCAAGCCTGCATGATCAAGGTGGTGCGCTAGGATGGGCGGCATGGCGGCTGTGGTGGAGACGACGACGCCGGGCACTCCCCGGCGCGATCTCCGCACGCCCTAGAACTTCGACGCGCGGTGAGGCCCCGGGAGCGATCCCGGGGCCTCACCGCTTTCCGGGACCCGTTCCGGGCCGCTCCGCCCGACCAGAGGAGCACCCATGGAAACCGGTAGGGAAACCGGCGCGGCCGACCCTGCCCCCGCCGACTCGCTAGCATCTGACCAGCAGGCGTCCCAAGCCGCACGACCCGTCCCACCATCGCGAGGAGAACCCGTGTCCACCGTGTCTGAGCTGCGCGTCACCCTCGACGGAGACGAACGAGTGGTGCCCGCCGGCGCGACCGCCGGACAGGCCCTCCAGGCGGACGGCCGCACCGTGATCGCCGCCCGCGTCAACGGCGAGCTGCGCGACCTGGCTCACCCGCTGGCCGGCGGCGACCTCGTCGAGCCCGTCGAGATCGGCTCCCCCGACGGCCGCGCCATCATGCGGCACTCGGCCGCGCACGTGATGGCCCAGGCCGTCCAGGAGTTGTTCCCCGAGGCCAAGCTCGGCATCGGCCCGCCGGTCGAGAACGGCTTCTACTACGACTTCGACGTGGCCGAGCCGTTCACCCCCGACGACCTCAAGCGCGTCGAGAAGAAGATGCGCGAGATCGTCAAGCAGGGGCAGACCTTCGCCCGCCGCCCCGTCTCCGACGACGATGCCCGCGAGGAGCTGGCGGGCGAGCCCTACAAGCTGGAGCTGATCGGCCTCAAGGGCGCGGCGGGCGCCGACGACGGCGCGAACGTCGAGGTGGGCGAGGGCGGCCTCACCATCTACGACAACCTGGACGCCAAGTCCGGCGACCTGCGGTGGAAGGACCTGTGCCGCGGCCCGCACCTGCCGTCCACCCGCGTGATCCCGGCGTTCAAGCTGATGCGCTCCGGCGGCGCGTACTGGCGCGGCAGCGAGAAGAACCCGCAGCTCCAGCGCATCTACGGCACCGCCTGGGAGTCGCGCGACAAGCAGGACGAGTACCTCAAGCTGCTGGAGGAGGCCGAGAAGCGCGACCACCGCAAGCTCGGCGCGGAGCTGGACCTGTTCTCCTTCCCCAGCCAGATCGGCAGCGGCCTCGCGGTCTTCCACCCCAAGGGCGGCGTCGTCCGCCGGGTGATGGAGGACTACTCGCGGCGGCGGCACGAGGAGGAGGGGTACGAGTTCGTCAACACCCCCCACATCACCAAGGGGCAGCTCTTCGAGACCTCCGGTCACCTCGGCTGGTACAAGGACGACATGTTCCCGCCCATGGAGGTGGACGGGGCCGACTACTACCTCAAGCCGATGAACTGCCCGATGCACAACCTGATCTTCGACGCGCGCGGGCGGTCCTACCGCGAGCTGCCGCTGCGGCTGTTCGAGTTCGGCAGCGTCTACCGGTTCGAGAAGTCGGGCGTGGTGCACGGCCTCACCCGCGTCCGCGGCATGACCCAGGACGACGCGCACATCTACACCACCAAGGAGCAGATGGGCCAGGAGCTGAAGAACCTCCTGACCTTCGTGCTGAACCTGCTGCGCGACTACGGCCTCAACGAGTTCTACCTGGAGCTGTCCACCCGCGACGACTCCCCGAAGTTCATCGGTGACGACGCCGACTGGGCGGAGGCCACCGACGCGCTGCGCGAGGCCGCCGAGGAGTCCGGCCTGGACCTGGTGCCCGACCCGGGCGGCGCGGCCTTCTACGGCCCCAAGATCTCGGTGCAGGCCCGCGACGCCATCGGCCGCACCTGGCAGCTGTCCACCATCCAGGTGGACTTCAACCAGCCCAAGCGGTTCGGGCTGGAGTACCAGGCCGCCGACGGCTCGCGGCAGCAGCCGGTCATGATCCACCGGGCGCTGTTCGGCTCGATCGAGCGCTTCTTCGGCGTGCTGCTGGAGCACTACGCGGGCGCGATGCCGCCGTGGCTGGCCCCGGTGCAGGTGGTGGGCATCCCGATCGGCGACGCGCACGTGCCGCACCTGGACAAGGTCGCCGCCCGGCTGAGGGAGCGCGGTGTCCGGGTGGAGGTGGACGCCTCCTCCGACCGCATGCAGAAGAAGATCCGCAACGCGCAGAAGCAGAAGGTCCCCTACATGCTGCTGGCGGGCGACGACGACGTCGAGGGCGACGCGGTGTCGTTCCGCTACCGCAACGGCGAGCAGAAGAACGGCGTCGCGATCGACGAGGCCGTCGAGGAGATCGTCAAGGCGGTCGAGGCCCGCGTGCAGGTCTGACGGGCGGGCCGTCCCGGTGCGACCGGCCACCGGGACGGCCCGGCCGCCCGTCCGCCAAGCCGCTCCGGGCCCCGTGCGGAGTTGGTAGCCTCAACGGTCACTTGCCACGACCGGGGAGAAAAGCGGATGAAGTCCACCAGGCCGGCCCGGGGCACCCGCTCGGCCGGGGCCCGGGTCGCCGGTTACGGCGGGGCCGCGCTGCTCGTGGCCGTCGCCCTCGCGGTGCTGCTGATGCCGCTGTTCGACCAGGACGGCGGCACCGGGACGGCGGCGGGCCGCACGCCCGGCGGCACCGCCTCGCAGCCCGCCGGGCAGCAGGGCCTCCCCGGCGCGGGCCGGACGGTCACCCCCACCAACCCGCTGCCCCAGCAGAACCGGGGCGGCCAGGTCTACCCCGACGGGCGGCCGAGCCCGCAGCCGAGCGGGCAGAACCGGGGGCAGAACAACAACGACGGCGGCCCGCCGCTGCCCGGCACCGGCGGCGGCGTCGGCCTCACCTGGTGCCCGGCCGGGACGTCGGTCTACCGTCCCTCGCCCACGGGCAGGCTGGAGGTGTCGGTGAGCGTCTCGGGCAGCGGCGCGGTCCGCGCCGAGGTGCAGCTGCGCGGCGGCGCGCCCAAGAGCCAGCAGGCCACCGTCAAGGGCGGCCGCCCGCACACCTTCACCTTCCCGGGCGTCGCGCCCGCGCAGATCCGCTACGTGAAGATCACCACGATGTCGGTGGGGATCTCCACCGACACCTGCTACGCCCGCCCCGGGGCCTGACGCCACCGGGCGACGGCTTCGGCGCGTCCTCTTCCGGCCCGCTCAGGGCCACTCAGGCCGACTCAGGGCCGCTCAGGCCCGCTCAGGGCCGACGGCGTCCGTTGCGGCCCTGCGGACGGTCGGGGGAGCGGCCCGGGGAATGGCCCGGCGCGCGGTCCAGCGCGCGGGTGCCGGACGGCGGCGGCCCGTCCCGTGAGGCGTCCTGCGCCGCGTCGCGCGCCGCGGGGATGTCGGGGTGCACCGACAACCGCTGGTCCAGCCCGGTGATCTCCAGCTTGCGCGCCACGATGCCGCGCGGGCCCACCAGCGACAGCCCGCCCCCGGCCGCCCGCGCCCGTTTCCAGTACTCGATCAGCACGGCCAGCCCGCTGGAGTCCATGAACGTCACCCGGGACAGGTCGACCGCCAGCAGCGGCCCGAAATGGCAGAGGGCGAGGAGCAACTGCTCCCGCAGCACGGGAGCGGTCGCCAGATCCAGTTCCCCACCGACCAGGACCACCGCCAGCGGCCCGGCCAGGTGGGTGGACAGCCACAGTTCCGCCACGGCCCCGTTATCGCCGCCTCGCGGCAGACCATGCGTCCGCGCGGCCACGAGTTCCGATCCGCCCGATGAGCCCGCCCGGGGGATCAGCCGCGACCGGCCATGCCGCCGGGCATCCGCACGTCCTCTATCACGACGTCGACCGAGGTCACCCGCGTGCCCAGCATCAGGCCCACCGCCCGCGCCACGTTGGCCTTGACGGCCCGCGCCACGTCCATGATCACGCTGCCGTACTCGACCGACACCACCAGGTCCAGCGCCACCTCGTGCTCGCGGGCGTGCACGCGCACCCCCGGCCGGGTGCCGAGGCCGCCCAGCGCGGCCACGCCGCCCACCTCCAGCACGGCGAGCGCGACGATCCGCTCGATCACCTCGTCCTCGATGGTGATCCGGCCCTGCACCGCGTCACCGGTCCCGCCCCGCCCGCCGCCCGGCGCGGGCGTGCCGGACAGGACCGAGGGACCGGCCGAAAAGCCGCTCGAAGGAAGGCCCGCCGGTCTGGGGCCGCCCTGCAACGGTTCGGACAGGTCGCGCTCCTGGGCGTGCCGCCCGCCCTGCGCGGGCACGTGGGGCGTCGGCGGCGCGGGCGGGGCAGAGGGGGCGGACGGGACGGACGGCGCAGGTGGTGCGAGCGGTGCGACGGCGGGCGCGGCCAGCGGTGTCCCTCCGGGCGGCGTGCCGAGCGAGCCGCCGGGTGCTCCGCCGGGCGGCGGGGGAGCGCCTCCGGACGTGGCCGGCCCCGGGAAGAACGGCATCGACCGCGCCTCGGGACGGCCGGGCTCCCCGCCCTGTCCGGAATACCCTTTGTCGAGGTCGGTCATCGTCGGCTCCCATGATCGTTCGACGGTCCGCGGGCGGTGTCCATGGTGGCCGAGTGACGCCGGTGGCGCCAGGTGTGGCGGACAGGTGCGTCAGGATGCGTGTCAGACGCATGGCATGGCGGCCGGCGGGGCCCGCGCCCCCGGGGGCGGCCCGGCTGCGGGGCGGCCGGTGCGGCTCTCTATGCTGCAGGCAGGCCGTGAACACTAAGGAGAGCGCCGCCTTGAGCGTAGAGCCGGAGGAGCCCGTGGTGCAGGAGGCGCGCGCGGACGCGCCCGAGCCGGAGGGCTGGGGCGCCACCGTCCCGCAGGTCGAGGAGGAACGGGGCGGCGCGGGCGCGCCCGACAACTTCCAGCGGCTGTGGACCCCGCACCGGATGGCCTACATCAAGGGCGAGAACAAGCCCTCCGGGTCCGGCGCGGGCGACGGCTGCCCGTTCTGCGAGATCCCGAAGATGACCGACGAGGAGGGCCTCGTCGTGGCCCGCGGCCGGTCGGTGTTCGCGGTGCTGAACCTGTACCCCTACAACTCCGGGCACCTGATGGTGGTGCCCTACCGGCACGTGGCCGACTACACCGAGCTGGACGCCGGGGAGTACACCGAGCTGGCCGAGACGACCCGCCGGGCGCTGGCCGCGCTGCGCAAGGCCAGCGGCGCGCAGGGCTTCAACGTCGGCATGAACCTGGGCCTGGTCGCCGGGGCCGGCATCGCCGCGCACCTGCACCAGCACGTCGTGCCCCGCTGGGGCGGCGACACCAACTTCATGCCGGTGGTCGGCCACACCAAGGTGCTGCCGCAGCTGCTGCGCGACACCCGGCAGATCGTCGCCGACGCGTGGCCCCGGGACTGACGGCGATGGCGCAGGTACGACCGGTGCTGCTGTACGACGGGGACTGTGGGTTCTGCACCGCCTCGGTGCGGTTCCTGGAGCGGCACATCCCCACCGAGGCGGAGATCGTCGCCTACCAGGCGGCCGACCTGGCCGCGCTCGGCACCACCGCCGACCGGGCCGGGTACGAGGTGGTGTGGATCGGCCGCGGCGGGCGCGTCGCGGGCGGCGCGCAGGCGGTGTCGCGGCTGCTGATGGACGCCGGGGGCCGCTGGTGGCCGCTGGGCGCGCTGGTGCGGCTGCCGCCGGTGCGGTGGATCGCGCACGGCGTCTACCGGCTGATCGCCAACAACCGCCACCGGCTGCCGGGCGGCACCGCGGCGTGCGCGATCCCGCGCCGCGACGAGGCCACGGGCGACGGCCCAGGCAACGGACCAGGCAACGGCGCGGGCGGCGGCGGGAACGCGGGCGGGAGCGGGCCCGGAAACGGGTCCGGGAAGGGCTAGCGGCCCGCGCTCAGGGCTTCTCGGCCGGGGCCGGGGCGGGGGAGCGGGCGCCCGCCTCCCGCAGCTCCGACACCGTCACGAACTCGAAGCCCTTGGCGCGCAGCCCCCGGATCATCGGCACCAGGTTCCGCAGCGCCACCAGCCGGTCGGGGTTGCCGGTGTCGTGGGCCAGCACGATGCCGCCCTGCTGGGTGTTGCCGACGATGTAGTCCACCAGCTTGGGCGGGTGGGCCTCGTAGGTCTTCTCCAGCATCTTGATCGACCACAGCGTCATGTCGTAGCCGAGCTGCCCGGCGGCGCTGACGGCGGTGCCGCCGAAGTGCCCGAACGGCGGCCGCAGCAGCCGCGCCTCGCGGCCCAGCACGCTCCCGATCGCCCGGTGCGCGCGGCCGATCGCCGCCAGCGCCTCGGGGTGGGTCATCCGGGACAGGTTCTGGTGCGCCCAGGTGTGGTTGGCGGCCTCGTGCCGGGCCATCCGGTCCTTGATCAGCCCGCCGTTGCGCACCAGCCGCTCGCCGACCAGGAAGAAGGTCGCCTTGACCTGCTCGGCGTCCAGCACGTCGTGGACCATCGGCGTCCAGTTCGGCATGGGGCCGTCGTCGAAGGTGAGGGCCACCAGCTTCTGGGCGGTGTCCACCGAGTAGACGATGTCCACGTGGCCGTTGTGGCGCGGCCGCCACGGACCGGCCACCGGCACCGCCATCGCCGAGTCGGGCGTCAGGTCGCTGCCGACCGACGCCAGGATCGACTGCTGCCCGCCGTCGGCCAGCAGCGCGCCGCCGACCGCCCCGGCGGCCGCGCCGCCCGCCGCGATCCCGGCGCCCTTGAGGAAGCGGCGGCGGCCCCGCCGCGCGCCTTCCCCGGCCCGCCCCCGCGCCTCGTCCTGCTGCCCGTCCTGCTGCTGAACGCGCTGTTCAGCGCCCTGTTCGGCCTCGCGGTCCACTTCGTCCCGCCGCCCGCGCTCGTCCCCCGTGTCGCTCATAACCCGCTAAGAATCGCACAGCGGCACGACCGCTTCGATCATCCGCCGGGAGGAGGCGGGATCACTCCCGGGCGGGACGGGCCGGGGCCGCCGGCCCGTCCCGGGGAGGGGCGCTCAGCCGGCCTTCTCCTCGGCGGCGACCTTGTCGGCCAGGTGCGAGGGCAGCGGCTCGTAGCGCAGGAACGCCCGGTCGAAGGTGCCGGTGCCCTGCGACAACGAGCGCAGGTCGACGGCGTAGCGCACGATCTCCAGCTGCGGGACCTCCGCCTTGATCAGCGTGCGGCCGCCCGGCACCGCCTCGGTGCCCAGCACCCGGCCGCGCCGGGAGGTGAGGTCCGACATGACCGGCCCCACGTACTCGTCGGCGATCAGCACCCGCACCTCGTCGACCGGCTCCAGCAGCAACATCGGCACCTTGGCCGCGGCGTCCTTCAGCGCCAGCGCCCCGGCCGCCTGGAAGGCCATGTCGGAGGAGTCCACCGAGTGCGCCTTGCCGTCGTGCAGGGTCACCCTGATGTCGACCAGCGGGTACCCGGCCGCCACGCCGCGCGCCATCTGCTGGCGCAGGCCCTTCTCCACCGAGGGGATGAACTGCCGGGGCACCACCCCGCCGACGATCTTGTCCACGAACTCGAAGCCCGCGCCGGACGGCAGCGGCTCCACGGCCACGTGGCAGATGCCGTACTGGCCGTGCCCGCCGCTCTGCTTGACGTGCCGGCCGAGGCCGCGCGCGGCGCCGCCGAAGGTCTCGCGCAGCGGCACCCGCAGCCCGACCCGCTCGACCGCCACGCCGTAGCGGGCCGACAGCCGGTCGACCAGCACGTCGGCGTGCGCCTCGCCCATGCACCACAACACCAGCTGGCGCGTCTCGGGGTTGTTCTCCAGCCGCAGCGTGGGGTCCTCGGCCACCAGCCGCGCCAGCGCCTGGCCGAGCTTGTCCTCGTCGGCCTTGGAGCGGGCGCGGATCGCCACCGGCAGCAGCGGGTCGGGCATCGTCCAGGGCGCCATCAGCAGCGGCGTGCCGGGGTCGGACAGGGTGTCGCCGGTCTCGGCGCGGCTCAGCTTGGCCACCGCGCAGACGTCCCCGGCGACGCACTCCGACACCGTGCGCTGCGCCTTGCCCAGCGGCGAGGTGAGCGCGCCCACGCGCTCGTCCACGTCGTGGTCCTCGTGGCCCCGGTCGGCCATGCCGTGCCCGGAGACGTGCACCACCGAGTCGGGCCGCAACGTCCCGGAGAACACCCGCACCAGCGAGATGCGCCCCACGTAGGGGTCGGACGCCGTCTTGACGACCTCGGCGACCAGCGGGCCGTCCGGGTCGCAGGCGATCTTCTTCGGCGGGCCGCCGGTGACGGCGGTGACCGGCGGGACCGGGTGCTCCAGCGGGCTCGGGAACGCCTGGGTGACCACCTCCAGCAGCTCGGCCATGCCCACCACCGGGCCGGGGTGGTCGCCGTGCGGCACCGAGGTGGCCAGCACCGGGTAGAAGCCGCCGCGCGCCACCGCGGTCTCCAGGTCCGCGATCAGCGCCTTGACGTCGAGGTCGGCCCCGGACAGGTAGCGCTCCATCAGCGTCTCGTCCTCGCTCTCCTGGATGATCCCCTCGATCAGCGCGGCGCGCTGGTCGGCGATCCGGTCCAGGAACTCGGGGTCGGGGTCGCGCTCGACCCGCGTCCCCGAGGAGTAGTCGAAGCAGCGCTGGGTGAGCAGCCCGATCAGCCCCCGGAGGCCGTCGCCGGAGGAGACCGGGAAGTAGCAGGGCAGCACGCCCTCGCCGAAGGCGTCCTGGCAGGTGGCCAGGACCTCGTCGAAGTCGCCGC
Organism: Actinomadura hibisca NBRC 15177; assembly: GCF_001552635.1. GTDB lineage: Bacteria > Actinomycetota > Actinomycetes > Streptosporangiales > Streptosporangiaceae > Spirillospora > Spirillospora hibisca. The sequence continues at coordinate 16,692 of NZ_BCRO01000055.1, read as the reverse complement.
GCTGCTGGTCGACCTTGGTGATGACCACCGCGCGCGGCATCCGGACCGCCGCGCACTCCTCCCAGAGCATGCGGGTGAGCCCGTCGATGCCGTCCACCGCCGAGACGACGAACAGCGCCGCGTCGGCCGCGCGCAGCCCGGCCCGCAGGTCGCCCACGAAGTCGGCGTAGCCGGGGGTGTCGATGAGGTTGACCTTGACGTCGCCGAACAGCAGCGGCGCCACCGCGAGGTTCACCGACCGCCGCTGGCGCACCTCGACGTCGTCGTAGTCGCTGACGGTGCTGCCGTCCTCCACGCGGCCGCGCCGCTGCACGGTGCCGGTGGCCGCCAGCAGCGCCTCCACCAGCGTGGTCTTGCCCGCTCCCGAATGGCCGACCAGCGCGACGTTGCGCACCCCGTCGGGCCGGCCGGCCCCCGGTCCCCTGCCGGAGCCTCCCGGGTGGCCTCCCCTGTCGGTCATGACTACCTCCTCGGCCGGGCGCCCGCGCCGGGGCCCGCGTGCGGCTGGGGCCCGGCCGTCCCCGGCCCGGCCCTGACGTCCGAGTGCGGCGCCCTGCCCGCGACGTGCGTGACCGACGTCACACCCGTCCCCACACCCTTTCCCGGCACGGCACAGATCACAAGGGGCCGGACACGACCGGCGCCGGAAACCGGTCCGGGCCGGGCGGCCGGGCCCGGACCGGCGCGCGGCCTGCGCCCCCGGGGCGGGCGGTGACCACTACGATGGGCGCGCTGCGCGGCCCGCGGGCGCTGCCACCCCGACATCACGAGGGCCACCCCACACCACGAGAACGGACGGCGATGCTCAACAAACTGCGGCCCGCCCTGGGCCGCGTCCTGACCCCCGTCGGAAAGGCGGTCGCGCGGACCGGGGTCTCGCCCAACGCCATCACGGTCATCGGCACCGCGGGCGTGGTCGCCGGCGCGCTCGCGCTGTTCCCCCGCGGCGAGTTCTTCTGGGGCACGATGGTCATCACCGTGTTCGTGCTGTTCGACATGCTGGACGGCGCGGTCGCGCGGGTCACCGGCAAGGGCTCCACCTGGGGCGCGTTCCTCGACTCCACCATGGACCGGGTCGCCGACGCCGCCATCTTTTCCGGCCTGATGATCGGCCTGTACCGGGACGGGCAGCACACCCTGGCGGGCGTCGCGCTGTACTGCCTGGTGGCGGGCGTGGTGGTGTCCTACGCCAAGGCCCGCGCCGAGGGGCTCGGCTACACCTGCAACGTGGGCATCGCCGAGCGCTCCGAGCGGCTGGTGATCGCGCTGGTGGCCGCCGGGTTCGACGGGCTGGGCGTGCCGTTCCTCCTGGCCGTGGCGCTGTGGGTGCTGGCGGCGCTCAGCACCGTCACGGTGGGGCAGCGCTTCGCGGTCGTGCGCAGGCAGGCCCTGGCCGAGGCCGCCGCCCTCCGGGAGAACCGCGCATGATCTCCGCCTCCGCCGCGCGCGACGAGGTGATGGACGCCGCCTACGCCCTGGGCTGGACGGTGGTGCGCAAGACCCCCGAGCGGGCCGCCCGGCTGGTGTTCGCCGGCCTGGCCGACCGCACCTGGCAGCGCCACGGGCACGGCGTGCGGCAGCTGGAGCGCAACCTGCTGCGCGTCACCGGCAAGGACGCCGTGGACGACGAGGTGCGGATCCTCAGCAAGAAGGTGCTGCGCTCCTACTTCCGCTACTGGCTGGAGGTCTTCCGGCTGCCCGAGTACGACCGCGACCGCATCCTCGGCCGGATGCGCGTCACCGGGCACGAGAAGTTGTTCGCCACCCTGGATTCCGGCCGGGGCGCGATCCTGGCGCTGCCGCACATGGGCAACTACGAGCAGGCCGGCGCGTGGCTGGTGCACAGCGGCTACCCGTTCACCACCGTCGCCGAGCGCCTCAAGCCCGAGTCGTTGTTCGACCGGTTCGTGGAGTTCCGCGAGGGTCTGGGCATGGAGGTGCTGCCGCACAAGGGCGCCTCGGCGTTCGGGCGGCTCGCCCAGCGGCTGCGCGCCGGGCGGCCGGTGTGCCTGGTGGTGGACCGCGACCTCACCGACAGCGGCGTCGAGGTGAAGTTCTTCGGCGAGACGGCCAAGATGCCGGCGGTGTCGGCCGCGCTGGCGATCCAGACCGGCGCTGCCTTGTTCCCGGTCACCCTGTGGTACGAAGGCGAGTACTGGGCGGCCCGTGTCCACGAGGAGGTCCCGGTGCCTGGCGAGGGCGTCAGACAGGAGAAGATCCAGGCCATGACCCAGGAGCTGGCGCGCGTCTTCGAGGAGGGCATCGCCGCGCACCCCGAGGACTGGCACATGTTGCAGAAGGTGTGGGTGGCCGACCTGCCGGGCGGGGCGGGGGCCCCGCGGTGAGGGTCGGCATCGTCTGCCCCTACACCTGGAACGTCCCCGGCGGCGTCCAGCAGCACATCCGCGACCTGGCCGAGGCCCTGACCGGCGTCGGCCACCAGGTGTCGGTGATCACCCCGGCCGACGACGACGCCGAGCTCCCGCCGTACGTGGTGTCGGCGGGCCGCGCGGTCCCGGTGCCCTACAACGGCTCGGTGGCGCGGCTGGCGTTCGGGTTCCTGTCGGCGGCGCGGGTCAAGCGCTGGATCAACGAGGGCGCCTTCGACGTGCTGCACGTGCACGAGCCGGCCGCGCCGTCGCTCGGCCTGCTGGCGTGCTGGGCCGCCGACGGCCCGATCGTCGGCACCTTCCACGCCTCCTACGAGAAGTCGCGCGTGGTGTCGGTCACCGCGCCGATCCTGATGAGCGCCCTGGAGAAGATCACCGGCCGGATCGCGGTGTCGGAGGCGGCCCGCACCACGCTGGTGGAGCACCTGGGCGGCGACGCGGTGCTGATCCCCAACGGCGTCGCCACCGAGCGTTACGCCATGGCCGACCCGCTGCCGGGCTGGCCCGGCGAGCCCGTGGGCCGGGGCGAGGGCGGCGCGCTGGGCTTCCTCGGCCGCATGGACGAGCCCCGCAAGGGCCTCCAGGTGCTGCTGCGCGCCTTCGACGTCCTGGGCCGCCGCCGTCCGGGCCTGCGGCTGCTGCTGGCCGGGCCCGGCGACGCCGACGAGGTGGTGGCCCGCGTCGCGCCCGAGCTGCGCGACCGCGTGGTGGTGCTGGGCATGGTCAGCGAGGAGGACAAGGTCCGCGCCTACCACTCGGTGGACGTGTTCGTGGCGCCCAACCTCGGCGGCGAGAGCTTCGGCATCGTGCTGGCCGAGGCGATGAGCGCGGGCGCGCCGATCCTGGCCAGCGACATCGAGGCGTTCGACCGGGTCCTGCTGGGCGGCCGCGCCGGGGCGCTGTTCCCGGTCGGCGACCATCAGGCGCTGGCGGCGGCGGCCGAGGAACTGCTGGACGACCCCGCCCGCCGCAAGCAGCTGTCGACCGAGGCCCGCACCGCCGTGCGCGCCTACGACTGGTCGGCGGTGGCCCGCGACGTGCTGCGCGTCTACGAGACCGTCGCGCCCGACGGTGCCGGGGTCGTCGTCTCCGGCCGCGGCGCCTAGGGGGAGCGGTGTTCCCCGACTGGATCATCGACGTCCTGTTCTGGGTCGCCGTCGTCTTCCTGGTGGGCGTGTACGTCTCCTGGCGCGCCACCCGGCTGGACCGGCTGCACGTGCGGGTGGAGACCGCCCGCGCCGCGCTGGACGCCGCGCTGGTGCGCCGCGCGGCGGTCGCGCTGGAGCTGGCGGCCTCCCGGCTGCTGGACCCGGCCACCAGCCTGGTGCTGGCCACCGCCGCGCACGAGGCCCGCACCGCCGACGCCGACAACCGCGAGTTCGCCGAGAGCGACCTGTCGCGGGCGCTGCGCGCGGTGGTGGACCAGCCAGACTTCGCCGCCACCCTGCTCGCTTCGGTCAGCCAGCAGGACGACCGGGGCGAGGGCAGGGCCGTGCTGGAGGAGCTGGGGGCGGCGGCGGCCAAGGTCGTGTACGCGCGCAGCTTCTACAACGACGCGGTGGCGGCCGCGCGCATCGCCCGCCGCAAGCTGCTGATCCGGGTGCTGCCGCTGGCCGGGAAGGCCCCGCTGCCGGGCTTCTTCGAGATCGACGACGACCCGCCGCGCTGGTGACGCCGCCCGCCCGCGCACTGCGATATTTCCCACCCGAGTCGACGAACCGGACAAACGCCTGATTTCCTTTCGTTACCCTCGGCAGGGTCGCGAGCGAGGAGGCGTGCAGAGTGCGGTCAGCGTGGAAGGGGTCCGTTCCGGGCCGGACGGGCGTGCGGACGGGCGCCCTCGTGGGCACGGCGGTCCTGCTGGCCGGGTCCCTGGCGGCCTGCTCGGACGGCAAGGGCCCGACCAAGGCCGCGCCGCCCAGCGGCACCCCCGGGACGCCGGCGGCCACCGGAACGCCCGCGCCGACCACCCACCCGTTCACCGGCGGGCGCACGGGCCTGCGCAACCCGGTGCTCGCCGTCAAGATCGAGAACACGCGCCCGGCGATGCCGCAGAGCGGGGTGTCGGCCGCCGACATCGTCTACGTCGAGCAGGTCGAGGGCGGCGAGACCCGCCTGATGGCCGTCTACTCCTCCAAGCTGCCCAAGCGCGTCGGCCCGGTCCGCAGCGCCCGCATCTCCGACCTGCACCTGCTGCCGCAGTTCGGGCGGCCCGCCTTCGCCTTCTCCGGCGTGCAGAGCAAGATGAAGAAGTACATCCGCCGCGCCCCGGTCTACGACATCTCCCAGGAGAACGCGGGCGCCGCCTACTTCCGCGCCGGGCCCAAGCCCATCCCGTACAACCTGTACGCCGACCCCAGGAACCTGCTCAAGCAGGCGCCCAAGGCCGCCGCGCCCCGCGACGTCGGCTTCCGCTTCGGGCCCGCCCCCGCCGGGGGCAAGGCCACCCGCTCCTTCACCGCCAAGTGGCCCGCCGCGACCATGGGCTTCACCTGGTCGGCCAAGCAGAAGCGCTGGCTGGCGTCCTACGGCGGCCGCCCCGACAGCGCCGCCGAGGGCGGCGTGCTGGGCGGCGCGACCATCGTGGTGCAGTACGCCAAGACCACCCGGTCCAAGTTCCACGACTTCCTGGGCAGCTACACCCCGCTGATCCACACCACCGGCACCGGCCGCGCCACCGTCCTGCGCGACGGCAAGGCCTACGACGCCAAGTGGTCCCGGCCCGCCGACGACAAGGGCACCACCTTCACCACCGCCGACGGCAAGCCGATGACCTTCGCGCGGGGCCAGGTCTGGGTCGTGCTGGTGAACGAGGGCAAGCCCCGCATCCCCTGACCGGCGGGCCGATCGGGCGGACCGATCGGGCGGTGACTGTCACCCCGTAAGGGGGCGGCGCGGGCCGCTGACACTCTGCCGGGTCCGGGCACGGCCCTAGCAGGCAATATCATGGAAGGCGACTTGTCGTCCGTCACGTGAGGAATGCCCGTGTCCACTCCCAGTGCCGCCACCGAGACCACCGCGCCCGCGACGGGCACCGCCCGCGTCAAGCGCGGGATGGCGGAGATGCTCAAGGGCGGCGTGATCATGGACGTCGTCACCCCCGAGCAGGCGAGGATCGCCGAAGACGCCGGCGCCGTGGCCGTCATGGCCCTGGAGCGGGTGCCCGCCGACATCCGCGCCGAGGGCGGCATCTCCCGGATGAGCGACCCCGACATGATCCAGGGGATCATCGACGAGGTGTCCATCCCGGTCATGGCCAAGGCCCGCATCGGCCACTTCGTCGAGGCCCAGGTGCTGCAGTCGCTCGGCGTCGACTACATCGACGAGTCCGAGGTGCTGACCCCGGCCGACTACGACAACCACATCGACAAGTGGGCCTTCACCGTGCCGTTCGTGTGCGGCGCGGTCAACCTGGGCGAGGCGCTGCGCCGCATCACCGAGGGCGCGGCCATGATCCGCTCCAAGGGCGAGGCCGGCACCGGCGACGTCTCCAACGCCACCACCCACATGCGCAAGATCCGCAACGAGATCCGCCGCCTCCAGGGCCTGCCCGCCGACGAGCTGTACGTCGCCGCCAAGGAGCTCCAGGCCCCCTACGAGCTGGTCCGCGAGGTCGCCGAGAAGGGCAAGCTGCCGGTGGTGCTGTTCACCGCGGGCGGCATCGCCACCCCGGCCGACGCCGCCATGATGATGCAGCTGGGCGCCGAGGGCGTGTTCGTCGGCTCGGGCATCTTCAAGTCCGGCAACCCGGGCCAGCGCGCCGAGGCCATCGTCAAGGCCACCACCTTCCACGACGACCCCGACGTGATCGCCAAGGTCTCGCGCGGGCTCGGCGAGGCGATGGTCGGCATCAACGTCGCCTCCCTCGGCGAGGACCAGAAGTTCGCCGGCCGCGGCTGGTGACCGGCTGGTACCAAGCGATGACCGACGCCCGCTCCTGACAGCGGGCCGAACGGAAGAGCAACCGCCCGGTCAGCTGACCGGGCGGTTACTTTCGCCGCCCCCTCCACACCGTCCCGGCCCAGGGTTTACGCTGGCGGCGCGGCCGGAGGGGGTGCGAGCCCCGGGGCGGCCGGCCGCGGGAGGGGAACGAGCATGGGGTGGTCGGTCGCACTGGCCTGCGCGAGCGCGGGCGACCCCGCCGAGGTCTTCCGGCCGGGCCTGGCGCCCGATCCGAAGGCCGCGACGGCCCTGGCGCACGACCTGTACCCGGCCGCCGCCCTCACCGAGACCGGCGAGACCGTCCTCGACTTCGCCCTGTGGCCCTACGAGGACGAGCTGTTCGTCGGCGCCTACGACCGCGCCCTGCTGGTGTGCGACCGGCGGCTGTTCCGCCAGGACGACGACGCCCGCCGCGTCGCCGACACCACCGCCGCCGCCCTGCCGGGCGCGAACTGCGGCGTGCTGGTGCTGCACAGCGTGATCGCCGGATGCTGGTTCCGCTGGTACGAGGCGGGCGAGCTGCGCCGCGACGTGTTCGTCACCGCCGAGGACGGCGTGGTGGTGGACCAGGGCCCCCGGCTCCCGGCCGAGCGCCCGTTCTGGCGCGCCGTCGACGGCGGGGCCCCCGACGTGCCGCTGCCGTTCGACCCCGAGGAGTTCGGCCTGGCGCTGGCCGGATCGTGCATGTTCGGCCGCGGCATCGCCGACCGCGGCGACGACGGCTTCCTGCCGCTGGAGCTGCCGCTGCGCCGCTTCAAGATGGGCTGACGCGCCGCCGCCGGGGAAGAAGGCCGCTGTTCACCCGCGTTGTAACCAACATCTAGGGTGTCAACGGCTTTACCCCCTTTTCCCGGAAGGACCATCGGTGACTGCTGTGCCGACGATCGGCGTCCTCGCCCTCCAGGGCGACGTGCGCGAACACTCCAGGGCGCTGGAGGGCGCCGGGGCGCGCACGCTGAAGGTGCGCCGCCCCGAGGAGCTGGAACAGATCGACGGGCTGGTCATCCCCGGCGGCGAGTCCACGGCCATGTGGAAGCTCGCCCGCGCCTTCGACCTGCTGGAGCCGCTGCGCAAGAGCATCGAGGCGGGCCTGCCCGCCTACGGCTCCTGCGCCGGCATGATCATGCTGGCCGACCGCATCCAGGACGGCATGCCGGGCCAGGAGACCGTCGGCGGCATCGACATGACGGTGCGCCGCAACGCCTTCGGCCGCCAGGTGGACTCCTTCGAGGCCGAGGTGCCGCTGACCGGCATGGGGGACACGCCGTACCACGCCGTTTTCATCCGCGCCCCCTGGGTGGAGGGCGTCGGCGACGGGGTCGAGGTGCTCGGTCGTGCCGACGGCGGCCCGAACGTCGGTAGGATCGTCGCCGTCCGTCAGGGCCGTCTCATGGCGACCTCCTTCCATCCGGAGCTGACGGGTGACTTCCGTGTGCACCACTACTTCGCCGATCTGGTGCGCCGGGCGATGGACCAGGAGGATTGACAGATGTCCGGCCATTCCAAATGGGCGACGACCAAGCACAAGAAGGCCGCCCTGGACGCCAAGCGGGGCAAGCTCTTCGCGAAGCTGATCAAGAACATCGAGGTCGCGGCGCGCACCGGCGGCGGCGACCCCGAGGCGAACCCGACGCTCTACGACGCCATCTACAAGGCGAAGAAGAGCTCGGTGCCCAACGACAACATCGAGCGCGCGCGCAAGCGCGGCGCCGGTGAGGAGGCCGGCGGCGCCGACTGGCAGAACATCACCTACGAGGGCTACGCGCCGGGCGGGGTCGCGGTGCTCATCGAGTGCCTCACCGACAACCGCAACCGCGCCGCCTCCGAGGTGCGCGTCGCGCTGACCCGCAACGGCGGCTCGCTGGCCGACCCGGGCTCGGTCTCCTACATGTTCAACCGCAAGGGCGTCGTGCTGGTGCCGAAGGCGGGCACCAGCGAGGACGACGTCATGATGGCGGTCCTGGAGGCCGGCGCCGAGGAGGTCAACGACATCGGCGACGAGTTCGAGGTCGTCTCCGAGGCCGGCGACCTGCTGGCGGTCCGCAAGGCGCTCCAGGACGCGGGCATCGACTACGACTCGGCGGAGAGCAAGTTCCTGCCGACCATGTCGGTGCCGCTGGACGAGGAGAACGCCCGCAAGGTGTTCCGCCTGCTGGACGCGTTGGAGGACTCCGACGACGTCCAGGAGGTCTACGCCAACTTCGACGTCTCCGAGGAGATCCTCGCGTCGCTGGACTGACCTCCGTCGTTCGATCGCCGTACCGCGAACGCCGCCGCGCCCCACCGGGGAGCGGCGGCGTTCGCGCACCCGGTGGCCTAGGGGCTGGATCATGGAGATCCGCCCGCTCACCGCCGACGACCTCGACGCCGCCCTGGACAGCAACATCCGCGCCTTCGGCCCCGTGCCCGCCGCGGACCGCGACGCCTGGCGGAGCCGGGTCTCCCTGGCGCTGCCCGAGGGCCGCCTGCTGGGCGCCTTCGACGGCGGCCGCCTCGTCGCCACCTCCCGCGTGCTGGACTTCCGGCAGTGGTGGCACGGCAGAGCGGTCTCGATGGGCGGCGTCGCGGGCGTGACGGTCGCCCCTGAGGCGCGCGGGCGCGGGATCGGGCGGCGGATCGTGACGGCCGCGCTGGAGTTGTGCGCCGCCAAGGGCCACGCGGTGTCGGTGCTGTTCCCGGCGACCACCCGCATCTACCGCAGCCTCGGCTGGGAGCACGCGGGCGGCTTCCACAAGGTGCGGCTGCGCACCGAGGCGCTGCGGACGCTGGACGCCGCGCCGGTGCCGGTCCGGCGGGCCACGCCGCAGGACGCCGCCGAGGTCGGGGCGGTGCTGCGCCGCGTCCACGGCGAGGCCCGCGACTCGGGCCCGGTCGACTGGACCGTGGACATGTGGCGGCACAAGCTGTCCGACGAGGACCTGTTCTCCTACCTGGCCGAGGACGGTTTCCTTGCCTACCGGTGGCAGGACGGGCGGGGCGAGTCGTTGCGGGTGGAGAAGCTCGTGGCGGGCTCGGAGGCGACGCTGCGCGCGCTGGCCGCCATCGTGGGGTCCGGGTCGTCGATCGCCGAACACGTCACCGCCGCCCTGGCCCCCGGTGACCCGCTGCTGTGGCTGCTGGGGGAGCGGGAGGTGGACCAGCTGGAGCGCACCCAGTGGATGTTCCGCCTGGTGGACGCGCCCGCCGCCATCGAGGCGCGCGGCTACCCCGAGGGCGTGACGGCCGACGTCCCGCTGGCCGTGGAGGACCTCCGGATCAAGGGCAACTCCGCGTCCTGGCGGCTGATCGTCGCGGACGGCCGGGGACGGCTGGAGCCCGCCGCCGACGACCCGGCCGCCGTACGCGTCGGCGCGCGCGGCCTGGCGGCCCTGTACGCGGGCGTCCCGGTCGCGACGCTGCGCCGCGCGGGCCTGGCCGAGGGCGGCACGGCGGGCGCGCTGGAGGCGCTGGGCGCGGTGTTCGCGGGGGCCGCGTTCTCGCTGGACTACTTCTGACCCCGGCACGTCGCGCGCGACGATTGTCCTCCGGGTTCGGTAGCGTGTCCCGAGCCGAACAAATGATCGAAAAGGGGTGGCCGTGCGGGTGATGGGCGTGGACCCCGGCCTCACCCGGTGCGGGGTCGGCGTGGTCGAGGGCGCGCCGGGCAAGCCGCTCAGCCTGGTGCACGTCAGCGTGGTGCGCACCAGCCCCGACGACGACATCGCGCTGCGGCTGCTGGGCGTCGAGCGGGGCCTGGAAGCGCTGATCGACGAGTGGCGGCCCGACGCCATCGCGGTCGAGCGGGTCTTCGCCCAGCACAACGTGCGCACCGTCATGGGCACCGCCCAGGCCGCCGGGATCGCGCTGGTGGCGGCCGCGCGGCGCGGCCTGCCGGTCGCGATGCACACCCCCAGCGAGGCCAAGGCCGCCGTCACCGGCAACGGCCGCGCCGACAAGGCGCAGGTCACCACCATGGTGACGCGGCTGCTGCGGCTGGAGGAGGCGCCCAAGCCCGCCGACGCCGCCGACGCCCTCGCGCTGGCCATCTGCCACGTGTGGCGCGGCGGCGCGCAGGCCCGGCTGGCCGCCGCCCGCGCGGGCGCGGGCCAGGGCACCCACGCCCAGCGCAACGCGGCGCGCATCGCGGCCGCCCAGGCCGCCGCCAAGGCCGCCACCAGGAACCGAGGAGGAAACGCGCAGTGATCGCCTTCGTCAGCGGCCAGGTGGCCGCCGCCGGCCCCGACGGGGCCGTCATCGACGTGCACGGCGTCGGATACGCGGTGCAGTGCACCCCGACCACCCTCGCCGGGCTGCGGGTCGGCGACCAGGCGAAGGTGCCCACCTCGCTGGTGGTGCGCGAGGACTCGATGACGCTGTTCGGGTTCGCCGACGACGACGAGCGCCAGGTGTTCGAGCTGCTCCAGACCGCCAGCGGCGTCGGCCCCCGCCTCGCCCTGGCCATGCTGGCGGTGCACACCCCCAACGCGCTGCGCCACGCGGTCGCCGCCGAGGACCTCAACGCCCTCACCAAGGTGCCCGGCATCGGCAAGAAGGGCGCCCAGCGCATCGTGCTGGAGCTGAAGGACCGCCTCGGCGGCCCGATCGGCGACGCCCCCGGCGTCCGGACCCCGGCCCGCGCCGCCGCCTGGCGCGACCAGGTGCAGGCCGGCCTGATCAACCTGGGCTGGTCGGCGCGCGACGCCGACGCCGCCGTGGACGCGGTCGCCGCCGACCTCGACGGCGCCGACACCCCGCCCGTTCCGGTCCTGCTGAAGGCCGCCCTGAAGAAACTGAGCAATTGAACGATTTCGGAGACCACGACGAGCGCCTGGTGTCGGCCGACCCGGAGGGGGCCGAGGAGCAGGTCATCGAGGCGGCGCTGCGGCCCAAGCAGCTGGCCGACTTCGTCGGCCAGGACCGGGTGCGCGAGCAGCTGTCGCTGGTGCTGCACAGCGCGCTGCGCCGCGGCCGCACCCCCGACCACGTGCTGCTGTCGGGCGGGCCGGGCCTCGGCAAGACGACCCTCGCGATGATCATCGCGGCGGAGCTGGGCCAGCCGCTCCGCATCTCCTCCGGGCCCGCCATCGAGCGCGCCGGCGACCTGGCGGCGATCCTGTCCACCCTCGCCGAGGGCGAGGTGCTGTTCCTGGACGAGATCCACCGGATGGCCCGGCCCGCCGAGGAGATGCTCTACATGGCGATGGAGGACTTCCGGGTCGACGTCGTGGTGGGCAAGGGCCCCGGCGCGACCGCGATCCCCCTCGACATCGCCCCGTTCACGCTGGTCGGGGCCACCACCCGGGCCGGGATGTTGCCCGGCCCGCTGCGCGACCGGTTCGGGTTCGTCGCGCACATGGACTTCTACGGCCCCGCCGAGCTGGAGGTGATCGTCAAGCGGTCCGCGCGGCTGCTGGACGTGCGGATCACCGACGACGGCGCCGCCGAGGTCGCCGGCCGCTCCCGCGGCACCCCCCGCATCGCCAACCGGCTGCTGCGCCGGGTCCGCGACTACGCCGAGGTCCGCGCCGACGGCGTGGTGGACCTCGACCTGGCCCGCTCGGCGCTCAGCCTCTACGAGGTGGACGAGCGCGGCCTGGACCGCCTCGACCGCGCCGTGCTGGGCTCGCTGCTGCGCAAGTTCGGCGGCGGCCCCGTCGGGCTGTCCACGCTCGCGGTGTCGGTGGGAGAGGAGCCCGAGACCGTCGAGGTCGTCGCCGAGCCGTTCCTGGTCCGGCAGGGCCTGCTGGCCCGCACCCCGCGCGGCCGCATCGCCACCCCGGCGGCGTGGGCGCACCTCGGGCTGACCCCGCCGCCCACCGCGCCGCTGGCCGGAACGTTGTTCGAGGTGGACGGCGAGGGCCCCGGACCGCAGTAGGTGATCTTCCGGTAACGGCTTGGGAACTTCCCGGCCGCGCTGCTCGTCACGTCGTTGCCGGGCCCTGGCGTACTCTCTAGACTCCGGGACTCGGTCCCGTCTCCCAGCCGACGGATGCTGGATGAGGCCATATCGGCGACCGGCTGGGCACAACCACATCGGAAGGACGCCCTCGTGATGGGCAGCGACATGATTATTGCGGCACAGAACTCGGGCGGCAGCGGCGCCTTCAACCTCCTGCTGCTGCTCGCGGTGCCCCTGGTGTTCTACTTCCTGCTGATCCGCCCGCAGAGCAAGCGGCGCAAGGAGCAGCTGGCGATGCAGAGCGCCATCGAGCCCGGCACGAAGGTGATCACCACCGCGGGCATGCACGCCACCGTGGTCGAGGTGGACGAGGACGGCGAGCTGCTGCTGGAGATCGCCCCGGGCGTCCAGGCGCGCTTCCTCAAGCAGGCCGTGATGACCGTCGTCAAGGACGAGCCGGCCGACGAGGCCGACGACGAGGAGCTGGACGGCGGGACCGACACCGTCGACACTCCCGGCGCCGCCAAGCCCGCCGCCTCGATCGACCTGTCCAAGGACGACGCGGTCGGGCACGCGGACGCCGAGGAGGCCGGCACGGCCGCCCCCGCCGGCAAGGCCGCGGAGAAGCCGTCGGCCTGAGGCCGCACCGCCCTCGACTCTCAGACGGGAAGTATGACGACCAGTGGCTCCGCCTCGTAGCAATGTTCCCCGGCCCGGGCGCACCCTCCTCGCGTTGTTCGCGGTGCTGGCGGTCCTGACCGGCGTGATGGTCCTGCAGGGCCAGCTCACCCCCAAGCTCGGCCTCGACCTGGCGGGCGGCACGACCGTCACGCTGACGGCCAAGACCGAGAGCGGAAAGACCCCGCCGGCCACGCAGATGGACCAGGCCGTCAAGATCATGACGCAGCGCGTCAACGGTCTGGGCGTGTCCGACGCCGAGGTCGCCAAGCAGGGCAGCAGCAACATCGTCGTCAACGTGCCCGGCCAGGGCCAGGACGGCGTCGTCCAGCTCATCGGGACCACGGCGAAGCTGCAGTTCCGGCAGGTGTTCGCGGCCGCCGACGGCAAGCCCAACGCCGCCGCGCCCGCGCCGACGCCGACGACGACCGGCAAGGACGCGAAGAAGGACAAGGACAAGAAGGACAAGAGCGCCTCCCCGTCCCCGTCCACCTCGCCGTCCGGCACGGCCACCCCGCGCGGGCGGGCGCTCAGCGAGGCGCTGGCCGCGCCGACGCCCCAGCCGTCGGGCTCGGCGCCGGGCACCCCCGCCCCCGCCACCTCGGGCACGCCGCAGCTCCAGGTGCCGCCGGTCCAGCCGTCGGGCGCCGACTACACCGGCATCGACGACAAGGCCGTGATCAAGCAGTTCGAGGAACTGAACTGCTACAAGGCCGACAAGCGGGTGCCGGGCGCCAACGACCCGGCCCGCAAGTTCGTGGTGTCCTGTGATCAGAAGGAAGAGGGCGGCCAGGTCTCCAAGTACATCCTGGGACCGGTCCGGGTCCTGGGCGAGCAGGTCTCCGACGCCAGCGCGATGCCCCCGGACGCCACGCAGGGACAGAGCAGCTGGTGGGTCAGCATGAAGTTCAAGTCCCAGGGCGGCAGGGAGTTCGGCGAGGTCACCGCCGACGCCTACCAGGCCTACCAGGCCAACCCCGGCGACCCGCGCGGCCAGGTCGCGATCGTGCTGGACGGCCAGGTGGTCTCGGCTCCGCAGATCCGCAGCGGCGCGATCACCGGCGGCACCGCGCAGATCGACGGCCCGCCCGAGAGCTTCACCCAGTCCTACGCCAACGACCTCGCCAACGTGCTGAAGTACGGCGCGCTGCCGCTGGAGTTCACCCAGAGCTCCATCGACGAGGTGTCGTCCACGCTGGGCTCCGACCAGCTGCGCGGCGGCCTGATCGCCGGCGCGATCGGCCTGGCGCTGGTGGTGCTGTACTGCCTGTTCTACTACCGGGGCCTCGGCATCGTGGCGGTGCTGAGCCTGCTGGTGGCGGCCGGCATCACCTACCTGTCGGTGGTGATCCTGGGCGAGAACATGGGCTTCCGGCTCTCGCTGCCGCACATCATCGGCCTGATCGTGTCGATCGGCATCACCGCCGACTCGTTCATCGTGTACTTCGAGCGGCTGCGCGACGAGCTGCGGGCCGGGCGCAAGCTGCGGCCGTCGGTGGAGGTCGCCTGGAAGCGGGCCCGGCGCACCATCCTGGTCGCCGACGCGGTCACCTTCCTGGCGGCGCTGGTGCTCTACTTCCTGGCCGTCGGCGGCGTCGCGGGCTTCGCGTTCGCGATGGGCCTCACCACGCTGATCGACATCGTGGTGGTGTTCTTCTTCACCAAGCCGCTGGTGGCGCTGCTGTCGCGGACGCAGTTCTTCGGCAGGGGCCATCCGATGTCCGGCCTGGACCCCCGGCGCCTGCACAAGGCGACCCCGGCACCGGCCGTCCGCACCAGCAAGCAGGAGGTGTGACCATGGCGTTCCGAGCGGTCGTCTCCCGGGTCTACCGGGGCGAGATCAGCGCCGACATCGTCGGCAAGCCCAAGGTCTGGTACTCCATCTCCGGGCTGCTGCTGGTGTTCTCCATCGCGGGCCTGCTGATCCAGGGCCTGAACTTCGGCGTGGAGTTCAAGGGCGGGTCGGTGTTCACCTTCGGCGCCTCCAGCCACTCCATCGAGCAGGTGCGCGGCGCGGTCACCGGCGCGGGCGCGCACCAGGCCATCGTGCAGAAGGCCGGCGACGACTGGCGCGTCACCACCGAGAGCCTGTCGTCGCAGCAGGTCACCGAGGTCAAGCAGAACATCGCCAAGGAGCTGTCGGTCCCGGCCGACAAGGTCAGCACCCAGGTGGTGGGGGCCTCGTGGGGCGGTGAGATCCAGAGCAAGGCGTGGCAGGCGCTGGTCGTCTTCATGATCTTGATCATCGCCTACCTGTCGGTGGCCTTCGAGTGGCGGATGGCGCTGGCGGCGGTGGTCGCGCTGGTGCACGACCTGGTCATCACCGCGGGCGTCTACGCCTGGTCCGGCTTCGAGGTCACCCCGGCCACGCTGCTGGGCTTCCTGACGATCCTGGGCTACTCGTTGTACGACGCGGTGGTGGTCTTCGACATGATCAAGGAGGTCACCAAGCCGCTCACGCCGACCTCGAAGATCACCTACAGCGAGGCCGCCAACCAGGCGCTGTCGTCCACGCTGGTGCGCTCGCTGAACACCTCGCTGGTGGCGATCCTGCCGGTCGCGGCGATCCTGTTCATCGGCACCACGCTGTTCGGCGCGGGCACGCTGAAGGACCTGTCGTTGTCGCTGTTCGTCGGCATGATCGTCGGCACCTACTCCTCGATCTGCGTCGCCACGCCGCTGCTGGTGCAGCTCAAGGAGCGCGAGCCCAAGTACGTCCAGCTGCGGCAGAACCTCGCCCGCCGCGAGGCCAGCGCCAAGCGCCAGGCCAAGGCCGCCAAGGCCGGCGCGGCGGTGGACGACACCCTGGCCGACGACGTGCCCGAGGACACCGCCGGCGACGGCGACGTCCCGGCGGGCGTCACGGTCCGCAAGGTCGTCCAGCAGGGACCGCGCCAGCAGCCCAAACGCGGCACCCGCACCCAGCGCCGGAGCAAGTAAGGTCCGGCGCCGCACCACCGCGGAGCACGTTCCATGACGACGGCCGCGTCCACCCCGCGTGGGCGCGGCCGTCGCCTGTCATCCACCTTGTGCGCGCAACCGTCACCGAACCCTGGGGGAACCGCCGATGGACCTCGACAAGCTGATCAACGACCGGATCCGCGACGTGCCCGACTACCCCAAGCCCGGGGTGCTGTTCAAGGACATCACGCCGCTGCTGGCCGACCACGTGGCCTTCGCCGGGGTGGTGGACACCATCGTCAACCACCACGGCCGCGGCACCATCGACAAGATCGTCGGGATCGAGGCGCGCGGGTTCATCCTGGCCGCGCCGGTCGCCTACCACTTCGGCGCGGGCTTCGTCCCGGTGCGGAAAAAGGGGAAGCTGCCCGCGGCGACCCTGGAGGAGAACTATGATCTCGAGTACGGGGCCGAGACGATCGAGATGCACACCGACGCCTTCGACCCCGGTGACCGGGTCCTGGTCGTGGACGACGTGCTGGCCACCGGCGGGACGGCGCGGGCCGCCGTCGATCTGGTGCGGCGCGGCGGCGGCGACGTGGTGGGGCTGTCGGTGCTGATCGAGCTGTCCTTCCTGGACGGCCGGGCCCGGCTGGGTGATCTGGACGTCCATTCGCTGGTCACGGTCTAGGACGAAAGAGGCGCCGGATAGACTGGCGTCGTAGGAAGTCCGGTGGGGACGGGCGCTCCCGCGGGGCAGGCAGGGCAGCGCGCCCGCAGGGTCTGGGGAGGCTGGGTGCCCGGTGAGGTATCGACCGACGCGGTGACCGGAGCCGCGCCGCCGTCGCACGAGACGGCGCGCCGTGCCGCTCCGCCCGCCGCGCCGCCCGCCGGGCCGGTCCG